>JBEKJP010000025.1:0-64537 GCA_050011155.1 Streptosporangiaceae bacterium
GAGCCCGGACCCGATCACGATGCTGATCCTGGGCGGCGCGTGCGTGGCGCTGGTCGAGGTGGCCGAGCTCATCGTGTGGTCCAACGACCGCCGCCGGGCCCGCCTGCACCCGGACCCGTACGCGGGCCTGGCCGACGACGAGCTCTCCCCAATCGACCTGAACGGCTTGGACGACGACCGTCCCGACAGCCGCCTCAACTAGCACCTGCGCCCCAGCTACCTGGCGGGGGACTCTAGTCTGGAATCCATGACAACCCCGGCGGACCGGTACGCCGCGTTCCGCGACCGGCAGGCTGCCCCGGAACTCTCCGACTTCCGCGCGCTCTACGAGTTCGACTTCGACCGTTTCCAGGTCGAGGCCTGCCGCGCGCTCGGCGCGGGCCACGGCGTGCTGGTGGCGGCGCCCACCGGATCGGGCAAGACGGTGATCGGCGAGTACGCCGTGCACCTGGCGCTGGCCCAGGGCCGCAAGTGCTTCTACACCACGCCGATCAAGGCGCTGTCCAACCAGAAGTACGCCGACCTGGTCCGGCGCTACGACAGCCGCACGGTAGGCCTGCTCACCGGCGACAACAGCATCAACGGCGACGCCCCGGTGGTCGTGATGACCACCGAGGTGCTGCGCAACATGCTGTACACCGGGTCAGCCACCCTGTCCGGCCTCGGTTACGTCGTGCTCGACGAGGTGCATTACCTGGCGGACAGGTCCCGCGGCGCGGTCTGGGAAGAGGTGATCATCCACCTGCCCGAGTCGGTGCGGGTGGTCGCGTTGTCCGCGACGGTGAGCAACGCCGAGGAGTTCGGCGAATGGCTGGACCAGGTCCGGGGCGGTACGGCGGTCATCGTGGACGAGCAGCGGCCGGTCCCGCTGTGGCAGCACGTGCTGGCCGGGCACCGGCTGTACGACCTGTTCACCGACGATGAGCACACCCGGGTCAACCCCGAGCTGCTCCGGGTGGCACAGCGGGACACCTGGATCGAGCGCAAAGCCCCGCCCCGGCCTGGCCGGGGCAACCGGCGGCCGCGCCGGTTCCCGCCGGCCTACCGGCCCGACGTGATCTCACGGCTCGACTCCGGCGGCCTGCTGCCCGCGATCACGTTCATCTTCAGCCGGGCCGGCTGCAACGCGGCCGTCGAGCAGTGCCTGATCGCCGGGCTGCGGCTGACCACGCCCGAAGAGGCCGAGACGATCCAGCAGGTCGCCGAGCGACGCACTGCCGACATCCCGCCCGAGGACCTGACCGTCCTCGGCTACGGCGAGTGGCTGGCCGGCCTGCGGCGCGGCATCGCCGCGCACCACGCCGGGATGCTGCCCGCGTTCAAGGAGGTCGTCGAGGAGCTGTTCGCGGCCGGCCTGGTCCGGGCGGTGTTCGCGACCGAGACCCTCGCCCTCGGCATCAACATGCCGGCCAGGACCGTGGTCATCGAGAAGCTGGACAAGTGGAACGGCGAGACCCACGCCAACCTCACCGCGGGGGAGTACACCCAGCTCACCGGACGGGCGGGGCGTCGCGGCATCGACGTCGAGGGACACGCGGTCGTGCTGTGGCAGCCGGGCATGGACCCGGGCGCCGTGGCCGGCCTGGCCAGCACCCGTACCTACCCACTCAACTCGAGCTTCCGCCCCTCGTACAACATGGCGGTCAACCTGACCGGCTGGGCCGGCCGGGCCCGCGCCGCCGCCCTGCTCGAGTCCTCGTTCGCGCAGTTCCAGGCCGACCGGGGCGTCGTCGGCCTGACCCGGCAGGTCCGCAAGAACCGGCAGGCCATGGCGGACCTAGCCGCCGAGATGACCTGCGATCAGGGCGATTTCGCCGAGTATGCGCAGATGAGAAGATCATTGACCGAACGAGAGGGCGACGCGTCCCGGTTCCGTGCCAGCTCGCGGCGGGCGGAAGCGGCGCGTTCGCTCTCGCAGCTACGGCCGGGCGACATCATCCGCGTCCCGGGCGGACGGCGGGCCGGGCTCGCCGTGGTCCTGCAGCCGGGCCTGCGGCCCGCCCGAGGCGGTGACAGCGCGCCTGGAAATGGGCGCGGCGCTAACGGGCGCGGCGCTAACGGGCGCGGCGCCGGCGGCGACGGCGGCCCCGGCTTCGGGCCGCCCGAGTTCACCGGGCCCGGGCCGCTCGTGCTCACCGAGGCCCGGCAGGTCAAGCGGCTGGCCGTGGCGGACTTCCCGGTGCCGGCCGAGGTGATCGACAAGATCCGGATTCCGGGCTCGTTCAGCCCGCGTTCCCCCCAGCACCGCAAGGATCTCGCCGCTACCATGCGGAACCGCCTGGCCAGCCATGACACGGACCGGAGCGCCCGGCGGCCGGTCCGCGCGGCGGACTGGGAGCAGACCGCCCCCGAGGCGGCCGGGGAGATCACGGACCTGCGGCGGCGGCTGCGCCGTCACCCGTGCCACGCCTGCCCGGATCGCGAGAACCACGCCAGGTACGCCGAACGTTACTTCCGGCTCGCGCGCGAGACCGAGGCGATCGAGCGCCGGGTCGCCGGCCGGTCCCACGTGATCGCCCGCACCTTCGACCGGGTGTGCCGGGTGCTGGAAAGCCTCGGCTACCTGTCCGGGGACACCGTCACGCCGGACGGGCGGCAACTGGGGCGCCTGTACTCCGAGCTGGACCTGCTGGCCGCCGAGTGCCTGCGCCGCGGCCTGTGGAACGGCCTGTCCGCGGCCGAGCTCGCCGCCTGCGTCTCGGCCCTGTCCTTCGAGTCGCGCCAGGCCGATGACGTCCAGCCGCCCCGGCTGCCCAATGGCCGGGTCCCCGAGACCCTGACCGCCACCGTGCGCACCTGGGGCGAGCTGGACCAGCTGGAGAAGGACAACCAGCTGTCGTTCCTGCGCGAGCCCGACCTCGGCTTCGCCTGGGCCGCCTACCGCTGGGCGCGCGGCGCCCGGCTGGAGAAGGTCCTGGCCGAGGCGCCCGATCTCACCCCCGGCGACTTCGTCCGCTCGGTCAAGCAGCTCATCGACCTGCTGGACCAGATCGCCGCGGCTGCCCTGGCCGCTGCCTCGACGGGCGAAGACGACGCTGACGGCGCCACCGGAGCGGACGAACTGGCCGCCACGGCCCGGGCCGCCATCGACGCCATGCGGCGCGGCGTCATCGCCTACTCCGCCGTCGCGGACTGATCAACCCTGTCTATGTATAGGGACGTCAATTGGCATTAGTGTCGATGAGCGGATGCTCGCTAGCCTGAGAACCATGCCGCTGACCAGCACCGTTCATCGCGAAGCCCACCCGGCTGCCGTCGCCGCGACGTGCCCGGACAGCCTGGTCCACCCGATCCGCGCCGCGGTCCGCCGTGGCCTCGGCTGGGCGGAAACCGCGGACGCGGTCGCGGACGCGCTGCGAGCGGTCCTGCCCGGCCCGGCCGCGATCCTGCCCGCGTCGCCGCGGCACGGCGACCCCTCGGGGTACCAGAGCCACCTGCTCCACGCCGAACCCGACGGCAGGTTCTCGATCTCGGCCATGGTCTGGCTGCCCGGACAGCAGACGCCGATCCACGACCACGTGGCCTGGTGCGTCACCGCCGTCCTGCAGGGCCGCGAGCACGAGGAGATCTTCGCGCCAGCCGACGGGGGACAGGCGCTCAGGCTCACCGCCCGCAACGTGAACCCGCCCGGTTCCGTGAGCGCCTTCGCGCCGCCCGGCGACATCCACCGCGTCCGCAACACCGGTGACACCGTGGCCATCTCGATGCACGTCTACGGCGCCGACATCTCCCGCCTCGGCACCAGCATCCGCCGCGAGTACACCCTCCCCATCCTCCCGTAACATCCGCTGGCCACCCGTACGGTCCCCATGGTGACTCGTCACCGCCCTGACGGTTCCTAGGCGTGTCTCATCCGGCGCAATGGCCCCCGCAGCCCCACCCGCAGCCGAAGGCCCAGCCAGCGGCGCCTCCGCAACCGGGACGATGTGAAGCTGTCCCGCCTCTGCGGGCTATTACAGAATCGCGGCGTGCCGGACGGGCGGGGTGTGCCATCGGTGCGGTCCCCGCGAAGCCCGCAGCAGCCGCGACAGCACCACCCGCCACATGAGGCGCAAACTTGCCAGGCCAGTTGGAAGTTAACGGGGTTGATCCGGGTTACCGGTCCGACCCGGGACCCTGGGGGGTACCAGATCCACCCCGTAACCCCGATCCACCCCGTTGCGCGGCCAGGAACGGCGCATCACGTGACTCCCCGGGCACCGCGATGCCCGGGAGTCGCGCTGGCTGGGCTGCCCCCGCGCCCACGAACGGACCCGGCATGCCACCGAGTCCCCATTCATTGATAACAGCAAGAAGCCGTAGGCTGCATAGAGCCCGCGCCGCCCAAGCTCCCGACGAACGCGCCACCCCCGCTCCCAGGTCAGAGCTGGTGAAGGGACGGGCTTGTGGTACGGGAGCGCTGGCTTGAGGACCGAAGCCCGGAGCGCGACGCGGGCGGGAGCCACATCAGCCCGCCCCGTTCGTTCAAAAGATCTTGAACTTCAGCCTTGCCAGACGATCGTTATCGATATATCGTTGAGCTATCAACAAGGATCGACAAGCGATCTAGACACCTTTAAGGAGTATCACAATGCATAGCGAAGAATGGGGTCCACGTGATCCCCGAGACCGCCGTGGCGGCGGACACCGAGGCCGCGCCCGGGTGCGCGGCGGCGCGCCGTGGGCCGGAGGCCCTGGAGGCCCTGGAGGCCCGGGCGGGCCGTTCGAGTTCGGCGGGCGCGGCGGGCCGTTCGGGCCGCCGAGGTTCGGCGGACGCGGGCCGCGGGTCCGGCGCGGTGACGTCCGCGCCGCGATCCTCGACCTGCTGGCCGAGGGCCAGTCGTGGAATGGCTACCAGATCATCCAGGAGATCGCCGAGCGCACCCAGGGGGTGTGGCGGCCGAGCGCCGGTTCGGTCTACCCGGCTCTGCAGCAGCTCGAGGACGAGGGCCTGATAAGCCCGGCGGCCGGCGAAGACCGCAAGCGGAACTACACGCTGACCGACGACGGCCGGGCGTACGTCACCGCGCACGCCGACGAGCTGCGGGCGTCCTGGGCCGCCGTGACCGGCAGCGTCGACAATGCCGAGGTCCAGCTGCACAACCTGGCCCGTAACGTGGCCATGGCCACCGTGCAGGTGGCCCAGGCCGGCACGCCGGCTCAGATCCAGCAGGCCGGCAAGATCCTGGCCGACACCCGCAAGGCCCTGTACCGTATCCTCGCGACTGACAGCGAGGACACGGAACAGGACACGCCAGGGTGACTTCGGCTATCTCGGTCAGCGCGCTGACCAAGCGGTACGGTGACATCGAGGCGGTGCGCGGCATCGACTTCGAGGTGGCGGCCGGAGAGACCTTCGGCTTCCTCGGCCCGAACGGGGCGGGTAAGTCCACCACCATCAAGATCCTGTGCACCCTGGCGGGCCCGACCTCGGGTACCGCCAGGGTGGCAGGTCATGATGTGGTCACCGAACGCGACACCGTGCGCCGCAACATCGGCCTGGTGTTCCAGGACACCACTCTGGACAGCTACCTGACCGGGGAGCAGAACCTGCGTTTCCACGCCGACCTGTACGGCGTGCCCAAGGCGGCGTACGCCGCCCGGCTCCGACAGGTTCTGGAAATGGTGGGCCTGTGGGACCGGCGGGACAGCGTGGTGTCCACCTACTCCGGCGGCATGCAGCGCAGGCTCGAGATCGCCCGGGGCCTGCTGCACGCGCCGCGGGTGCTGTTCCTCGACGAGCCGACGGTCGGGCTCGACCCGCAGACCCGGGTGTCCATCTGGGCCTACATCAACGAGCTGAAGCAGCGCGAGGACATCACGATCTTCCTCACCACGCACTACATGGACGAGGCCGAGAACTGCGACCGGATCGCGATCATCGACCACGGGAACATCGTCGCCATCGACACGCCCGAGGCGCTGAAGGCCTCGATCGGCAAGGACCGCGTCCAGATCAGCACCGCCGACGACGCGGCCGCGATCAGCGCGCTGGCCGGGCTTTTCGGTCTGGAGGCGGGCGTGCACGAGGGCCTGGTGACGTTCTCGGTGGAGTCGGGGGAGCACTTCGTGCCGCAGCTGTTCGCGCGCCTGCCGGTCGCGATCAAGTCGGTGAGCGTGTCCCGGCCCTCCCTGGATGACGTGTTCATGTCCTACACCGGCAAGACGATCCGGGACGCGGAAGCCTCGATCGGCGACCGCAACCGCCGGATCGCCACGCGCTTCGGCAGGAGGTAGCGATGGCCACGAAAGACATGGCGGCGGCCGAGCGGGTCCCAGGCAACGCGGAAGATGACCTCACCGCCCTCATCCGGGTCGCCGTGCCCGAGCACAGTATGCGCGCCGATCTGCGGGCGGTCAGCATCGTCTGGCGCCGCGAGCTGATCAGGTTCCGCAGCGACCGGCTGCGGGCGGTCACCTCGCTGGTGCAGCCGGTGCTGTTCCTGTTCATCCTGGGCACGGGCCTTTCCCGGCTGGCCGGCCGGGGCCTGCCGTCGGGCGTGCACTTCCAGACGTTCATCTATCCCGGCGTGCTGGCGATGTCGGTGCTGTTCACGTCGATCTTCTCGGCCGCCTCGATCGTCTGGGACCGGGAGTTCGGTTTCCTGCGCGAGATGCTGGTCGCGCCGGTCCGGCGGTGGGCGATCGTGATCGGCAAATGCCTGGGCGGTGCCACCGTGGCCACCTTCCAGGGCATCATCTTCCTGGCCCTCGCGGGCGTGGCGCACGTGCCGTACGACCCGTTGCTGCTGCTCACCCTGGTCGGGGAGCTGCTGCTGCTGTCGTTCACGCTGACCGCGTTCGGCGTCATGATGGCGGCCCGGATCAAGCAGATCCAGGCGTTCATGGCGCTCACCCAGCTGTTCGTGCTGCCGCTGTTCTTCCTGTCCGGCGCGCTGTACCCGCTGAACGGCCTCCCGGCCTGGCTGACGGTGCTGACCAGGATTGATCCGCTCACCTATATCGTCGACCCGATGCGGCACGCGGTGTTCGGCCACCTGACCGTCGGCCAGGCAGCGCTGAACGCGCTCAGCCCCGGTGTCACCTGGGACGGCTGGCTCGTCCCGACGGGCCTGGCATTGGGCATCGTGGCCGTCATGGGCCTAGCAATGCTAGGCATTGCCATAGCCGAGTTCCGCAAGACCGAATAGCCTTCGCAACATTGTATGCAATGTTGCGGCATTCGGCGGTATTGACTAGTAAGCGGCTGCTGATCGTTTACGAGTTTTGCTCGCCTCTATAACGAAAAGTGACCAACAATCCCCGACTCGCAACACAACCGGTACGGCCGTCTTCAGACAAGAAACCTTACGGATTGCCACCCGTCCCATCCCCAAAACCCCGAAGAGTCACCCCCCGGAACCTATATCGCAGTTACGGCGCATCCCCGGCCCCGCTCCTCCGAGCCCCGCAGACGGGGCCAGCCCAACGGGCCTAGCCCCGGCTTCCACGGCACCGTGGAAGCCCTCAGCGACGACTCCAGGCCTGCCCGCCGCCAGCCCCCGGCCGCCCCGCCGATCCCGCCCCGCCCTCACCGCCCTCCGCGGCGACCAAGAGTCGTCCTCGGGCCCCCGCAAGATCCTCCCCCCACCCCCAAGTGGATCTTGATCCCCCCGTAAAAGCCCCCCAGCCCCCAGATCATCCCTGGTACCCGCCGTGCACCCCAAGATCACTCTCCGCGCTCACCCCCCAGACCGGCGAGCACCCCCGCCACCCAAAAGATGAACCCCGCCCAAACCCCGCCCAAACCCCAGAAGCCAAGAAGCCCAAAAAACACCCCAAAAAACACCCCGAAGAACACCCAAGGAACACCCCGGGGCCGTGGGAACAGAAGAAGGCCAACGGCGAGATCCCCCACGGCGAGAGCGCCGCTCGGGGGGTCCGGGGGGTCGTCCCCCCGGATAGACACTGCGAGCCCCCGCCGAAGCCGGTCGAAGACCGGCGAGCATAGGGCGACGCCGGGTGGCTACGGGGGCAAACCACCCGGCGTCGCGTTCATCGGCGTTCCGACGGGGGCCCGGAACGCCGGCAGTGATGCTCCGACGGGGGACCAGAGCATCGATATGAATCGTACACGGAAACACCCCCCAGTGTGTCAAGACCCAATTACAACCAGATCTCGGGACGAGCCTGAACAGGCCCAATCCGGGTCCTGATTAGTTATCCTCGGAACCGGGCCCGAGGGGCCGGCTGCCGTTTCCCCCGTTTGCTTGCGGAGGGGTGGCAGAGTCACGGGTGGCGGGCAGGTTCGGCCGGTACTCCATGAAGCCGCGGGTGTTGTCCGGCTCCCGGCCGCCGTTGGCGAACACGACAGCGAAATACGGAATGAAGATGGCCCCGATCGCCGGTATCGCGGCCAGCCAGCCGAAGTGGTTGACGTACAGGCAGACGGCTATGACGAAGCAGATCGCGCGGATGCCCATCATCAGCAGGTAGCGGCGCTGCCGGTAGGAGATGTCGTCCGACAGTGACCGGCGTGCCTGCGTCACCATGTGCACCGGTACCTGCCGGCTGGAGTGGCTCATCCTCACACTTCCACGGTATGCCTGCCTGCCAAATTGCCTGCCGGCCGGGCCGGGCGGACGGCACCCCGCCCCGGCCGGCCTCGGAATCAGCTGGCCTGGCTCACCGAGGACATGTTGAAGGCCTCGATCCGCACCGGCGGCATCGCGGCCCGGGTGAAGTAGTCACCCCACTCGCGCGGCAGCGTCGGCTCGGTGGCGCCCACCTCGAGCAGCCGCCCCAGCATGGCGACCGGCGACTCGTTGAACCTGAAGTTGTTCACCGCGCCGGTGACCTCGCCGTTCTCGACCAGGTAGACGCCGTCCCGGGTGAGCCCGGTCAGCAGCAGGGTCTGCGGGTCCACCTCCCGGATGTACCACAGGCAGGTGAGCAGCAGCCCGTACCGGGTGGACGCGATCATCTGCTCCAGCGACGGCGGCTCGGGGGCGGACGTGGCGAAGGTCAGGTTGTCGATCGCGGGGGTGACCGGTACCCCGGCCACGGCGGCCGAGTGGCGGGAGGAGACCAGAGCCGAAAGCGAGCCGTCCCGGACCCAGTCGGTGCGACCGAGCGGCAGCCCGTTGTCGAACACCGAGGAGTCGGCTCCGGACGCGTGCGCGACCACGAACGGCGCGCAGCCCAGGCCCGCCGCCCGCGGGTCGCTGGACAGCGTCACGGGCTGGTCCGACAGCCGCTCGCCGACCCGGGTACCGCCGCCGGCCTTGCTGAACACCGTCCGGCCGTCGGCCGCGTCCTTGGCCCCGGCCGACCAGTACATGTACGTCAGCAGGTCGGATACCGCGGTCGGGGGGAGCAGCGTCTCGTACCGCCCGGCGGGCAGCGCCACGGAGCGCTTGGCCCAGTCAAGCCGCCCGGCCAGCCCGGCGTCCAGGGCGGCGATGTCCACGTCGGTGAAATCGCGGGTGGCCACCCCGGTCCAGGCCGAACGGGCCAGGTCGGCGGACTTGGCGTTGAGCTCCACCCGCCCGGTCGGCTGGTCGTGCCGCAGCCGCAGCCCGGCCGTGGTGCCGAGGAAGGTGCTCTCCAGCTGGTGCTCGGCGAATCCGTAGAGCTTGCGGCCCGCCGCCTCGGCGACGCGCAGCACCTGCCCGAGCGCGGCCGCGAAGTCGCGCAGTACCGCGATCTCGGTATGTCCCGGCTGCGCGTCCCAGCCGGGTTCACCGCCATCAATTTTCCCGAACGGGGTGGGTTCTCCCGGCCCCGCCAGCTCACCCGTATCCTCGGCGACAGAACTCTCGGCGGCCGCGTGCTCCGCTTCGGCGACCACGTCTTCGATCTGGTCAGCCCCGACGCCGGCCCGGGACACCACGCCGACCGCGGCGCCGTCAGCGCGCCGGTCGATGGCGACGACGGTGAGCTGGCGGGAGCGTGATACGCCGTTGGTGGTGAGGGTGTTGCCCGCCCAGCGCAGGTTGGCGGTGGAAGTCTCCTCGGCGATCGCCACGCATTCGCCGGACCGGCCCGCGGCCAGGGCCCGCTCGACGGCCTCCTGCGGAGTCAGCTCGCCGCTCATGATGCACCTTCCTCGGCCGTGTTGAGTATCCGCACCCCGCGCATCAGGGCCGCCGGGCAGCCGTGGCTGACCGGAGCGACCTGGCCGGGCTGGCCCTTGCCGCAGTTGAAGGCGCCGCCGAGCACGTAGGTCTGCGGCCCGCCGACGGCCTCCATCGAACCCCAGAAGTCGGTGGTGGTGGCCTGGTAGGCGACGTCGCGCAGCTGACCGTCGAGCCGCCCGTTCCTGATCCGGAAGAAACGCTGGCCGGTGAACTGGAAGTTGTACCGCTGCATGTCGATCGACCAGCTCTTGTCGCCCAGGATGTAGATGCCGTTCTCGACCCCGGCGATGAGGTCGGCGGTGGACGGGCCGCCCGCCGCGGGCTGCAGCGAGACGTTGGCCATGCGCTGCAGCGGCATGTGCCCGGGACCGTCGGAGAACGCGCAGCCGTTGGACCGGCCGAACCCCTTCAGCAGTGCCATCCGCCGGTCCAGCTGGTAGCCCGCCAGCACGCCGTCGCGGATGAGATCCCAGGACTGCCCGGCCACGCCCTCGTCGTCGAAGCCGATGGTGGCCAGGCCGTGCTCGGCGGTGCGGTCGCCGGTGACGTGCATGACGGGCGAGCCGTACTTCAGGCTGCCGAGCTTGTCCAAGGTGGCGAACGAGGTGCCGGCGTAGGCCGCCTCGTAGCCCAGCGCCCGGTCAAGCTCGGTGGCGTGACCGATCGACTCGTGGATCGTGAGCCAGAGGTTGGACGGGTCGATGACCAGGTCGTAGGGGCCTGCCTCGACCGAGGGGGCCCGCAGCTTGGCGGCGAGCAGCTCGGGCAGCTCGGCCAGTTCGGCCGGGAAGTCCCAGCCGGTCCCGGTGAGGAACTCATAGCCCCGGCCGACCGGCGGGGCCAGCGTGCGCATGGTGTCGAACCGGCCGTCGTCCGATACCGCGACCGCGGTCAGCTGAGGGTGCAGCCGGACCCGCTGCTGGGTCGCGGTGGTGACGCCGTCGGAATAGAACTTGCACTCCATGACCTGCTGCAGCGAGGCGTCCACGTGGCTGACGGCCGGCTGCGCGAGCAGGCCGCGGCTCCACTGCGCCAGCAGCGCCACCTTGTCCGCCACGCTGACCGTGAACGGGTCGATGTCGTAGGCGGACACCCAGGTCACGTCGCCGTAGGCGGGCTCGGGGGCCAGCTCGATCGGCTCGGTGTTCATCGCGGCGGCGACCCGGGCGACCTCGACCGCCTGCCGGGCCGCCTCGGCGGCGGCGTCCGCGGTGAGGTCCACCGCCGCGGCGAAACCCCAGGTCCCGTCCACGATTACCCGGACCGCGAGGCCTGAGTCGTCGGCGTCGAACTCGGTCTGCGGGTTCGCGTCGGACAGGCCGATCTGCTGGCCCCGGATGCGTTCGGCGCGGAAGTCGGCGTGCTGGGCGCCGAGGCGGCTGGCTTGCGCGAGGGCCGCGTCGGCCAGGTTCCGCAACGGCAGCGCGGCGAATTGCGGATCGATCTTGGACTGACCATCGTTCACGCGGCGTGAGTCTATCCCCACCGTCTCCGAGCTGCTGCGGTAAGGTGCTGGCCCGGGCGGTCGACACCCGTCCCGGCGGCACCTTGGAGGCGAGTGTGGGGCGTTCCGTGCTTGTGACCGGCGGAAACCGCGGGATCGGGCTGGCCATCGCGCGACGGCTCACGGCCGACGGCGACAGCGTCACGGTGACCTCGCGCGCCGGCGATCCGGTGGACGGGCTGGCGGTAGTCCGCTGCGATGTGCGCGACCCGGCCTCGGTGGACGCCGCCTTCACCGCGGTGGAGGCGGATCAGGGACCGGTCGAGGTACTGGTCGCCAACGCGGGCGTGACCCGTGACACCCTGCTCGCGCTGATGAGCGAGGACGCGTTCGCCGAGGTGCTCGACACCAACCTGGCCGGCGCCTACCGGGTGGCCAAACGGGCGGTGCGCGGCATGATGCGGATGCGCCGCGGGCGCCTCATCTTCATCTCCTCCGTCGTCGGTCTCTACGGGTCGGCCGGGCAGGCCAACTACGCCTCGTCCAAGGCCGGCCTGGTCGGCCTGGCCAGGTCGCTGGCCCGCGAGCTCGGGTCGCGCGGCATCACCTCCAACGTGGTCGCGCCCGGCTTCGTGGACAGCGACATGACGGCGAGCCTGTCCGAGGAGAGAAAAGCCGCGATCCTGAGCGCGGTTCCGCTCGGCCGGTACGCCGTCCCGGCCGAGGTCGCCGCGACGGTCGCGTTCCTGGCCGGCCCCGACTCGGCCTACATCACCGGCGCCGTCATCCCGGTCGACGGCGGCCTCGGCATGGGTCACTGACAACCAGCAGGGAGTGAGGCTCGGATGGGAATCCTGGCGGGCAAGCGGATCCTGGTTACCGGGGTCATCACGGACGCCTCGATCGCGTTTCACGTCGCGCGGGTCGCGCAGCAGGAGGGCGCCACCGTGGTGCTGACCGGCTTCGGGCGGCTCAGCCTGGTGGAGCGGATCGCGAAGCGGCTGCCCTCGCCGCCGCCGGTGCTCGAGCTCGACGTGACCAGCGACGAGCATCTCGCCTCGCTCGCCAGCCGGGTGTCGGAGCACGTCGACGGCCTGGACGGCGTGCTGCACGCGATCGCGTACGCGAACCCGGAAGAGGCGCTCGGCGGGAACTTCGTGCACACCAAGTGGCCTGACGTGGCGACCGCGATCCAGGTCTCGGCGTATTCGCTGAAGGCGCTCACGATGGCGGCGCTGCCGCTGATGAGCGGCGGCGGCTCCGTGGTCGGCCTGGACTTCGACGCGAGCGTGGCCTGGCCCGGCTACGACTGGATGGGCGTGGCCAAGGCCGGGCTCGAGTCCTGTGCCAGGTACCTGGCCCGGGACCTGGGGGAGAAGGGCGTCCGGGTGAACCTGGTGGCGGCCGGCCCGCTGCGTACCATGGCCGCGAAGTCCATCCCGGGCTTCGACCGGTTCGAGGACGTGTGGGATGCCCGCGCGCCGCTCGGCTGGAACATCGCCGATCCTGAGGCGACCGCCCGGGCCTGCGTGGCGCTGCTGTCCGACTGGTTCCCCGCCACCACCGGCGAGATCATCCACGTGGACGGCGGCGTGCACGCGGTGGGGGCGTAATGGCCTCTCAGTACGTCCTCACCCTGTCCTGCCCGGACCGGACCGGGATCGTCCACGCGGTCGCGGCCTACCTGCACGAGGCGGGCTGCAACGTGCTCGACAGCCAGCAGTTCGGAGACCGGACCGCGGGACGCTTCTTCATGCGCGTGCACGTCGAGACGGTGCCAGCCGAGGAGGGGCCAGCCGAGGAGGGGCCAGCCGAGGAGGGGCCCGGCGTGCCCGTGACCTACGACTCCCTGCACGGCGGCTTCGCCTCGGTGGCGGCCGAGTTCGGCATGGAGTGGGAACTGCACGACACCGCCGTCCGGCCGCGCGTGCTGATCATGGTGTCCAAGGCCGGGCACTGCCTGAACGACCTGCTGTACCGGCGCGCGGCCGAGTCGCTCCGCATCGACGTCCCGCTCGTGGTCGGCAATCATCCCGACCTGGCGCCGCTGGCGGCGGCGCACGGCGTGCCGTTCGAGTGCGTGCCGGCCGGCGCCCCGGCCGACCCGCTGGCCGCGCAGCGCTCTGAGAGCCGCCTGCTCGACCTGGTCAGCGAGCTGAGCATTGATTTGGTGGTGCTGGCCCGGTACATGCGCATCCTGTCGCCCGAGCTGTGCGCCAAGCTGGCGGGCCGCGTCATCAACATCCACCACTCGTTCCTGCCGAGCTTCAAGGGCGCGCGTCCCTACCATCAGGCCCACGCGCACGGGGTGAAGCTGATCGGCGCGACCGCCCATTACGTCACGCCCGACCTGGACGAGGGCCCGATCATCGAGCAGGAGGTCGCCCGGGTCGACCACGCCGACAGCCCCGAGGATCTCGCCGCCATCGGCCGTGACGCCGAGCGGGTCGCGCTGGCCCGCGCCGTCCGCTGGCACGCCGAGCACCGCGTCCTGCTGCACGGCCGCCGCACGGTGATCTTCAGATGACGGGCGCACCGCCATCGGTCGTCCCGCTAAGTGACGAAGATCTCACCTCGTGTCATGAGCCTCGTCTGCAACCTGCCGTCTCAACGCCGTTTTCAATGCGTTATGCATTGATGCCCAATTTGTTATTTATGGCCATTGCCCGGAACGGACGGCGACTAGCAATTCGTTACATAGCACATCCGGCCGGACCTGCACATCACCTTTTTCACGGTAATTCGAGCGCGGAGAGTAGTTATTTGTCTACAGATTGCTAAAGAGTTACTCTTAGTAATCATCGGCCGAAGGTGAGGCGTCTGGGGTACTGGGGGTGACGCAGCGAGCGGCCCGGTTACGTTCTTGGTGTCGCGGACGGTCACAGGCGGAGATTCTGCGGTGAGACCGGCATCCGGCGGCAAGGCTTCACGGGCGCGTGACCTGTGGCGTTGTTGGTGCCAGAGTTAACAGAAGAGACTAGATCCCGAAATATCCGGATGCTAGCCGTGCCGCTATCCGAGGCCCCCGTCAGGGGATTGATGGCAACTTGTGACATTATCGGCGAGAGATCGATGCAATATGGAACTTACGCTTCCGCTAACTCATAACACCGGTAGCTCACCGGCCGGCCCGGCATGGCACGGCACGGATGCGCCGGGGAGACGGGCCGTCATCGGGTTGCGGGGCACTGCGACCCAGTGCCCCGCGACGGTGCGGAGCGGATCACCGGCAACCACAGAGAAGGGCGACAAGCTGATGACCCCAGTTCGGATCACGCGCGCGAACAGCGCAAGGAGGGAGGGCAGATGAGGTTCCGCAGCAGCAAGAAGGTCGCGGGGCTCGCCCTCGCGGTGGCCAGCGTCACCGCACTTGCCGCCTGTAGCAGCAGTGGCTCCGGTGGCGGCGGCGGAGGCAACAACAACAGCAGCTCCAGCGTCGTCAAGGTCCCCGGCGGCATCGGGTCCATCCCGGTGGCTGCCGCCGGCGCCAAGAAGAAGGCCGGCACGATCACCTGGGCGATGTCGCCCGGAGCGGTCCCCAACTGGATCTTCCCGGTCATCCCGTCGGCCAACAACTCGGTCTACAACGCCTTCACCTTCATCTACGAGATGTGGCGGCCGCTGTACTGGGCCGTGAACGGCGTCGTGCCCGAGGTCGTGAATAACATGAGCGTCGCCGCCCAGCCGGTCTACAGCAACGGCAACAAGACGCTGACGATCAAGATGAACAGCGCCTACAAGTGGTCGGACGGCAAGCCGCTGACCGCTGATGACCTGCTCTTCGCGATCGACCTGATCAAGGCCGCCATCAAGGTGTCGCCCGCGAACTGGGCCGGCTACACGCCCAAGCACTTCCCGGACAACCTGGTCAGCACCTCCGAGCCGGACGCCAACACCCTGGTCCTGAACCTGAGCGCGGCGGTCAACCCGTCCTGGTTCACCGAGGACATCCTCAGCTCGATCAACCCGATGCCGAGCGCCGACTGGGCCAAGACCTCGGCCAGCGGCTCGGTCATCCCGTCCTCGGGCTGGAACGCGTCCAGCATGGCCGGCATCTTCAAGTACCTGACCGCGCAGGCCAAGTCGGTCAGCACCTACACGACCAACCCGCTGTGGCAGGTCGTGGACGGCCCGTACAAGCTGACGCAGTTCAACACGACCACCGGCGCCTTCACCATGGCGCCGAACACCACCTACGGCGGCCCGCACGTCAGCCCGATGTCCACCTTCCAGGGCGTCCCGTTCACCTCTGACGCGGCGGAGTTCAACGCCATCAAGTCCAAGAGCGTCGACGTGGGCTTCGTCCCGTCGGACAACGTCCCGCAGCTGCCGCAGGTGCTCAGGCTCGGCTACAACTACTTCGGCGAGCCCGACTTCGGGATGACATTCCTGAATTACAACTTCAAGGACACGACCAACCACTTCAACTCCATCGTCGCCCAGAGCTACTTCCGGCAGGCCATAGCGCACGTGGAGGACCAGCAGGGCTGGATCTCGGCGTTCATGCACGGCGCCGGCGCTCCGGCTTACGGCCCCATCCCGGCCTACCCGCAGAGCCCGTTCCTGCCCTCCAACGCGGCCACTAACCCGTACCCGTTCAGCGTCAGCTCCGCCACCAGCCTGCTCAAGGCCCACGGCTGGACCGTGAACGCCGGCGGCACCGACGTCTGCCAGAGCGCGGGCAGCGGCGCCAGCCAGTGCGGCGCGGGCATCCCGGCCGGCACGCAGCTGAAGTTCAACCTGATCTACAACTCGGGCACCACCCTGATCGCCAGCGAGATGACCGACCTGGTGTCCAAGGCCAAGCAGGCCGGCATCAACATCACGCTGCAGAGCAGCAACTTCAACTACATGATCTCCAACTACCTGGACCCGTACGCTCCGGCGAACGAGAACAAGTGGGCCATGGAGGACTTCGGCGGGGAGACGGACAGCACCTACCCCACCACCTTCAGCCTGTTCAACACCGGCGGATCCAACCAGATCGGCGACTACAGTGACCCGCAGGCCGACTCGCTGATCAACGCCTCCATCACCAGCAGCGACCCGGCCGCGGTGCGGTCCGAGGCGTCGTACCTCACCACCTCGCAGCCGAGCCTGTTCGAGCCCAACCCCGACTACATCTGGGCGTGGAAGACGACCGTCTCGTCGACCATGCCGCAGGCGTGGGAGAACCTGACCCAGTACTACGCCACCCCCGAGTACTGGTACCTCAACTCGTAACCGTTCCTTAGGACGCTGGACTGCCCTGGTCTCCGGTGATACACCGGAGACCAGGGCAGAGACTCGGTGTCACGGGGCCCTACCAGGGCCTCCGCGGTACCGGGCGCCTGAGCCGCGGCCAGCGCCGCGGAGGGAAGGCAGGGTCAATGGTCTCCTACCTACTACGCCGGCTCGTCACGTCCGTCATCGTGATCATCGGCGTCTCCATCTTCATCTTCCTGCTGCTGCACGCGGTCTACCCGTCGCCAGCCAGGCAGGTTCTCGGCCTGTCGGCCCGGCCGGACCAGGTCAACGCCTGGAACAAGTCCAACGGGTACGACGACCCGGTGATCGTGCAGTACTTCCGGTACATGAACAACCTGCTGCACGGCAACCTGGGATACTCCTACGCCGAGAACCAGAGCGTGGTCGCGCTGCTCCAGGAGCGCGTGGCGCGCAGCGCCTACCTGTCCGGGATCTCCCTGGTCATCGCGGTGATCATCGCGCTGCCGCTGGGCATCTTCCAGGCGGTCAAGCGCAACAGCATCGGCGACAACGTGGCCACCAGCGCGGCGTTCATCCTGTACTCGATGCCGTCGTTCTTCCTCGGGCTGATCCTGATCCAGGTGTTCGCGATCTCACTGCCGGTCTTCAACTTCGAGGCCACCCAGTCCACCAACTTCTGGACGGTGGTGGGGGACTGGTACTCGATGACGCTGCCGATCTTCACGCTCGCGCTGATCACGGTGGCTTCCTTCTCCCGCTACATGAGATCCGCGGCCATGGACGTGCTGGCCCAGGATTACATCAAGGTGGCCAGGGCCAAGGGCCTGCCTGAGCGGCTCGTCCTGACCCGGCACCTGGTCCGCAACGCCAGCCTGCCGATGGTGACGCTGATCGGCCTGTCCCTGCCGATCCTGCTGGCCGGAAACCTGATCACCGAGGAGCTGTTCAACTTCCAGGGCCTCGGACTGCTCTTCTTCGAGAGCCTCCAGAAGGTCGACTATCCCGTCCTGCTCGCCTACACCCTGGCGGGCGCCGTCCTCGTCGTCGTCGGAAACCTGGTCGCGGACATCGCGCTCACCGTCGCGGACCCGCGCATCCGGCTGGCCTGACCGGCCATGCCACAGGAAGGAGGCCACCGTGGCGACTAATTCATCCGCATCCCTGCCGCCGCTGGATGTGCAGCGCGCTCCCGAAGGCGGCGAGCTCGGGGCGGTTCAGAGCGGCTGGCGGCTCGCGCTGAGCGAGTTCACGAGCAACCGGCTGGCCGTGATCGGCTTCGCCATCCTGATCTTCTTCGTGCTCTTCAGCTTCGTCGGCCCGCTCATTTACCACACCAACCAGCTCGACACGAACCTCACGTCGGCGAACCTGCCGCCCTCGGGTTCCCACCTGCTCGGTACCGACACCAACGGCTTCGACGAGCTCGGCCGCATCATGCGGGGCGGCCAGGCCGCGCTCGAGGTCGGCTTCTTCGCCGCCTTCGTGGCCATCGTGATCGGCACCTTGTGGGGCGCCGTGTCCGGCCTGGCCGGAGGGATCATCGATTCCGTCATGATGCGGGTCGTCGACATCTTCCTCTCGGTCCCGTTCCTGTTCGTGGTGCTGATCCTGGCGGTCAAGTTCGGCGCGACCGTGCTGTCACTGAGCCTGGTCATCGGCTTCTTCGCCTGGCAGGTGCCGGCCCGGCTGGTCCGCGGCGAGGTGCTCTCGCTGCGAGAACGCGACTTCGTCCTCGCGGCGCGGACGGCGGGCGCCAGCAGCTGGCGGCTGATCAGCAGGCACCTGATCCCGAACGCCCTCGGCGTGGTCATCGTCAACGTGACCTTCCAGGTGGCGGACGCGATCCTGGCCGTTTCCTACATCGGCTTCCTGGGCTTCGGCCTGCACTTCCCGAACGTCGACTGGGGCGACCAGCTCTCCGATGGGACCAACTACCTGCAGGACGGGTACTGGTGGCTCATCTTCCCGGTGGGTGCCTGCATCGTCCTGACCGTGATGGCGCTGAACTTCATGGGTGACGCGCTGCGCGACGCGATGGACGTGCGCCTGCGGCGCCGTTAGCGACGCGCCCCGCGGGGCAGGATGATCTGTTAAAAGCCACCGATTACGAGAGGTAGCGGCCTCATGGCCCCAGTCCTTGACATCCAGGACCTGTCGACGCATATCAAGCTCACCAGCTCCGTCGTACAGGCCGTCGGCAACATCGACCTGTACGTCGAAGCCGGGGAGACCCTCGGCATCGTCGGTGAGTCCGGCTGCGGCAAGTCCATGACCGGCCTGTCGATCATGGGCCTGCTGCCGCCGGGTGGAGCCATCGTGAACGGCTCGATCAAGCTCAACGAACGTGAGCTGGTCGGCCTCAAGGACGAGCAGATGCGCCAGGTCCGGGGCAACGAGATCGCGATGGTCTTCCAGGATCCGCTGACCTCGCTGGACCCGACCAAGACGATCGGCTACCAGGTGAGCGAGCCGGTCCGGTTGCACCGCGGTGCCTCGAGGGCGCAGGCCCTGGAGCGCGCCGTCGAGGTGCTGTCGCTGGTGGGGCTGCCCCGGCCGAAGGAGCGGCTCGGCGATTACCCGCACCAGCTGTCCGGCGGCCTGCGCCAGCGCGTGATGATCGCGATGGCGCTGGCCTGCGAGCCCAAGCTGCTCATCGCCGACGAGCCCACCACGGCGCTCGACGTCACCATCCAGGCGCAGATCCTGGCCCTGCTCAAGGACCTGAAGGATCGCCTGGGCATGGCGATGCTGCTGATCACCCACGACATGGGCGTGATCGCCGGGCACGCCGACCGGGTGAACGTGATGTACGCGGGCCGGGTGGTGGAGACCGCTGAAGTGGGCACCCTGTTCACCGAGATGCACCACCCCTACACCCAGGCCCTGCTCGCCTCGATTCCGCAGCTCAACCAGGATGCCAACAAGGCCCTGCACGCCATTCCCGGCCTGCCGCCCGACCTGACGCACCCGCCCCAGGGCTGCCGGTTCGCGGCGCGTTGCTCCCGGGCCACGGACAAGTGCCTGAGCGAAGAGCCGCCGCTGGGCGGGCGGACCTACGAGCACAGGTTCGCCTGCTGGCACCCGGTGGAAGGGCCGCTCGCCCTGGCCGTGATCGGCGAGGGCGGTCCGGACGCCGCGAGTACCGGCCTGGTTACCCCGGACGCCGCGAGCCTGGAGCAGGCGGCGGCGGGTGACAGGATCGGATACGTCGCGGACGCCGTCCTGCCCGACGCGGACACGGCATCGGCGGACACTGGGCTGGCCGACACTGGGCTGGCGGACACTGGGCTGGCCGACACTGTGCTGGCGGGCGACGACGCGCGGGAGCGGGCCGAGGCCGTGGTGGTGGCGGCCGGGCTCGAGGTGACGGCCGACGGACGCCTGGAGGTGACCGAGCGGCCGGTCGAGGCCATCGTGGCGAACGGGGACGGCAACGGGATCGCGCCGTTGCTCGACATCCGCAACCTGGTGAAGGAGTATCCCGTCACCTCGGGCGCGATCCTGCAGCGCCGGGTGGCCAGCGTCAAGGCGGTGTCCGACGTCTCCTTCTCCGTGCCCGCGGGCACCACGTTCGGGCTGGTCGGCGAGTCGGGATGCGGCAAGACCACGATCGGCAAGGTGATCGTGGCGCTGGAACGGCCGAACTCAGGCGCGGTCACCCTCGGCGGCGTGGACGTGTCCAAGCTGCGCGGTGCCGCGCTCCGGCACAAGCGCCGTGACCTGCAGCTCATGTTCCAGGACCCGCAGTCCTCCCTGGACCCGAGGATGCGCGTCGGCACGATCATCGGCGAGCCGCTCGCCGTGCAGCGTCTCGGCAGCAGGAAGGCACAGCAGGATCGCGTCTTCGAGTTGCTGAGCGAGGTCGGGCTGCCGCGGAACGCGGTCGAGCGCTACCCGCACGAATTCTCCGGCGGCCAGCGGCAGCGCATCGGCCTGGCCCGGGCCCTTACCCTGAACCCGAGGCTGATCGTGGCGGACGAGCCGGTCAGCGCGCTCGACGTGTCGATCAGGGCCCAGGTGCTCAACCTGATGAAGCGGCTGCAGGCCTCGCACGGGCTGACCTACGTCGTGATCTCGCACGACCTCGCGGTGGTCAAGTACATGGCCGAGCGGATCGGCGTCATGTACCTGGGCAAGCTGGTCGAGCTCGGTTCCGGGCAGGACATCTACGAACGGGCCGCGCACCCGTACACGGCCGGGCTGATCGCCACCATCCCGCTGCCCGACCCGGCCGCCGAGCGGGCCAAGCAGGGCGTCGCCATCAAGGGCGAGCTGCCCAGCCCGGTCAACCCGCCCTCCGGATGCCGGTTCCGGACCAGGTGCCCGCTGGCCCAGGAACGCTGCGCGGCCGAGGAACCCGTGCTCCGCAGCTTCGGGCCGGGGCACGTGGCCGCCTGCCACTTCCCGCTGCAGACCCCGGCCGCAACCGAGGCGGACGCCTCCGTTATGACCAGTGCCGGAGGCGAGTCCATCCGGTAGCCTCCGAGGCGTCCTCTTGCCCTGGAGCCAGATGATGCCGATACTCCATTCATGGGAGGGTCGACGGCGGACACGCCCACAACGCCCGAATTCCTCCGCGCCTCCGACGCGGAGCGTGATCACGCGGTCAGCGAGCTGAGGAACGAGTTCGCCGATGGCCGCCTGTCCCACGACACTTTCATGTACCGGATGCAGAGCGCGCTCGACGCGCGGCACCGCGGTCAGCTCGCCGGGTTGTTCACCGACCTGCCGCCGCGGCGGTCCGGGCTGATGGCCCGGATCAAAGCCGCCCTGCTGGGGGAGCCGCCGCCCGGGCCGGACCGGCCGGACCAGGCGCTCCCGGGAACCCAGCGGATTCACCAGGGAGCCGGCCCGGGACCACAGGCACTTCCCTGGGCCCGGTCCGGTCCCGCCGCCCCGCCTGCGAGCCCGCCGCGCCCCGCTCCGCTGTTCTTCCCGCCGGGCGCCGGGGTGCGTTTCACTATCGGCCGGACCCGCGAATGCGACCTGTGCCTGACCGACCTGTCCGTCTCCCGGACGCACGCCCTGCTGGTCCGCCGCGAGGACGGCTGGGTCCTCAGCGACCTGGGCTCGCACAACGGCACCAGGCTCAACGGCTGGCTGGTCCGCGAGCCGGTCCCGGTGCGGCCCGGCGACCGGGTGGAGTTCGGCTCGATGGCATTCGTCGTCCAGGGTGATCCGCCGCCGGGAGAGGAGCAGGCGGAGCAGGTAGGCCCGCACGAGCCGCCCAGCCTGCCAGCATCCGGGTAAAGGGCGCAGAACCGGCTAGAGTCTAGGCGTGACGACGGTTCTTCTGGTCCGGCACGGGCTCACCGCGACGACTGGTCAGCTGCTGACCGGATGGACGCCCGGTATCTCGCTGGATGACCGGGGCCAGGCTCAGGCGGCCGCGCTGGCGGCCAGGCTCGCCCCGCTCCGCCTGGACGCCATCGTCAGCAGCCCGCTGGAACGCTGCCAGCAGACCGCCGCGGCGATCGCGGCGACCAGGAACGGCCAGCAGGTCGTCACCGAAGACCGGGTCGGGGAGTGCCGGTACGGGGACTGGACCGGCCAGCCGCTGAAGAAGCTGGCGCAGGAGCAGCTCTGGCGCGTGGTGCAGGCCCATCCCAGCGCGGTGACGTTCCCCGGGCCTGGCGGCGAGTCCATGCCGGATATGCAGCACCGGGCGGTGGCCGCGGTCCGGGAGTGGAATGCCAGGCTCGGCCCGGACGCTACCTACCTCATCTGCTCGCACGGTGATGTCATCAAGGCCATCGTCGCGGATAGCCTGGGACTGCACCTTGACCAGTGCCAGCGGATCCAGGCCGATCCCTGCTCGCTGACCGTGATCAGGTACACGCTGCTGCGGCCGTTCGTAGTCCGGATGAACGACAGAGGGGGTGAGGTCGACGACCTCCTGCCGAGTGCGGACGGCCACGCTCGCGGTCGTGATCAGGAACAGAGCGACGCGGCGGTGGGCGGTGGCTCGGGCGGCGCGGATCCCAGCGGCCCGGCAGGCGGGCGGCCGGACAAGGTGAACGGTGCCAGCAGCATTCCGGTCGGCGCGGCCGCAGCGAGTGGCCAGCAGCCGGCCGAGACGCAAGGATAGGACTATGCCGGTCTTTTTCTATGACCCGCCGGACAGATTCGTGGCCGGCGCGGTCGGCCAGCCAGGGGAGCGGGTTTTCTACCTGCAGGCGACTTCCAGTGGGCGCGTGACCAGCGTCGCCCTGGAGAAGTTTCAGGTAAGCCTGCTAGCCGAGCGGATCGACGAGCTTCTGGACGAGGTACTCAGGCGGACCGGCGGATCGCCGGACGTGCCGGCCGCGGCCCCCGCGGTGCTGCAGGACGACGCGCCGCTCGACCTGCCGCTACTCGAGGACTTCCGGGTCGGCGCCATCGCGCTGGCCTGGGACGGCGACGGCGGCATGGTCGTCATCGAGGCGCAGGAGGAATCGGACGAGCCGGTCGAGCCGCTGGCTGAGGACCTTCCCGCGGACGGCCCGGGGGTGCTGCGGGTCCGGATCACGCCGGGTGCCGCTCGTGCCTTCGCCCAGCGGGCGGCCAAGGTCGTCGCGTCGGGTCGGCCGCCGTGCCCGCTGTGCGGGCTGCCGCTGGATACCGACGGGCACATCTGCCCCAGGCAGAACGGTCACCGCGCCGCCCATGCTTGAGCACAGGCGCTCCGCGCCCGATGACGATGAGGGCGAGCAAGCTACCCTCGACCTGCTCGTCAACGGCAAGCTGGAGATCGAGGGGCGGCTGGTCGACGCGTCCAACGCCACCCTGTACTGCACGATCCCTCTCCCCCCGAAGGGGGGGCCGGGGGGGTCTGGGGGGGCGGGCAGCCCCTCCAGAAGCAGGGGGGGTCTGGGGGGGATCGTCCCCCCGGATCACATTGCATGCGTCTACAAGCCGGTCGCGGGCGAGCGCCCGCTGTGGGACTTCCCGACCGGCACGCTGGCCGGCCGGGAGGTCGCGGCCTACGTGGTGTCGCGCGCCGCCGGCTGGAACGTGGTCCCGCCGACGGTCATGCGGGACGGGCCGTTCGGGCCGGGCATGTGCCAGCTCTGGATCGATCACGACACCGACGTGGACCTGATCGCCCTGTCCCGTCGAACCGACCACGCGGGCCTGCGGGACATGGCCGTGTTCGACGCGGTGGTGAACAACGCCGACCGCAAGATCGGCCACCTGCTGCCGGTCGCCGACGGGCACCTGTACGGCTGTGACCACGGAGTGTCCTTCGCGGAGGACTACAAGCTGCGTACCGTCTTGTGGCAGTGGCGGGGCAAGACCCTGCCGAGGCGCTCGCTGGAGGCGCTCCGGCGGCTGAACACCCAGCTCGGTGACGGCGCCCTGGAGGCGGAGCTTTCACCGCTGCTGACCGCGAGCGAGATCAGCGCGACCAAGATCAGGGTGGAGACGCTGCTCAAGCACCGGGTTCACCCGTACCCGCCGTCGGACTGGCCCGCCATCCCCTGGCCCCCGGTCTAGCGCGGCCTGCCCGCGAAGGCCTGCCAGAAGCCGGAGCGTGCCCGGCTTGGTCCTATGACTCGGGGGCGCCGCCGTGGCGCCTGAAGTAGCGCTCGAACTCGCGGGCGATCGCGTCGCCGCTCGCCTCGGGGAGGTCCATGGCGTCCTTGGCCTCTTCCAGGGTCCGCACGTAGTCCGCGACCTCGGAATCCTGCTGGGCGAGCTCGTCCACGCCACGTTCCCAGGCGCGTGCCTCCTCGGGCAGGTCAGCCAGCGGCAGCGGCACGTCCAGGATGTCCTCGACGCCGCGCAGCAGCGCCAGCGTGGCCTTCGGGCTCGGCGGCTGGGCCACGTAGTGCGGGACCTGCGCCCACAGCGAGACGGTCGGGATGCCCGCCGCGGCGCAGGTGTGCTGCATCACCCCGACGATCCCGGTGGGGCCCTTGTAGTCGGACAGGCCCACGCCGATCTCGGCGGCCAGGTCGGCGTTGGTCGAGCCGATGGACACCGGTACCGGCCGGGTGTGCGGAGCGTCGGCGAGCAGCGCGCCGAGCAGGATGATCATCTCCACGCCCAGGCTCTCCAGGCCCTGCACGAGTTCATCGCTGAAGGCCCGCCAGCGCATGTTCGGCTCGATGCCGTGCACCAGCACCACGTCGCGGGACAGCCCGGTAGGCGGCACGGACGCGTCGGCCTCCGGGTCGCCGGCCCGGGCCAGCGAGAACCGCGTCGTGGGCCAGATCAGCCGCTGGGTCCGGCCATCCTCGATCTCGACGACCGGCCGGTTGACCTGGAAGTCGTAGAAGTCCTCGGGGTCGATGGCGCCGATGGGCGTCGCCTGCCACGCGATGCCCAGGTGATTGACTACCCCGCTGGCCGCCTCGCCCGCGTCGTTCCAGCCCTCGAACCCGGCGATGGCGACCGGAGACACGAGTTCCCCGACGTCGTTGAACTCGATGACCCGCCACCTCCCCAACCAAAGCTCAGGCTGCCGTCTACAGCCTACGTGGTCGGGCTTGCTCATCGGGTTGCCGGCCGGCGTGTCCGCGAGCGGCCACGGAAAGTTCACGGCCGGTGCCTAGGATGGCTTTACCTAATATGGGGGAGGAAATGGATACGCCCGAAGCCCAGTGCGTTAGCGCATGACCAGCGCGGAAGCCGTCCTGTTCGACATGGACGGGCTGCTCATCGACTCCGAGCCGCTCTGGCTCGAGGCCGAGACGGCCGTCATGGCCCGGCTCGGGGCGGGCTGGACCCGGACGGACCAGGCGCAGCTGCTCGGCGGCAGCCTGGCCCGCACGGTGCGCTACCTGCTGGACAAGGCGGCGCGGCCCGCGTCGCCCGAGCAGGTCGCCGAATGGCTCATGACCGGTGTCGCCGGGCTGATCCGCGACCGTGGCGTGCCGCTCCAGCCGGGCGCCCGCGAACTGCTGGCGGAGGTAGCCGCGGCCGGCCTGCCGCACGCGCTGGTGACCTCCTCCGAGCGGAGGTTCATGGACGCGGTCCTGGCCCGCACCGGCCTGCGCTTCGACGTGCTGGTGTGCGCGGACGACGTCAGCATGACCAAACCCGATCCGGAGCCTTACCTGCTCGCCGCCAAGCTGCTCGGGGCTGACCCGGTCGGCTGTGTCGTGCTTGAGGACTCGCCCAACGGCGTGGCCTCGGCGCAGGCCGCCGGGTGCCAGGTCATCGCGGTCCCGTCGCTGATTCCGATCGAGCCGGCGCCGGGCCTTACGGTGGTGAGCTCGCTGGCTGACCTGCGCGCATCCGCGTCCGGCGTGTCGCTCCGCGCCTAGCCCTACCCTGGTTCCGGGGGCTAGCCCCAGGGCCATTGCTCCGCAAGAGGCTTAGACTCTTGTGCAGAGCCGAGGGGAGGTGCATATGTCCACCTACGACAAGATTGCCTGGCTGCCGCTATGCGGGGGACTGACCGGGCTCGGCTTGGTGCTGAGCTACCTCGCTATGCGCCGCCGCGGCATTGGTTCCGGCCTGCGCGGGGCCGCCTGGTCGCTGCTGCCGATAGCCGCCTACCTGACCGGCTCGATCGAGATGTTCTGGAAGATGGGCGTCGCGATCGGGGACTTCGCGAAGGGCTTCGTGTTCTCGCCGCGAGTGTGGTCGGGAATCGCGCTGGCCGGGCTGGCCGTCGTGCTGTTGGTGGTATCGGGCCCGCTGCGCCGCCGCCGGGTGGGACGAAGCCAGGACAAGCCGGCCGCTGAGTCTGGATCCGCGTCCGCCGGGACGCTGCCGGCCGCGCGGAGCGCGCAGCTGGCGACCCGCCCGGATGACATGGCTCCGGCGCCCGCCAAGGCCCCGGTCCCGGCCAAGGGACGCAAGGCCAAGAACGACGACGATGACGACGACCTCGGTGACGTCGCCGACATCCTGCGCCGCCACGGCATCAACTGATCCCGGACGCCAGCCAACGGCACCGATGGCACACCGGGTCACATAGAGGTGCACCGATGGCACACGGGCTACCTAAGAACGTGGGCAGGGGCACACAGGCTCCCTCCAGCCGCGCCACGACTGGCACCAGGCGCATCATCGGAACCGTGAGCACCATGTCCCCCGGCGCCTTGCGCAGGGCCCGGACCTGGATATCTTGCGTGGGCCCAGCAGCACCCGAACCCGGACAGGGCCTCACCTGAGGCCGGATATCTTGCGTCGACACGGCGCTGCCGGAGCCAATGTTCCAGCCACCCCGGCTGTTGGCAAGATGTTCTGGTGTACGATGACCGTCAAAACCGGCAGAAGTTAACTTCTGTCACATAAGCATCAGCAGTATCTAGAGCAACTCAAATCCCGAAAGACCCGAACGTAACGTCGTATGACAAATCGGTGCGACTTTAGTCACGATCAAGCTACGAGTGCGGCGCGGGTCTGGTACCCACGCGGGAAATAGCGCAACCTCAACTACAGCAGGCTGAGGCGTCCATCGCGGTATTACTCAGGCTCGGGGCCGAGCCGCGCGCGTGGGGTGGGCGTTTTTATCCGGATCACAGATGGGTTTTACGATGGCTGTCCCGATTGACGTCGCGACCGGCCCGGGGGGCGGCGCGCCCGAGCCGGCGCCTGCCGTTCCTGGCAAGGCCATCGAAGGCCGTTCCCTCGGCCAGATCGCCTGGATGCGGCTGCGCCAGGACAAGGTCGCCATGGTCGGCGGCGCCGTCGTGCTCTTCCTCATCCTGGTCGGGATCTTCGGGCCGTTCGTGGTCCAGAACCCGCTGACCTACCACGAGAACCTGGTCGACCCGACGTTCAGCCGGCCGTTCGGGTCGTTCGGGGGGATCAGCCTGGCCCATCCCTTCGGGATCGAGCCGATCACCGGGCGCGACCTGCTCGCCCGGGTCGTCAACGGGGCGCGGGTGTCGCTGATCATCGCCTTCCTGTCCACCGCGCTGGCGGTGGGCATCGGCGTGGTGATGGGCGTCGTGGCCGGGTTCTTCGGCGGCTGGGTGGACGCGGTGATCGCCCGCCTGATGGACATCTTCCTGGCCTTCCCGCTGCTGGTGTTCGCGATCGCCCTGGTCGGCGTCATCCCGTCGACCGCGTTCGGGCTATCGGGAAACTCGCTGCGGATCGCGCTGCTTGTCTTCGTGATCGGCTTCTTCGCCTGGCCGTACATGGGCCGCATCATCCGCGGCCAGACCCTGTCCCTGCGCGAGCGGGAGTTCGTGGACGCGGCACGCAGCATGGGCGCTCGCGGGCCGTACATCTTGTTCCGCGAACTGCTGCCGAACCTGGTCGGGCCGATCCTGGTCTATTCCACCTTGCTGATCCCGACCAACATCTTGTTCGAGGCGGCCCTGTCCTACCTTGGCGTCGGCATCATCCCGCCCACGCCGAGCTGGGGCGGCATGCTCTCGGACGCGGTGACCAACGGGGACTACTCGATCGACCCGATGTACATGATCATTCCCGGCGTGGCCATCTTCATCACCGTCCTGGCCTTCAACCTCTTCGGTGACGGGCTGCGTGACGCGCTCGATCCGAAGAGCAACAGGTAGGCCCAGACGTATGTGCTCAGAATCAACATCACGACAGGGAGGCGCTCACCTTATGAGGAGACGCAGGACCTTCGGGCTTGCGGCGGCCGGGGCCGCCGCGGCCCTCATGCTGGCTGCCTGTAGCAGCGGCAGTAGCAGCAGCACAAGCAGCGGGGGCAGCGGGGGCAGCGGTTCGGGCTCGACGGCCGCCTATAACTCCGGGATCACCGGCATAGTGAACCCGTCGACGCACAAGGGCGGGACGCTCACCTTCGACTGGCGCAGCGCGCCCGACTCGTTCGACCCCGGCAACACGTACTACGCGTCGGTGTGGGACTTCGCCCGCTACTACTCGCAGGCCCTGATGACCTACAAGAACTGCCCCGGCGCCTGCGGCCGGACGCTCGTCCCCGGCCTGGCCACCGCGCCCGGCCAGGTCAGCGACAACGGCCTGACCTGGACCTACCACCTCAAGTCGGGGGTCAAGTTCCAGGACGGCACCCCGGTCACCTCGCAGGACGTCAAGTACGCGGTCGAGCGCACCTTCGACCGCGGCGTGCTGACCAACGGCCCGAGCTACTTCGCGAACCTGCTGGGCGGCAACGCGGCGACCTACCCCGGGCCTTATAAGGACCGGTCCAAGAACCTGATGGGCCTGACCGCGGTCACCACGCCGGACTCGTCGACGGTCGTGTTCCACCTGAAGGCCCCGTTCTCGGACTTCGACTACGTGCTGACGATCCCGCAGTCCGCCCCGGTGCCGCCGAGCAAGGACACCGGCGCGAGCTACCAGACGCACATCGACTCGACCGGCCCGTACGAGTTCCAGAGCTACCAGCTGAACAAGACCGCCGTCCTGGTTCCTAACCCGAACTGGAACGCGGCGGAGGACCCGACGGTCTCGCAACTGGCCAGCAAGATCGTCGTCAACATGAACATGAACCCCAACGACGTGGACAACCGGCTGCTGGCCGGCGACGCCCAGGTCGACTTCGCGGGCACCGGCGTGCAGGCGGCGGCACGGGCCAAGATCCTCTCCAACCCCAGCCTCAAGGCGAACTCGGACGACCCGGTCACCGGGTTCGGCTGGTTCTTCTACATCGACTCGCAGGTGGCGCCGTTCACCAACCTGGCCTGCCGCCAGGCGATCGAGTACGCCACCAACCACCTCACCCTGCAGAACGCCTACGGCGGCCCGGTGGCCGGCGGGGCGATCGGCAGCACGGTGCTGCCGCCGACCGTGGCGGGCTACAAGAGTTTCGACATGTACGAGGCGACCACCAAGACCCAGGGTGACCCGACCAAGGCCAAGGCGGCGCTGAAGGCGTGCGGCCAGCCGAACGGGTTCTCCACCGGGATCGCCTACCGCAGCGACCGGCCGACCGAGACCCAGGGCGCCCAGGCCCTGCAGCAGGCGCTGTCGGCGGTCGGCATCAAGACCACGCTGCACGGCTACCCGACGTCGACGTACTTCAGCAACTTCGCCGGCGTACCGAAGTACATGAGCTCGCACAACATCGGGATCGCCTTCGGCGGCTGGGGTGCTGACTGGCCGGACGGGTACGGCTTCCTGGACGAACTGGTGGCCGGCAACACCATCGTCCCGGCCGGCAACACCAACATCGGGATGCTCAACGACCCGGTGGTCAACAACCTGTTCACCAAGGCCGCGGGCATCACCGACGTCACCCAGCGGAACGCGATCTGGAGCCAGATCGACCAGCAGGTCATGAAGGACGCGGTGATCGTGCCGATCGTGTACGCCAAGGCGCTCATCTACCGGCCGACGTCCCTCACCAACGTCTACTTCGACCAGGCTTACCAGCTCAACAACTACGCCGTGGAAGGCGTAACGGGCTAGCTAGCCCGGGTTAACGAGCATTGCCCCCAGTCCGTAGCGAGTGAGGAAAGCGGGTGAGGGTGCCGGTGCCCGGCGGGAGTAACGTCCCGGCCGGGCACCGGCGCACGCCGTGGTCATATTCATCATCCGGCGGCTGATCGGCACGATCTTCCTGCTGATCGTGGTCAGCATGATCACTTTCGCCATCTTCTTCCTGATCCCGCGGCTGGCCGGGCAGAACACCTATCAGCTCGCCTCGCAGTACGTGGGGCGCAACCCCACCCGGCAGGCGGTCCTCCAAGTCGAGCAGCAGCTCGGCCTCGGCGATCCGCTCTACCTCCAGTACGGCCGCTTCCTCAAAGGCATCGTGTTCGGCTCGCACTACCGGGCCGGGCCGACCGTCACCTACTGCCCGCCGCCGTGCTTCGGCTATTCGTTCCGCAGCCAGCTCCCGGTCTGGCCGCAGATGATCAGCGACGTTCCGGTGACCCTGTCGCTGGCCGTCGGCGCGTCGGTGCTGTGGCTGATCGGCGGCGTGTCCATCGGAGTACTCTCGGCGCTGCGCAAGGGCACGCTCTTCGACCGCTTCTCGATGGGGGTCGCGCTGGCCGGAGTGTCGCTGCCGGTCTTCTTCACCGGCCTGATATCGCTGGAACTGTTCAGTTATAAATGGCCCATCTTCCCGAACGTGCAATACGTCGCCATCACCGCCAACCCGCTCGAGTGGGCCAAGAACCTGGTATTGCCCTGGATCGTCCTGGCCTTCCTTTACGCCGCCCTCTACGCTCGGCTGACCCGGGCGGGCATGCTGGAGACGATGAGCGAGGACTACATAAGAACGGCCCGGGCTAAAGGCCTGCCCGAACGCAAGGTGATCGTCAAGCACGGCCTCCGCGCCGCGCTGACCCCGATCGTCACCATCTTCGGCATGGACCTCGGGCTGCTGCTCGGCGGCGCCATCATCACCGAGGTGACGTTCTCCCTGCACGGACTCGGCCTGTTCACCGTCGAGGCCATCAACAACCAGGATCTGCCCGAGATCCTCGGGGTCACCTTGCTGGCCGCCTTCTTCATCGTCATAGCCAACCTGCTCGTGGATATCCTCTATGCCGTGGTCGACCCGAGGGTGAGGTACTGATGCCGGACGCCCTGCTCGAGCTCGAGGACCTGCGGATCCACTTCCCGAGCCAGGACGGCCTGGTCAAGGCGGTAGACGGCGTCTCGTTCCGGCTCGAGCGGGGACGCACCCTGGGCATCGTCGGCGAGTCCGGCTCCGGGAAGAGCGTCACCAGCCTCGGCATCATGGGCCTGCACCACGGCAGCCGCGCCCAGATAACCGGGCACATCCGGCTCGACGGCGAGGACCTGGTCACCGCCAGCCCGAACCGGGTACGCGAGCTGCGTGGCCTCAAGATGGCCATGATCTTCCAGGACCCGCTGTCCTCGATGCACCCCTACTACACGGTGGGCAACCAGATCATCGAGGCGTACCGGATCCACAACGACGTGAGCAAGCAGGCCGCCCGCAAGCACGCGATCGACCTGCTGGGGCGGGTCGGGATCCCGACGCCCCAGACCCGGGTGGACGACTACCCGCATCAGTTCTCCGGCGGCATGCGGCAGCGCGCGATGATCGCGATGGCGCTGTCCTGCGACCCCGGGCTGCTGATCGCGGACGAGCCCACCACCGCCCTGGACGTCACCGTCCAGGCACAGATCCTCGACCTGATCTCCAGCCTGCAGTCCGAATTCGGCTCGGCGGTCATCATCATCACCCACGACCTCGGCGTGGTCGCCGAGCTGTCCGACGACATCCTGGTGATGTACGCGGGGCGGGTGGCCGAGTACGGTCCGGCCGCCGACATCTTCGGCCGCCCGGGCCACCCGTACACCTGGGGCCTGCTCGCCTCGATGCCGCGCCTGGACCGGGAGCGGACCACCCGGCTGGTGCCGATTCCGGGGACGCCGCCCAGCCTGATCAAGGTCCCGTCCGGCTGCCCGTTCCATCCGCGCTGCCGGTACACCGACCTGACCGAGGGCCGCTGCCCCACCGAGGTGCCGCAGTTGCGCGAGCTGGCGACGCCGGGACACGAGGCGGCCTGCCATCTGACGGCGGCGCAGATGACTCAGAAGTGGGGCGAGCTGGCCGCGGGCAAGCTCCCCGAGGACGTCAAGGCCGGCGCCGGAACGCACGCGGGAGAAACGGCATGACGGCGAGCGGAGAGCCAGGCGTGAGCGAGCAGACGCAGGCGGCGGCCGCCGGCGGCGACGCCGCCCGGCCGGACGGTGACGTGCTGCTCCAGGTGACCAACCTGGTCCGGCACTTTCCCGTGACCCGGGGCGTGGTGATCCGGCAGAAGGTCGGGGCGGTACGGGCCGTCGACGGCATCGACATCACCGTGACCAGGGGCCAGACGCTCGGACTGGTCGGCGAGTCGGGGTGCGGGAAGACAACCACCGGCCGCCTGCTTGTCCGGCTGGACGAGCCGACCAGCGGCCAGATCGTGATCGACGGCCGCGACGTCACCCACCTGCGGGCGGGCCAGATGCGCCCGCTGCGCCGCGAGATCCAGATGATCTTCCAGGATCCCTACTCGTCGCTCAACCCCCGGCACACGGTCGGCGCCATCGTCGGCGCCCCGTACCGGCTGCAGAAGATCAAGCCGCCGGGCGGGGTCAGGCGCAGCGTCCAGGAACTGCTCGAGCTGGTCGGCCTTAACCCCGAGCACTACAACCGCTACCCGCACGAATTCTCCGGCGGCCAGCGGCAGCGCATCGGGATCGCCCGCACGCTGGCCCTGCGGCCCAAGCTGATCATCGCCGACGAACCGGTCTCCGCGCTCGACGTATCGATCCAAGCCCAGGTCATCAACCTGCTCGAGGACCTGCAGGACGAGCTGGGGCTGACCTACGTGGTGATCGCGCACGACCTGTCCGTGGTCCGCCATATCGCCGACCAGGTCGCGGTCATGTACCTCGGCAAGATCGTCGAGGTAGCCAGCCGGGATCAGCTGTACGCCAAGCCGCGCCACCCGTACACGGTCGCCCTGCTCTCCGCGGTGCCGGTGCCCGAGCCGCTCAGCAGCCCGACCGGGCAGCGGGAACGGCGCGAGCGCATCAGGCTGGAAGGTGACGTGCCGAGCCCGATGGCCCCGCCGCCCGCCTGCCGGTTCCACACCAGGTGCTGGAAGGCGCAGGAGATCTGCCGGACCCAGGAGCCGCCGCTGGCCGAGCTCGTCTCCGGCCACCGGGTCGCCTGCCACTTCCCGGAGAACACACCGCAGCAGCCCGAGGCGATAACCCCTTAGGCGTTGGCGGCGGGAGCCTGGTCGGGCAGGGTTGATTCAGGCAGGGGTGGCGGGGTACCGCCGAACTCCGGGCACAGCGCCTTGTGGTTGCACCAGTCGCAGAGCCGGCTCGGCCGCGGCCGGAAGTCCCCGGCGTCCCTGGCCCGCTCGATGGCCTGCCACAGCGCCGCCACCTTGCGCTCGGTGGCGAGCAGGTCGGACTCGTCAGGAGAGTAGCGCAGCACCTCGCCCTCGGCCAGGTACATGAGCTGGAGCAGCCGCGGCACCCGGCCGCGCAGCCGCCAGATCACCAGCGCGTAGAACTTCATCTGGAACAGCGCGCTGCCCTCGTAGGCCTCCCGTGGCGCGCGGCCGGTCTTGTAGTCCACGATCCTGATGTCGCCGCCGGGTGCCACGTCGAGACGGTCAATGTAACCCCGCAGCCGCAGCCCGGACGCCAGCGTCGTCTCGACGTAGGCCTCGCGCTCGGCGGGCTCGAGGCGGCGCGGGTCTTCCAGCGTGAAGTAGGCATCCACGATCGCGGTGGCCGAGGCGAGCCAGCCATCCCGTTCGGCCTCATCGGTGAACAGCGCGGGCAGGGCCGGCTCCTCGACCGCCAGCCGGTCCCATTCCCCGGCCAGCAGCGCGCGGGCCGCTTCCGGGGTCCGGTCGGCGGCCGGCAGGTCGAACAGCCGCTCCAGCGCGGCGTGCACCAGCGTGCCGCGCGCGGTCGCCGTGGTCGGCGGCTCGGGCAGCCGGTCGATCACCCGGAACCGGTACAGCAGCGGGCAGGTCATGAAGTCGGCCGCCCGCGACGGCGACAGGGCCGGCCCACGAGGCGCCTCCGGCGGGGCCTCGGCTACTACTACTTCTTCTACGTCCACAGCGCCACCGTAGGGCAAAGCTCCGACATTCGCGGGTTTCCCTGGCCGTCCCTGGCGGCCAGCGCAGCACGTAGCATCGGTAAGGTGGCAAGCGCGACGCCGGAGAAGCCGCCCGCGACGGCGGAGAAGCCACCCCAGCGCCGGGAATCCGGCCCTGGGTTCGTCGTCGCGCGCCCGTTCGGCATCCCGGTCTACATCTCGCCCTACTGGTTCGTGATCGCCGGCGTCTTCATTATCATCTACGCCAACGACCTCGCCGCGACCCTGCACGGCGCCACCCGGTTCATCGTGGCGGCCGCGTTCGTCGTGCTGCTCTACGTGTCCGTGCTGTTCCACGAGCTGAGCCACTCCCTGGTCGCCCGCGGCTACGGGCTGCCGGTGCGGCGCATCCTGCTCTACCCGCTGGGCGGGTTCTCCGAGATCGAGCAGGAGCCGCCGACGCCGGGCCGGGAGTTCCTGGTATCCGCCGCCGGTCCCGCGCTGTCGCTGGTCCTGGCGGCCGCCGGGTACGGCCTGATGCACGTGGTCCCGCCGGACACCATCGGCGGGACGCTGTGCAGCCAGCTGCGCTGGGCCAACCTGGTGGTCGGGATCTTCAACCTGCTGCCCGGCCTGCCGCTGGACGGCGGCCGGATGCTGCGCGCGGTGATCTGGAAGCTCTCGGGGCGCCAGGCGATGGCCACCATCGCGGCCGCCTGGGCGGGCCGGGTGCTCGCCGTCGGCTTGTTCGTGATCCCGTTCGTCACCGGCGCGGTGACCCTCAGCGGGACGGGCGGGGACATCACCACGGTGATCTGGCTGCTGGTCATCGCCGGCTTCATGTGGACCGGTGCGGGCCAGGCCATCAAGGCCACCAGGTTCCGCGAGCGGCTGCCCGCCCTCCAGGCCAGGCGGCTGGCCCGCAAGGCGGTCTCGGTGGCCGCGGACACCCCGCTGGCCGAGGCGATCAGGCGCGCCGAGGAGAGCAATGCCCGGGCCGTCGTGATCGTCGACCACGAGGACACGCCGATCGCGATCCTCGACGAGAAAGCCGTGAGCGACACCCCGGCGCAGCGTCGCCCGTGGGTGGAGGCCAGTACGATGGCCCGCACGCTCGAGCCGAACATGGTGCTGCAGGCCGACCTTTCCGGCCTGGCGCTGCTCGACGCCATCAGCCGCGCTCCGGCTACTGAGTACCTGCTGATCGAGCGCTCCGGCCAGGTGTTTGGCGTGCTGGCCCGCCGGGACGTCGATCACGCCCTAGCCGGCGTCTTGCCGTCCACCCCGTTACTCTTGCCAGCATGACCAAACCGCGGCAGGGGCCGCTGACGCCGGGTGAGCCCGTGCAGCTGACCGACCCGAAGGGACGCACCCACCTGATCACGCTGCGGGCCGGCGCGTCCTTCCATACGCACCGGGGCACGCTCAGCCACGACGACATCATCGGCGGGCCGGACGGGAACGTGGTCCGCTCGCTGGGCGGCACCCCGTACGTCGTCTTCCGCCCGCTGCTGGCCGACTACACGCTGGCCATGAAGCGCGGCGCGGCGGTGGTGTATCCCAAGGACGCGGCCCAGATCGTCGCGTTCGCCGACGTGTTCCCCGGCGCGCGGGTGCTCGAGGCCGGGGCCGGCTCGGGCGCGCTGAGCTGCTGGCTGCTGCGGGCGGTGGGGGAGCAGGGCACCGTGGTCTCGTTCGAGCGCAGGCCCGATTTCGCCGAGGTCGCGCGGAAGAACGTGGAGCAGTTCTTCGGCGGCGCGCCGCCGGCCTGGCAGCTGGTGACCGGCGAGTTCAGCCCCGAGGGCCTGGCCGATTTCGATCGGGTCATCCTCGACATGCTCGCCCCCTGGGACCTGGTGGACGAGGTTGCCTCGGTACTCGCGCCCGGCGGCCTGGCCTGCTGTTACGTTGCCACCACGACCCAGCTTTCGCGCATCGTGGAGGCGCTGCGCGGGCACGGCGCCTTCGACGAGCCGGCCGCCTGGGAAAGCCTGATCCGCCCCTGGCACGTCGAGGGCCTGGCCGTCAGGCCCGGCCACCGCATGGTCGGCCACACGGGATTCCTGGTGACCGCTAGGCGGCTCGCTCCCGGGGTGGTCCCGCCGCCCCGCCGGCGCAGGCCGGCCAAGGCAAACACCGAAGAAGATCAATCAGCCGAACGGCCTGAGCTGCTACGCCCCGGTGTGAACGGTAACGCTTAGTGATGCTGATGTGACTGGCTGATGTGTTCGCGGGCAGCAAAACGGCGCTGAAACCGTGCCGGCAGGTTAGGGAAGCCCCGTGAATAGGTAGAGTCCAGTTAACGGTGCAGGAGAAGGAGGTGAGGCCCGTGCCCGCCAGAGAAGAAAGCGGACGCGGACGGCACGAGGATGAGGTGAAGAGCCTTAATGCTCAGATCTCCTTCCTTGATGAGGAGATCGCTGTACTGCGGCGCCGCTTGGCCGATTCGCCACGCCAGGTCCGGATGCTCGAGGACCGGCTGCGCGAGACCGAGGGGAACCTCACCGGGGTTACCTCCCAGAACGAGCGGCTGGCGGCGACGCTGCGCGAGGCGCGCGATCAGATCGTGGCGCTGAAGGAAGAAGTGGACCGGCTGGCCCAGCCGCCGTCCGGGTTCGGTGTCTTCCTGAACGCGAACGAGGACGACACCTGCGACGTGTTCACCGGCGGCCGCAAGATGCGGGTGAACGTCTCCCCGAACGTCGAGCTCGCCGAGCTGCGTCCCGGTCAGGAAGTCGTGCTGAACGAGGCGCTCAACGTCGTCATCGCCCAGTCGTATGAGACGGTGGGCGAGGTCGTCATGCTCAAGGAGGTCCTCGCCGACTCCAAGCGCGCCCTGGTCATCTCGCAGGCCGACGAGGAGCGCGTGGTCCGGCTGGCCGAGCCGCTGCTGCACGAGACGATGCGGGCGGGCGACTCGCTGCTGCTCGAGTCCCGGTCGGGGTACGTGTACGAGCGGATCCCCAAGGCCGAGGTGGAGGAGCTGATCCTGGAGGAAGTCCCGGACATCTCCTACTCCGACATCGGCGGCCTGGCCGGCCAGATCGAGCAGATCAGGGACGCCGTCGAGCTGCCCTACCTGCACGCCGACCTGTTCCGCGAGCACAAGCTGCGGCCGCCCAAGGGCATCTTGCTCTACGGGCCGCCCGGCTGCGGCAAGACCCTGATCGCCAAGGCGGTGGCCAACTCGCTGGCCAAGAAGGTCGCGGAGAAGACGGCCGACGCGGCGAACAAGGAAGGCAAGAGCTTCTTCCTCAACATCAAGGGCCCGGAGCTGCTGAACAAGTACGTCGGCGAGACCGAGCGGCACATCCGGCTGGTGTTCCAGCGGGCCCGGGAGAAGGCCAGCGAGGGCATGCCGGTCATCGTGTTCTTCGACGAGATGGACTCGATCTTCCGCACCCGCGGCTCGGGCGTGTCCTCCGACGTGGAGAACACGATCGTGCCCCAGCTGCTGTCCGAGATCGACGGCGTGGAGGGCCTGGAGAACGTCATCGTCATCGGCGCCTCCAACCGCGAGGACATGATCGACCCGGCCATCCTGCGGCCCGGCCGGCTCGACGTCAAGATCAAGATCGAGCGGCCGGACGCCGAGGCGGCCAAGGACATCTTCTCCAAGTACGTCCTCAAGGAACTGCCGCTGCACCCGGAGGACGTGGCCGAGAACGGCGGGTCGCCGCAGGCGTGCGTGGACGCGATGATCCAGCGGACGGTCGAGCGGATGTACACCGAGTCCGAGGAGAACAGGTTCCTCGAGGTCACCTACGCCAATGGTGACAAGGAAGTGCTGTACTTCAAGGACTTCAACTCCGGCGCGATGATCGAGAACATCGTCGCCCGGGCCAAGAAGATGGCCATCAAGGCCTTCCTCGACACCGGCCAGAAGGGCATGCGCGTCAGCCACCTGCTGGCCGCGTGCGTCGACGAGTTCAGCGAGAACGAGGACCTGCCCAACACCACCAACCCGGACGACTGGGCCCGGATCTCCGGTAAGAAGGGCGAGCGCATCGTCTACATCAGGACCCTGGTCTCCGGCAAGACCGGGACCGAGGCGGGCCGGTCGATCGACACGGTGGCGAACACCGGGCAGTACCTCTGATGCCCGTAACGGCACTAGGCTGCTTTACATGAGCGTTCTTCGCGTGATGGGCACAGAGACCGAGTACGGCATCTCTGTGCCCGGCCAGCCTGGGGCGAACGCGATGGTGACCTCATCCCAGATCGTCAACGCGTACCAGGCGGCCACGGCCGCCCGGGCGCGCCGAGCCCGCTGGGATTTCGAGGAGGAGAACCCGCTGCGGGACGCGCGCGGTTTCGACCTGACCCGTGAGGCGGCCGACTCCTCGCAGCTCACCGACGAGGATCTGGGCCTGGCCAACGTCATCCTCACCAACGGCGGGCGGCTGTACGTCGACCACGCGCACCCGGAGTACTCGGCCCCCGAGTGCACGAACCCGCTGTCGGTGGTGATCTGGGACAAGGTCGGCGAGCGGGTCATGGCGGAGGCCGCGGCCAAGGCCGCGACCATCCCCGGCAGCGCGCCCATCCAGCTGTACAAGAACAACACCGATAACAAGGGCGCCTCGTACGGCTCGCACGAGAACTACCTGATGCGGCGGGGCACGCCGTTCGCGGACATCGTCAGGAACCTGGTCCCGTTCTTCGTCTCCCGCCAGGTGGTCTGCGGGGCCGGCCGGGTCGGCATCGGCGCCGACGGCCGCGGGACGGGCTTCCAGATCAGCCAGCGGGCCGACTTCTTCGAGGTCGAGGTCGGCCTGGAGACCACGCTCAAGCGGCCGATCATCAACACCAGGGACGAGCCGCACGCCGACCCGGAGAAGTACCGGCGGCTGCACGTGATCATCGGCGACGCCAACCTGAGCGAGGTCTCCACCTACCTCAAGGTCGGCACGACCGCGCTGGTCCTGGCGATGATCGAGGACAAGTTCCTGAGCGCCGACCTGTCGATCGAGGCGCCGGTGGCTGAACTCCGCGCGATCTCGCACGACCCGACCTGCCGCCGCCTGGTCACGCTCAAGGACGGCCGCAAGATGACCGCCGTCCAGCTCCAGGCCGAGTACCTCGAACTGGCCCGCAAGTACACCCAGGACAAGTACGGCGACGACGTCGATGACATCACCACGGACGTGCTCGACCGGTGGGAGTCGGTGCTGGACCGGCTGGCCGAGGACCCGATGCTGCTGTCGAGGGAACTCGACTGGGTAGCCAAGCTCGAACTGCTCGAAGGATACCGGACCCGCGACGGCCTGGCCTGGGACAACCCGCGACTGGAGCTTGTCGACCTGCAGTACGCCGACGTGCGGCCTGACCGCGGGCTCTACAACCGGCTCGTGGCCCGGGGCCGGATGGTGCGGCTCACCGACGACGCGACCGTGGACCGGGCGATCGAGAACCCGCCCGAGGACACCCGGGCCTACTTCCGCGGTCGCTGCCTGCGGCAGTACCCGGAGTCCGTAGCGGCCGCCTCGTGGGACTCGGTGATCTTCGACATCCCCGGCCGGGAGTCACTGCAGCGCGTCCCCACGCTCGAACCGCTGCGCGGCACGCGGGCGCACGTAGGTGACTTGCTCGACCGCTGCCGCAGCGCCGCGGAACTGGTCGCCGCGCTTACTGGCAAGGACTAGAACTCTCCCCTAGCATCCCCCTAGCCACGTGTCCCGGCCCGGGACCGCGGTCGCGAGTTCGTACCGATTTCGGCCTGGCGGGATTGGGAGGGACTCCCACGGGTGACGATAGCGTTGGGACTGACGGAGGTAAGCACATGGCAACGAGCAAGGACACAGGCGGTCAGCGGCAGACCACTCGGCGCGCCGAGGAGACCGAAGAGACCGAGACCGGAAGCACCGAGGAGGTCAGGGAGCGGCAGGAGAAGCTCTCCGACGACGTCGACGCGATCCTCGACGAGATCGACGAGGTGCTCGAGGAGAACGCCGAGGAGTTCGTCCGGTCCTACGTGCAAAAGGGCGGTCAGTAGCCGCGGCGGCCGTCGGCGCCGGCCGGTTCGCCGTAGGCGGACGCGTCGGCGCCTCTCGTGACCTGCCGCGCTCAGCCGTGGCAGTAGGGTCAGTTGAGTACGTTTACTACGACTAGGGGAGGAGGTCCGCGTTGGGCTCGCATTTCGACGGCAGCCAATCCGGCCCGTTCGCCGGGAATCCGAGGGTGTCCGGCTGGGGGCCAGGTGCGGCAGGCGGTTCCCCGTCGGGCTTCCTGGGCCTGCAGACCTCCTCGTTCACCGACTTCCTGGCCTCGTACTCGCCGGGGCTGCTGCCCGGCCGGGTGACGTCCCCGGCTGGTGACGGCCAGATCTCCCAGGTCGTCAGGGACCTGCCGCACGCCACCACGATCGTGGCCGCGGTCTGCGACGGGGGAGTGGTGCTGGCCGGCGACCGCCGGGCCACCGCCGGGAACATGATCGCCAAGCGGGACGTGGAGAAGGTCTTCCGCAGCGACGAGTACTCCGGCATGGGCTACGCGGGTACCGGCAGCCTCGGGATCGAGTTCGTCCGGCTGTTCCAGGTCGAGCTGGAGCACTACGAGAAGATGGAGGGCCGGTCGCTGTCCCTCGAGGGCAAGGCGAACCGGCTGGCCACGATGGTCCGGGGCAATCTCGGCGCGGCCATGCAGGGCCTGGTCGTGGTGCCGCTGTTCGTCGGTTACGACGAGGGCGACGGCATCGGCCGGATCTTCAGCTATGACGTGGCCGGCGGTCCGTACGAGGAGCAGCGGTTCTACTCCATCGGCTCGGGGTCGCTGTTCGCCCGGGGCGCGCTGAAGAAGCTCTACGCCGACGGCATGTCCGCCGACGACGTCGTGCTGGCCTGCGTGCAGGCCCTGTACGACGCCGCCGACGACGACTCGGCGACCGGGGGCCCGGACCTGACCCGGCGCCTCTTCCCGGTCATCGCCACGATCACGTCCGATGGCTTCACGAAGCTGCCCGACTCGGAATCCGCGCGGATCTCCGAGCAGGTCGTGCGGGAGCGGATGAGCCTCCCGGACGGCCCGTCGGCGCCGCTGCGTAACGGCGGCTAGCCCTCAGCCCGACCCATTACTAGGGAAAAGGAACCCCCGCGGTGTCAATGCCGTTCTACGTGTCACCCGCACAGGCGATGCGGGACAAGGCCGAGTATGCGCGGCAGGGGATCGCACGCGGCCGTAGCTGCGTGACGCTGCAGTACGCGGACGGGATCCTCCTGGTGGCGCCGAACCCGTCGAGCGCGCTGCACAAGATCAGCGAGATCTACGACCGGATCGCGTTCGCCGCGGTGGGCCGCTACAACGAGTACGAGAACCTGCGCAAGGCCGGCGTCACCTACGCGGACATCACCGGCTACCAGTTCGACCGGCACGACGTGACCGCCCGCGGCATCGCCAACTGGTACGCCCAGACGCTCGGCACCATCTTCACCGAGCAGCTGAAGCCGTTCGAGGTGGAGATCGTGGTCGCCGAGGTGGGCGCCACGCCCGCGGACGACCAGATCTACCGGATCACCTTCGACGGCTCGGTGACCGACGAGCCCGGCTTCGTGGCCTTCGGCGGCCTGGCCGACCAGGTGTCCGCCGCCCTCAAGGAGCACTACGCCGACAACATGTCCCTGTCCGAGGCGTTCGCCGCCGCGCTGGCCGCGCTGTCCGCGTCGGGCAACGGCGAGTACACGGCCTCGCAGCTGGAAGTGGCTATCCTGGAGCGCGCTCGCGACCACCGGACCTTCCGCCGCATCCGCAGCGCCCGCCTCGAGCAGCTGCTCGCCGAGGCCCGCCCGGCCGTGGCCGCCGCGGAATCCGCCGAGGCTGCCGCCGCCAGCGAGGGCTCCAGTGCGGACTCCGGCTCCGGCGCGGCTCCGGGATCCTCCTCCGGCTCCGCCTCGTCCAGCCCCGGCTCGCCTGGCAGCACGGGCTCGGCTGGCCCCGCCGACTCCGGCCCGCCCACCGGCCCCGCCCCGGGCGGCTCCGACCGCGGCTCCGGCCTAGGCGGCGGCAGCCCCCTCTAACGCAGCCCCGCCCCCCTTACAGCGGGATGTTGGCGTGGTTGCCCTTCAGCTGGGGGGCTTCGGCGAGGGCCCGGGCCAGTTCGCGGTGGGTCTGGCTGGGCTCGATGACCGCGTCGACGACTCCGAGCTCGACGGCGCGTTGCAGGCCGCCCGCGGTGGCCTCGTGCTCCGCCGCCAGCTGCGCCTCGGCCTCGTGCAGCTTCTCCGGCGGCAGCGTGGCCAGCGTGCGCCGGTGCAGGATGCGCACCGCGGCGACCGCGCCCATCACGGCGATCTCGGCGCCCGGCCAGGCGAACACGCGGGTCGCGCCGAGCGAGCGGGAGTTCATCGCGATGTAGGCGCCGCCATAGGCCTTGCGGGTCACCAGGGTCACCCGGGGGACCGTGGCCTCGGCGAAGGCGTGCAGCAGCTTGGCGCCGCGGCGGACCACACCGTCCCATTCCTGGCCGACGCCGGGCAGGTACCCGGGCACGTCCACCAGGACCACGAGCGGTACGCCGAACGCGTCGCACATCCGCACGAAGCGGGCCGCCTTCTCGGCCGAGACCGAGTCCAGGCAGCCGCCGAGCCGCATCGGGTTGCTGGCCACGACGCCAACAGTGCGGCCGGCCAGGCGGCCGAGGATGGTCACGATGTTCGGCGCCCAGCGGGGGTGGAGTTCGACCCCGGGCGTATCGAGCAGCCTGTTCGTCAGCAGGTGCACGTCGTAGGCGCGGCGCGCGGACTCGGGCAGCAGGCCCGACAGGTCGCGATCGGCGGCCTCCTCGTTGACCTTGCTCTGGTCACTCAGCATGGCCGCGAGTTCGCGCGCCCGGTCCAGCGCGTCCGCATCGGTCGCCGTGACCACATGCACCACGCCGGACCGGCGGCTGTGCGGCTCGGGGCCGCCCAGCCGTTCCATGTCCACGTCTTCGCCGGTCACCGAGCGCACCACGTCCGGGCCGGTGACGAAGATCCGGCCCGGGCCGGACAGGATCACGATGTCGGTCAGCGCCGGGCCGTACGCGGCGCCGCCTGCCGCCGGGCCGAGCACCACGGAGATCTGCGGGACCCGCCCGGACGCGCGGGTCATCGCGGCGAACACGGATCCCACCGCGTGCAGGCTGGCCACGCCCTCGGCCAGCCTGGCTCCGCCGGAGTGCCACAGGCCCACGATCGGAACCCCCCGCGACATGGCCTCGGCGTAGGCCGCGACGATCGTCGCGCAGCCCGCGGTGCCCATCGCGCCGCCCTGGACCCGGGGGTCGGAGGCGAACGCCACGACGCCCGCGCCATGCACCAGGCCGGTGCCCGCCACGACCCCGCCGCGCTCCTCGGTCTCGACCGGCAGGATCTCCAGCGTGCCGGGATCGAACAGGGCTGCCAGGCGCTCCTGCGGATCCCGGGGCAGCGTGGCCGCTGGCGCGGCGACTGCGGCCACCGAGCCGGCCAGCCCTGTCGCCCGCTGCGGAACGGTCATCTGGGCAGCACCTTGATCCAGTGCGGTCATCTCAGGTCTCCTCTAACCGGTAAACCGGAACGAAGGATGCGGCGAGCGCGAATGCGAGCCCGGTCAGGCGACGGTGAATACCAGCGACACGTTGTGGCCGCCGAACCCGAATGTGTTGTTCAGCACCGCCATCGGCTCGGAGCCGCGCTTGCTGAGCGGCCTCGGCTCGGTGGCGACGTCTACCGGCACGTTCTCGTCCAGGTCCTCGAGGTTGATGGTGGGCGGGGCCATATGCTCGCGGAGCGCGAGGATGGCGGCCACTGACTCGACGGCGCCCGCACCGCCGAGCAGGTGCCCGGTCATCGACTTGGTCGAGGTGACGACCACGCCGTCGATGGCGGTTCCGAGCGCCTTCGCCAGGGCCTGCGCCTCGGTGGCGTCGCCCTCGGGGGTAGACGTGGCATGCGCGTTCACGTGCACGACCTGGCCCGGGTCGACCTCGGCGTTGACCATCGCGCGGGTGATGGCCGCGATCACGCCCGCCCCGTCGGGCGCCGGGTGGGCGATGTGGTAGGCGTCGGAGGAGTAACCGGCTCCAGCCGCGACGGCGTAGATCGTGGCGTCACGCCGCTGCGCGTGTGACAGCGACTCGAGCACCAGCACGCCGGCTCCCTCGCCGAGCACGAACCCGTCCCTGGCCTTGTCGAACGGCCGGGAGGCCCGCTCTGGCTCGTCGTTGCGGGTGGACATGGCCCGCATCACCGCGAACGCGCCGATGTTCAGCGGCATGATCGCCGCCTCGGTGCCGCCGGCCAGCACCATGTCAGCCCGCCCCGAACGGATCATGTCGATGCCGTAGCCGATCGCCTCGCCGCCGGAGGCGCACGCGCTGACCAGCGCGTGGGCGCCCGCACGGGCGCCGAATTCCATGCTGATCCAGCCGGCTGAGCCGTTCGGCATGAGCATCGGCACCGTGTACGGCGAGATGCGCTGCCAGCCCTTCTCCTTGAGCGCGTCGTACGCGGTCAGGGTCGAGCCGATACCGCCGATCCCGCTGGTGACGCTGACGCCGAGCCGCTCGGGGTCCACCTCGGGCGAGCCCGCGTCGGCCCACGCCTCGCGCGCCGCGACCAGCGCCAGCTGCTCGCAGCGATCCATCCGCCGGGCCTGCACCCGGCCTACGATCTCCACCGGGTCGACGGCCGCCGGGGCCGCGATGCGCACCGGCAGCTCCTCCGCCCACGGCTCGGCGATGTGGCACACCCCGCTGCGGCCCGCCAGCATCGCCGACCAGGTCGACGCGACGTCCCCGCCGAGCGGGGTAGTCGCGCCGAGCCCGGTAACGACGACGATCTCGCGCCCTGAGGTCACGCCGAGCCTCCGGCGCTCTTAGTCACGAAGTTCACCACGTCCTGAACCGTGGTCAGGTCCTTCAGCTGCTCGTCGGGGATCTCGACGCCGAACTTGTCCTGGGCGGCGACGGCGATCTCCACCATGGACAGCGAGTCGATGTCCAGGTCGTCGACGAAGCTCTTGCTCGGCGTGACCTCGTCGGCCGGCACGCCGGCGATCTCCTCGACGATTTCCCCAAGCCCGGCGAGGATCTCCTGCTCGTTCATGACTCTTCTCCTGATCTGTGGTGTTCGTTGTGGTCTGCGGTCGCGGGGCGAGTTCAGTCCCGATCCGGCCGGCGGCCGGCCCGCTAACCGGGCGCGGCTAGGGTACCGTGATCACCTGCGCGGCGTAACACATCCCCGCGCCGAAGCCCAGCAGCAGCGCCAGTGACCCCGGCTTGACGTCGCCGCGCTCGGCCATCCGGGCCAGGGCCAGCGGCACCGAGGCCGAGGACGTGTTGCCCGCGTGCACGATGTCATCCGCCAGCCGGTCGCGCGGCACGCCGAGCTTGCGCGCGATGGACTCGATGATCCGCAGGTTCGCCTGGTGCGGGACGAACGCCGCCAGGTCGCTCACCGCGACGCCCGCCCGCTCACAGGCCCGCGCCGCGATCGGCTGCATGGACGTGGTGGCCCAGCGGAACACCGCCTGGCCCTCCTGGTACATGAACGAGTTGCGATTCGGAATCGCGATCTTCTGGGCTAGGTCCCCGGCGCTGCCCCAGGCGACCGGGCCGATGCCCGGCGGCTCGCCGTCCGCGACCGGCCCGACCACCGCGGCGCCCGCCCCGTCAGCGAAGATGATGCACGTGGACCGGTCGTCGGGGTCGATCCAGGCGGTCATCTTCTCCGCCCCGATGACCAGCGCGTAGCGGGAGGTGCCCGCGCGGATCGCGTCCGAGACGCTGGCCAGCGCGTAGCAGAAGCCGGCGCAGGCGGCGTTCAGGTCATAGGCGCCGGGCGCGACGATGCCGAGCCGGTGGGCCGCCCCGGCCGCGACGTTCGGTATCGACACCTCGTTGCTGCAGGTCGCCACGATAACCAGGTCGATGTCACTCGGGGACAGGCCGCTGGCGGCCAGTGCCTTGCCACCCGCCACGACCGCCATGTCGGTCACGGTCTCCTCGGGTCCGGCGTACCGGCGGCTGACGATGCCGACCCGGCTGCGGATCCACTCGTCGCTGGTGTCGACCCGGGCCGCGAGGTCGTCGTTGGTGACCACGTTGGCCGGCTGGTAGGCGCCGAGCGACAGGATGCGTGCACCGGGGGCGGGCGGGAACGGTGGCGAGAAGTGTGTCATGCGCCTAGCCTTCCACCCGACGGGGCCCATCCCGGCGGACCTCCAGGGGTTGGACCCGGGCAAGTGGCTGACCCTCGCCGATCGGATCCCCGTCTTCCACCAGCCATTCGATGATCTCCGCGGGCCACGGCGCCATGACCGCGCGCTCGCCGCCCCGCGCGAGCACCGTGCCGAGGGTCCCCTCGGCGGCACCTGAACGGAACGTCCCCGATGTCGGCGCCACGATCAGCCGCCACTCCGGCAGGTGGCCGGCCCCCTGGCCGTCGCGCTCGGCCAGTGAGGCGGAGACCAGGTGCTCCGCGATCAGCTCACGGGCCGCGTCGAGCTGGTCGGGGGTCTTGACGGCCAACTGGGCCACGCCGGGCAGCGCCCGCCGGGCCAGTCCGGTCAGCGTGCCCGCGGGCGGCAGCTCGATCAGCGCCGTCACGCCCAGGTCGGCCATCGTCCGCATGCACAGGTCCCAGCGCACCGGCGCGGCGACCTGGGCGACGACGCGCTCCAGCCACTCCTTGCCGGTGGTGACCGCGGCCCCGTCCGCGTTGGACAGCAGCGTGATCGCCGGGTCGGCGACGCTGACCCCGGTGGCCGCGTCCCGGAGCGCCGCCGCCGCCGGAGCCATGTGCTGGGTATGGAAGGCCCCCGCGACCTGCAGCGGACGCAGCCGGGCGCCGGCCGGCGGAGCGGCCGCGAATGCCTCGAGTGAGGTCATCGTTCCGGCGGCCACGATCTGCCCCGCCGCGTTGATGTTCGCGGGTGTCAGGCCGTGGCCGGCGATGGCCGCGAGCACCTCGTCCTGGTCGCCGCCGAGCACCGCCATCATCCCGGTCGGCTCGATCGCCGCGGCGGCCGCCATGGCCCGGCCGCGCACTCCGGTCAACCGCAGGGCGTCGTCGGCGGTGAGCACGCCGGCGATGACCCCGGCGGCCAGTTCCCCGACGCTATGCCCGGCGGCCGCGTCGGCGGGTCCAGCGTCGGCAGGCCCGGCGTCGCCGGGTATAGCGCCAGTGCCGGACAGCGCCCCGGCGGCCACGATCGCGGCCGCGACCAGCAGCGGCTGCGCCACCGCGGTGTCCTTGATCTCCTCCGCGCTCGCGGTGGTGCCGTACCTGATGAGGTCGCAGCCAGCTAGCTCGGAAGCCGCGCCGAGACGCTCGGTGACCCCGGGCAGTTCCAGCCAGGGCGCCAGGAATCCCGGCGTCTGCGCGCCCTGGCCAGGCGCGGTGATGATCAGCATCCTCTTACCCTGCCCTGTAGAGGTCTGCCAGATGATTGTCGAACGCTACGAACTTGTCCGACGAAATCTTGTAGGAAAGCTCTAACAATACTCGCTGGAACTCAGCCTGACCGGTGACGTGATCCCTCGGATCGCTTGGCCGCCAGGCGCCCTAGGGCGATGGCGACCCACAGGATGAAGCCGTCCCGACCTGATGACGGATTGTAGTCAGTGAGCTCGGTGACGCGGCGCAGCCGGTACCGGACCGTATTTGTGTGAACGAATAGTAGCCGGTGAGTTGCTTCCAGTGAAGATCCTTGCTCCAGGTAGGTGGTGAGCGTGTCGAGCAGGGCGGGTCCGTCGCCGGCCAGCGGCTCGTAGATGTCGCTGATCAGCGTGGCCCTGGCCTCCGGATCACCGTCCAGGGCGCGCTCGGCCAGCAGATCGTCCGCCCCGGCCGGCCGGGGTGCCTCCGGCCAGGCCGGGGCGGCACGCAGCGCCGACAGCGCGGCCCGGGCCGAGATGGACGCGGCCCGCAGGTCGCGGACCAGCGGGCCGGCGATCACCGGGCCCGGCCCGAACCGCCCGGCGAACCGCTCGGCCGCCGCGATCGGGTCGTCGGCGCCCCCCAGGACCAGGATCAGCCGGTTCCCCTGCACGCCGGCCAGCAGGTCGAGCCGGGCCCGCCGGGCCTGGACGCGGATCTCCTCGATATGCGGTTCCGTCCCGCCGGCCATGTCCTCGTCGCTGATCGTGCCCGCCACGACCACGACGGGCGAGGAGGACCAGTTCAGCGCCGAGGCCCACGAATGCAGCGAGTCCTCGGTCTCCCCGCGGACCAGCGAGTCCACCACCAGCGCTTCCAGCCGGGCGTCCCAGGCACCGCGCGCCTCGGCCGTCCGCGCGTACACCTGCGCCGCGCTGAACGCGATCTCGCGGGCGTAGGTCAGCACCGCCTCGCGCAGCTCCGCCTCGCCGCCGGGCGCGGCCAGTTCGTCGACCTGGGCCTCCACCACGTCGATGATGACCCGGACCATCTCCACCGCGTGCTGCAGGCTGACCGCGCGGGCCAGCTCACGCGGCGCGGTGCCGAAGACCTCGGTCAGCGCCGGCCGGTTGCGCTCGGGGTGCCTGGTCCAGTCGAGGAACGCGGCGATGCCCGCCTGGGCGACCAGGCCGAGCCAGGACCGGTTCTCGGCCGACATGTTGCGGAACCACGGCAGCCGCTCGTCCATGGCGGCGATGGCCGCCGTGCCGAGGGTCCCGGTCGCGCGTTCCAGCCGCCTCACGGTCAAAGGGTTAATCCGGGGGGAGGTGCTGTGCTGGCCCGGGGGATGACCCCCGGAACCCCCACGTGCGCTGTGCTGGCCCGGGGGATGACCCCCGGAACCCCCACGTGCGCTTCGCGCCCCGCTGCGGTCGCTCGCCGTAGTATCGCGCGGCCGGGAGGGCACGAGGCCCTCCGCGGGCCGCGCGATGTCGTCGCTTCGCTCCTCCTTCTGCGCCGTAGCCTGCCCCTTACGCTCTCAGACCATCTCCTACGACAGTGCTTCGCTCACCGGGAGGTCCAGGCGGTACTTGCTGATGGCCTGGGCGGGGAGGTCGGCGTCTATGGCGCCGTTGCGGGCCAGTTCCCAGAGGACCGCGACGGTGATGGACTCGGCGTCCACGTGGAAGAACCGCCGGGCCGCCGGGCGGGTGTCGGAGAAGCCGAACCCGTCGGTGCCGAGCGAGGTGAACGTGCCCGGCACCCAGCGGGCGATCTGGTCGGGTACCGCCTTGATCCAGTCGGACACCGCCACCACCGGGCCCGGCGCGTCGGCCAGGGCCGAGGATACGTACGGCACCCGCGACGGCTCGCCGGGGTTGAGCATGTTCCACGACTCGCAGGCTAGCGCGTCCCGGCGCAGCTCGGTCCAGGAGGTGGCCGACCACACGTCGGCGGACACCCCCCAGTCCGCGGAGAGCATTTCCTGGGCTCGCAGCGCCGACCGCAGCGCCACCCCGGACGCCAGGATCTGGGCCCGCGGGGCGGATACCGGAGCCCGTTCGGCCTCACTGGAGACGCGAGCCAGTCCGGCCAGCCAGTTCGGTGCGGTGGGTTCCGGCGCGGCGGCTGGCTCTTCGGATTCCGCGGCCGCGGCCGCGTACAGGTAGAGCCCGCGCAAGATGCCGTCCTCCAGCGCGGCCGTCCCGCCGGGGAAGCTGGCCGGCTCGGCGGGCTGCGGGTACGGCTCGTTGTAGACGGTGAGGTAGTAGAAGATGTTCTCGCCGTCCGGGTGCTCCGCGGTGCCCTCGTACATCCGGCGCAGCGCGTCGCGTATGACGTAGGCCAGCTCGAACGCCCACGCGCAGTCGTACGACACGCACGCCTCGCTGACCGAGGCCAGCAGCACCGAGTGCCCGTCGTTGTGCTGCAGGCCCTCGCCGGTCAGCGTGGTCCGGCCGGCCGTCGCGCCGAGCAGGAACCCGCGGGCGAGCTGGTCACCCATCAGCCACATCTCGTCGCCGGTCCGCTGCCAGCCGAACATTGAGTAGAACACGTACACCGGGATCATGTGCGTGCCGTGCGTCGCGTAGGCGGAGCCCGCGGCGATCACCGAGCCCATCGCGCCGGACTCGCTGATGCCCTCGTGCAGGATCTGGCCCTGCTCGGACTCCTTGTAGGACAGCAGCAGGTTGCGGTCCACCGCCTCGTAGGTCTGCCCGTGCGGCGAGTAGATCTTGGCCGTCGGGAACAGCGAGTCCATGCCGAACGTCCTGGCCTCGTCCGGGATGATCGGTGCGAAGCGCTCCCCGATGGCGGGGTCCTTCATCAGCTCCTTGAGCAGCCGGACGAACGCCATCGTGGTGGCGACGGCCTGCTTGCCCGAGCCCTTGCGCAGCTCGTCGTACACCGAGTCGGGCGGCTGCGGCAGCGACTTGGCCCGCACCACCCGGCGGGGGAGGACCCCGCCGAGCGCGGCCCGCCGCTCGCGCATGTACTGGATCTCGTCGGAGTCCTCGCCCGGGTGGTAGTACGGCGGCAGCTCCGCTTCCAGGGCCGAGTCGGGGATCGGCAGGTACAGCCGGTCCCTGAACTCCTTCAGCTCGGCCACGGTGAGCTTCTTCATCTGGTGGGTGGCGTTGCGGGCCTCGAAGTCCTTGCCCAGCGTCCAGCCCTTGATCGTGTGGGCCAGGATGACCGTGGGCTGGCCGGTGTGCTCCCGCGCCGCCTTGAACGCCGCGTACACCTTGCGGTAGTCATGCCCGCCGCGGGACAGACCGCGCAGCTCGTCGTCGGACAGGTGCGCCACCATCGCCCGCAGCCGCGGGTCGCCGCCGAAGAAGTTCTCCCTGATGTACGCGCCGGACTCCACGCTGTACGTCTGGAACTGGCCGTCCGGCGTGGTGTTCATCTTGTTGACCAGCACGCCGTCGGTGTCCTGGGCCAGCAGCGGGTCCCAGTCACGGCCCCAGATGACCTTGATCACGTTCCAGCCGGCCCCGCGGAAGTACGCCTCGAGTTCCTGGATGATCTTGCCGTTGCCGCGTACCGGTCCGTCGAGCCGCTGCAGGTTGCAGTTGATGACGAAGGTGAGGTTGTCCAGTTCCTCGCGGGAGGCCAGGCCGATCGCGCCGAGCGCCTCGGGCTCGTCCATCTCGCCGTCGCCCAGGAACGCCCACACGTGCGACCGCGAGGTGTCGTGGATCTCGCGGGCCAGCAGGTAACGGTTGAACCGGGCCTGGTAGATCGCGTTCAGCGGGCCGAGCCCCATCGAGACGGTGGGGAACTCCCAGAACTCCGGCATCAGGCGCGGGTGCGGGTATGAAGGCAGCCCGCCGCCGGGGTGCGATAGCTCCTGCCGGAACCCGTTGAGCTGGTCCTCGGTCAGGCGCCCCTCGAGGAACGCGCGCGCATAGATGCCCGGCGCCGCATGACCCTGGAAGAACACCTGGTCACCGGACTCGCCGTGGTCCTTGCCGCGGAAGAAGTGGTTGAAGCCCACCTCGTACAGCGACGCCGCCGAAGCATACGTCGCGATGTGGCCGCCCACGCCCATCCCCGGCCGGTTCGCGCGGGAGACCATCACGGCCGCGTTCCACCTGATGTAGGCCCTGATCCGGCGCTCGACGTGCTCGTCGCCGGGGAACCAGGGCTCGCGCTCGGGCGCGATGGTGTTGATGAAGTCGGTGCTGCGCAGGCCGGGCACGCCGACCTGCTGCTCACGGGCCCGCTCGAGCAGGCGGAGCATCACGTACCTGGCGCGGGCCCGGCCCCTGGTGCGCACGACCGAATCGAACGACTCGACCCACTCGCGCGTCTCGTCCGGGTCGATGTCGGGCAACTGGGTCGGCAACCCGTCGCTGATGATGGGGAATTGCTGACGTCCGGAAGCCACGGGGTAGCCTCGCCTTCCGCTTGTGACTCGGGCGGCCGGTCGGCCGCATGAACGGTCCCTCGATGTGTTGTCCAGACCAATCGTCGTACGAACTGGTCGATCGCGCATCTCTACTTGACGGTAACCGGAACGTCGGCACACCACGAATCGCCCATAACGAGGAACGCCGCGCCGGGGCCCGTTTCGCCCTGGGCGGATCCATTCGTTACTCTACGTGATGGATACTGCGGTGCGTAACCGAAAGAGGAAGCAGGCAGGTCAATTTATGGCGGCGGTTTTCCAGGCTGGAGCGATTGCCACTTGCGCACCGGGCCGACCCAGTGTGAACTGTCCCAACAAGAAGTGCTGACGTGTCGTCACCGTCAGGAGACCAGCCCACAGTTCCCGTGGGAGACGCAGGCTCCGGACGTGGCGGCGCGGGGAGGGATTCAAGGAGGACGTCAGTGAGCGCGACCGCGGGCCAGGCGCAGGACGAACGCGGCCAGGCCGAGCGGCTCGGTATCAAACCGGGCCAGGTGGTGCAGGAGATCGGCTACGACGATGATTGCGACGAGCAGTTGCGCGACGCGATCACCCGGATAGACGGTGTGGAGCTGGTCGACGAGGACTACGACGACGTCGTCGACGTGGTCCTGCTGTGGTGGCGAGACGGCGACGGAGACCTCGTCGACTCGCTGGTCGACGCCCTCACGCCGCTTGCCGACGGGGGGTACATCTGGCTGCTCACGCCGAAGGCGGGCCGGTCAGGACACGTCGAGCCGAGCGACATCGGCGAGGCCGCGCCCACGGCGGGCCTGTCGCAGACCTCGAGCGTGAGCGCGGCCCGGGACTGGTCGGGCACGCGTCTCGTCGCTCCCAAGGCGCGCCGATGAGGTCCTGATCCAGGCGGCGCCCGGTGCGCCGCTGACCCGCCGACCGTCCGATTTTCGGCCCGAACGGCATGGCTTTTACGCCCCCGCACCAGTGGCAGACTTGGGGGGTAAAGGCATGTTCGGCGAACCGGTGAAAGGATCTCCCATGGCGGTGGAGGTAGGCGACCAGGCGCCCGACTTCGAGCTGAAGGACCAGCACGGCACGCCCGTGCGGCTGTCCAGCTTCCGTGGCGTCAAGAACGTCGTGCTCGTCTTCTACCCGCTGGCGTTCAGCGGTGTGTGCACCGGCGAGCTGTGCGCCATCCGTGACGAGTTCCCCGAGGTCAACCGCGAGGACGTCGAGCTGCTGACGATCTCGGTGGACTCCACCTTCGCCCACCGGGCGTGGGCCGACGCCGAGCATTTCCAGTTCGGGCTGCTATCCGACTTCTGGCCGCACGGTGACGTGGCCACGCTGTACGGTGTGTTCGACTCCGAGCGGGGCCTCGCGACGCGGGGCACGTTCATCGTCGACAAGGACGGCGTGGTGCGGTGGAAGGTGGTCAACCCGATCCCGCAGGCGCGTGATCTCGCCGAATACTCGAAGGCGCTCGCCGCGCTCGGCTAGCGCCGCACCCTGAGGAGGCCTGGGGGAGTGCCGTGTTACCGCTGCGGCGTGCGGCAGACCGACCCGGAGCGGGGGAAGAGCCCCTGGCGCCGTGGTGTGCTGCGCGACAAGCTGGTCCTGGTCTGCCCGGCGTGCCAGGAAGCGGGTGACTGGACCACGGAGCTCGAGGCCTGCTCCGGGTGCGCCAGCGTGCACCTGATCCGCCGGCTCGGCCAGGTCGAGTGCCTCGACTGCGGCCTGGTCCGCGACCCGGAGCCCGCCCGAGCCGCCCTGGTCCCGGCCGGCTCCCAGGCCCGGCCCGACCCCGCCCGGCCCGACACTGCCCGGCCCGACCCCGCCCGGCCCGACACTGCGCTGGCCGAGGAGGTCGGCCGGGCCCTGGACCGCCTGCTCGGCCGCCGCTAGTGTTCGCCGCTGGGCGTTTAAGCAGGCCTGTCGCTGGTACTCGGATGACAGAGCGAACGATGCATACGCGGCAGAGGAGGTGGCACGCATCATGTACGCCAGAGTGCGTGACGTGATGACTCCGGACCCTATCGGGGTGGACTACGACCAGTCGATCGGACAGGCTGCTCGTACGATGCGCGACTGGGGGGTGGGCGCGGTCCTCGTGGTGCGCGACGGTTCGCTCTACGGCCTGGTTACCGACCGTGACCTGGTGATCAGGGCGGTGGCCGAGGCCAGGAACCCAGGCGAGCCGGTCGGCCCGCTGAGCAGCTCGGATCTGATCGGAGTGGACGCCGACGCGGACGTCGGCGTGGCCGCGCGGCTGATGCGCGATCACGCCGTGCGCAGGCTGCCCGTGCTCGAGAACGGGCAGGTGACGGGGATCGTGTCCCTGGGTGACCTGTCCCTCCCCGACGTCCCGGACTTCGAATTCGTCGACATCTCCATCACCGCCGCCGCCTGAGGCGGCTGCCGTCATGGCCGGGAAGGTAGAGATAACCGTCGGCGGCATCACGGTGCCGCTCACGCATCCGGACAAGGTTCTGTTCCCCGCCGACGGGATCACCAAGGCCGACCTGGCGCGCTATCACGCCGACGTGGCGGGCTGGATGCTGCCCGGACTGAAGGACCGGCCGGTCTCGATGGTGCGCTACCCCGACGGGCTGGACGGTGAGCGCTTCTTCCAGAAGAACGCCCCGGCATACTTCCCCGACTGGATCCGTCGCGTCACGGTGGGCAAGGAGGGCGGCGAGGTCGAGCACGTCGTCTGCGACAAGCCCGCCACCCTGGTTTACCTGGCTAACCAGGCATGCATCGAAATTCACGCGTTCACCAGCCGCGCGGACAAGCTCGGCGTGCCCGATCAGCTGGTCTTCGACTTCGACCCGCCGGACGGCGAGCGATTCGCCGACGTGCGCCGGGCCGCGCTGCGGGCTCGCGACCTGCTCGAGCAGGACCTGGGCCTGAGCAGCTTCGCCCGGACCACTGGCGGGCGCGGGCTGCACGTCCACGTGCCGCTGCTGCGCCGGGCCGACTTCGACACGGTGCTCGCCTTCACCCACCGCGCGGCCGCCGTGCTGGCCCGCAGGCAGCCCGACGTCATCACCACCGAACAGCGCAAGGACAAGCGCGGCGATCGTATCTACGCCGATGTCATGCGGAATGCCTACGCGCAGACGGTAGTGGCCAGCTACGGCGTGCGGGCCCGGCCGGGCGCGCTGGTCGCCACCCCGCTGAGCTGGGCCGAAGTCGAGGACGACCGCCTGCGTCCCGGCCAGTTCACGATGGCGGCGGTGCGCGCCAGGATCGGCGGCGGCTCCGATCCGTGGGCTGCCTTCTCCGGCTCGGCCCGCGGCCTGGGGGCCGCGGGCGAGCGCCTGGCCAAGCTGGAACGTTAGCGCCCGCCCGGGGCCTCGCCCCGGATCCGCCCGTTTGCGGACAGCCTCAGGGGGTAGCGACAGCAGACCGGTTAAGCCAGGAGGCGGCCCAGTAGATGAGCAGCGCGAAGAGGATGCGAGACATCATGTCGGCCGCACCCGTGTGCATGGCACCGGATGAATCGGCTTTCGCGGCCGCCAGGGCCATGAAACGGCACGCCACCGGAACGGTGCTGGTGATGGCCGGCGACCGGCTCCGCGGGCTCGTCACCGACCGCGACATCGCGGTGCTGGTCCTGGCGGAGCAACGCGATCCGCGGACCACGGCCATTGGCGACATCTGCGGCAGCGAACTGGCGACCCTCGGCCCGGACGACGACCTGGCCGAGGCCAGGCGGCTGGTCCGCGAGCGCGCGGTCCGCCGCATCCCGGTCCTGGACGGCGGGACCCCGGTGGGGGTGGTGTCCGCCGGTGACCTCGCCCTGGAAGCGGAGCCGGCGCCGTGCGCCTGGCCGTCCCGGTCCTGATCCGGGGCTGGTATGCCAGAAAGAAACAAGCTGATCGTCGCCGAGCTGCTCACCCGGCACGGACGGCTGTACGCCGAGGACGCCGGCATCCGGCTCGCCGACCGCCCGGGTCCGCTGTACCAGTTGCTCGTGCTGGCTACCCTGCTGAGCACGCCGATCCCGGCCGAGACCGCGGTGGCGGCGGCCGGTGAGCTGTTCACGGCCGGCTACCGGAACCCGAAGGCGATGAGCGAGGCGAGCTGGCAGGACCGGGTGGACGCGCTGGGACGCGGTCATTACCGGCGGTACGACGAGCGCACCGCGACCATGCTCGGCGACGGCGCCGACCTGCTGGCCAGCAAGTGGCACGGCGACCTGCGCAAACTGCGCGACGAGGCCGCCGGGGACGTGGCCTCCCTCACGGCGCGGCTCACCGAGTTCCCCGGGGTCGGGCCCGTGGGTGCGAGTATCTTCTTGCGCGAAGCCCAGGAGGTCTGGCCGGACGTTGCCCCCTACGTCGACGCCAAGGTGACCAGCGGAGCGCGCCGGGTCCGGCTGCCCGGCGACCGCGAGACGCTGGCCGGTCTGCTCGCGGCCAGCGGTCAGCCCGCCCGGCTGGCCGCCGCGCTGGTCCGTGTGTCGCTCAGCCAGCGGGCGGCCAGCGAGGTCACCGCATCGGTGCGTGACTAATCCCGTTCCGTGCGCGACTGGTCCCCGGCGCCCGTTACACTACTGAGACCCTGCCGTATGCGGCTTGATACCACGTCTGTCCAGGGCTGTTTGCTGCCGGAAAGCACGGGTAGGCGTTGGTTTCCCGCGACCGCGATCCTTACGGCGCAGGAGCCTTGGTAAGGATGTGAGTGTCGATGACCCTGCCCGTTTGCCAGCAGCGCGTACTTGACCGGATGGAAGGCGCCCTGCGGGCCAGCGAGCCTCATCTGATCTCCATGTACGCCATTTTCACCCGGCTGTCCGCCGGCGAGCCTGTCCGGACGGAGCAGCTCGCGCGCAAGCGCCTGCGCTGGCTGCAGCCGGGCACGGCCACGTACGCGATGGTCCTCATCCCGGTCATGTTCGCCGCGATCATCGTGGGCGCGCTGCTCGGGGGCGGAGTGCGCAGCGCCACCGTCTGCGAGGCCAGCTATTCGGTGGGCGGCGTTTCGCCGCTGGCCACCCGGCCGTCCTGCCCGGATAAGGCCACGGTCGCGAAGAAGGCGGTGCGCAAGACGATTTCGGCCACTGCCCGGCTGGCCTGCGGCACCAGCGAGCAGGCCGCCCGCTTCACTACCCTGGCCGTCGGCGGCCAGGCGTTCTCCGCGGCCTTGTGGCCCAGCGTGGCCGCGGCTGGCCCACCGGGGACATGCTAGGAATGAGCTAGGAGGATCTGGTGCCGATCGAGCAGCTCGGGCATGAGGCGGCGGAGCTACTGAGCCTCACCAACGGCGGCGAGGCGAGGTCACTGAACAAGCTCGCCGAGCTCGCCGCCTGGCAGGTGCCCTCGTGCTCGGGGGCGCACGCCGCGGTCTGGCTCGACGGCGAGGTGGTCGGCGCCGCCGCCACCCATCCCGACCTGGCCGAGCTCGCCGACCTCCAGTTGAGTACCGGCTCCGGGCCGCTGATGGAAGCGGCCGCCGCGGGCACCGCCGTGAGCTGCCCGGACACGCTGGATGAGGTCCGCTGGCCCGACTTCGCCGAGGCGGCGCTGCGGCGTGGCGTCCGGTGCTCGGTGCACCTGGTGCGGGAACTGCCGCGCGGTGCCCTGGTGCTCTCGCTGTTCGGCGTGCGTCCTGGCGTCCTGGACGCCGAGTCCGTCCCGGTGGCGGACATGCTGGCCGCATTCGGCGGGGCGATGCTGACGAACGCCACCGCCTACAACCAGGCTCAGCGGACCGCCAGCCAGCTCAAGGACGCGGTGGTGGCCCGGTCGGTCGTGGACCAGGCCAAGGGCATCTTGATGCACGCACTCGGCTGCGACGCCGAGGAGGCGCTCAAGCGCCTGCGCCAGGAATCGCAGCGCCGCCACGTCAAGGTCACCGAGGTCGCCTCCGAGGTCGTCGCGTCCTACGGGGCGGCTAAGTCCTGATCGCCTGGTCGTACCCTGACGACCAGGATCGTCATGTCGTCGCGCAGGTTGTCCTGGGAGAAGCGGGAGACGAGATCCTGCACGATCCGGACCGTCTGCGCGGCCGGCCGCCCGGCCGTGCCAGCCAGCCCCGCGGCCAGGTGGTCCTCGAAGTACCGCTGGTCGGGGCTGCGGGCCTCGGTGACCCCGTCTGAGAAGAAGAAGAGCTGGTCATCAGGTCCGAGTTCGACCGTCTGGCGCTCGGCCTCGGCGTCCGGGAACAGCCCGAGCGGGAGGCCGCCGCCGCTCATCATCTCGACCCGGCCGTCCGGCCGGATGACCGCCGGGCCCGGGTGGCCCGAGCTGGCCAGCTCGGCGTGCACCTTATCTCCGTCGCGCCGCAGGTAGGCGAGCTTGACGGTGACGAACCTGTCTTCGTAGTCGCCGCCCAGGATGACCTCGTTCGCCTTGGCCAGGACGTCGGCCGGGTCCGGGTTCCAGTGCGCGATGGCGCGGATCGCGTGGCGGGCAGCCGCGGTCATCGCGGCGGCCTCCTGTCCCTTACCGCACACGTCGCCGACGACGACCGCCCAGCCGCCGTCGACCGGGAAGACGTCGTAGAAGTCGCCGCTGACCTCCAGGTTTTCCCCGGCCGGAATGTAGGCCGCGGACAGCTCGAGCCCGGGCACGTCCGGCAGCCTGGCGGGCAGCAGGCTGCTCTGCAGTGCCTCGGCCACCGCCGAACGGTGCCGGAACATGCGGTCCACCCGGATCGCCACGCCCAGGTGCTGACCGAGTTCGGTGGCCAGCGCCACGTCGGCGGCGGTAAACCGGCCCTCGGCCGGCTGCCGGGCCAGGGTCAGCACGCCGTAGCCGTCATCCCCCTCCGAGATCGGGACGCTCAGCAGCGCGGCCGCGCCGAGCAGGGCCGGCAGCGGCGTCCCGTCCGGGTCGGTGCCGAGGACCTCGGCGTCGCCTGGGCTCGGCAGCACGACCGGGCAGCGGCCGGAGTGCACCCGGCCGGGCACCGATCCGGGCGGCGGGTCGACGTCACGGACCGTCCGGGCCAGTTCGTCCGCTTGGTCGCCGTCCGGCCCGATCGCGATCTGACGCCGGAGCTGCCCGTCCCGATCGATGTCGATGATGACCCAGCTGGCGATCTCGCCCGCTAGCAGCCGGGCGCAGCGCTGCACGGTGACCGCCTCGCTGAACGTGCTGTTGTCCAGGAGCAGCCTGGTCACCGCGGTGACCATGTCCACCCGGCGGGTCATGGAGGCAGTGCTGTCCACCGCGGCGTCCAGTTCCGCGAACGCGGCTTCGAGCAGCACGCGCGCGTCAGCGCCCGGCCGCGTGGCGGCCCGGCGCAGCGCGTCTCGCCGTCCGGCGAGATCGGCGGTATCGGTATAAGAGCCATTCGGCCAGGTGTCCTGCGACATCTCTCCAGACCATCGTCCCTGGTGAAACGACTGATTGCCCCAGGGTCCCAGACCCCGGGGCAATCCTACAGGTGACGCTGGCGCCGCTAGCTACTAGCGGCGCCAGGCCGGCCGGCGGTAGCGCGAGCGAGAGCGGGTCCGGCCCCGGCTGTACCCGTAGCCGCGGGTGGTGAACAAGCTGACGACCACGGCGGCGAGCACCACGGCGACGATGAACGTGATGATGGTGTGCCCGGCCCCGAGCAGCGCCGCGGTCAGGATGCCGCCGACGATGGCGGCCACGATGCCGATGAGGATCGTCAAGATGATCCCGATGTGCTGACGGCCGGGGATGACGAGGCGGCCGACCGCCCCGACCACGAGTCCGATGAGGATCCACCAGACGATGACGGAAAGCGTGATAACCATGACCTTCTCCTAAAAGGGCTTAACGTTTGGGTTCGCTTCGTGAGCCGGCGTCATTCGTCATAAACGTCTTCGATGACCTCCGTCTCGGTGGCGGGACGCATCTCCGGGCTGAGGTCGCGGGTGACCGTGGTCCCTTCGATGTGATCGGTGGCCGTCGTGCTGCCCAGCGCGCCGGGGGCGGGCAGGCCCGCCTGGACGCGGGTGTTAGCCGGGTTCCTGACGTAGGTCGGGTAGGCGACCTCGTCGACCCGGGCTCCCCGCACCCGGCGGGTCTGGCGGGTCATCACGCGCCGTCCGACCCAGCCGTAGCCGCGCCGCGGGACGGCGATCCCGATGATGCCGATGATGATCAGCACCCAGCCGGCCGTGTGCAGGTTGAAGACGGAGGTATTCGCGGTCACGGCGAACGCGAGGATCGCGCCGACGGCGATGAGGGCTAGTCCCACTCCGGTTTTCATGGTGGTCCTTTCGCGGTGACGCCGCTGGGCATCAGGCCGTGGCTGCGGGGGAAGCGTCGGCTTCTGCGGGCTCGAGCAGCCGGCTCTTGAGGTGGCTGAGCGCCCGGGCCAGGAGCCGGGAGACGTGCATCTGCGAGATGCCGAGCCGGTCGCCGATCTCGGTCTGGGTCAGGTTGCCGTAGAAGCGCATGACCAGGATGCGCTGCTCACGCTCGGGCAGCTCCTCCCAGTGCGCGTTGACCGATTCCATGTCGATGGTGTGGGCGACGGCGGGGTCATCGTCGCCGAGCATGTCGGCGAGCAGGGCCGGGTCGTCCCGGTCGGACATCGGGGCGTCGAGCGAGTAGGTGCTGAACACGAGGTCCGCCTGGCGAGCCTCCCGCATGTCGTCCTGGCTGACCCCGAGCCGCTCGGCCAGTTCCACCTCGGTGGGCGGCCGGCCCAGCTGCTGGGTCAGGTCCTCGGCAGCCTTGCGCAACGCGAGCAGGAGTTCCTGGGCGGACCGGCGGACGTGGATCTGCCACCGCTTGTCACGGAAGTGACGCTTGATCTCGCCGCTGACGCAGGGCTGCGCGTAGGCGGAGAGGCTGTCGCCGACCTCCGGGTCGTAGTTGTTGATCGCCTTGAGCAGGCCGACGTACCCGACCTGCATGAGGTCTTCTGTCGGTTCCGGGCTGCCGCGGTACTGCCTGACGCAGGAGCGGACCAGCTTCTGGTAGCGGTCCACGAGAATCTCGCAGGCGGCGACGCGCATCTCGTCGTCTCTCGGCAGCGCACGGACCTTGGCGAGCAGGGCGTTGTCGGAGAGCTCTTTCAGCTCCGCGCGTGACCCTGGAACGATGCCGGTGTCCGGGGCGGTGCCGAGGGCCGTGGCGCTGGCGGCGGCCGTGCGTGCGGCCGGCTTCTGGAGGGTTCCCCTCATCAAGGTGGCCTCCTGGGACCCTGGGAATTACGGACGAGTAGGGTGTGCCCGGCCCTCGGCGAATAAACGTGATCCCATGTGACCCTCGTCACATTCAGCCGGGCGCCTGGTTGACAAAACCACGCCGCGGCCGCATCCTTCGCGCTCACTTCCGCGCGCGGTCAGATTTCCGCCGTCGGCGAGGTGTAGAAGGCGCGCCGCCGGGAAGCCGTAGGGCCCCGCTGCCGAGTCGGCACCGACATGACACCAGCTCAGACCCCTGTGAGGACGTGAGATGACCGCGACCGGGAGCGCCACGAACTGGCGATCAGCAGCCGCCTGCCTGCTGGCGGACCCCGACCTCTTCTTCCCGATCTCGTCCGTCGGCCCGGCGGAACGCCAGATCACGCGGGCCAAGATGATCTGCGCCGGGTGCCCGGTGCGGCAGGAATGCCTGGATTTCGCGCTCAGCCAGAGCCTGGCGTACGGCATCTGGGGCGGCACCACTCCCGAGGACCGGCAGCGGGACCGTCGCCGCAAGCGGCGCTCCGCCGCGGCCGCGGCCAAGCGGACCGTCGCCGCCTAGCTCCCCACTGCCCTGCCTGCGGGCGAGCCTACCTGCGGGCGAGCCAGCGCTCCATGCAGGCGAGCAACTCGTCGGTGTCGACGGGCTTGGTGACGTAGTCGCTGGCGCCGGCCGCGATGCTCTTCTCCCGGTCGCCCGGCATGGCCCGCGCGGTCACCGCGATGATCGGCAAGGCGGCGAAGGCGGGCATCTGCCTGATCTTGTGCATCGTGGCGTAGCCGTCGAGTTCCGGCATCATCACGTCCATCAAGATGAGGTCGGTGTCCTCGGCGGTGAGCAGCGCCTCGATGCCCTTGCGCCCGTTGGGCGCCTGGGTCACGGTCATCCCGTGCAGCTCGAGCGTGCTGGTGATGGCGAAGACGTTGCGCGGGTCGTCGTCGATCACCAGGATCCGCCGGCCGCGCAGCGCCTGGTGCCCCTCGGCCTGCCCGGTGGCCTGCCCGGTGGCCTGCCCGGTGGACCGTGCCGTCTCGCCTGGCGGCTCGCTGATCAGCGCGGGTACCTGGTCGGGCTGCGCCGCCGACAGGTGCAGCGTGATCCGCTCGCGCAGTTCGTCGAGCGAGGGCAGCAGCTCGAGCGGGTGCGCGCCGAACCGCAGCCGGGCCAGCCTGGCCTGGGCGCTGTCGATCTTGTCCCTGGTGTGCGCGAGCACCGGGACATCGCGCAGCTCCGGGTCTTCCTTGAGACGCTCGAGGAAGGCGAACGCGGACGCGTCCTCCAGGCCCAGGTCGAGCACCACGCACTGGTGCGGCGCCGAGCTGAGGGCCTCGATGCCCTGCTCCGGGCTGACCGCCGTGCCCACGTGAACCGAGCCGTGGATGCCGCTCAGGTCGGAGACCGCGCTGTGCGCCAGCAGGGTCAGCAAGCCGCCGCGGGCGCCCTCGAGGACAAGCAGGCGCCGGCCGCCTGATGCCGAGTCGTCCGGCACGGCCGGCTGCAGCCGCAGCGCCGTGGTCGCCCCGGCGTTTGCCTCGCCGTTGCGCGCGGCGACCAGGCCGTTGCCCTCCGGATCGGCCGCGTCGGCCAGCCCCCCGGGCAGCTCGCACGGCAGGTAGAGGTTGAACGTGCTGCCCAGGCCGAGTTCGCTCTCCGCGGTGATCTCCCCGCCGAGCAGCGCGCCGACCTCGCGGGCGATCGACAGGCCCAGTCCGGTCCCGCCGTAGCGGCGGCTGAGCGTGCCGTCGCCCTGCTGGAACGCGCCGAAGATCGTGGTCAGGTTGTCCGGTGCGATGCCGATCCCGGTGTCGGCCACCGAGAACGCCAGCATCTGCCCGTCGTCGGCTTCCCGTCCGGCCCGCCCCACCCGGAGCAGCACGTGTCCCCGCTCGGTGAACTTGACCGCGTTCGCCAGCAGGTTGCCGAGCACCTGGCGGAGCCGCTGCCGGTCGGTGACCAGCTCGGCCGGCGCCTCGGTGTCCGCCTCGACCGAGAAGTCCAGCCCCTTCTCCGCGGTGAGCGGCTGGAAAGTGGCCTGGATGTCCTCGAGCAGGGCGCTGAGCGGGAACCGCTCCGCGTGGATGTCCATCCGCCCGGCCTCGACCTTGGACAGGTCCAGGATGTCGTTGATGAGCTGCAGCAGGTCAGACCCGGCCGAGTGGATGACGTTGGCGTACTCGACCTGCTTGGCGGTGAGGTTGCGGCCTGGATTCTGCGCCAGCAGCCGGGCCAGGATGAGCAGGCTGTTCAGCGGCGTGCGCAGCTCGTGCGACATGTTCGCGAGGAACTGCGACTTGTACTTGGAGGCCAGCGCCAGCTGCCGGGCCCGTTCCTCGATCTCCTGCCTGGCCTGCTCGATCTCGGCGTTCTTGGTCTCGATGTCGCGGTTCTGCGCGGCCAGCAGCGCCGCCTTGTCCTCGAGCTCGGCGTTGGATCGCTGCAGCTCGACCTGCTGGCTCTGCAGCTCCTCCGACCGGGCCTGGAGCTCGGAGGTGAGCCGCTGTGATTCCTCGAGCAGCGCGTCGGTGCGGGCGTTCGCGATGATCGTGTTGAAGTTGACCCCGAGGGTCTCGGTCAGCTGCTCGAGGAAGTCGGTCTGCACCGGGCTGAACGAGGCGAACGAGGCGAGCTCGATCACGCCGAGGACCTGGTCCTCGAACAGGATCGGCAGCACCGCCAGGTTGGCGGGGGGTGCCTCGCCGAGCCCGGAGGAGATCTTCACGTAGCTCTCGGGCAGGTCCCCCATCATGATCGACTTCTTGCTCTTGGCGACCTGGCCGATCAGCGACTGGCCCAGCCGGTACTGGATCGGCGCGTCCTGGTCGGCCCGCAGCCCGTAGCCGGCGATGAGCCGCAGCTGCGTGTCGCCGTTGATCGCCTCGGACAGGAAGAACGTCCCGTGCTGCGCGCCGACCAGCGGAGCGAGCTCGTCCATGATCAGCTCGGCCACCACCGCCAGGTCCCGGTGGCCCTGCATCATCCCGGCGATCTGAGCCAGGTTGGTCTTCAGCCAGTCCTGCTGCTGGTTGGCCCGGATGGTCTCGCGCAGCGACTGGACCATCGCGTTGATGTTGTCCTTGAGCTCGGCGACCTCGCCCTGCGCCTCCACCGAGATCGACCTGGTCAGGTCGCCCGAGGCCACCGCGCTGGTCACCTCGGCGATCGCACGGACCTGCCGGGTCAGGTTCCCGGCCAGTTCGTTCACGTTCTCGGTGAGCCGCTTCCAGGTGCCGGACACGCCCTCGACCTCGGCCTGGCCGCCCAGGCGCCCCTCGCTGCCCACCTCGCGGGCCACCCGGGTGACCTCGGCGGCGAACGAGGAGAGCTGGTCGACCATGGTGTTGATGGTGGTCTTCAGCTCGAGGATCTCGCCGCGCGCGTCGACGTCGATCTTCTTGGACAGGTCGCCGTTGGCCACCGCGGTGGTGACCTGGGCGATGTTGCGGACCTGGCCGGTCAGGTTGTTCGCCATCGAGTTGACGTTGTCGGTCAGGTCCTTCCAGGTGCCCGACACGCCCTTGACGTCGGCCTGGCCGCCCAGCCGGCCCTCGGTGCCGACCTCGCGGGC
>JBEKJP010000026.1:0-64228 GCA_050011155.1 Streptosporangiaceae bacterium
ATTGGCCTGTCCGATATGACGGTAACGGCGTAATTGCTAGCGTTGGGGTGGGATCTGGCGTGGTGGGGGTACTGCAGCCTTCCGATCCGCGGCTGGTCGGCCCGTACCAGCTGATCGGGCGGCTGGGGGCGGGCGGCATGGGCCGGGTATTCCTCGGCGAGTCCGCGGCCGGCCGGCCAGTGGCCGTGAAAATCATCCACGCCGAACTGGCCGCCGATCCCGAGTTCCGCGCCCGGTTCAGCGTCGAGGTCGCCGCGGCCAGGAAAGTGAGCGGCCTGTTCACCGCCCTCGTGGTCGACGCGGACGTGGAAGCCCCGGTGCCCTGGCTGGCGACCGCCTACGTGAGCGGCCCGTCGCTGTCCGAGGCGGTGCGGGACCGCGGGCCGCTGTCCGTCGCGTCCCTGCTGGCCCTGGCGGCCGGCCTGGCCAAGAGCCTGACCGCGATCCACGCCGCGGGCGTGGTGCACGGCGACCTCAAGCCGTCGAACGTGCTGCTGGCCCTGGACGGGCCGCGCGTGATCGATTTCGGGATCTCCCAGGCCGCCGAGGCGGCTCCGCTGGCCCGGTCCGGGCTCGTCGTCGGCACGCCGGGTTTCATGTCTCCGGAGCAGGCCGCGGGCCAGCCGGTCGGGCCGCTCAGCGACGTGTTCAGCCTGGGCGCGGTCCTCGCCTTCGCCGCGACCGGGCGCAGGCCGTTCGGTTCCGGCCGGGCGTCCGCGGTGCTCGAGCGCGTGGTCCGCGGCGAACCCGACCTGCGGGATGTGTCGCCCGAGGTGCGGCCGCTGATCGAACGGTGCCTGGCCAAGGACCCGGACCGACGGCCCGCCGCGGCCGTCCTGCTGGCCGACGTGATCGCGGCCCGGGCCGCGCTCGACCCGTCGGCCGAACCGGTCCCGACGGCGGTCGAGCCCGCGCCCCGCCGGCGGTGGCGGTCGCTGGTCACCACGTCGGCCGTGGCCGGCATCCTCGCCGCGGGCAGCGCGGCCGGGTACGGCCTGAACGCCGTCACCGGGCACCAGGCCGGCCGGCCGTCCTTCGCCGAGACGGCCGGCCAGGATCAGGGCGGCGACCGGATCGACGCCGGGAACGCCGGCCAGAACCGGCGTACGCCCGCCCGCGCCGGTGCCACGCCGGTCCCGCGGATCACCGGCACCTACACCTACCAGCAAGGCGAGATGGTCTTCTTCGAGATCTTCTATTCCAATCCCGGCCACGACGCCACCGGCTTCGGCTTCGTCGGTGTCGACGAATCGGACCTGCCCAGGCAGGTCTTCCCGTTCGCCAGCCCCGGGGCCGGCATCGTCGAGGCGAACAGCATCGCCTACCCGCTGAATCAGGGCTGCGGCTCCGGGCTGGAATACACCAGCAGCGTCAAGGCCTGGATCTACGACTCGGCGGGCAAGCGAAGCAAACCGGTCGTCATCCACCTGGCCTGCACGACCTGACGTTCAGGGCGCGGCTTGTAGAGCATGAGACGCAGAGGGGGCCCGGCCTCGTGGCCTGCCCCTTCTGTCCCTCTTGTCCCGGCCGTGCTCAGCGGTGGTGGCGGTCGGCCCCCGTGTCTCTGGGGATGCCAGGGACAGGTGCTAGTGGCCGGCCTGGGCATAGTGGGCCGCGAGCAGGTCGGCGCCGAAATCGCCGCGCGGGCGGCGCAGCACGGTGTGCGCGTGGTTGCCGTCGTCGGTGATGTCGTACTCGATCAGCAGGTCGTCGCCCTGTACGCGATAGTAATGCCGCGCCCCCGGCGTCAGCGGCCCTTCCCAGGCGAAGTGCAGGTCCGTGCCGTCAAGCCGGGCGGCCTCGCGGGCCGCGAGCTCGGCCGGCAGCCGGTCCAGGTAGGCCGCGGTCAGCTGGGTCAGCAGGGCGCGTGCGGCCGGGCGAAGGCCGGCCGCGGCCACGCCGGGCGGCTCGATGTCCTGGCTGGCCCGCGGGCTGGTGGCGGTGCGGATGTCGGCCGGGGCCAGGGGAGCCACCACGGCGGCCAGGCGGTCCTGCTCACCCAGCGCGTCGAGCAGCGCCCGGACCAGGTCTTCCTCCGGCCCGAGCGGCCGCGACACCGGACGCCCGGCGTAGCTGACGCAGGCCGGGTTGGCGCCGAAGAACACCGGGGCGGGGGAGACCTCCTGGCCGGCCACGGTCATGGTCACCGACAGATGGTGCCCCTCGAACCGCCACGACCACGGCTGACCGTCCTCCGGGTCGCCGTACACGCTCACCCAGTAGTCGCCGCTGTGCCGGCCGCGCCGCCACTGCTCCCTGGCGTCGAGCACCTCCTCGAGGGCGACGATGCCCATGGCCTGCGCGTACGCGTGCTCGCTCAGCCCGGTGGCGAGCAGCCGGTGCGCGGCCTTCCTGGCCGCCGGGGTCAGCTCGGCCAGGCACGCGCCGGGACGGCGCCGCGGCCGGTACTCCAGCCAGCGCCGGGCCGCATCGTCGGCGAACGGCCGGGCCGCGAGCGCACGCTGCTCCTCGTCCAGGTATCCCAGCAGTGACACCGCGGCGGTACGCATCTGGCCGGCCAGCGATTCGGCACTCATCCTCCCGGTATACCAGGCTCCTCTCGATTCGCCAGCGGCCGCAGCAGTGCCCCGGCATCGGGTACGGCGGCGAAGAAGGCGGCGTCGACGCCCTCGACCGCTGTCACCGCGGCCTGGGCAAGCTCGCTGCCCCGTTCGGTGACATGGATTCGCCTGGCCCGGGTGTCCGCGGCGTCGACGGTCCGTACGATCAGGCCTTTGGCCTCCAGCTTCCGCAGCACCTCCGAGGTCATCTTCACATCGGTGCCGGCCTGCCTGGCCACGCTGAGCTGGTTCGGCTCGTCCCCGTGCGCGTTCAGCCACCAGGACGAGGCCAGCAGGACGAACTGCACGTGGGTCAAGCCGAGGGGAGCCAGCGCCGCGGTGACCTCGCGCTGCCAGCGCAGCGTGACGTGCCACAGCAGGAAACCCGGGCTCTGCTCCGGGCTGAGCGGCACGGTCAGCCGCCCGCGCGGCGGGCCAGCGCGGCCACCACCTCGGGGAAGTCGGCGGTGATCTGCGGGCCGAGTTCCGGGCCGACCTGCCCGGCCGCCTCGCCGGTGATCTCGGTCCGGTAGACGATCGAGGTCCGGCCGGCCCCCGACGGCCGGAGGCCGGAGGGGGTTTGCGCCGCGGGTTCCAGCCGGTGCTCGGTGCGCACCACGAAGTCGCCCGCGTCCATCTCGTCGGTGAAGGACTCGCCCGGCTTGATCTCCACCAGCCGCATCAGGATCGGCTCGTCGCCCGGCGGGGTCATGGTGAACACCGTGCCGACCTCGAACGGGCCGTCCACGGTGATCGTCTCGATGCCGTCGTTCCACTGCGGCCAGGAGGCCATGTCGGCCCAGTGGCGCCACAGCGCCTCCGGGGCGGCGCTGGTCTCCAGGCGGTACTCGTACTCCCACATAATTCCTCCATGCACAGATGGTCTGTTCACAGACTATATAGCATGACCGTGGGATCCGGTAGCTTTGGACACCGTGACGATGCCGAGCAGCTGGGACGATGCGTACTCCTGGGACCGGCCGCCGGCATGGGACATCGGCCGGCCACAGCCGGTCTTCGTCCGCCTCGCCGAGCGGGGCCTGCTGGCTGGACGGCTGCTCGACTCCGGCTGCGGTACGGGGGAGAACACCCTGCTGGCCGCGGCGCACGGCGCCGACGCGGTCGGGGTCGACCTGTCCGGCCGCGCCATCGAGCGGGCCCGGGCCAAGGCAGCCGAACGGGGACTGGCCGCCCGCTTCGAGACCGGCGACGTGCTGCGCTTGGGCGACCTGGGCGTGGCCTTCGACACGGTCATCGACAGCGGCGTGTTCCACGTCTTCGACGACGAGAACCGCGTCCGCTACGTGGCCAGCCTGGGATCGGTCCTGCGCCCGGGCGGCCGCTGCTACCTGATGTGCTTCAGCGACCGCCAGCCGGGGGACTTCGGGCCGCGCCGGGTGAGCCAGGACGAGCTGCGCGCCGCGTTCGGCGACGGATGGGACATCGCCAGCATCGAGGCGGCCGCTTTCGAGATCAACCGGCCCGCGTTCGACATCGCGTCGGCCCAGGCCTGGCTGGCCGTCATCGAACGGCTCGGCTAGGGTCCCCGGGGGCCGGCTCCGGATCAGGCGGCCCCGAGCCCGCGGCCACGGTCTTGACGCGGCGGTTGCCCGGCCACATGCCCAGCCGGCCGAACAGTGCCACCAGGGCCGGCACCAGCAGGGAGCGGACCGCGATCGCGTCCAGCACCACGCCGAGGGCCATCGCGATGGCGATCTCCCTGAACTGCTCGAGCGGGATCACCGCGAGCATGGCGAAGCTCGCCGCCAGGGCCACGCCGGCGGTGGTGATCGCCCGCGAGGCCTGCGGCGCGGCCACCGCGACGGCGTCGCGGACCGGCCGGCGCCGTGCCTCCTCCCAGATCCGCCCGACCACGAAGACGTTGTAATCCGAGCCGAGCGAGACCAGCAGCACCCCGGCCGCGAACGGGACGAAGTAGACCAGGCTGCCGTAGCCGAGGATGTCCTGCCCGATCAGTATGGTCAGCCCCAAGGTGGCGAACACGGCCAGGACGCTGGCGGCGAGCAGGTACACCGGCGCCAGCAGCGACCGCAGGAACAGCGCCAGCAGCACCAGCGTCACCGCCATGATCGCCAGCGCGACGCGGCCCAGGTCGGCGAAGACCGAGCCGATCGAGTCACCGGTCAGCGCGGTCTCGCCCGCCAGTTCGTACCGCGCTCCGGTCAGCCCGGCGCCCCGGCCGAGCGCGGGCAGGTCCTGCTGCAACTGCCGGACCCGGCTGATCGCGGTCGCGTCCAGCGGGTCGGTCTTCTCCACCACCACGAACCGCGCGGCGCCGCCGGAGGAGGCCAGCATCGGGTTGGATGACGCCGCCGAGCCCGGCAGGCGCGAGGCCGCGGTCCCCGGCAGGCTGGCCGGGCCCGCCACCTCGGCCACGCCGGGCTGACGCGCGAGGTCGTCCTGCAGCCGGGCCAGCGCCCCGGCCTGCCTGGCCACGCCGGGCCCGATGACCAGGACCTCGGTGGGAGACAAGATGCCGGGCGCGAAACCGTCGGCCGCGGCGGTGCCCGCCCGGGCGGCCGCCGCCGACGCCGGGAGCTCCCCGATCAGCGGTGACCCGAGCTGGATGGCGTGGGCGCTCCAGGCCGCCACGACCAGGCCGAGCGTACCCACCGCCGCGATCAGCAGCGCCACCGGCCTGGCCGCCGCGAACCGGGCGATCCGGGTCCGCCGGTCCTCGCCGGCCCGCGGCGCGGCGTCCGCCCGGCCGCCGCCTTCCCGCCGGCTGACGCCCTCGCGTCGCATCCACCGCGGGACCGGCCGGAACAGCAGGCCGCCGAAGATGGCCATGAGCGCGGGACCCAGGGTCATCGATACGGCCATCGCGGTCAGCACGGTGAGCGCCAGGCCGGGGCCGAACGCGCTCAGCAGCTTCGTCTTGGCGACCACGAGCGAGGCCGCGGACGCCGCCACGATGATGCCGGCGGCGAAGATGATCGGCGTGAACTCCGCCGTGGCCAGCCGGGCCGCCCGTACCCGCGGCTCGCCCCCGGCGATCCGGGCGCGCATCCCGTCCAGGAAGAACACGGCGTAGTCGGTGGTCACCCCGAGCAGCAGCACGACCAGCACCGGGTCCAGGTCGGGTGGCAGCGTGACCCCCATCCGGTCCGCCAGCCAGACCACCACCCGGACCGCGAGCACGTACGCGGTGGCGGCGCAGGTGAGCGCGGCCAGCGGCGCGCCCACCGACCGGAAGCGCAGCCCGACGATCAGCGCGATGGCGAGCACCGTGAACAACTCGACCCACAAGATGTCCCGGCCGATGAGCTGGCTCTGCTCGTACTCGGCCGGGACCGGGCCGGTCACCCCGACCACGTGGTCGGCCGGGAGGCCGAGGTACCAGCGCGCGTACCGGTTCGCGCCCGCCGTCTGCGCTCCGAAGGACGTGCCCGCCTTGAAGTACAGGAAGGTGATGACGGTGGTGGAGCGCTCGTTCGTCCCCTTGAGCAGGCCCGCCGCGTTGGGCAGCGGGAACGCCCCGGCCAGGCCGGGAATCCCGCCCGGCGGCCCCGGGCTGGGCGGCTCGGCCAGGATCCGGGCCGCCTCGGGCTGGCCCGGCCCGGAGACCGCCGCCAGCGCGGCCGCGGCCTGGGCGAGCTGGCCCGGCTGGACCGTCTGGCCGGACACCTGGCGGTCCAGCGACAGGGCCTGGTGGATCGCCCGGTCGCGGGTGGCCGCCGGCAGCCCGCGCGGATCGCGCTGCACCACGGCCACGGCCGCGTCGATGGGAAAGCCGAACAGCCGGGTGGCGTCGCTCTCCGCCTTGGCCGCGGCCGAGCCCGGCGGGATCAGCTGCGACAGCCCGCCGGTGGAACTGGCGCTCAGCGGCGGCAGGAACATGATGGCCAGCACCACGACGACGGCCCACCCCACGACGATGAGGTACCGCAGGCTGACCACGACAAAGGCGTAGCCGCGGGCCAGGAGGCCCGCGGCTACGCCGGGCTGCTCGGTGACAGGCACGGGCAGCCATTACCCAGGATCGGGGCGGCTATTTCCCGGTCCGCTAACGATCGGGCTACGACGTCGGCTGGGTGAGGTCGTAGACGGTCTGCCCGCCGACGGTCATCTTCTTGAAGTGGGCCGCCACCCAGGATTCGATGGACGACGAGCCCTGCCCGCCGCCGAAGCTCTGGCTGCCCTGGCCCACGTAGTAGTGGATCTCGTGCTTGGCCACCAGTTCCTTGAACACCGCCAGGGTGGGCCACGGGTCGGTCCCGTTGAACCCGCCGATGGACATCACCGCGTCACCGGTCGCCAGCTCAAGCGGCGCCGCTTGGGTCGAACCCTCGGTCGCCGCCACCCACGTGTAGGCGGAGGCGTCCTGCTCCAGCAGCTTGGTCAGGGCGCTGCTGACCGTGGTGTTGCCGCCGAGGCCGCCGGCGCCGCCGAAACCGCCGTCCCCGCGGGTGCCGGCTATCGCGCCGGTCCCGGTCCGGGCCGAGGACCCGCCCGGTGCCGGGCCGGACGTGCCCGACGGGGCGCTGCCGCCAGGAGCCCCGGTCCCGGCCGTTCCGTTACCGCCGGCCGTTCCGTTGCCGCCGGGGAAGCCCGCTCCGGCCGTGCCGCGGCCGGCCTGGCCGCCGGGGAGCCCGCCCTGGCCGCCGGGGAACCCGCCGCGCCCGCCGCCGCCGCCGAACGCGCCCGCCGGGCCCGCGCTCGGGATCGAGCCGGTGTGCGCGGTGGCCACCGTGTCCAGCGCGTACGCGGCCGGCCCGGCCAGCCCGGCCACCAGCGCCAGCCCGAGCGGCACCGCGGCCAGCGCCAGCCGCCCGCGGTGCGTGCGGACCAGTGAGGCGAGCCACGGGCGGGCCAGCACCAGGCCCGCCGCGGACGCCCCGGCGATCACGATCACCCAGCGCAGCCACGGCAGCCAGTCCGGCGTCCGGCCGAGCAGCGCGAAGGCCCACGCCGCGGTGACCGCGATCCCCAGCGCCAGCACCACGCGCCCGGCCACCCCGAGCCCCTCCCGCCACAGGGCCGTCCCCCCGATGCCGACAAGCGCGGCGATGCCCGGCGCCAGCGCGACCATGTAGTACGGGTGGATGATGCCGTCCATGTAGCTGAACACCAGGCCGGTCACCAGCACCCAGCCGCCCCACAGCAGCGCCGCGGCCCGGGTCCGGTCGGTCCGCGCCGCCCGGCGCGACACCCAGGCCATCGCGGCCAGCGAGATCAGCGCGGCGGGCAGCAGCCAGCTGATCTGGCCGCCGAACTCCGACTGGAACAGCCGCAGGATCCCGGTCGCGCCGCCGAACGCCGCCCCCCCGCCGCCCCCGCCGCCCCCGCCGATGGATCCGGTCTCGTCGCCGGTGAGGCGGCCGAGGCCGTTGTACCCGATGGCCAGCTGCAGGATGTTGTTGTTGGTGGAGCCGCCGAAGTAGGGCCGGTCCGCCGCCGGGGTGAGCTCGGCGACTAGGATCCACCAGCCGGCGCCCACGACGATGCCCGCCCCCATCAGTGCCGTCTGCCAGATCCGGCGGCCGAGCCGGGGCGGCCCGGCCCACAGGTAGGCGGCCGCGAACCCCGGCACCACCAGGAACGCCTGCAGCATCTTGGCCAGGAACGCGAAGCCGAGCAGCAGCCCGGTGAACACCAGCCACCGGGACCGGCCGTTCTCGACCGCCCGGATCAGCGTGTAAGCGGCCGCGGTCATCAGCAGCACGAGCAGCGCGTCGGGGTTGTTGAACCGGAACATCAGCGCGGCGACCGGGGTCAGCGCGAGCGCCAGCCCGGCCACCAGGCCCGCTCCGGACCCGAACCAGCGCTTGACCGCGGCGTACAGCAGCAGGACCGACGCCACGCCCTCGAGCGCCTGCGGCACCAGCATCGACCACTGGCTGAAGCCGAAGATCCGCCCCGACAGCTCCATCACCCACAGCGACCCGGGGGTCTTGTCCACGGTGATGAAGTTCGAGGAGTCGAAGGAGCCGAAGAAGAACGCCTTCCAGCTCTTGGTGCCGGCCTGGACGGCGGCCGCGTAGAAGTCGTTCGCCCAGCCGTTCCTGGTCAGGTCCCACAGGTACAGGACGGCGGTCAGCGCCAGCAGCCCGAACAGGGCCGGCCGCGCCCACCGCGGATCGGTTTCCGGCCCGCGCAGCAGCCGCGGGACACCGCGGCCCCGCCGGGGGCCGCCGGTGGCGGGCCGTGGTATGGATGTGGTCGCGCTCATGAGTTCATTTCTCCGTGGGTAGCCATTTCAACTGCGCCGATCGCCGGGGGCCGGCTGGGCCAGGCCGCGGTCGCTACGTCTTCAGGCGGCCTGGGCGTCCGCTGCTCGCCGGAGCCGCGGTGTCCGCCGCCGAAAACCCAGTGCCGGTAGAGCAGGAACCGCAGCACGGTGGCCACCAGGTTGGCCGCGATCAGCACCGATACCTCGGCCAGGCGGCCGGCGCCCGATCCCAGCGCGGCCAGCGCACCCGAGGTCAGGGCCAGGCAGATGCCGAACGCGATCAGGCCCTTGAACTGGTGCCGGGCCGAGCCTGACCGTCCGCTGATACGGAACGTCAGCCGCCGGTTCGCGGCGGTATTGGCGACCGCCGTGACCAGCAGGCTGACCACATTGGCCGCCTGCGCCGGCATGACCAGCCGGAGCAGCAGGAACAGCACCAGGTAGGCGACCGTGCTGGCCACGCCGATGACGGCGAACCTGGCGACCTGCATCCGGAGGTTCCCGGCCGGTGGCGGGGCGGCCCCGGGAGAGGGACCTCGCAGCCGGGGGACCTGGATCGAGCCGCGCGCCAACCCGGCCCCGAGCCTGGCCATGCCGCGCAGGTCGGCCAGCGCGGTCGCGACGATGTCGACGCGCGAGTCCAGGTCGTCGATCCAGTCGACCGGGATCTCGTGGATGCGCAGCCCGGCCCGTTCGGCCAGCACCAGCAGCTCGGTGTCGAAGAACCAGCCGGTGTCCTGGGTGAGCGGCAGCAGCACCCGCGCCTGGTCCCGCCTGATCGCCTTGAAGCCGCACTGCGCGTCCGAGAAGCGCGCCCCCATCAGGGTTCGCAGCAGCAGGTTGTAACCGCGCGAGATGAGTTCCCGTTTGGGTCCCCGGATGACCCGCGAGCCGCGGGCCAGCCGGGTGCCGATGGCCAGGTCGCTGTGCCCGGACAGCAGCGGGGCGACCAGCGGGAGAAGGGCGTTCAGGTCTGTCGACAGATCGACATCCATGTAGGCGAGGACCTCGGCCTCGCTCTGCGACCAGATGGCTCGCAGCGCCCGCCCGCGGCCCGGCAGCTCCATCCGGACGGCCCGGACCTGCGGCAGCTCGCGAGCTAGCTGGTCCGCGATCGCCGAAGTGGCATCGGTGCTGCCGTTGTCCGCGATGGTGATCCGGGCGCTGAAGGGAAAGCTATCGCGCAGGTACCCGGCCAGCCGACGCACGCTCGGCGCGAGATCACGTTCCTCATTCCGAACAGGAACAACAATATCTACCTGCAGAACTGTCATGACATGGAGCATCGGCGCTCACGCTTCGTCACGGCTGAAGCAACCTTATGCGTGCGCTATGAGCCGAGCGGAGCTAGGCGAACCGGCAGGTCACCGCGCCCAGGTCGGCGAAGTCCGCGTGGACCACGTCGCCTTCGCCGACGAACACCGGCCGGGTGAACGACCCGGCCAGGATCACCTGCCCAGCCGGGACGGACTCGCCGTGCGCCGCGAGCTTGTTGGCCAGCCAGGCGACGCCGTTAGCCGGGTGGCCGAGCACCCCGGCCGCCACCCCGGTCTCCTCGATCGTTTCGTTCACGTAGAGCAAGGCCGCGACCCAGCGCAGGTCGCAGGCGTCCGGGCGGACCGCGCGCCCGCCGGTGACGATGCCGGCGTCGGCCGCGTTGTCCGCGATCGTGTCCACGACGGTGCGCAGGTGGCCGGTTTCCGGGTCGGTCATCTGCACCCGCGCGTCGAGGATCTCCAGCGCCGGGGTCACCCACCGGGTCGCGTCCAGGACGTCGAGCGCGGTCACTCCCGGCCCGCTCAGCGGCCGGTCCAGGACGAACGCCAGCTCCACCTCGACCCGGGGCCGGATGAACCGGCCGAACGGCACCACCCCGCCGTCGGGGAAGACCATGTCGTCGAAGATGACGCCGTAGTCGGGCTCGGTGATCGATACGGCCTGCTGCATGGCCCGCGAGGTCAGGCCGATCTTCCGGGCCCGGATGGTCCGGCCCTCGGCGATCTTGGCCGCGACCAGTGCCCGCTGCACGCGATAGGCGTCCGCCACGGTCATGTCCGGGTACTGCAGGGACAGCTGCCTGATCGGCTGCCGCGACCGCTCGGCGGCCAGCAGTCGGCGGGCCGCGTCGAGGACCGCGTCGTCGGCCAGCATGACCGGCGCGGTCTCGGCCTCGGGAAGTTCCGGCATTCCTTACGTTTACCTGTCCCGCTGGCCGCAGTAGAAGAAATCTGGCACTTTGTTGCAGACATATGCGGAGGCAGGGTGGGTGCCGCCGGGTAACAGCGCTCTGTTAAGCCCGTCTGAGACGGGTATGTAGAAGTCCGTAATGACCGTTTGGGGAGATGGCAATGGCCGAGTTACCCGCTGAAATGCCGGATCCGCCGCGTTCGCTGGTGGTCGGCGCGATCCCGCGGGAACCGCCGGGGTTCCAGACCCGGGCGGCCTTGCTGGCCGAGCTTGACCGGGCCGGCGCTTCAGGGCCGCTCGCCGTCACCGGCGAGCCGGGTGCGGGCGCGACGCAGCTAGCGGCGGCATACGCGCGAGCCAGGCTGGCGCGGGGCTGGCGGCTGGTGGCCTGGGTCAGCGCCGCGGACACGGCGGCCCTGGCCGGCGGCCTCGCCGCGGTCGCGGACGCCGCCGGGCTCTCCGGCGACAGCGCCGGGCGTGACGGCGGTGACCGAGGACAGCTCGTCCGGCGCTGGCTGGAGGCGGACGGCGACCGTTGCCTGCTCGTGTTCGACGACGTCGCCGATCCCGAGTCGGTGCGACCGTACCTCCCGGCCGGCGGCGCCGCCCGGGTTATCCTCACCGGCCGGCGGGAGCCGGACCTGGGCACGGGCGTCGCGGTCGGAGCGTTCTCCGCCGGGGAGGCGCAGGCTTTCCTGGCCGGGCGCGCCGGGCTGGCGCGAGCCGCGGCCGACGAGGTGGCCGGCCTGCTCGGCCATCTGCCGCTGGCGCTGGCGCTGGCGGCCGCGGTGATAGCCGGGCGGCGCCTGGAGCACGGCGCGTACCTGGCCCGGCTGCGGGACAGGTCGCCAGCCGGGGACCCGCCCGGTGCGGCCCAGGCGGTACTGATGTCACTGGACGCGGCCCGGGCCGCCGCCCCCGACGCCGTGTGCTCCGGGGCCATGGAGCTCATGTCGGTGCTGTCCGGGGCGGGTGTCCGCCGGGACCTGCTGCACGCCGCCGGGCGCAACGGCGTGCTGGGCGGCGGCCGCCGGGTCGCCGCCGCCCAGGTGGACGCCGCGCTGGAACTGGCCGCCAGCTGGTCGCTGCTGACCTTCAGCCTGGACGGCCAGGTCATGCTGGTCCACCACCTGGTGGCCGGGGTGATCAGGCGTGACCTGGCCCGGCGGCGCCGGCTGGCGGCGGTCTGCCGGGGCGCCGCCTCGGTGCTCGAGGCCCGGGCCGAAGCGCTCGCCGGATCGCCGGATCGTCCCGCCGTCAGGGACGTTACCGAGCAGGTAGCGGCGCTGGCCGACGCCGCCGGGTCGGCCCTGGGCTCCGACGAGGGCCTCATCAGGTCCCTGCTGTGCCTGCGGTTCCTCGCGCTCTATCACCTGATCGAGCTCGGCGACAGCACGGCGCGGGCCATCGCGGCCGGCGAGTCGCTGACCGCGGATCTCGAGCGGCTGCTCGGGCCCGATCATCGGGACACGCTGAACTCGCAGAACAGCCTGGCGGCCGCCTATCAGGCGGCCGGCCGGCCGGCCGAGGCGATGCCGCTGTTCGAGCAGATCCTCGTCGGCCGCGAGCGACTCCTCGGCCCGGAGCATCCCGACACCCTGACCACGCAGAACAACCTCGCCGCCTGCTACCAGACCGCGGGCCGCGCGGGCGAGGCCAGGCTGCTGTTCGAGCTGACCCTGGCGGCCAGGGAGCGACTGCTCGGCCCCAGCCATCCGAGCACCCTGAACTCGCTGGGCAACCTGGCCGCGGCCTACCGTGACGAAGGCCGGACCGACGACGCCCTGCGGCTGTTCGAGCAGACCCTGAAGGGCCGGGAAGCGGTCCTGGGCGCCGATCATCAGGACACCGTGTCCGCACGGACCAACCTGGCCGCGGCCTACCGGCAGGCGGGCCGGATCGCCGACGCGATCCCGCTGGTCGAGCGGACCCTGGCGGCCAGGGAGCGGCTGCTCGGCCCGAGCCACACGAGCACCCTGGCCACCCGGAACAACCTGGCCGCCGCCTACCGGGCGGCGGGCCGGATCGACGAGGCCATCCCGTTGTTCGAGCAGACCCTGGCCGATTGCGAGCGGCTGCTCGGGCCCGACCATTCCCGGACGCTGCGCTCGCGGAACAGCCTGGCGACCTGTTACCTGGCCGCCAACCAGGCCGCCGACGCCATCCCGCTGCTGGAGCAGACCCTGGCGGCGCGGGACCGTATCCTCGGCGCCGGTCACAAGGACACCATGGCCACCCGCAAATACCTGGCCCTGGCCCGGGAAGCCGCGGGCCGTCCGAGCCGGGACTGAGGAATTCAAGCGCCGGGGGAGGCTTGCCCGGGCGCCAGGAGGACGGTGAAACGCTCCTCGGCCTGGTCGAGCTGGGTCAGGATGCGCGCCCGGGCCCGGTCGTCGAGCGGGGTGTCGGGCCGCGCGACGAGCTCCCGCAGGACCGGGACCAGGGGCGCGTACTTCCCGGCGAGCTTGCGCAGCCGCGGGCCGGTGGTGTGGATCAGGCCGACGCCGTTGTCGGTGAAGTCGGAGGCCTTGATGACCCGCGCCCACGGGTTGTTCCGCAGGCTCGCCGCGACATGCTCCCGGTACTGTTCGTGATGGTCGCGGCCGGGCGCGTACTCCGGATTGGTCACCGCGGCGACCAGTTCGGCCACCCGCGGCCCGAACTGGGCGGCCAGCACCTCCAGGGCGGCCCGCCGGTCGCCGTCGCCCGTGCCCGCCAGTTCGGCCGCATGGTCCTCCACCGCGTCATGCAGCAGGGCGGCGCAGGCCACGTCGGCGTCGCGCACGCCGTAGTGCGACATGATCCGGATCGCCACCCGGAGCAGGTGATTGACGTACGGCTCGCGTTCGCGGCGATCGCCCGCGTGCAGCCGCGCGGCCAGGTCGAGGGCCTGGTTCAGGCGCGCCTGATCCGGTCCGGGCCAGCTCTCGATCTCCGCCGCGAACCGCGCCCGCAGGCCCTCCTCGCCGTACGTCGAGGTGATCGCGTGCAGCGGCATCGCCGCTACGAGCTGCCGCTCGCCACTGTCCATGGCTCCAGTGTGCCCGCCGGTTCCCCGATGTGGGTCGAACAGGGTCAGACGGGGGCGGCCTGGGGGACGGACTCGGGCAGCAGCGGGAGCAAGATGGCGAACCGGGTCATGCCCGGCCGGCTGGTCACCACGATGCCGCCGCCGTGCGCGGCCACCACGGCGTCCACGATGGCCAGGCCGAGGCCGGTGCTCTTCCCGGCGTCGCCGGCGGCCCGGGCCCGCCCGGTATCGCCGCGGGTGAACCGCTCGAACAGCTCGGGCAGCAGTTCGGGCGCGATGCCGGGGCCGTCATCGGTGATGCTCAGCTCGACCCGGGGCCCGGCGGGCCCGGCGCCGCGCTGAACCGACGCGGTGCCATCGGGTTCCGCATCCGCCGGGGGAGCGGTCTCGAGGGCCAGCGCCACGCCGACCGTGGAACCCGCCGGAGTGTGCTTGCCCGCGTTGCTCAGCAGGTTGGCCAGCACCTGGTGCAGCCGGTGCTCGTCGCCCTCGACCAGGACCGGCTCATCCGGCAGGTCGAGCCGCCAGCGGTGATCGCCGCGCGCCACCCGGGCGTCGCTGGTCGTCTCGATGACCAGCCGGGACAGGTCCACCGGCGCTCGCTCGAGCGGCCGCCCCGCGTCCAGCCGGGCCAGCAGCAGCAGGTCGTCCACCAGGACGGTCATCCGGGCCGACTCGGACTGGACCCGGCGCAGCGCGTGCGTGACGTCCCGCGGTACCGGGCCCGGGTGGCGCAAGGCCAGTTCCGCGTAGCCGCGGATCGCGGACAGCGGGGTGCGCAGCTCGTGGGAGGCGTCGGCGGCGAACCGGCGGAGCCTGGCCTCGCTGGCCGCGCGGCGGCCCAGCGCCTTCTCCACGTGGAACAGCATGCGGTTGAACGCGGCCCCGACCCGGCCCACTTCGGTCCGCGGGTCGGTATCGGGCACGCCGGCCGGCAGCGTCACCTCGCCCGAGTCCAGCGGCAGCTTGGTGACCCGGGTCGCCGTGGCGGCCACCCGGCGCAGCGGCCGGAGCGAGAACTGGATCAGCCCGGCGCCCAGGAGGACCGCGAGCAGCAGCACGGACGCGAACACCACGTGCTCGGTGTTCTCCACGTGCTCGAGCGTCTTGTCCACCATGGCCAGGGGCATCCCGGTCACGAGCGTGGTGCCGTGCTGGGGGCCGGGCACCTTGGTGAGCATGAACTCGCCCCCCAGCGAGTCGAGCGTCCGGACGTACGTCTTGAAGGGCATGGATGGCGCGGGGTCCGGCGCACCGGCCCCTCCGGAGTCCGGCGGGCGGCTGGGGGCGGGGCCGGCCGCGAGCGGCAAATTCACCAGCGTTGCCTCGTCGGCGCTGGTCAGCGGGCAGCTACTCTGCACCGTGTGCTTGTAGCCGATCGAGTTCCCTGTCAGCAGCTCCTCGAACGTACCGGGGGCCTGTCCCGATTCGCTGCACTGCTGGTAGTCATCCGGATCGATCCCGGTGGCATCGTTGTGGTCCTGGTCGTGCGGGTCCTGGTCGATGATGCTCTGCTGAACGCAGCCGAACCAGGTGTGGGTGGCCGCCTGTACCTGCTGGTTGAGGGAGGACATCAGCGAGTTGTTGAGCGACTGGGCGGTGATCACGCTGACGATGACGCTGGCCAGGCCGAACAGGATCAGCAGGCCGATGATGAGCTTGCCGCTGATCGTGCGCGGCGACAGCATGGCCGCCAGCCGGCCGGTCATCAGCCCGCGGGCTTCAGGACGTAACCGACGCCGCGGACCGTGTGGATGAGCGGGACCCGCCCGGCGTCGATCTTCTTGCGCAGGTAGCTGATGTAGAGCTCGACGACGTGGGCCTGGCCGCCGAAATCGTAGTTCCAGACCCGGTCCAGGATCTGGGCCTTGGACAGCACCCGCCTGGGGTTGCGCATGAGGAACCTGAGCAGCTCGAACTCGGTGGCGGTGAGGTCGATGAGGTCGCCGTCCCGGCGGACCTCGCGGGCGTCCTCGTCCATGCTCAGGTCCCCGACCACCAGCGATCCCTCGCTCTGGGCCCGGGTCAGGTTGGCCCGGCGGAGCAGGCCGCGCAGCCGGGCCAGCACTTCCTCCAGGCTGAACGGCTTGGTCACGTAGTCATCGCCGCCGGCCGTGATGCCCGCCACCCGGTCCTCCACCGCGTCCCGCGCGGTCAGGAACAGCACGCACACCTGGGGCAGCTCGGCCCGGACCCGGCGCATGACCTCCAGGCCGTTGAAGTCCGGCAGCATGATGTCGAGCACCACGGCGTCGGGCCGGAACTCGCGGGCGGTCCGCACGGCCTCCGCGCCGCTGCCCGCGGTCTGCACGTTCCAGCCCTCGTAGCGCAGCACGCTGGCCAGCAATTCGGCCAGGCTGGGCTCGTCGTCGACGACGAGCACGCGCACCGGCGTCCCGTCCGGATGCTGGATACTCGCGCCGCGGGTGCCCGCGGGCTGTGCCGCCGCTGGGCTGTGGTTGTCCATGTTCGTCAAGCTCGCCCGTCTCGGTGTTGTTCCGCGCCACGTCAGCGCGGGCCGAGCCCCCCTCGGCTCTCATCTAACGCGACCAGTGTAGATCCCAGGTCAGAAAAACCTCAGAATCAGCTCTGAGGACCGGTGCCCATGACCCGGGCCAGCTTCGATCCGGAGGCCGACGGCCTGGCCCCGGCCGCGCGCAGCACCTTGCCGACCGCGTTCAGTAGGGCGGTCGCCTCGTCGCCGGGCGAGATCACCTCGACCTCGATCTCGCGCCAGCGCATCGGCTGGCTGTCCGTCTCGCCCAACCGGACCGCGGTCACCAGGTCGTCCGCCACCTCCACCAGGGTGTCCCCGGCGGGCCCGGCCAGTTCTACCACGGTCCGTTCGGTATCCAGGATGGCGATTGGACGCAGGTGCTCGCCTGCCGTGATCTCCTCGACCCGCGCGGTCAGCCGGGCCGGCGCGGTGCCGGTGTTGCCCTCATCCAGCGGCGCGTGCAGTTCCTGGCGGGTGTCCTTGCCTTTCGGCAGCTTGAGGTGCCAGCCCTCGTCGTCGCCGCCGACGCGCCGCCTGAGCGTGACCTTGTGCCGGATGAGGCGCTGGTCCTCGGTGTCGAAATAGGTGGCGCTCAGGAAGATCCGTCTGGGAGCGCTGGCCCGACGGCCGCCGAGCTCGGGCAGGCTGCCCAGCTTCGGCAGGACGAAACCGGCGTCGGCGTCGTACTTCTGCTCGGTTTCCAGGTGGTCGCCCTTGCTGCTCGTCACGCCTCCAAGGCTACGTGCGGTAGACCGCGAAGCGGATGGCGGGCCGCTCGATGAGGAGCGCGCCCTCAGGCTGAGCGCCCGGGTCCGGCGCGGACCGCGGGTAGGCGTCAACGTGCAGCCGGGTCGCGTCGGGCTGCCCGGCCTGGTCCCAGGCCTGCACGAGCGCGGCCAGGTCAGCGGCGAGCGCGGCGCCGTCCGGGCCGTACCCGGCGACCTCGAGGGCGGCCGGGCTGGCCCAGCGGCCCTCGGCGGGCGCCGGCTGCTCGAGCAGGAGCACGGCGATGCCGCCCGAGTCGGCGATCGCGGCCGTGCTGGCGATGGCCGGCCAGCGGAACGGCGCCCGCTCCAGCCGGGCCGGGACGCCATCGGCCGGGCGCTCCTCGGACATCGCGCACGACCGCCGGTCGTGGGTCGCGAGCCACAGGCCGAACCCCCACAGCTGCCGCGAGTCGGCGCTGGCGCCGGTGGCGGACTCGGCTGCGGGCCCGTCGAGGAAGGCGGCCAGCGCGGCCCCGTCGGCCTCGGCCCCGTCGGCCAGCGTGAGGCCGTCCGGGAGCAGCAGCGAGAGCCCGGGCTGGAGCACCATGGTGCGTTCCGGCCCGGCCAGCGCACCGCGGATCCGCATGAACCCGCACGGTACGACCGACCGGCTGATCCAGTGGCCGCCGGATCCCGAACGCTCGAACGCCACCGCCACCTGCAGTCCGCGGATGCCGAGCGGTACCACGATCCTGGCGCCCGGACCAGCTTGCTCCAGCCAGGAAGGGGCCAGGTCGCTGACCCCGACGGTGGCGATCACCCGGTCGTACGGCGCGCCGGGCGGGTAGCCGTCCGCGCCGTCCGCGGCGACCACGATCACGTCCGGGTATCCGGCCGCGGCCAGGTGCTCGCGGGCCTGGACGACTAGGTCGTCATCGATGTCCACGCTGACCACGGTGCCCGCCGGGCCGGTGATATGGCTCATCAGCGCGGCGTTGTACCCGGTGCCCGCGCCGATCTCGAGTACCCGGTGGCCTGGGGCCAGGCCCAGCTGGGCCAGCATGATGGCCATGATGGCGGGCTGGGAGGAGGAGCTGATGGGCTGGCCCCCGGTGTCCCGTTTGGTCACGATGGCGTCGTCGAGATAGGCGTCCGGCGGCGGCAGGTGCGGCAGGAACAGGTGACGCGGCACGTCGCGCAGCGCCGCGGTGATCCGTTCGTCCTGGATCCCGCTGGTCTGCATGACCTGGGCGACGAGGCGTTCCCGCAGCCCGGGCAGCGACATGCCTTCGGTCACGGGCCGAGCTCCCCGTGGCGCTCGCGGGCCCGGCCAAGGACGGCCGCGACGACCAGGGCCGCCAGGCAGGCCAGCCCGGTCAGCACGGCGCTGTTCCCGGCCAGCAGTTGCAGGCCGTGCCAGTGGAATTCGTGGTACCAGGGCTTGTCGCCGGTGGCGAAGTAGGTGCCCGGCGCGTACCAGCCCAGGCCCGCGGGGGTCAGGCCGGACTGGGAGAGGTTCCAGAACTGCGGCCAGCTGGCGAAGATCAGGAACAGGACGCCGCCCGCGGCCCACCATCCCACCCGCGCCGCGCGGCGCCGCGCGGCCGCGCCCAGGTGGGCCAGCAGCGCGAACCCGGGCGCCACCCAGACCCAGTGGTGGTCCCAGCTCAGCGGCGACACCAGCAGGCCGGTCAGCGCGCAGGCCAGCATGCCGGGCACGGGCTGCCCGGCCCGGTACAGCAGCATGGCGGTCACCAGGCCGACGATCACGACCAGGGCGGCCGCCGCGATCCAGGGCAGCGTCCCCGACGAGACGCTGCCGGCCAGCCGGGTCAGCACGCCGCGCAGCGACTGGTTGCCGCGGGTGCCGAGGAACACGATCCGGTTGGCCTTCAGGAACAGCCCGTCCGCCCAGTAGGTGCCGGAGTCCTTCGGCAGGACGGCGTAGCCGAGCGCCACCGTGGCCGCGAACACCGCGCTGGCCGTGGCCGCCTGCCGGTACCTGCGGGTGAGCAGGAGGTACGGGATGAAGATCAGCGGGGTCAGCTTCACGCCCGCCGCGATGCCGATGCCGATGCCGTGCCACCAGCGGGACCTGGGGATCCCGTCGCCGAGCAGCAGGTCCGCCACCACGAGCAGCATGAGCAGCAGGTTGACCTGGCCGAGGGCCAGGGTCTGCTGGACGGGCTCGGTGGCCAGCGCGAACGCCGAGATGCCGAGCGTCGCGCCCAGCCGGATCGCCGGACGATCACGGTAGCCGAGCGTGCCGAAGACCAGCCACAGCGACAGGCCCAGCGCGGCCACGCTGGCCAGCGTCATGGCCCACCGCATGGCCGTCCACGACAGCACCGAGGCGACCGAGAACAGCACCGCGGCGAACGGCGGGTAGGTGAACTGGACGCCGTGCTGCCCGGTCCAGTCGTACAGCGGCGAGGCGCGGTGCGCGTCGTAGGCGGGGGAGACGTGCCGGACGATCAGGCCGCCGTCGCGGTACACCACCAGGTCGCGCATAGCGGTCATGGAGGACAGGTGCGTGACCAGGTCGGCGACGTAGACGGCCAGCACCGCCACCAGCAGGGCGGCCCCGGCAGGCAGCAGCCACCGTGGCCCATGCGGGGCGGGCACGGTGGCTGCTGAGACCTCGGCGGCCGCTGCTGGCTCTGCCCGCATGACACCCCCTTCACCGGCTGGCACGGATATGTCGTGCCGATGATAGTGCCATGCAGGCCAAGCGGCGTCTTACTGGATGGTTCCGGACCCCACGGTTCCGGTGGTGTCCTCGGCGGGCAGGCTCTCCTCGGTCCGGCTGCGCCGGTCGAGCCAGCTGCGCTTGGCCGGCTCGGCCTCGGTCCGGGTCGCCACGGGCTCCATCCGGGTCCGGGCCGGGATCGGCCCGGTGCTGGCCGGCACGCGCTCCACCGGGACGGTGGTCTCCGGGACCTCATCATCGACCGGCCGGATCCCGGACGGCACGGACGCGACCCGGCCGAGCGCGGTGCCGGCCACGAACACGATGACCACGCCGAGCGCGGTGAAGAAACCGAGCTGCTCCATGATCCGCATGTACACCGTGCTGCTGGCCGGCGAGCCGCCCATGGTCACGTGGTGGTTCCACAGCGGGCTCAGGGACTGCCCCAGGGTGAACCAGGCCCCGGCCGCGACGGCCAGCAGGGCGCCGAACAGCGCGGTGTGCCTGCCCCGGGCGGCCATCAGGAAGAAGCCGCCGAGGAAGACCGCGGCGCCGGGCAGGAGCTCCAGCCACAGGCGGCCGGTGTTGTAGGTCCACGCCTTGTCCGGCGTGTAGGCGAAGTGGAAATACGGTCCAACGAAGGGTATAAGCGCACCCCACAGCCCGAGCAGGATCAGCAGGAATCCGCTGAAGGCTCCTCTACTGCGTCGCATCTGCAGCGTCCCAGCCATGCCTATCACTTCCTGAGTAAGTCGCGATTTGTGGTTGTGCGGGCTATAACTGCCCGCCACCTACCCTGGGAGGAACGCTGTATTCCGGCTTTGCCGAGGTATCGTTCGCGACGTGAAAGACAGGCGCCAAGTGCCGCGAACGGACGTGCTGCTGGCCGATCCCCGCCTGGCGCGAGCCGAGCGCAGGCTGGGCCGGGGCCTGGTCAAGGCGGCCGTGGGCCGCGCCCAGCAGCAGGCCAGGGACGGCCGGATCACCCCCGAGGAGGTCGCCGACGCGGCCGTCGCCGAACTGCCCGCCCGGGCCGCCGCGCTGACCCCGGTGATCAACGCGACCGGGGTGCTGGTCCACACCAACCTGGGCCGGGCGCCGCTGTCGGCCGCGGCGGTCGACGCGCTGGCGGCGGCGGCGGGCTACTGCGACGTGGAGTTCGACCTGGCCTCCGGGGCGCGGGCCCGGCGTGGCGCGGGCGCCCTCGACGCTCTGGCCCGGGCCGTTCCCGCCGCCGGGGCGGTGGCCGTCGTCAACAACAACGCGGCCGCCCTGGTCCTGGCGGCGACCGCGCTGAGCGGCCCCGACGCTGAGGAGATCGTGATCAGCCGGGGCGAGCTGATCGAGATCGGCGACCGCTTCCGGCTGCCCGACCTGCTCGTCTCGACCGGCGCCCGGCTCCGCGAGGTGGGCACCACCAACCGGACGGCGCTCGAGGATTACGCCAGCGCGGTCGGCCCCCGGACCGCGTTCATCCTCAAGGTGCACCCGTCCAACTTCCGCATCGAGGGCTTCACCGCCGCCGTCGAGGTATCCCGCCTGGCCGGGCTGGGACCCCGGAGGCCCCCGGTAGTGTTCGACATCGGCTCCGGGCTGCTCGCCCCGCACCCGCTGCTGCCGGACGAGCCCAGCGCCGCGACCGCGCTGCGTGACGGTGCCGCCCTGGTCACCGCGAGCGGTGACAAGCTGCTCGGCGGCCCGCAGGCCGGGCTGCTGCTCGGCCAGGCGGACCTGGTGCGCAGGCTGACCCGGCATCCGCTGGCCCGGGCGCTGCGGGTGGACAAGCTGACCCTCGCTGCCCTGGAGGCGACCCTCGCCGGACCGCTGCCGCCCGTAGCCGCCGCGCTGGCCGCCGACCCCGCATCCGTCCTCCATCGGGCCGAACGGGTCTTGGCGCGTCTCGTCGCCACCGGCCTCGACGCTCACACGGTGGCAGCCAAGGCCGCCGTGGGCGGCGGCGGAGCCCCCGGCGTCGAGCTGGACAGCTTCGCGGTGAGCCTGCCCGAGTCGCTCGCGGTACCCCTGCGCACCGGCGATCCCGCCGTCGTCGGCCGCCTAGAACGCGGCCGTCTCCTGCTCGACCTGCGCTCCGTGCCTCCCGCCGACGACGAAGCCCTGACGCGGGCCATCCTGGCTGCCGTTGCCCAGGCCCGCCCCCAGGCAACTTCATGATCATCATGAACGGTTCGGGACAAATATTGCCCAAAACTGTTCACGATCATGGTCTTCGGGGGTTCGCGTGCAGGTGATCGCGACGGCGGGGCATGTGGATCACGGGAAGTCGGCGCTGGTGCGGGCGCTGACCGGGATGGAGCCTGACCGGTGGGCCGAGGAGCGGCGCCGCGGGCTGACCATCGACCTGGGTTTCGCCTGGACGACGCTGCCCGGCGGGGAGAAGGTGTCGTTCGTCGACGTGCCCGGCCACGAGCGCTTCGTGCCGAACATGCTGGCTGGCGTCGGCCCGGTGCCCGCCGTGCTGTTCGTGGTGGCGGCCGACGGCGGCTGGATGCCGCAGTCGGCTGAGCACCTCGCCGCCATCGACGCGGTCGGCATCCGCCACGGGCTGCTCGCCGTCACCCGCTGCGACCTGGCGGACCCCGGCCCGGCCACGCGGCAGGCGCTCGACCGCCTGAGCCGTACCAGCCTGGGCGCGGTGCAGGCGGTGGCGGTGAGCGCGGTCACCGGCGCCGGGCTGCCCGAACTGCGCGCCGCCCTGGCCCGGCTGGTCGCGGCGCTGCCCGTCCCCGACCCGGCTGCTCCGATCCGGCTCTGGGTGGACCGGTCGTTCAGCATCCGGGGCGCGGGCACCATCGTCACCGGCACGCTGCCCGCCGGGACGCTCACGGCCGGCCAGGAACTGGTGCTCACGCCGTCGCCGCGGCCGGTCAGGATCAGGGGCCTGGAATCCATGAACGAGCCGGTCACCTCGGCCGCCGGGGTGGCACGCGTCGCGGTCAACCTGCGTGGCATCCCGGCTGGCGTCCCGGCCCGGGGCATGGCGCTGATCGAGGCCGGCCGGTGGACCCTGACCAAGCTCGCCGACGTCAGGCTGGCGTCGCGCGACCCCGCTCCGGAGATGACCCTGCCATCCGAGGTGGCCCTGCACATCGGCTCGGCCCGTACGCAGGCCCGGATCCGGCCGCTCGGTCCCCTGGACGACGCGGGCATCGCCCGGCTGACGTTGCGCGACGCGCTCCCGCTGCACGTCGGGGACCGGGTCCTGCTCCGCGACCCGGGCAGCGCCGGTGTCGCCATCGTCGGCGCCACGGTACTCGACCCGGCCCCGCCGCCCCTGGCGCGGCGCGGCGCGGCCGCGGCGGCCGGGCGCGAGCTCGCCGCCTGGCCCGACCCGCCCTTGGCGGGTGACCTGCTTCGCCGGCACGGTTTCCTGCGGGCGTCCGCGCTGGCGGCGATGGGCGTCCGCGACACCGCCGCGGCCTCCGTCCGCGCGGGGGACTGGCTGGCCGACCCCGATCGCTGGGCCGCCCTGCGCGGCCGGCTGGCCGAGGCGGTCGCCGCCCACGCCACGCGCGACCCGCTCGCCGTCGGCATGCCGCTCGAGGCCGCCCGGGCCGCGCTCGGCCTGCCCGACCGGGCGCTGGCCGAGGCGCTGGCGCGCGACCAGGCCGGCCGGCTCCAGGTCAGGGACGGCTACCTGCGGACCGCCGGGCCCGCGGAGACCGGGCCGGCCCTGCCGCCCCGGGTCGCCGCGGCGGTGCGGGCCGTACTGGCGGACCTCGCCACGGCGCCGTTCCTGGCCCCGGACGCGGACCGGCTGCGGGAACTGGGGCTCGACCACAAAGCCGTCGCGGCCGCGGCCCGGGCCGGCCTGCTGCTGCGGGTGGCCGAGCAGATCGTGCTGGCCCCGGACGCCAGGGCGCGCGCCGCCCAGATCCTCGCCCGGCTGCCACAGCCGTTCACCACCGCCGAGGCCAGGCAGGCGCTCGGCACCACCCGCCGGGTCGCGATCCCGCTGCTCGAGTACCTGGACCGGGCCAACATCACCCAGCGCCTGCCCGACGACCGCCGCCGCGTCCGGTTAGCTCACGCTTACTCCCTGGTCCAGCCGCGGGCCGTGCGGGTCAGCTCGCGGAACCCGGTGGCGGCCTGCCCGAGCAGCCAGGTACCGACGCCCCGCCGCTGGCAGGGCGGCGCCACGTGCAGGTTGCCGACGTCGGCCCGTCATCCCGTCCAGGGGTGCGTCGGCCGGATCCGGCAGATCCTCGACCAGGGCCAGGTAGACCACCTCGGTCTGCCCGGTGTGGCTGAACCCGGCCCGCTGGTAGAGCCTCGAGATCTCGGGCCGGGCTAGAGGCTGCGGAACTCCGGGGATCGGCGGAGGGCGTCGGCTACCTGGCGGGCGGTGCTGAAGGTGTTGACGACGCGGAGGAGCATGAAACCGCCGCCGTGCACGCCGAAGACGGACGCGCCAGGCTGGTCGCGGATCGAGATCGTCGCGTACATGGCGGCGTTCTTCCGAGCGATGACACGGTGGCCGCCGTTGGCCTCTACCTGGTAGCCGGGGCCGAGCCGGCGGCTCAGCACGGTGACAATCTCATCCGGCGTCACGTTCTTGCGCGGCACCCTTACCTTGGGCATGGCACAAAGGTTAGTGCCTTTTGCCGGAAATGAGGTGCCGGAAATGAGCTGAATGCGCGGGACGCGGTCAGGCGGACAGCCAGGCGGCGGTATCGGACGGCAGGACTGTACTGTCAGGGATGGACCCGCTGGCCAGGAGGATCTCGCGGTGGACGGGCAGGGGAGCCGGGTCCGGGCCGAAGTTGACGGCGAGGATGAAGCCGGGATCGCGGGCGAAGCACAGCACCGCGGAGTCCTCGGGGCTGAGCCAGCGCAGCGTGCCGCGGCCGAGCGCGGGGTGGCCGCGCCGCAGTCGCAGGGCCGCGCGGTACAGGTGCAGGAACGACCGCTCGTCGGCGAGCTGGGATTCGACGCTGTAAGAGCCCCAGTCCGGCGGCTGCGGCAGCCAGGGGGCAGCGGGGGAAGCACCATCCCTCGTTCGGGAGAAACCGAAACCTGTACCGGCCGGGGCCCAGGGGATTGGAACGCGGCAGCCGTCGCGGCCGGGAGAGGTGCCGTGGGTACGGAAGAACTGGGGGTCCTGGCGGGCGTCGTCGGGGATATCGGTCACCTCGGGCAGGCCCAGTTCCTCGCCCTGGTAGAGATAGGCCGAGCCGGGCAGCGCCAGCAGCACCAGGGCGGCGGCCCGGGCGCGGCGGAAGCCGGCCGCGGCGTTCCGGTCGCCGTTGGCGATGAGCCGGGCGATCATGTCCGGCGTGAACCCCTCGTCCAGCCGGTAGCGGCTGGCCAGGCGGGGCACGTCGTGGTTGCCGGTCACCCACGGGGCGCGGGATCCGCCGTGCCTGGCGAGCGCCACGTCGATCCCGCCGCGGAAGTCGCCCGCCCGCCAGGCCGCCAGGATCAGCTGGAAGTTGAAGACCTGCGGCAGGCCGCCCGGCTCGAGGTAGGGCTCGAGCGTCTCGGGCCGGTCGTACCAGACCTCGCCGATGGCCGTCCGCGCTCCAGGGAAGCCGTCCGCCGGGTAGGAATCCAGGATGGCCCGCCAGGACCGGTACAGCGCCTGCAGTTCCGGACGGTGCCGGTACGGGGAGGGCGCGTTCAGCGGGAGCGGCCCGGTGATGTCGGGCAGCGCCGGGTCCTTGAAGATGCCGTGGGCCACGTCCACCCGCAGCCCGGCCACGCCGCGGTCCAGCCAGAACCTGATCACGTCCTCGAACAGCGCGGGCACGTCCGGGTGGTGCCAGTTCCAGTCGGGCTGGCTGGTGTCGAACAGGTGCAGGTACCACTGGCCCGGGCTGCCGTCGGCCTCGGTCACCCGGGTCCAGGCCGAGCCGCCGAACTGGGACGGCCAGTTGTTCGGCGGCTGATCGCCGCCGGGGCCGCGGCCGTCGCGGAAGATGAACCTGGCCCGTTCGTTGCTGCCCGGCGGCGCGGCCAGCGCGGCCTGGAACAGCGGGTGGGCGCTGGAGCAGTGGTTCGGGACCAGGTCGATGATGACCCGGATCTGGTGCGCGGCCGCGTCCTTGACCAGGCCGTCGAAGTCGGCCATGGTCCCCAGCAGCGGGTCGACGGCGCGGTAGTCGCTGACGTCGTAACCGCCGTCGGCCAGTGGCGACGGGTAAAATGGCGTCAGCCAGACGGCGTCCACACCGAGGTCGGCCAGGTACCCGAGCCGGGACCGCAACCCCGGCAAGTCGCCCACGCCGTCGCCGTCCTCGTCGGCGAAGCTGCGTGGGTACACCTGGTAAACGACCGCATCTTCCCACCACACGCCGCTCACGCGTCTCCCTTGTCGCTGGCGTACCGGCCATGGTCAAGCCTACGGCGTGCTATTCGCGTGGCACGGCGGCCGGATTAGCCTATCCTGGTCTGGTCCGGACGATGACGGAAGACCAAGTAACCGAGAATCCCGCCGCTCAGAGAGCCGCCGGCAGCTGCGAAGGCGGACGGCGGGGCCTACGGTGAAGACACCTTCCCAGCGCGGACCGCTGGCCGCGTAACGGCCGCCGAGGCCGGTGTACGCCGGCGAAGGTGCGGTGGCACCGCGACTTAGCCCCCGCCCGCACCTCCAGGGCCTCATGCCGAACTGGAGGTGACGAATCATGACATCTGCACTGGCGGGCCTGTCCCGCACCCTGGCGGCACACCTGCCGTCGGCCGCCCCTGGGCGTCCGGTCCGGATCGAGGGCTGGGTGCACCGGCGCCGCGAACTCGGCGCGGTGACGTTCCTCATCGTGCGGGACCGGTCGGGCCTGGCCCAGGTGGTCGTCCGGGACCCCGAAACCCTGGCCACGGTGCGGCGCTGCGGCGAGGAGAGCGTCGTGGCGGTCACCGGCGTGGCCACCGCCAACCCGGCCGCGCCGGGCGGAACCGAGGTAACCGAGCCGCGGATCACGCTGCTCGGCGAGCCCGCGCAGGCCCCGCCGGTCGACCTGTGGCGGCCGACGCTCGACGCCCGGCTGCCCGTGATCCTGGACCACGCCGCGGTGACCTGGCGGCACCCGGCCCGGCGGGCCCGCTGGGAACTGGCCGCCGCGTCGCTGCACGGCTTCCGGGCCGCGCTGGACGAGCTCGGCTTCACCGAGATCCAGACGCCGAAGCTCGTGTCCTCGGCGACCGAGTCCGGCGCCAGCGTGTTCGGCGTGGACTACTTCGGGCGCCCCGCCTACCTGGCGCAGTCCCCGCAGTTCTACAAGCAGGTGATGGTCGGCGTCTTCGAGCGCGTCTACGAGACCGGCCCGGTCTTCCGGGCCGAACCCCACGACACCGCCCGCCACCTGGCCGAGTACGTCTCGCTCGACGCCGAGCTCGGCTTCATCAGCGATCACCGCGATGTGCTCGCGGTGCTCAGGCAGGCGCTGGCCGGGATGACGGCGGCCCTGCGGGCGCGGGCGCAGTCGGCGGTGGACCTGCTGGGGATCGCGATCCCCGCGATCCCGGCGGAGATCCCGCTGATCCACTTCCGGGACGCCCTGGTCATAGCAGGCGCGCCGCCGGACGAGCCCGACCTCGCGCCCGCCCACGAACGGGCCATCGGCCAGTGGGCGGCCCGGGAGCACGGCAGCGACTTCGTGGCCGTCGAGGGCTACCCGATGAGCAAGCGGCCCTTCTACACCCACCCGCAGCCCGGCGATGAGCGCTGGTCCAACAGCTTCGACCTGCTCTTCCGCGGCCAGGAACTGGTGACGGGCGGTCAGCGGCTGCACCGCCACACCGACTACCTGACGGCGATCCGGGCCCGGGGCGAGGACCCCGCGGCTTACGCGGATTACCTGGAAGCCTTCGCGCACGGGATGCCGCCGCACGGCGGGTTCGCGATCGGGCTGGAGCGCTGGACGGGCCGGCTGACCCGGGCCGAGAACATCCGGGAGGTGACGCTGTTCCCCCGGGACCTGCACCGGCTGGCCCCGTGACATTGGCTGGCCCCGTGACATTGGCTGGCCCCGTGAATCCGTCGGCCGCCGGCCGCCGGCAGTAGAGTCGACGCGGAGGCGTCCGGGTACCTGGTGGTCCCCCTGGTCTTCAAAACCAGAGGACGGCGCGCCGCGTCGTCGGCGGGTTCGATTCCCGTCCGCCTCCGCTGAAACCTTCGGCCTCACCCGCCCCTCTCACCCCATACCGATCACCCCGTCCCCCCATACCGATTCAGTGGTTGTGGCACTCTAATTGATAGGGCCATTACAGTGCCACAACCACTGAATTTCTGAGGCTTCTGGCCTCCGCCGCGCAACCACACCCGCCCCCGGCACCCCGCCCGCACCAGCCCCAGCGCCGCGGCGCCTCCGCCTGAGGCGGGGAAGGTGTGACTGGAGCGCCAGATATGGCCGCGGTGATGTCGCGGCGACGGTTGCGCGCCGCGCGGACACGATGCGGTCAGCCGAGCTCGACCGTCAGGCCCAGGCGCTTGGCCAGCAACCCGGCTCGTTGCCGGTCCTGGGTGCTGAAGGCGCCCTCGGCCCGGGTGAAGCGGACGTGGTGGAGCGACCCGCCGAGCGGCAGGCCGTCCTCGCGTACCAGCCTGATCCGCTTGCCGCCGGCCCAGGTGAGCTCGACGGCATCGTCGCCGGCGGTCTCGAGCCGCCCCTCGAGGACCTCCGTGAACAGCCGCGTGGCGGCGGGCAGGTCGCCGACGTGATGCTCGATCAGCTCGAACCTGGCCGCCGGCCCGGGCGCGGGCAGCTCGGCCGGCGGGGCCTCCGGCGGCGGCGCGCCGCCCTGCCAGGCGACCTGGATGACGATGCCGTGCACGTCCCGGGGGTGCAGGAAGGCTTCCTTCCAGTTCTGGCCCTCCAGGTTGACGCCGACCGGCTCGATGCCGAGCGCCCGGATCTTGGCCAGCGTCGCCTCGATGTCGCTGACGAGGAAGTTGAAGTGGTGCGGGCCGGCGCCGCGTGCGGCCAGGAACCGCTCGAGGAACGCCGCGTCCGGGCCGCCAGCGGGCCTCATCAGCTCGATCTTCGGCCCCGCGGCGAATTTCAGCTGGCCCCACCAGAAACCGGGGGAGTCGCCGCCGTACGCCCAGGCGCCGCCCAGGACGCCACCGAACAGCTCCCAGCCGTCGGCCAGGGCCGGGGCCGGGGTGCCGACGGCAAGATGGTCGAGAACGACGGTCAAGGGGACCTCACGGGTGCGATCGGCGGACCGATGATCATGCGGACACCCCGACGTTACCTCCGGCCTGCCCACTGGTGTTCCGCACCCTGGTGGATGGCCGCGTAGATCCGGTCGCGCAGCGCGTTGGCCGCCTCGTTCGTCAGCGTCTGCTCCAGGTCGCGGAGCACCACGCGGACCAGCAGGTTCTTCTGGTCCGGGCGGGCTCCGAGGCGGCGCGCCGCGGCGGCGGGCAGGCCGTCGTACGGCGTGGCGGAAAGCACCCGGACCTCCTCCACGCACGACGCGTCGGCACCGAGGGCGTCGCGGACCCGGTCGCCGAGGGTTTCCTCGTCCTCCTCCGCGTCCACCGCGACCGACAGGTCGCGCGTGACCGGGGGCATGGACGAGACCGGCTGGTAGGCGGCCAGGTCGAGCATCTGGCCCGCGATCCGGGGATCGGCCGAACGCAGCAGCCGGATGTCGGGGATGTCCTTGACCAGCATCAGCATGCGGTCGAGACCCATCCCGAGGGCGAGGCCGCCGCATCCGGTGAGCCCGGCCGCGGCTAGCACGCCGGGATGGGCGAGGCCGCACTCCCATACCTCCACCCAGCGGCCGTCCAGGCGCACGTCGACCTGGCGGCCGTGTTCGGTGTACGGGTGGACCCGCGGCTCCTGCCGGTACGGCAGGCCAGGGACGATCGCCTCCAGCAGGCACGCGATCATCTCGTCCAGGTCCGCCTCCGTCAGGGGCCGGGAGGTGATCCGCCACAGGTCGAGCTGGTGCGGGGTCCCGCTGTGCTGCCAGTCGATGGCGTCCCGCCGGTACACCATCCCCGGGCAGGCCAGCAGCACGTCCCCGGCGCCGGCCAGTCGCTGGTTCCCGGCCAGTCGGTGGTCCCCGGCCAGCTGGTGGTCCCCGGCCAGCTGGCGCAGCGCCGGCGGGACCATGGCGGTGGAATGGCTGCGGAGCATCTGCCCGGCACTGACGTAACGGGTGTACCTGGCCTCCCGGGTGACCGCGTCGGTCGGGTAGCCGAGGCGGTCGTAGTTGTCCGCTACCGGCACGACGTCCGGGCCGCGGCACCACCGGACCTCGCACGTCCACGCGCGCGACAGGGCTTGCGCCGCACGGTCGGCGAGAAGCTGGATGGCGTGCGGGCCCGCCGCCGGGTCGGACAGGTCGCGGAGGCCGAGGGCGGCGTCGAGCTGGGCGGGGCTGACATAGGAAACAGGACGGGACACGGTGACTCCTCTTCGAGGTGAGCTGGCGGGGAAGGTTCCTCCCGGCCTTGAGCTCGCCTCGGGCGAGGTCGCCGTCTTAACGCAGCGTAACGCCTTCCGGCGGCCCGTCGTGGGCCGGGAGGCGAAGAAATCGGCGCGTGGCCATGCCCGTCATGGCTCCAGTTTAACCGTCGGCGGCAACCGGTTTCCCACGGTTAGGCGGCCGGCCGGTCGCGCAGGCCGATGGCGGCGATGCCCAGGCCCGCGAGCACGATGACCGGTCCGGCCACGGCCCAGAAGGTCACGTGCGACATCACGCTGCCGCCGAGGATGCCCACGCCCTGCAGCGTGAAGACCACTCCGGCGAGCGTGAGAAGGAACCCGACGCCTACGAGCACGACCCGCCTCATGGTGCTGCCCCCATCCTGCCGTTACCCGTAGAACGGCCCGGCCGGGCCCGAGGTTCAGCGCGACCTGGCCGTGGTCCTCGGAGGACCACGGCCAGGCGCCCAGCCGGACTTCCCCGTCAGGTCAGGGGGGGAGGACCTGCGGCGTCGCTCACGGCTTACCATGATCACGTACCAAACGGCGCAACGGTTCAGCCCTGGTCCGCCGGCCCCGCACGGATCAGCCAGGACGACATGAAACTCAGCTCAGCCAGGACGCCATGAAACCCAGCCAGGACGCCATGAAACCCGGGTTCGAGTGCGCCAGAACGCACTGGAAGGCCGGTTTCACGTGCGTCCGGTGTCGCATCGACGTGCATGATCAACTCCAGCCAAGCGGCACTGGGTCAGGGCCCCAGGCGCGTGCGGAGCAATTAATAATTGACCGGGGCAATTTTTATTTGCGACACCGATAGCAATTGACACTATTATTTGCGAGCAGCGTGCCTTGGCTTGGCGCTGGTGTTCCTGCCCTGGTAGTCCTAGGTTTGTACCGGAAATAAGTCCTGCTCGCCCGGGAGTATATCGCATGGCAGAGATCACCGACAGCGTGCTTGTCCGCGACCGGCGGGAAATCGTGGACGAGGAGAAGCTGTCGCTGGCCGAGTGGCTGGTGCTGTGCCTGGTACGCGAGGACCCGACCTACGGCCAGGTCCTCGTCGGGCTGCTGGCCAGGGACGGACATCTCGGGCAGGTCTGGTCGGTCCCCAAGGCCGTGGTCTACCGCGCGCTGCCGCGGCTCGAGGCGCTGGGCCTGATCCGGACGGTAGGGGAGCAGCGGACTCATCTGGGGCCGGTCCGCTCGCTCTTCGAGGTCACCCCGGCCGGAGGCGCGGCGGCGCTGGCGTGGCTCAGCACGCCGGTGGAGCACGCCAGGGAGGTCCGGTCCGAGCTCATGATCAAGCTGGCGCTGCTCGACCGGAGCGGAATCGACTCGCGGGACCTGCTGCAGGCACAGCGGGCCCGGCTCCTGCCCGTGGCGGCCGCACTGGAGGACCGGCTGCGGACCACCACGGGATTCGAGCACACCCTCGTGCTGTGGCGGCACGAGGCGATGACCGCGACCTTGCGGTTCCTCGAGGCCCTCTCCGGGCCGAGCGAGATCCGGGACGCTTAGCCGCGGTACGGCGATTCGGCGTGACGCCCGGCGGTCGCAGCCGCCATCATTGTGGGTCGTGGCGCAGCTCTCGGCCCCACCCCCGAGCACCGGCTGTCCTGGTGCTATCTCGATGACCTGCCGCAGTGGCGGCACCTCAGAAAGCACCGCCCGGACATCGAGGGACAGCTGTCCCTGCTGTAATCCTCAAGAGGTCCGGGCCGGGCGCGACGAGGCGAGCGAGGCGAAGACGACCGTCGAGCTGAGATAGTGACCGGTGGTGTAGTCGAAAGCGCCGCCGCAGGTAATCAGGCGCAGGGCGGCGAAGTCGGTGGCACCGTAGATGGTGCGCGCCGGGAACCTGGACTTCTCGTACTCGCGGACGCCGGTGACGCGGAACACGGCGGTGACCCCGTCGGCCAGCGTCACCTCGATCGTGTTGCCCGGGCGCAGCGCGCCGAGGCGGAAGAAGACGGCGGGACCCTGAACGCTGTCGACGTGGCCCTCGATGACCGACGCGCCGATCTGGCCGGGTGTCGCGGAGTACTTGTACCAGGCAGCCAGGCCGGCGCTCGTCTGGAGCGACGGCACCATGACCGTGCCGTCCGGGTTGAGCCCCAGGCGCAGCAGCCTGGAGTCCACGCCGATGGCCGGGATCCGCACCTCCACCGGCTCGGACCGGGCCAGCGACGGGCCCCGGCCCGCACCGGTAGCGCCCGCGACCGACCGGGACGGCTGCGGCGCGTGCACCTGGGAGGCGAGCACGACGCCGACGGCGGCGAGGCCGGCCCCGATGAGCAGGGCCCCGGCGATCCCGGCGAGCCGGGCCCGCAGCTTGACCGGGGTGCTGGGCGGCGGGGCGTAGCCGGCCTGCGGCCAGGTGACGACGACACGGAACCCGCCGATCCGCCGCCACGCCGAACCCGGCAATGCCGCTGTCCTTTCCTCCGCTGTTCTCCTCAGTTAGCCTAATAGTCCGATGGTCAACAAGCCATTGCACGTCAGCGTCGGCCTGCGGCCGCAGCGTTACGGCCGCCGGCGCTTTCTGGACCTGCCTGTGGCGGTGCGGGCGGCGACCAGACCGGTCACGCGTTTTCCTTTCCCTGACCGGTTTCTGGCGCCAGGAGCGGGAACACTCGTCATCGGCCAGGCGCATGAGGAGGGTCCATGAAGGTGCATCGAACGACGCTGGGCGTGCGGCTGACCGCGTTGTGCTGGGGAGCGCTGGCCCTGGTGGCGCCCGTCGCGCTGACCGCGTGCACCTCGTCGTCCCCGACGACTCCCACTGTCATCTCGCCGACGGTGATCGTCTCGGGCAGCGGGACGATCTCCGCCTCCGCCTCGGCTGGGAGCTCGAAGGACACGCCCTCCGCCGGCAGCTCCTCCACCACGGGCACGCCCGGCACGGGCTCGAGTTCCACGGCTACCGAGACGGCCCGGGCTACCCAGACGCCCCGGGCTACCCAGACCGTGACGCGGACCCCGACTCCCACTCCCACCGTCACCGCCACCTCGACCGCCACCCCGATCCCGACCGTCGCCCCGGTCACCGGCGGTGGCGGTACCGCCGGCTTCCAGGACACGGCGCTTCTGCTGGCTGGGCTGGCCGCCATCGTGGCCGGCGCGGGCAGCTTCTTCTACCGGCGGCGGCTCAACCGCGGCCGCTGATACCCGCCGGGTGGACGGGGGCCGGGTAGAGGGGGGGCTATGGGCGCCGCAGCATCGCGCGCTGACCACCGGCCTGGTGCTGACGATCACCTTCGTCGCGTCGGAAGCGCTGGCCGTGGTGACCGTGATGCCGGTGGTGGCCAAAGACCTGGGCGGGCTGAGCCTGTACGGCTGGGTCTTCAGCGGATTCATGCTGGGCAGCGTGGTGGGCATCGTGGCGGCCGGCCGGGAAGCCGACCGGCGTGGCCCCGCGGTCCCGTTCGTGGCTGGGGTGGTGCTGTTCGGTTCCGGCCTGGCCATCGCGGGCCTGGCGCCCTCGATGGCGGTGCTGGTGGCGGGCCGGATCCTGCAGGGCGTCGGGGCAGGGGCGGTCCCCGCGGTCGCCTACGCCACCATCGGCCGGAGCCTGCCCGAGGCACTGCGGGCCCGGATGATGGCGGTCCTGTCGACCGCGTGGGTCGCGCCCGGGCTGGCCGGGCCGGCGGTCAGCGCCGAGGTGGCGCGGCTGTTCGGCTGGCGCTGGGTGTTCCTGGGCCTGCTGCCGGTGGTGGCCGTGGCCGGGGGCATCGCCATCCCCGCGCTGATCCGCCTGGGACCGCCCGCTGCGTCCCAGGCCAAGGAACACCGGTTCACCGACGGCCTGCGCACCGCGGCCGGGGCGACGATGGTCCTGGCCGGCCTCAGCCTGGCGGCCGGGTCCGGCGCGATCCCGGCCGGGCTGGTGCTGATCGCGGCCGGCGGCCTGGCCGGCCTGCCCGCGCTGCGCCGGCTGGTCCCGCCCGGGACCCTGGCCGGGTGGCCCGGGCTACCCGCCACGATTGCCAGCCGGGGGCTGCTGACGTTCACGTTCTTCGGCGCCGACGCTTACGTGACGCTGGCGGTGACGGCGCTGCGGCACCGCACGCCGGTAGTCGCCGGGATCGCCGTCACCGGCGCGACCGTGGCATGGACCGCCGGTGCCTGGATGCAGGCCAGGCTCAGCGGCAGCTGGGAAGGCCGGCGCCTGGTCCGCGCCGGGCTGGCGATCGTCCTGGCCGGCATCGCCGGGATGATGGTCCTGGTCCTCGTGCCGTCCGTCCCGGTGGCCGAGGGCCTCGCCGCCTGGACGGTGGCCGGCCTGGGCATGGGGCTGGCGTACGCGCCGCTGTCGCTGATGATGCTGCAGAAGGCGCTGCCCGGGCACGAGGGGCAGGCGTCGGCGTCGCTGAACCTGGCCGACGTGCTCGGCACCGCCATCGGCATCGGTGCGGGCGGCGCGGCCGTGGCGGCCACCGCGGGCGGCGACCTCCGCTTGGGCGTCTTCGCCGCGTTCGCCATACCCGGGGCGGTGGGCCTGGTGGCGCTGGTGTTCACCCGCCGCCTCCCGGCCGGCACCAGTTCCGCGCCCGGGCCCGCGCCGGTACCGGCCCGGGCACCGGACTGACCGCCCCAGAGCACGGGTGCTCCGCCGGGCCAGACCCGGACGGTGGCGATATCCTGGACGGACTGCCCGGGGCTCGCGCGGCGGCGCGGGCGGAACAGGAGCCGTCCCATGGACGACCAGCGCGACGCGGGCTGGGCCGACGCCATGCTGCGCAGACCTGCCGTCGATCCAGGTATCCCCGCTCCCGAGCGCGCGCTTTTGACCGCGCCGGGCGCGCTCCTCACCCCGGCCTGCCGGCCCCGGCCGGCCCGCTACCGGGACTACCTGCCGGCCGATCCCGGCCTGCGCGGCACCACGATCGACGGGACGGTCATCGGGATGACCGCCGCCGCGTTCACCGCCGTGGGCGGCGCCACCCCGCTGGCCATCGGGACCCTGGTCTTCCAGGATCCGGCCGGCTGGCAGTCCGCCTGGAGCCGCTACGGGCTGCTCCTGGCCGGGCTTCTCGCGGTCCTGACCGCCGCGTTCCTGGTCACCAGGATCGTCCGGTCCGGGCAGCCACGCGGCCGGGCCGCGGCCGAGGTGGCGGCGCGCACTTACCACGGGCGCTACCTGACCGGCGCCGACTTCGACGCGCGGTCCAGGCGGCTGCTGCGACGCGTGCAGAACGCGGTCGACACGGTCACCTCGGCTGAGGTCTACCGGGCCGACGTGGTGGACCGGGCGGCGACCGGCCTGGCCCTGGCCGGCCAGGAATGGGACATCGCCGTGGCGCTGCACGAACAGGCCCGGCTGCGCGCCACACGGGCCGGGCTGGCCGCGGCGGACCCGGACGCGCGCGCCGCGACGGCGCTCGGCCGCCAGACCCGGGTCGCGCACCTCGCGGAGGCCAGCGTCGCGGACCGGATCACCGCGCTGGAGCGCTACGCCGCGGAGGTCGGCGCGGCCGACGCCGCCTACCGCGGCTGGACGCGGGCCGCCGCGCTGGCCGAGTCCGGCCGCCGGCACCTGGACATGCTGGCCCGGACCGCCGCCGACGACCACGGCATCGCCGAGATCGAGGACATGTCACGGCAGGCCCGCGCGGTCCGCCGGGCGTTCGGCGGGCCGCCGCCCGGCTAGCGCGTCCCACCACGGCGGCCGGTGAGCTCACCCGCCCCTTGTACCCCATCCTGGTTCAGTGGTTGCGGCAACGTAGTTAATAGGATCACTACATTGCCACAACCACTGAATTTCTCAGGCGGGTAACTGCCCGGCCTTCGAGGCGAAGACGGGCTCGTAGCCCTGCTCCTGCCCGGACGCGTTGGGGTGGTAGGACGAGCTGATCGACAAGATGTTCACCGAGTTCAGCCAGCTGCTGCCGCCGTCGCAGATCTCGTGGCCGGCGAACTGGGCGCGGACGTCGGCGTAGGTGACGCCGGTGGCCGTCGCGGCGTTGCTCAGCACGGTGTCGAGCTGGTCGGCGGCACCGTTGAGGTCGGTCCGGTCGGTGGTGCTGAGCCCGATGCAGAAGCTCGAATTGGACAGGTCGTAAAGCTCCGGGTAGCCGAGCAGCACGACCTTCGCGTTGGGCGCGTCCGTCTTGATGAGCTTCAGGGTGCCCTCGAGGCTGCCGAGCAGCGGGCCGTTGATGATGCCTTCCGCCTTGTTGACGGCGCTCACGCACGAACTGGTCGACTCGAGCACGCAGGTCTCCATGGTGCTGGCGAAGCCGGCGTCGTTCCCGCCGATGGTGAGGCTGACCAGCGTGGTGCTCGCGCTCAGGGCCGATACCTGGCTGCTGTTCACGTCCGAGGTCGTGGCGCCGGAGCAGGCCACCGACACGAACGAGGCAGGCGAGTGCGCGGCCGCCCACTGCTCCGGATAGGCGTTGTTGCTGCGGTCGCAGCTGCCGCTGGACGAGATCATGCTTCCGGCGCCCAGTCCTGAGCTGTAGGAGTCGCCGAGCGCGACGTAGTTCACCGCGGACGCCGCCTCGGCGGCGGGCATCGCGGTCACGGCGGTGATCAGACCGCCGAAGGACATAACAACTGCCGCGCTGAAAAGGACACGGGAAATCCGCACGAGTCACCCCATAGGGACCTGGGAGGGCACTGGAAAGCGCGCGCACTATCCTTGTATCACGCGGTCGGCGGGAGATCAATATGCTAAGTTACTCGTTGGTTAAACACTGGTTGACCTGCAGTCACCGGTCGCGAGTCGTGATGATGAAACCAGCCTGGGTTTTGCCAGGCCGCCGCGATTAAGCGTCTGCATAAAGGGACGCTTTCGCCGGTGATTGCAATGCGTGACATTTCCAGGCGGGTGGCAAGAAACCGAACCCGCCGCAACCTGGCCCGGCCCGGGAGCGGCCCGGCGCCGGCCCGGCGGAACATCGGGCCGCCGGGCGTTGTTCTGAGGGCATGATCGAGGGGCGGTTTGCCGAGCTGATTGCCGGGCAGCGACAGGGAGTTCTGGTCACCCTCAGAAAAGACGGGTGGCCGCAGCTCTCCAACGTGAACTACGCCTGGTACCCGGAGGAACAGGTCATCAGGATCTCCACGACAGACGACCGCGCCAAGACCAGCAACATGCGCCGTGACCCGCGGGTCAGCTTCCACGTCACCACCGGCGACTTCTGGTCCTACGTCGTGGTCGACGGGCAGGCCGAGCTGTCCGCGGTGGCCCGCGACCCACACGACGCGGCCGTGGAGGAACTGGTCGAGCTGTACCGGACGGTCCAGGGCGACCACCCCGACTGGGACGACTACCGGGCGGCCATGGTCCGCGACCGGCGCCTGGTCGTCCGGCTGCGGGCCGAGCGGGCCTACGGGATGGTTCATCGCGGCTAACCAAACGCAAGAGGCGATTGCGCCGGGCAAGGCCTGGCTTCCGCCTTGTTGACGAAAGGCGCAATGAGTACCAATAGGCCATTGCCGTCCCGCGTAAGCTGGGACGATGCTGCCTGACTCCTTCGGGCGAATCGCGACCGACCTGCGTGTGTCGCTCACCGACCGGTGCAATCTGCGGTGTGCCTACTGCATGCCGCCGGAGGGGCTCGACTGGCTCCCGGCACCCGAGCAGCTCACCGACGACGAGGTCGTCAGGCTCATCCGGATCGGGGTCGAGCGGCTCGGCATCCGCGAGGTCAGGTTCACCGGCGGCGAGCCGCTGCTGCGGCGCGGCCTGGCGGGCATCGTGGCCCATGCCGCCGGGCTGCGCCCGCGCCCGGAGATCTCGCTGACCACCAACGGCATCGGGCTCACCCGTACCGCCGGTCCGCTGCACGCGGCCGGGCTCGACCGGGTCAACGTGTCGCTGGATACGTTGCGGCCGGAGACGTTCCGCAAGCTTGCCCGCCGCGACCGGCTGCCGGACGTGCTCGACGGGCTGGCCGCCGCCGCGGCGGCCGGGCTCCGCCCGGTCAAGGTCAACGCCGTGCTGATGCGGGACCTGAACGACGACGAGGCGGCGCCGCTGCTCAGGTACTGCCTGGACCACGGCTACGAGCTGCGGTTCATCGAGCAGATGCCGTTGGATGCCCAGCACGGCTGGAAGCGGGCCGAGATGGTGACGGCGGAGGAGATCCTCGCCGCCCTCGGCCGCACGTTCACCCTTACCCCGGACGACCCGCGGCAGCGCGGGTCCGCGCCGGCCGAGGCCTTCCTGGTCGACGGCGGCCCGGCCCGGGTCGGCGTCATAGCCTCGGTCACCCGGCCGTTCTGCGGCACCTGCGACCGGGTCCGGCTCACCGCCGACGGGCAGGTGAGGAACTGCCTGTTCGCCCGGACGGAAAGCGACCTGCGCGGCCTGCTGCGGGGCGGCGCGGACGACGCCGAGCTGGCCGCGGCGTGGCGGCGGGCCGTGGCGGTGAAGCTGCCGGGGCACGGCATCAACGACCCGTCGTTCCTGCAGCCCGACCGCCCGATGTCGGCGATCGGCGGCTAAGGGCGCCCTCGGCATGGGTCATGAGCTCGGCGAACTCGACTGGCTTCCGCTGACGGACGACGAGCTCCGCGCCATCCTGGGCCGGAGCGACCCGGGCGGACTGGGCCGCGAACCCGTGGTGACCTGGCGCAGCCCGCGCCCGAGGTCCGCCGCCGCCCTGGTCAGGCACGGTGCGGTGGCCGTCTTCGTCAAGCGTCACCACCTCGGCGTCCGCACCCCAGAATCGCTCGCCGCGGAGCATGCCTTCGCCCGCCACCTGCGCGAGCACGGCCTTCCGGTCCCGGCCGTGTTCCGGCTGGCCGACGGCGGCTCGGTGCTCAGCCGCGGCGGGTACTGCTACGAGGTCCACCAGGTCGCGGACGGGATCGACCTGTACCGCGAGGCGGCCACCTGGTCGCCGTACCGAAGCCTCGGTCACGCCTACGCGGCCGGCGTCGCCCTGGGCCGCCTGCACCTGGCCGCGGCGGATTTCCGCGGCGAGGCCCGGCCGCCCGCGGTGCTGATGAACTCCTGCCAGGTCATCACCGCGCCCGACCCGCTGCGGGCGGCGGGGGCACTGGTCGCCCAGCGCCCCGCCCTGGCCGCCTACCTGGCCGGGCGGCGCTGGGAGGAGCACTTCGAGGCCATCGTGAGCCCGCTCATCGCGAACGTCGCGCCGCTGCTGGCGGCGCTGCCCGCGCAGTGGGGACACGGCGACTGGCGCCCGTCCAACCTCACCTGGACTTCGGCCGCACCGGACGCCCGGGTGGCCGGGATCTTCGACTTCGGGCTGGCCAACCGCACCTCGGCCGTGCATGACCTGGCCCTGGCCCTGGAGCGCGCCGTAGTGAACTGGACCGGCTTGCACGAGGGCGGCACGGCGGCCGCCGACCCGGCCGCGGCCGCCGTCCTGCTGGACGGGTACCAGACCGTCCGGCCGCTGACCGGGACCGAAGCCGTCGCGCTGCCGCTGGTCCTGCCCGTCGCGCACGTCGAGTACGCGCTGTCCGAGCTGGACTACTTCACCAGCGTGGCGGTCTCGGCGGACGACGCCGACCTGGCGTACGAGTACCTGATCGGGCACGCCTGGTGGTTCGGCCAGCCGCCGGGCGCGACCCTGCTCGGCTTCCTGGCCCGGCACCTGCGCCGGTGACGTATCTTGGCGGGCGGATCTGCTGAACCGAGCCCCTAGGGTGGATCTATGAGCACGATGGACCGCTGGATGGCGGCGGTGTGCGCGGCTCTCGGCCTCGAGCCCGAGAGCGTCGACCTGCGGGCCGTGCTCGACCTGACCCGCGACGTCGCGCACGGCGTGGCCCGGCCCGCCGCGCCGCTCACCGCCTACCTGGTCGGGGTGGCGGTCGGCCGCGGCCTGGCGCTGCCGGACGCGGTGGCGCGGGTGTCGGTCCTGGCCGCCGGCTGGGATGGGCCTGACCAAGAAGACGATCATTGAGCCGAACGGGCCGGGCGGTTACCGGACTCTTACGGATCCTGCTATAGTCCGGCGGCGCCTGGGCCGCCTCTCGTAGAACGGTGTCCTGAGAGCGGGCGCGGACGAGCGAAAGGCGGTCAATGACTCCCGAGACCACGGACAGCGGATCGAGGAACGGCACCGGAACCGGCCCGGGCGGGGGCGCCCAGCCGGACCCGCGTCCGACGAGACGCGGCGTGCTGCTGGGGGTAGGCCTGGCCGGACTTGGTGGCGCGCTGGCCGGCTGCAGTACCTCGGCCGTGCCCTACGGAGCCAACGAGGCCGGGGCCGTGCCGGGGGCCCAGGGCCCGGGGCCGATGGCGACCTCCGGCACCATGCCGGGCCCGGGCACCATGTCGAGCCCGGACGGGGGCGCGCAGGCCAGCCCGTCTGCCTCGGACAGCGCGCAGAGCGGCGCCAAGCTCACCGGTACCGTGCTCGGCGCCGCCAGCGAGGTCCCCGTCGGCGGCGGCAAGATCTATACGGCGGCCAAGGTCGTCGTCACCCAGCCGGCCGCCGGCCAGTACAAGGCGTTCAGCGCGGTCTGCACGCACGTGGGCTGCATCATGAGCGAGGTCGCCCGCGGCACCATCGACTGTCCCTGCCACGGCGGCCAGTTCAAGATCACTAATGGCGCCGTGGTGGCCGGGCCGCCGCCCAGCCCGCTGCCGGCCCGGCCGGTCAAGGTGGTGAACGGTCAGGTCGTCCTGCTCTGACGCTCCCGCCCCGGGACCAGCCGCGAGGTGCCTAGGATGGCCGGTGTGGGCTCTTTGATGCTGCTGGACACCGCGTCCCTGTACTACCGCGCGTTCTACGGCGTGCCGGACACCGTCCGCGCGCCGGACGGGACCCCCGTCAACGCGATACGCGGGCTGCTCGACATGACCAGCCGCCTGGTCCGGGCCAGGCACCCCGCCCGCCTGGTGGCGTGCTGGGACAACGACTGGCGGCCGGCCTTCCGAGTCGAGGCAGTGCCCTCGTACAAGGCGCACCGGCTGGCCGCGGACGGCGCCTCGGAGGATACCCCGCCCGCCCTGGTGCCGCAGGTCCCGGTGATCGAGGAGGTGCTGCGCGCGGCCGGAGTGGCGGTCGCCGGGCAGCCCGGTTTCGAGGCGGACGACGTGATGGCCACGCTGGCGGCCCGGTCGGCCGGCCCGGTGGACGTGGTCACCGGCGACCGGGACCTGTTCCAGCTCGTCGACGACGCCCGGGGCGTCCGGGTTGTCTATACCGTGCGCGGCCTGCAGAACATGGACGTCATCGACGAGGCCGCGGTGACCGCGAAGTACGACATCCCCGGCCGCGCCTACGCCGACTTCGCGGCGCTGCGCGGCGACCCGAGCGACGGCCTGCCCGGCGTACCGGGCGTGGGGGAGAAGACCGCGGCCGCGCTGATCCGCACCTTCGGCAGCATCGACGGCATCGTTACCGCGCTGGACGCGGGCCACGGCGGGTTCCCGCGCGGCAGCCGGGACAAGCTCGAAAAGGCCCGCGACTACCTGGACATCGCCCTGTCGGTGGTCAAGGTGGTCGACGACGCCCCGCTGCCCGATGTGGCGGGGACGCTGCCCGCCGTCCCCGCCGACCCGGACCGGCTGGCCGAGCTCGGCGAGCGCTGGGGGCTCGGGTCTTCGCTGGGCCGTTTCGCCAGCGCGGTGTCCCCGTCCTAGCATTCATCTCATGATGACGGACGAACTGTATCCCGCGGACCGGCTGGAGAAGGTGCGAGAGGCGGCCGGCGCGGCCGGCCTCGACGCCGTGCTGCTGACGCCGGGCCCCGACCTGCGCTACGTCATCGGCTACGACGCCAAGCAGCTGGAGCGGCTGACCTGCCTGACGGTCCCGGTTCACGGGGATCCGCTGCTGTTCGTGCCGCGGCTGGAACTGGCCGCGGCCCAGGCCTCGCCGGCCGGCTCGCTTCATCTGGAAATGGTCCCCTGGGAAGAGACCGACGACCCGTTCCGGCTGGTCGCGGGCAGGCTCGGCCCGGTCTCCGCGGTCGGCCTCTCGGACCGGATGTGGGCGCTTTCCGTGCTGAAGTTCCGCGACGCGCTGCCCGGTGCGCGGCTGGCGCTGGCCGGCGGCGCGCTGCGTACCCTGCGCATCAGGAAGAGCCCGGCCGAGGTCGCCGCCCTGCGAGAGGCCGGCGCCGCCATCGACCGGGTGCACGCCCAGGTCGCGGGCTGGCTACGGCCCGGGCTGACCGAACGGGCCGTCGGCTCGGTCATCACCGAGGCGATCCTGGCCGAGGGACACGCCACCGTGGACTTCGTGATCGTCGGGTCCGGGCCGAACGCGGCCAGCCCGCATCACGAGGTCTCCGACCGCGTGATGGCCGCCGGGGACGCCGTGGTGGTCGACATCGGCGGGACGATGCCCTCCGGGTACTGCTCGGACAGCACCAGGACCTACGCCCTCGGCGAGCCGCCCGCCGAGTTCACCGCTTACTACAAGGTCCTGTACGACGCCCAGGAGGCGGCCTGCGCCGCGGTACGGCCCGGGGTGACCGCGGAGTCGGTCGACGCGGCCGCCCGCGAGCCCATTACCCGGGCGGGCTTCGGTGCCGCGTTCATCCACCGGACCGGGCACGGCATCGGGCTCGAGGCGCACGAAGACCCCTACATCGTGGCGGGCAACCACGAGCCGCTCGAGCCGGGCATGGCCTTCTCGGTGGAGCCCGGCATCTACCCCGGCCCGCACGGGGCGCGGATCGAGGACATCGTAGTCTGCACCGAGGACGGCTTCGAGCGGCTCAACCACACGCCGCGCGAGCTCGTGATCGCCGGCTAGCCCCGGCTACGCCGGATTCCCGCCAGACACTAGCTGGGAGGGCCGGAGGGGCCGGGAGGGTCGGTGCGGTCCTGGTTCTCGGCCAGGAAGCGCTCGAACTGGGCGGCGAGCTCGTCGGCGGTGGGCATGGCCTCGCCGTCGGCCAGCAGCCCGGCGGCCGCGTCCGCGTTCGCCAGCTGGCTCTCCGTCGCGGAGTCGTACTGCTGCTCGAGCGCGCGGACCAGCTCCGCGACCTCCGCCGACTCCTCGACCTGACGCTGGATCGCCTCGTTGGTGCGGTCGGCCGCTTCACGGAGCTCCGCGCCGGGCACGTCAAGCCCGGTCGACGTGGTCACCGAGCCGAGCAGGGCCAGCGCCGCCGGCGGGTAGACGGCCTGGGCCAGGTAGTGCGGTACCTGCACGGCGAAGCCGAGGGCGTCCCGGCCCGCCTCGCCGAAGCGCAGCTCGATCAGCGCGGGCGCGCTGCCGGGCACCTGAATCCGGCTCGGCAGCCGCTGGTGACCCGTGAGCAGGTCCTCGCGGGTCGCGTGCGCGATCACTCCGAGCGGCCGGGTGTGCGGCATCCCGGCCGGGATGCCCAGGAAGCTGATCGCGGGCCCGGTGTCGAGCTGGGCGGCGACGCTCAGCACGGCCTGGCTGAACAGGTCCCACTCGTGGTCCGGTTCCGGCCCGGACAGCAGCAGGAACGGGCGCCCGCCCTGGTCGTGCAGCAGGTGCAGCGCCAGCTCGGGCGGATCGTAGCTCTCCCAGCGGCTGTTGTCGTAGGTCATCAGCGGGCGCCGTGACCGGTAGTCGATCAGCCGGTCGGTGTCGAAGCGCGCCACCGTCTCGTGCGGGAAGGTGCGCAGCAGGTGCTCGGCGAGCAGGCGGCCCGCGGTTCCCGCGTCGATGAAGCCCTCCAGGTAGTGCAACATCGGCGCGCCTGCGACGCCGGGCGCGGCCGGACCGAGCTCGTAGAGATCCTCCGGGTTCCGCTGCATCCTTACAGTTTCCCACGGTCCGGGCACTGCTGCGGCCCGGGCACCAGCCAGGTGCCCGGACCGCGGCCGTGCGCACCGGGAAGGGGACGCCTAGGCCGACTGCTCCGCGACCGCCGAGGTGGCCTTCGGGTGGCCGATGGACAGACCGCTGGCGGGGTCGAAGAACTGCAGGTAGCGGGTGTCGACGGACAGTTCGAGGGTGGAGCCGTTCTTGACCCGGCTTTCCTTGGAGACGCGGGCGGTCCACAGCGACTTGCCGCCGATCAGGGCGGCGGTGGCCTCGTCCTCGTCCTCGCTTGTCTCGGTGGCCTGGGCGATGCTGGCGTGCTCGACGTGCGGGGCGTCGATGGTGAAGATCACGTTGATCTCGCTGCCGAGTTCCTCGGTGACGCCAGCGGTGACGGCCATGGTGCCCCAGTCGCGGGGGGCCAGGCTGGCGTCGTCGAAGTCCGACGGGCGGATGCCGAGGATGATCTTCTGGCCGAAGTAGTCGGATAGGCCCTGCTTGCGCTCGACGACCTGCGGCGGGACCTTGAGCTTGTAGCCCGCGAACGTGACCGCCACGCCGTCGTCGCGGACCAGGTCGGCGGTGACGAAGTTCATCGCGGGGGAGCCGATGAACCCGGCCACGAACAGGTTGACCGGGGCCTCGAACAGGCTCTGCGGGGTGTCGACCTGCTGCAGCCGCCCGTCCCGCAGGACGGCGACGCGGTTGCCCAGGGTCATGGCCTCGACCTGGTCGTGGGTCACGTAGACGGTGGTGACGCCGAGCCGCTCGTGCAGCTGGTTCAGTGAGGCCCGCATGGAGACGCGCAGCTTGGCGTCCAGGTTGGACAGCGGCTCGTCCATCAGGAAGGCCTGCGGCTCGCGGACGATGGCGCGGCCCATCGCGACCCGCTGCCGCTGCCCGCCGGACAGGGCGCCCGGCTTGCGCTTGAGGTACGGCTCCAGGCCCAGCATCTTGGCCGCCTCGTTCACCCGCCGCGAGATCTCCGCCTTGGGGGTCTTGCGCAGCTGCAGGCCGAACGCCAGGTTCTGCTCGACGGTCATGTGCGGGTACAGCGCGTAGTTCTGGAACACCATCGCGATGTCCCGGTCCTTGGGCGGCAGGTCGTTGACCACCCGGTCGCCGATCGAGATGGTCCCGCCGCTGATCTCCTCCAGCCCGGCGATGGACCGCAGCGCGGTCGACTTGCCGCAGCCCGACGGGCCGACGAACACCATGAACTCGCCGTCGGCGATCTCCAGGCTCAGGTCGTCAATCGCCTTGACGTTGCCTGCATAGGACTTTTCCACGTGATCCAGCGTGATCTGTGCCATGCCGGCAGCGTAACCTCGCCGTGATCTGCTGATAAGAGCGCGGACGGCGATGTTACAGGAGCGTAAAGGGCGTTATCGTTTCGTTATATTATGATGCAGTCGCAGCTTCCAAACGGTTGGCGCTAACGTGACCACGTGGAAGAGATCGATCGCAAGATCGTGTCGCTGCTTACCCGCAATGGCCGGATGAGCTTCACCGAGCTGGCCCGGCAGGCCGGCCTCTCCGTGTCGGCGGTGCACCAGCGCGTACGCAGGCTCGAGCAGGACGGTGTGATCAAGGGGTATGTCGCCGTGTTCGACCCTGACGACGTGGGCCTGCCGATGACGGCGTTCGTGTCGATCAAGCCGTTCGACGCCGCCGCCCCCGACGACCTCCCGCAGCGCCTCGAGCACCTGACCGCGATCGAGGCGTGTCACAGCGTCGCGGGCGAGGAGAACTACATCCTCAAGGTCCGGGTGCCGTCCCCGGCCGCCCTGGAAGAGCTGCTCCAGCAGATCCGTACCATCGGCGGCGTCTCGACCCGCACCACCGTCGTCCTCAGCACCCCCTACGAGAACCGCCCGCCCTCCCTGTAACTGATGTGGCTGACGGGCATCGCGGTGTCCGGGAGTCACGTGATGCGCCGTCCCTGGCCGCGCAACGGGGTGGATCGGGGTTACGGGGTGGATCTGGTACCCCCCAGGGTCCCGGATCGGACCGGTAACCCGGATCAGCCCCGTTAACTACAGCTGGCCGGGCAAGTTTGCGCCTCATGTGGCAGGTGGTGCTGCCGTGGCTGCTGCGGGCATCGTAGAGCAGCACCGGTGGCACACCGGGTCACCTGGACCGTACCGGAGGGGGTGGGCCGGTTAGGGGCGCGTGGCGCGGAGGCCGTCGAGCATGACCGAGAGGAGCATGTCGGCCCGTTCGGGAGCCTTCTCAGTGCTTACCGACACCCCGTGCACGAGGCGCATCACGTCCGTGGCGTCCACGTCAGGGCGGATGGCGCCGGCTTGCTGGGCGTTGGACAGCAGGCGCTCGGTGGTCTCGCGCATCGCCACCCAGCAGGAGGAGATCAGCTCGGACTCGAGGCCGACCGCCTCGATCAGCGCGTGCGACAGGCCGCGCTTGGTCACCAGGTAGCCGGCCAGCGCGCGGAGGTAGCCGGCGAAAGCCTCCTCGGGAGACACGCTCCCGGCCAGGTCTTCCCCCTTTCCGCAGACCGCGCCCACCTGGCTGCGGAACACGGCCGCCTGCAGGTCGAGGCGGGTGGGGAAGTGCCGGTAGAGGGTGCCGATGCCCACTTCGGCGCGGCGGGCGATGTCCTCGAGCGGCGCGTCGGCGCCCTTCTCGGCGAACACGGCGGTGGCCGCGGTGATCAGCCGGGCGCGGTTCTGCCGCGCGTCTGCGCGCAACTGCCCGGCAGGCCGCGCTGCCTGCTCGCGAGGAGCCTGGTCGGATGTACTCGTCATCGCCTTCGAGGTTAATCGCTTGATATCCGGAGGGTGCCTCCGTATAGTAACCGGAGTAGACCTCCGCTTGTTCCGATGGTACCGCCCGGCCAGCGGCCTGTCAGCTACCGGAGGCCGAGATCGCGTGACCAGACACCATGGAGGCATCTTGTCTTCTTCGCATGCCTCGGAGAGTCCGAGGGGGCGGCCGGGGATCGCCCTGGCCATCATGCTGAGCGCCCAGCTCATGATCATCCTGGACATGACGGTGGTAAACATCGCCCTGCCGCATATCCAGGCCAGCCTGCACTTCTCCACCACCAGCCTGTCGTGGGTCCTGAACGGGTACACGCTGACGTCAGGCGGCCTGTTGCTACTCGGGGGCCGGGCCGGCGACATCCTCGGCCGGCGGCGGGTCTTCATCGCCGGCATCGCCCTGTTCACCCTGGCCTCGCTGGCTGGAGGGCTCGCCACCACCAGCGGCGTGCTGCTGGCCGCGCGGGCCCTGCAGGGCGTGGGCGGGGCCCTCGCCTCGCCCGCCGTCCTGGCCCTGATCGTGACCAGCTTTCCCGAGGGCAGGGAGCGGACCCGCGCGCTCGGCATCTACATGGGCGTGGTCACCGGCGGGTCCTCGCTGGGCCTGGTCCTCGGCGGGGTGATCACCGAGTGGCTGTCCTGGCGCTGGGTGCTGTTCATCAACGTGCCGATCGGCCTGGCCGTGGTCGCGATCGCGCCGGTGTTCGTCGGCGAGACGCGCCGGCTGCCCGGCCGGTTCGACGTAGCCGGCGCGCTGACCGCCACCGCCGGGGTGACCGCGCTGGTGTACGGGTTCATCCGGGCGGCCGCCACCGGCTGGGGCGACCAGCTGACGCTGGCCGCGTTCGGCACGGCCGCGGTGGTGCTTGCCCTGTTCGTGCTGACCGAGACCCGGGCCCGCCAGCCGATCACCCCGATGCGGCTGTTCGCCGACGTCAACCGGGCCGGCTCGTTCATCGCCCGGCTGCTGCTCGTCGCGGGGATGTTCGGGGTGTTCTACTTCCTCACCCAGTTCCTCCAGCGGATCATGGGTTTCAGCCCGCTGCGGGCCGGGGTGGCGTTCCTGCCGATGACCGTCGCGCTGTTCGGGATGTCCCGGCTGGCGCCGCGGCTGATGCCGAAGGTGGGCGCCAAGCCGCTGATGATCGCCGGGATGCTGCCCGTGATCGCCTCGATGGCCTGGTTGTGGCGGGTGACGCCGGCCACGGGCTACTGGTCGGGCATCCTCGGCCCGATGCTGCTGATCGGGCTGGGGATGGGGCTGGTGTTCGTGCCGCTGACCACCGCGTCGCTGGCGGGCGTGCCGGCGGCCGACTCCGGTGCCGCGTCCGGGCTGGTCAACATGCTCCAGCTGGCGGGCGGGTCGCTGGGGCTGGGCGTGCTGGTGGCCGTGTTCGGCACCGCGAGCAGGCACGCGGCCAGCCATCCGCTGGCCGGCCTGACCGCGCTGGCCCAGTCGCAGCACGCGGTCACCCACGGCATCGCGACCGCGTTCGGTTTCGCCGCCCTGCTCGACCTGTGCTGCCTGCTGGTCATCATCACCATGATCCGGACCCGGCGGCTCACCCCCGCTCCCGTACCCGCCCCGCAGCCGCGGGAAGAAGCGGTCGCGTCCTGAGCGGTCAGGCGACGGGGAAAACCAGCTCCGGCGCGATGCCAGGCACCTGGGTGCCGCCCGGGACTATCGCGGCGGTGCCCTGGTAGGCCCGCGTCGCGGCCGTCACCAGCGTGACCGGCGCCGCCACCAGGGTGGCGCCGGTCAGCAGGGTCAGGTCGAGCAGCGAGATGTAGGCCTGTCCGTCGCCGCAGGGCGGCGCGGCGACCACGACGTCCCTGTGAGTCAGCTGACGGCCGCCCCCAGGGCCGGTCTCGGCTCCCGCACGGGAAGCCGAGACCGGCCCTTCGTCGCCCTCCGGCGCGAGGACGTCCTGATCAGCCAAGCCGTTCCCCTCCGGACGGCCTGGCCTATCAGTGGCGGATGCGTCGGCGGTGGGTCCGCCGACGTGAGTTAGCAGTGAGCTGAACGAGGTGGTGCCGGGGGCCTCGCCGAACGCGATGACCTGCCTGACCCGGGACCGGTCGGCCCCGGCGACGGCGAGTTCGGCGAGCGGAGCCGAGGTGATCAGCAGCCGCGCGCCGCAGGCGTTGAGCCGGGCGGCGATGTCCGCCGGGGCCAAGGCCGCCTCGATCAGGCAGACGGCCGCGCCGGCCGCGCGGATCGCGTTGACCGCCACGGCCGCGCTGGCCGCGTCCTGGACCAGCACGCCGGCCGTGTCTCCATCGGCCAGCCCGCGCCGGGCCAGGCCGCATGCCGCCGCGCGGACGGTCCGGGCGAACCGCGGCCACGCGGTCACCGAGCCGTCGGTGGCGTCGATGAGCGCCGCCCGGTAGCCCGCCCGGTCCGCCGTTTCCAGGATGCGATCGGTTATCGCCCGGCGCGTCGCACCCGCGCTCGACGCGATCGGGTCCGCCGTCCGCTCTCCGGTACTGACGCCGCGTTCCACCTGAACCTCCCAGCTGGGTGTCACAGCGGGCGGGTCCTGGTGTGACACCGGGACCCGCCCGGTCGCCAGCGCGGCTGGCCGGCTCCCCACCCCCCCGGGGGGACCGGCCGGCGGAGGGTTCAGGACCCGCCGCCGCCGCGCTTCAGCGACAGTTGAACGTTACGGTCACGGCGGTCAGCGGCACATGCGCCGAACTGTGTATTCCGGTGTGCATGTTGCCGGGCTCAGGCGTCCGCCCGGCGTGCATATGCGCAGGCCGCGAGGTTCAGCGGCCGGCCGGGCGTGTACATGTGCAGACCGGCGTCAGGCGGGCGGCTCGTGCCGGCTGGCCCATGAGGCGACCTGCGTACGCGAGGTGTAGCCGAGCTTGGCCAAGATGTTGGCCACGTGCCGGGCCGCGGTCGCCGGGCTGATCACCAGTTCGTCGGCGATCTCCTTGTTGGACAGGCCCTGGGCGATCAGCCGCACGATCTCCTGCTCCCGCGGGGTGAGCGGGCCGGCCGTCCGGTGCGCCCCGCTCCCGATCAGGCCGCTCCCGATCAGGCCGCTCCCGTTCGGGCCGCTGGCCTCGGCGCGCACGATCCGGGCCGGGTCGGTCCAGGCGGGCCCGGTGACGCCGGCCCCGCCTCCGGCTCCGGGGGGACCGGAGGCGGCCTGGCCGGCGCCGAGGGCGAAGCCGATGGCTTCCTCCGCGGTCAGCTCGCGTCCCTCGGCGAACAGGGCGGCGGCGGAGGTGCCGAGCTGGCCCCGGGCGAACTCGAGCACCTGCTCGATCCGCGGGCCGAGGCCGGGTCCGTGCCCCAGCGATTCGCGCAGCTGGCAGGCCGCGCCGGCCAGCCGGGCCGCCCGCTCCGGCTGCTGCCGCGCCGCGGCCAGGACGGCGCACGCCTCGAGTCCGCGGGCGATGCCGAGCCGCTGCCCGCAGACCCGGTTCAGCCGCAGATTCTCGGCCAGGCTCTGCTGCGCCTGCTCGTAGTCCCCGCTGGCCACCGCGACCCAGCCGAGGCCGGCCTGGCAGCGGGCGATCTCCGGCCAGGCGTCGAGCTCACGGAAGATCTGCATGGCGTCGGTGTAGTACCGGACCGCCGCGTCGGCGTCCTCGCGCGCGCGGGCCAGCGTGCCCATCCCGTAGGACACCTGCGCGACGCCCCAGCGGTTGTTGTCGCTCAGGATCTCCAGCGCGACCTCATAGGCCCGCTGCGCCGACTTCAGCTTGCCCGCCCGGATGGCGACGGCGGCCTTGGCGGCCATCGTGAGCCCGGCCTCCCAGTCGTTGCCGGTCGCGTCCGCCGCGGCGATGGCCTCGTCGATGCGGCCGGCCGCATCGTCGAGCCGGCCGGCCCGCGCCGCGGCCTGGCTGAGCACCCGCAGCGCGGTCGGCACCGGGAAGTCGTCGCGGCCGGCCCGGGCCAGCTCCAGGCTCTCCGTCGCGCAGCGTAGCAGCGTGTCGTAGTCCTGCAGGTCGAAGGCGATCTCCGCGCGGACGGCCAGGGCCCGCCCGCGCACCCGCGCGGACACGTCCTGGCCCGCCAGGACCAGGAACCGGTCCAACCAGGTGGCCGCCTCCCGGGCGTCGCCGTGCGGCACCCACATGTTCCGCAGTCCGATGCACAGCCGCAGGCCGGCCTCGGCCTCCTCGCGGGCCAGGGAGGTCTCCAGCGCGATGCGGAAGTTGCCGTACTCGGCGATGCCGCGGCGGAAGATCTCCCGGCGCACCGGCCAGGGCGGCTCGCCCCGGTTGAACATGGTGTCCGAGGTGTGCTCGACCAGCGCCAGGATGCAGTCCCGGTGCCGCAGCGACAGCACACCGGACTCCCCGGCCGTCTCGAGCCGCTCGGTGGCGTACTCCCTGATCGTGTCCAGCAGCCGGTACCTGGCGTCGCCGGCCGCCTCGCCGTCCAGCACCACCAGCGACTTGTCGATCAGCGAGATCACCAGCCCCAGGATCTCGTCGGCGCCGATGGCCACGCCAGCGCCGGCGGCATTATCCGAGCAGACCTGCTCGGCCATGTCCAGGTTCCAGCCGGAGAACACGGCCAGCCGGCGCAGCAGCATCTGCTCGGCCGCGTCCAGCAGCTCGTAACTCCAGTCCACGGTCGCTCGCAGCGTCTGCTGGCGCAGCGGCGCGGTCCGGTCGCCGGAGTTCAGCAGCTGGAACCGGTCCCGCAGCCGCACCTCGATCTGCTCGACCGACAGCGCCCGCACCCGGGCCGCCGACAGCTCGATGCCCAGCGGGATCCCGTCCAGCGTCCGGCACAGCCGGGCCACCGACGCCGCGTTGGCCTCGGTCAGGGCGAACCCCGGCCGGGCGCCCGCCGCCCGCGCCGCGAACAGCCGCACCGCCTCGTGCCCGGCCAGGTCGGCGATGGGGGCGTCGTCGGGCGGCAGGTCCAGCGGCGGCACCCGCCACACGGTCTCGCCCCGTACCCGCAGCGGCTCGCGGCTGGTCGCGATGATCCGCAGCCACGGGCACCGGGCCAGCAGCAGCTGCACCAGCAGCGCGCAGTCGCTGACCTGGTGCTCGCAGGTGTCCAGGATCAGCAGCATGTGCCGCGAGCGCAGCGCCTCGGCCAGCGTCTGCGCTAGCGCGACGCCCGGCTCCTCGCGGATCCCCAGCGTGGCCGCGACCTGCTGGGCGACCGGGCCGTGCCAGTCGGCCAGCTCGACCAGCCACGCCTCATCCAGGTCACCGGGGCCCGCGCCGTCGATGAGCACCTCGCGGGCGAGCCGCACCGCCAGCCGGGTCTTGCCGATGCCGCCGGGACCGCTCAGGGTCAGCGCGCGGACCTCGCCCAGCAGCTTGGCCAGGTCGCCGAGATCACGCTCACGGCCGATGAAGCTGTTCGGCTCCGCCGGCAGGTTGCCGGCCGTGATCGCGATCGCGGACTGCATGGGCCCTCTGGAAGTCTCACGCTGGAAAGAAGGAACACCTAGAGTGTCTCACCGTATCGGCTCATCCGCACCGCGGGTGGTCAGTTGAATGGCCCGATAACGACGCCAATCGCCTCGGTGTAGCGGACCCGGCCGTAGTACATGACCTTCACCAATGCCCACCACCGCCCGGGACGGGCGCCCGTCGGCGCCCGCACCGCGAAGCGCAGCACCGTCCCGGCGCCTGGCGCCAGGCTGAAGCCCTGGGTCCACGGCCCGAGCAGGTCCCACGTCCCGAACGGCGAGATCAGCTGCGCCTCGCCGTGCAGCTCGGACGCCAGCCCGCTGGTCACGCGGACCAGCAGCTCGCCTTCCCCGCCCGGGGCCAGCTCGACCGCGGGCGTCAGCACGGCCAGGTCGAGCTCGGCCGTGCCCGCGATGTAGTCGGCCAGCATCAGCTCGACCGTCTCCTCGGGCGGCAGGTGCGGATCGGGCCAGCGGCGCTCGCCCACCGCGACCATGGCCGTGTCCTCGACCAAGTGGCCTAGGGCGTCGCGGATCCGCGCGGCGACGAAGTATCGTCCCGCCGCGGTCCCCGGCGGCACCCGCACCGCCAGGTCCCACGCCGCGTAGCCGCCCGGCGCCAGATCGTAGCGCAGGTCGCGGTCGGGAGTGACGGTCATCCCGGCGGGCACCACCAGGTCCACGGACCCGGCGGCGGCCTCGGCCCCGCCGGCCACGGTCAGCGTCAGCGCGGCCTCCCCGCCAGGACCGGCCACGGCCGTCCTGACCGGGGAGAAGTGCACCGCCACGGGCAGGTTGCCGGCCGGCGCCGGTCCTTTCCCGTGCAGCCAGTACCGTGTGTGGACTGGCTGGACCGGCTCGGTGCCGTTACCCGTCGCGGCCCCCGGATCCCGCGTGGTCGTCGCCAGGACCAGGGTCACCGTGCCGAAGGCCGGCATATCGACAAGAGCCGTGCCGTCCGCTACCGGCAGGGCGGCGCCGTCCGCCTCTTCGAGCAGGTCGGTGAGCCGGGCCGCCGCGATCCGCGCGGGACCCTCGAGCCGTACCCGCGCCGTGACCGGCCGCCCGGTCGTCTCCCGCAGCCGCACGGTGACCTCGGCCTCCCCTTCGGCCGCGGCCCTGGTCCGCCCGGAGGCCAGCGGGTTCCCGCGTGGCTTCAGCGTGCCGAGCGTGACCGCGCCCGGCTCCACCGACAGGCCGCTTCCCGCCGTAGCGGCGGCGGTGCCATCAACCGGGCCCGCCACGGCCAGCAGGTCATGCTGGTAATCCTCGGCCAGCGGGCTGAAGCCGGCGGCGCGCCAGTCCCCGGGCCCGGAGGCCAGCGCGTACTCGAACGTGTGGCTCCAGTGCTGCCAGGCGAAGCTGCTGCCGTCCGGCGCGGTCCGGCGGTCCCCGTCGATCCAGATCCCGGACGGCCACGCGCTGCACGACCGCATCAGCGACATGTACAGCGTCCCGTCTGGCGTGACCACGCCGCCGGGCGTGCCGCGGTTCAGCAGCGCGACCGACCGGTCCGCCAGCGGCACCGGCGGCCGCACCGGGTCGGGCACCGCGTCCCCGGTGTCCACCACCGCGTCGGTCAGGTCCCCGATCAGGCCGGTGACCGCCGCGGCGAGGTCGCCCGCCACGATCAGCACCGGCAGGTCGCTGGCCCCGCGCACGTCGGCGTCCGGGCCGAAGGCGTCCGCCCGGTCCCGGGCCGCGGGGACCCACAGCCGCGCCGTTCCCGCCCCCTCGGCTAGCCGGGCCGCCAGGGCCTTGGCGTAGCCGGGTCCGGCCGCGGACAGCACCTCGGCGGTGAACGGGTTCACCTCGGGGCCGCCGACCGCGATCCGGACGTCGGGGACGTTGGAGTCCACGTCGACCGCGCCGTACCGGGTCCCGTCGGCCTGGCTGCAGGTAGCGGTCACGCCCGCCGCCGCCAGCGCGACCAGCAGGTCCCGGAGCAAGCCACCTGACTCGTTCGGCGGCAAAGGAGAGATCACCTCGGCCACGCCGATCGCCTGGCTCAGCCCGCTACGGTCCCTGACCCGGGCCGCCGCCCCGGTCCCGAACCACTGGTGGGCCGGGTTGTCCAGGGTGTACCAGTGCTCGGCCGAGTCCACGTCGACGGCGCCGAACGACCGGCCGATCACCGCCGTGGCGGTCTGGTAGACCGGCAGCCCGCCCGGCACGCCAGCCGGGAAGCGCACCCGGAGCAGCCGGTCGCGCCCGGTGTAGCCGTCGACATGGGTGCGGAACTCGACCCGTTCGGCCCCGTCCCACAGCAGCGTTTCCTGGGTCACCTCGAGCCCGTCGAGGGTGAACGAGGCCACCAGCCGCGAGCCGATGGCGCACCGCTCGGCCCGCACCGTGGCCGCGGCCGGCGCGGAGCCCAGGCCCGGTCCCTTGGGCGCCAGGTGCCAGGGGCCTTCGTTGTGCCGGGGATGCTGCGGGTACTCGTCCTGCAGGACCAGTTCGTTGCCCGGCCCGGTCAGGACCGCGGTACCGGTGCGCCGGTCGGTGACGCTGACCGTTCCGCCCGCGGCGGGATCGGCGGTGACCTGGTAGGCGACGTTCTCGATGACCGTCCCGGAGACTTCCTGCCAGGCCGGCCCGGCCGGGACGTCGACGGGGGCCAGCCGGTAGGAGCGCCGCCCGAGGGCCGGCACGCCGGCCGCCGGGAACGTCAGCGTCACCTCGGCCAGCGACCCGTCCGGCCGCCGCCGGATCCCCTCGGCCAGCGACGGCACCGGGTTCCCGGCGTCATCCCTGACCTCAAGCCCGCGGGTGCCGTCCTCCGGTACCGGCACGGTGACCCGGGCCATCCCGTCCCGCGGCCGGGCCAGCCCGTTGACCACGCTGACGGCCAGCCCGGGCGAGGCGGCCCCAGTAAGATGAGCTACCGCGTCGCGGCGCGCGTCGGTGGCCAGTTCCCGGGCTTCCCGCCAGCCGCCCGTCAGGTCCAGGTACACCTGGTCGGACTCGACGCCGGTGATCGCGTCGTGGTGGGCCCCGTAGGCCAGGATCCGCCAGGCCTTGTCGATCGCCGCCTCCGGGTACGGGGCCCCGGCCAGCCAGGCCAGGGTGCCGAGCCGCTCGGCCTCGGCGACCACGGTCTCGATCGCGCGCTGCGCCTGCTTGGTGTCGATGTAGGAGACGTCCTTGCCGGTGTACACCGGGTTCATGTCCCTGGTCTGCGGGGAGATCCAGGCGGTCGAACCCGGCCCGGAGGCCTCGGCCCGGACCGCGTCGAAGAAGTCCCGCGGCACCGCGGTGGTGAACCGCGGCCACACGTACCGCTGGTTCCAGTCCCGGTGGATGTCGGTCACCCAGCGGGCCGGGATGACGTGGTCCGAGCCGACCGGCAGCAGGACGTTGCGCGTGGTCGCGACCTGCGCCAGCCCGCGGAACTGCCCGTACGCCTCGCGTTCGGCGGTGGCCAGGTCCGGCGGCGCGTTCAGCCGCCAGCCCGCGCCGTAGTGGTGCGCCATGTACGCGGTCAGCAGCCCCTGGCCGTCCGGGGAGATCCACTCGAACTCGGTGCTGAACTGCATCCGCCGGTCGCCGTCCTCGGCGCCGGACGGGCCCCACTGGTGGAACGGGCCGCGCGCCCACGCCGAAGAGGTCAGCCCGGCCGCCGCCATCAGCCCCGGGTAGCCCGGGTCGTGGCCGAACGCGTCCAGCATCCACGCGCTGCGCGGGTCCCCGCCGAACACGTCCCGCTGGAATCCGATGCCGTAGACGGCGTTGCGGATGATGGCCTCGGCGCTGATCAGGTTGGTGTTCGGCTCGTTGTAGTTGCCGCCGACGATCTCCACCCGGCCCTGTGCCACCAGCCGCCGCAGGTCCTCGCGGTCCTGCGGGAAGGCATCGAAGTAGGGCTTGAGGTAGTCGATCTCGGCCAGCACGAACGTGTAGTCCGGATCCCGCCTGGCCTTGTCCAGGTGCGCGCCGACCAGCTCGAACGCGCTCCGGACGTCGGGCACCTTGCCGTCCTCGTCCGGCAGCGCCAGGCGCGACTCGGTGAACTGGCCCTGGGTGTTCCACCACACCGGGTCGTAGTGGAAGTGGCTGACCATCCACATGGTCCAGCCCGGTTCGGCCGCCGTGATGCCGGCCTCGGCCCGGGCCAGTACCGACCCGTCGGCCGCGATGACCGCGACCGTGACCCGCCGGGTGCTGCCCGGCTGGTAGGGCGCGGCGATCTCCAGCGGGACCTCGAAGGCCTGCTCACGGCCAAGTTCAAGATCAATTATCCCGAACGGGCCCGGATCACGCACTCCCGCCCCCTGCACGCTGATCCGGGCGGCCGCCGTCCCCGGCTCCTCGCTGATCAGCGTGACGCGGATGACCTGCAGCGGGCGCTGCCTGGTGCCGGTGAACAGGTCGGTGGACTCAACGCCGGTGATCCGCATCTGCCCATGCTTACACGACCATCTGGGCCGGTGATACCCAGCGCGTGGGTCATCCGGCCAGGCGCCGGGCGAACTCCCGCGTGGCCGCGGCGGGGTCGTCCGCCTCGGTGATGGCGCGGACCACGACCACCCGCCTCGCCCCGGCCGCGAGCACGTCGCCGAGCCGGTCTAGGCTGATGCCGCCGATCGCGAACCAGGGCCGGCCGGCCTGGTGCGGGGCTGCCTGGTGCAGTGCCGCCTGGTGCTGGGCGACGTGCTCGATCAGGCCCAGGCCGGTCGCCGGGCGGCCTGGCTTGGTCGGCGTGGTCCACAGCGGCCCGGCGCAGAAATAGTCCGTCCCGGGCTCGGCGGCCACCGCGTCGGACTGAGCCGGGCTGTGGCTGCTGCGGCCGATCAGCGGGCCGTCGCCGAGGATGCGCCGCGCCACCGGCACCGGCAGGTCGTCCTGGCCCAGGTGGAGCACGTCGGCCCCGGCCGCCAGGGCCACGTCGGCCCGGTCGTTCACCGCCAGCAGCCGGCCGTGGCGCCGGCAGGCCTGCGCGAACACCTCGAGCAGCGCGAGTTCCTCGCCCGCCTCCAGGCCCTTTTCCCGCAACTGCACGATGTCCACCCCGGCACCGAGCACGGCGTCGAGGAACCGCGGCAGGTCACCCTGGGCTCGCCGGGCGTCCGTGCACAAGTAGAGGCGCGCGTCCGCCAGCCGTGCCCGCAGATCGTTGCTCACCCTGCTATCCAAACACGGGGCTATCCAAACACGGGGCTATCCAAACACGGGCCATCCAATCACTGGCCGCCGCCCGGGTCCGTCCCTGGCTCCCCGTTGTTATATGGTGAACATTCGGAGACATTCCGACCACGGGAGCCCAGAGGGCTGAGAGGGAGGCCACGCGCCTCCGACCGTCGTACCTGATCCGGGTAATGCCGGCGAAGGGAGTGCTGATGGTCATGACCGCGGACGTCGTCATAGCGGGCGGCGGTGTCATCGGAACCGCGATCGCCTGGCGGGCCGCCATGGCGGGGCTCGACGTGACCCTGGTCGACCCGGAGCGCGGCGACGCCGCCTCCCTGGTCGCCGCGGGCATGCTCGCCCCCGTCTCCGAAGCCCTGTTCGGCGAGGGCGCGCTGCTCCGCGTCAACCTGCTCGCCGTGGCCAGGTTCGGCTCGTTCGCCGCCGAACTCGAGGAGGCGACCGGCCGCCAGGTGGGGCTGCGCCGGGAGGGCACGCTGGCCGTGGCCTACGATCCGGGTGATTACGCGGCGCTGGTGCGGCTGACCGCGTTCCGCCGGTCGGCCGGCCTCGACGCGGCGGAACTGGACAGCCGGGCCTGCCGCAAGCTGGAATCGTTCCTCAGCCCCGACGTGCACGGCGGCGTGCTGTTCGCCGGGGACTGGTCGGTGGACAACCGGCGGTACGCGGCCGCCCTGCGCGCCGCGGCGGAGGCCGCCGGGGTCCGGGTGGTGCGGGACCGCGTGACCGAGGTCCTGACCGCCGGCGATCACGTCCGCGGCGTCCGGCTCGCGGACGGCGGCGACCTCGGCTCGGACCGGGTGGTGGCGGCCGCCGGCTGCTGGACCAGCGCGATCACCGGGGTGCCGGCCCCGGTGCGGGCCGCGGTCCGGCCGGTCAAGGGGCAGTTGCTGCGGCTGCGGCACCCGGACGGCTTCCCGCCGGTCATCACCCACACCATCCGGGCCACTGTGCGCGGCGCGGACGTCTACCTGGTGCCCCGGGCCGATGGCGAGGTCGTCGTGGGCGCCACCCAGGAGGAACGCGGGCCGGACCGGATGGTGACGGCGGGCGCCGTGCACGACCTGCTGCGCGACGCCATGAGCGTGCTCCCGGTGATCAGCGAGCTCGAGCTGGCCGAGACGTGCGCCGGGCTGCGTCCCGGCACCCCGGACAACGGCCCGGTCGTCGGCCCGGTCGGCGGCGGGGTTGACGGGTCAGGCCCGGACGGCCTGCTGCTGGCCACCGGGCACTACCGCAACGGCATCTTGATGTCGCCGGTGACCGCCGACGCGATCGTCGCCCGCCTGGCCGGCCAGCCGGGCGCCCCGGAGTGGGAGCCGTTCACGCCCGGACGCTTCGGCAGGCAGGAGGCGTCATGACTGTCCAGGTGAAGCTCAACGGCGAGCCGCGTGAACTGCCCGCGGGCAGCACCGTGGTGCAGGCCGTCGCCGCGCTGACCGCGGCCGCGTCCGGCGTTGCCGCCGCCGTCAACGGCGACGTGGTGCCGCGCGGTTCGTGGTCCGGCACGGTCCTGCGGGACGGCGACCAGGTGGAAGTCGTCACCGCCGTACAGGGAGGCTTATACATGACCGACGCGGAACTGCTGAACCGCCCGGTGACCGGGCCCGGGATGGAACCGTGGGTGCTGGCCGGGCAGGAGCTGAGCTCGCGGCTGATCCTGGGGACCGGGGGAGTGCAGAGCCTGGACGTGCTCCGGCAGGTCCTGGACGCCTCGGGTACCGCGCTCACCACCGTGGCCATGCGCCGGGTCGCCCCGGGCGGGGAGGGCTCGCTGCTCGGCACGCTGCGCGAAGCCGGCGTGCGCATCCTGCCGAACACGGCCGGCTGCCACACTGCGAGCGAGGCCAGGCTGACGGCCCGGCTCGGCCGGGAGGCGCTCGGCACCGACTGGGTCAAGCTCGAGGTGGTGGCCGACGATTACACTCTGCTGCCCGATCCGGTCGAACTGCTCGACGCGGCCCGGATGCTGGTCGCCGACGGGTTCACGGTGCTGCCCTACACCAACGACGACCCGGTGCTGGCCCGTCAGCTCGAACGGGCCGGCTGCGCCGCCGTCATGCCGCTCGGCGCGCCGATCGGGTCCGGGCTCGGCATCCGCAACCCGCACAACATCGCGATGATCGTCGAGCAGGCGGGCGTCCCGGTCGTCCTGGACGCGGGGATCGGCACGGCCAGCGACGCGGTGCAGGCGATGGAACTGGGCTGCGACGCGGTCCTCATCGCCTCGGCCATCACCCGGGCGGCCGAGCCGGGCCGGATGGCCACCGCGATGCGGCTGGCCGTGGCGGCCGGGTACGCGGCCCGGACCGCCGGGCGCATCCCGCGCCGCTGGCACGCCCGCGCCTCCAGTCCCGTCGACGGCCGCCCGGAGCTGCCAGCGTGAACATTCCACGAGTCCTCACCATCGCCTCGTCGGATTCGGGCGGGGGCGCCGGCATCCAGGCGGACCTGAAGGCCTTCGCCCGCTGCGGCGCGCACGGGATGTCGGCCATCGTCGCGCTCACCGCGCAGAACACGGCGGACGTGCGCGCCATCCACGAGGTGCCCCCGGCCTTCGTCCAGGCCCAGATCGACGCGGTCCTCGACGACATCGGCGCCGACGCGGCCAAGACCGGCATGCTGTTCTCGGCGGCGCTGATCGAGGCGGTCGCGGAGGCGCTGCAGGACCGGGACCTGCCGCTGGTGGTCGACCCGGTCATGGTGGCCAGCTCCGGCCGGACGCTGCTGCTCCCCGAGGCCGTCGGGACCCTGGTCCGGCGGCTGTTCCCGCTGGCCACGGTGGTGACGCCCAACCTGCCCGAGGCCCAGGCGCTCACCGCTCTGATGACCGAGGACCGCGCGGTGCTGGCCGAGCGCCTGGTCGCGATGGGCGCGCGCGCGGCCCTGGTGACCGGCGGGCACGGGACCGACCCGGTGGACCACCTGTACGACGGGTCGCGGCACCTGGCCTTCCCGGTCGCCCGGCACGGCGTCGCCGCCACCCACGGCGCCGGCTGCACCCACTCGGCCGCGCTCGCGGCCGGGCTCGCGGCCGGCCTGCCGCTGGCCGAGGCGGCCCGGCAGGCGGCCGAGGTGGCCAGCGCTGCGGTCGCCCACGGCCTGGCCGGCCTGGGCGCCGGCGAGGGGCCCGTCCACGTCCTGCACGAGTACCGCTCCACGACGAGGAAGGCGCGCGATGAGCGACAGCTTCAGCGCTGAGCTGTGGCACGGGGTGACCGGCGTCTACGACGCCATCTTGGCCCACCCGTTCCTGACCGGGCTGACCGACGGCAGCCTGCCCCACGACGCCTTCGCCTTCTATGTCGTGCAGGACGCTATTTACTTGCACGGCTATGCCCAGGCCCTGGCCGCCGTGGCGAGCCGGGCGCCCACGCCGGGGCAGACCGAGTTGTTCGCCCGGCACGCCGCGGACGCCATCGCGGTCGAGAAGACCCTGCACGGATCGCTGCTCGCCGGTCTCGGCATCGACCCGGTGGCCGCCGAACAGGCCGAGCCGGCCCCGGCCAACCTCGCCTACGTCAGCTACCTGCTCGCCGCCACCAGCACCGGGTCCTTCGCCGAAGGCGTCGGCGCGGTCCTGCCGTGCTACTGGATCTACTGGGAGGTCGGCAAGGAACTGGTGCGCCGCGGCTCACCCGACCCCCGCTACCAGCAGTGGATCGACACCTACGGCGGCGAGGAGTTCGGTGACGTGGTGCAGGCGGTGATCGACGTGACCGACGAACTGGGCCCGGGCCTCGGCCCGGCCGAACGGGACCGGGTGCACCGGCACTTCCGTGCGACCAGTCGCTACGAGTGGATGTTCTGGGACATGGGCTACCGCAAGGAAGCCTGGCCCGTCTGATCCTGGTCTTCGCCGTCGGGCGCCCCCGGTACCTCCGGCGGATCGGTCCCGGCGCGGTTCTTGCGTGCGGAGATCCGGGCGGCCCTGCGGCCGCCGTGCGAGTGCTTGCCGGACTGACGGTCCTGATCCGAGCGCTTGTGTCGGGCAATATAAGACAAGGTCCCCTCCATGTATGAGATGCAGGGGACCTTGCCGCGCCGGTTAGCCACGGGAACCCGCGCGAGGCTCGGGTTTCCCTACTCCTCCCACGTCCCGGAGTCACCCCCGGGACGTGCCCGTTTCTAACGGTGAAAGCTTTCTACTGCGCCAGCCCGACGCCGCGCAAGACCTGTGCGACATCTTTTCCCGGCATTTTCTCTATCCACATCCTGATCCACAGATTGTGGCTCGTTTTCCGCATATGATCGTGGTTTTCCACGATCATATGCACAAGGTATCCACAGGTCACCAGGGGTAACCCGGCTGATGTGAGCGGCTGCGGATAGTTCCCGCCTGCTTTCTATAGCGACTGTTCCCGCCCTGACGCCTGAATTAACCGGCGGAATTCTGCTTTCCTCTTCCCGGCTCTTGCGGTGCTATCGCTCGCCGGGAGAGGAGCGTGAACGGCGCTGCGGTGCCTCAGCCTGGTCAGCACGTGGCCGGAGCGACCGCGATGGCCTGCGGCGGCGTGGAAGTACGGCCGACGTGGCGCGAGCAGGCCGGCCGCACCGGAATCGGTGCGGCCGGCCTTCCTCTCTAGCTCTAGCTCTCTAGCGGACGCTGCACTCGGCTCGCGGGTCCTGCCGCAGCACGAACGGGGGGCAGGCCCGGTTGACCCAGCCCGCCAGCGACCAGGTGCCGCTGAGTCCCTCGCGGCCGGTCTCATCCCAGGTGCCGGACACGAAGCCCCGCCGGCCGACAGTGCCGGTGAAGGTCCGCGTGCCCTGGTGGGAGTGGCGGTAGGTGTACGTGAAGGAGAACGTTACGTTGTCATCGTTGACCGTGCCGAAGACCGGCCCGGTCTGGGGCCCGTTGGGGATGCCGGTGTCTGTCAGCGTCCCGCCCAGGCAGCTGCCCTGCTGCCGGAAAGTCACGGCGTACACGGCCCCTCCGCCGGGAAGGGCGAGGTCGACCGTGTTGCCGCCGTTGAGGTCCCACCGCTCGAGCTGCCGCTGGTCGCAGTCATGCCCACCCGGGCCTCCGGGGCCTCCGGGGCCTCCGGGACCACCCGGCCTGGGCCCACCGGGGCCTCCATGGCCCCCCCGCCTGGGGCCACCGGAGTCTCCAGGGCCCCTCGACCCAGGATGGGCGGCGATCCCGCCATGAACTGCTGGCGTGAGTGCCATCGCGTTCGCCGGCCCGGATCCCGTGACGAGCATGGCCGCCATGGTAGGCCCGGCGCAGCACGCCAACAGCATCATTCTCGTGCCAATCCGCATGATTCGCTCCTCCGTTGATGAGGCACTTTTATGATCCGCTAGATACCCGGTGGACTCGAGTCGGGTACCTGATGGCCAGGCTGACTTTATTTACGATACTCCCTGCTAGCGGCCTGGTTAGCGGCCGGAAGGAAATGCTATCTGCGAGGTAAGTAATCGTCTTCCGGTATTGGCTAATTAGGTGACAAGCTAGTCAAATGACTGGCGCGAATGGGCCGGAGGTGGCGGCTTTACCTGTTATAAATAAGTTTTGGTTAAGTTTTCGGCCCTTCATCTTAATTAATGACCGGATAATAGTTATTATCCCGTCAGTTCGACTATTTGAGCGCATCAACGCCGGCACCAACCGGTGAGGCAGGCTGGCTGGCGGATCTCGCCCGCAACCTGACGATCTGGCTGGGAGTAGCAACCCACCCTCCTCAGGGGGCGACTCCCGGCCCGCGCAGCCGGCGGGTCGCCCCCGCGTACCCAGGAGCGGTCCTGTCCAGGTCCCGCACGGGTTTCGGAAGAAGTGTTTCGAAGAACTTGTCAAAACAGTCATTTCGAGAGTAGTGTTTCGAAACATGACTTCCGAAGAAACGGCCGAGGATCGCGCGCCGTCGCTGGTGACGTCCGCCGGGCCCGCGGAGCGGCCGGGCGAAGCGAACCTGGCCGGGAGCGCGGATGCGGAGGCAGGTTCCGGCGCGGGCGCAGAGGCGGGCGCAGAGGCGGACGCGGGTGGTGCCGACGGACGCGAGCGGGTTGACCTGACCGACCCGAAGGCCATCCGGGCATTGGCTCACCCGCTGCGCTGGGGGCTGCTCGAGGCGCTCAGCCACGCCGGGACGCTCACCGCGACGCAGGCCAGCGAGATGCTCGGCGAATCCCCGGCCAACTGCGCCTTCCACCTGCGGACCCTGGCGAAGTACGGCTTCGTGGAGGAGGCGGGCGGAGGCCGCGGCCGGGAACGGCCGTGGCGTCGGCGGTACGACACGCTGAGCTGGGGGAGGAGTCAGGAAGATCCGGGCGTCACGCTCGCGGCTCAGGCTCTCGACCAGGTGTGGATGGAACGGCTGCTGACCCGGGCCCGCCGCAACCTCACCTCGACGGCGTCGTGGCCGCCGGCCCTCGGTGACACCCTGGGGACGTCTTCGAGCATGCTATACGTGACGCCCGCAGAGGCCAGGCGGCTGTACGAGGAGATCTCGGCGGCCTTCAACCGGCTGTCGGCCGACCGCGCCCTCATCGATCGCCGGAATCCGGAACGTCGTCCCGCAGGTGCCGTCCCGGTCGAGTTCGTGCTGCTCGGGTACCCCGTCCTCGACTCGCCGCTGGTCCCGGACGACGTCGGCGCTGGCCCGGACGCTGGCCCGGACGCTGGCCCGGACGCTGGCGCTGACCCGGGCGTCGGTGATGCCACGGCCGGCGAGTTTCCGGGCTCCGGGCGGCAGGCCCCGGAAATGTCAGACCCTCGCGACACAATGGCAGAGCCGGATAACCGAAGACACCCGCCGGTCACCTGACCGCGGGCCATCCCGATTCTCGGCCGCCCGTGCGGCCCCCTGTCCTGACCCGAACTGTCGGCCAGACTCGAGATATATCTCGACAATGTCATCACTCAAGCAGGAGACGCCATGCACCCCGAAATCGCCAAGACTCTGGTCGCCCAGCATCGCGATGAGCTCATCCGGCACCCGGCGGCGGGCCGCCCCC
>JBEKJP010000027.1:0-61785 GCA_050011155.1 Streptosporangiaceae bacterium
TCGGCGATTATGAGCAGTGGCCCGACGGCGGGGTCCGGCCCACCGTTGCCACGCTGAAGATCCTCGCCGGTGCCTATGGCACGACGTGGGACCAGCTCGTCGACGCCCGCGACCTGGCGCACATGCCGGGCGGTGACCGCCTTGAGTATCTTGAAAGCAGCCATGTTCCGGCCCGGCCGCCCGCCGTGGCAGCCCGCCCGCACCAGCCACGGCCCCGACGGAGCCGGGACGACGTCATCGCCGACGTCGCGGATGAATCACTGGAGTTCGGGGAGTGGGCAGGCATGTCAGAGGTGGCGGACGCCACGATCGGGCAGTACGAGCAGCAGGCGCGCAGGCTGGCCCGGGAGTTCGACCTCGGCGCGCCGCTGCTGCCGCTGCTGCTGGAGACCCGGCGGCTGCGGGACCATGTCACTGCCCGGCTCCGCGGCCACACCCGGCTGGATCAGGCCCGGGACCTGTACCTGCTGACTGCCCAGGTCTGCGGCCTGCTGGCCTGGCTGACCGGCGACCTCGGTAACTACCGGGCCGCCGACACCCATGCCTGGACGGCGTGGATGTGCGCCGAGCAGGCCGGGCACGACGGCGCCCGTGCCTGGGTCCGCGCCACCCAGGCCAAGCTCGCCTACTGGGATGGCCGGTTCACCGAGTCGGCGAGGCTGGCCGAAGACGGCCTCGGTTATGCCCCGGCTGACTCGGCCGGGGTGTTCCTGGCCCTGTTCCAGGCCCGAGCGCTGGCCCGCACCGGCCAGCGGGAAGCAGCCAGCCGGGCCCTGACCCGATCTGATGACGAACGGTCCGGTGTGAGCGCCCCGGTCCTGCTCGGGGGCGTCTGGGGTATGGCGCCCGCCCGCTACCACGGCCTGGCCGCGAGCACCCTGCTCCTGCTGGACGAACCCGGCCGGGTGCTCACCGAGACCGCTCAGGTAATCGCGCTGTCGGAGGCAGCTCCACCCGGCGAGCGCCGCCTGTTCCCCTTGGCGCATGCGCACATCGACGCCGCGCAGGCGCACCTGCAGCAACGCGACCTAGACGGCGCGGTGACCGAACTGAGGCCGGTCCTGGACATCCCGCCGGACGGTCGCAACGACCCGGTCCTGCAGCAGCTGGGCGGGCTGCGGCAGATGCTCGCACTGCCGGCCTTCGCCGCCGCGCCGCTGGCGCAGTCCCTGCAAGACGAGATCGAGACCTGCCGCCGCGAAGCCCTGCCCCGGCAGATCACCGTGTGACCGCTGGTGGCCGAGCGCACTTCCCCGCAGGACGCGCTGGCCGATGCGTGCGCCCAGGCTGGACTGGACGCCTCCGGCGCATCGGTGCTGTATGACCGGTCCAGCACCGTGTACAGGCTCGCCGGGCAGCCGGTGGTCGTCCGGCTGCGGTACGTGCACGGATCTGGCGCGTGGCGTGACCGGCTGGCCACCTCGGTGCAGGTAACCGGCTGGCTGCATGAGCAGGGTTTCCCCGCCGTTCGTCCCCTGGACCTCCCGCAGCCTGTGGAAGCGCACGGCTACCTGGTTACCTTCTGGCACTACATCCCGGCCAGCGGCCCGCCGTGGGAGGACGTCGAATCGCTGGGCCACCTGCTACGGCGGCTGCACGAGCTCGGCGACCCGCCAGTCGAACTGCCGCCGGCCCGCCCCCTGTCCTCGCTGCGGGAGGACGCCGAACGGTGCAGCTGGCTCACCGCCGAGCAGCAGTCCTGGGTCCTGGGCCGGGCCGACGAGCTGACCCGCCAGTACGACCAGACGACCTGGACGCTGGGCTGCGGGATGATCCACGGCGACGCCTACGCCGATAACGTCCTCCACACTCCGGACGGTCCGGTGCTAGCCGACTGGGACTCGGTCAGCCGCGGCCCGCGCGAGCAGGACATCGTGCCGACCAGCATCCGGCACCGCTTCGGCCGCCCTGCCGGAGAATGGCGGCAGTTCTGCGTTGCCTACGGCGTCGACCCGGACGACCTGCCCGGTCTGGACGTACTGCGGCAGATGCGCGAGCTGCGCGCCCTGGTTCCCTACATCCGCAGCACTGGCAAGCCGGCCGCGACGGCCGAGGGCAGCCGGCGCATCGCGGACCTGATGTCGGGAACGCAGTCAGAGCCCTGGCACGCCCTGAACCTGGCCTCCTGACGGCGAGACTCCGGAGGAATACCGCCCGCCTCCGGTGAGGGATTTTCCCCAGCTACGCCGCAAACGACGCTGATCAGCCGCCAGCCCGGCAGCGGTGAAGCCGCGTTTCCCGCGGGGGTGGCTGCGTGCTCCGGTCGCGCGATGCTCATTGCCATGAGCCCAGCGAGACAGCGGTTGCCGGCACGCCCCGGCCGGAACGACACTGCACTGCTGACCTTCCGGAAGGTTCACGGCGCGGGAAATGACTTCATCTTGTTCACCGACCCGGCCGGGGACCGGGACTGGCCGGAGGAGGCCCGGCGGCTGTGCCCGCGGGGCACCGGCATCGGCGCTGACGGCCTGGTGGTGACCATCCGGCGCGGTCCGGCGGCGTTCGAGGTCCGGTGCTTCAACGCTGACGGATCGGCGGCGACCATGTGCGGCAATGCGCTGCGGTGTGCGGCGTTCTGCGCCGCCCGCGACTGCGGTCACCACGGAAGCCGGCCCCGTCGTGCCCCGGCAGGTCCAGGTGAGGTGGGACGGAACAGACTTCGCGTTTGACGCGGTGCACACCGGCACCGAGCATGTCGTCGCGATCGTCGATGACGTGAACGGCGTGGACGTGCCAGGCTGCGGGCGCGCGGTCCGGCACCACCCGGCCCTGGCCCCGCTCGGGTCGAACGTGAACTTCGTCCAGGTCATCAACGCCCAGGCCATCAGGATCAGGACCTACGAGCGGGGCGTGGAAGCCGAGACCTTGTCGTGCGCCAGCGGCGCCGTCGCGGCCGCGGCCGTGACGCGGGCCCGGTGCCTGACCGGGGCGGCCCCGCTGACCGTGCACAACCAGGCCGGGACTGCCCTGGAAGTACAGCCCGACGCGAGCGGGCCGCCGGGCGCGGCATTCTGGGTCAGCGGCCCGGTCGCCATCGCCTTCCGGGGCGAGATCTGATGGCCGCCGTCATCGACCCTGCTGACCGGGCGTTCCTGACCAGCCAGATGCGTGACGTCCGCGGCTGGGCCGAGCGTTCGGCGGGCCAGTTCACCGTGGCGGTGGTCTACGGCGGCGTGTCGGCCGAGGACCAGCTCTACATCGCCAAGAGCCCCCCGGAACAGCCCTCATCCTGCTCATGTCCATCGTCAACCGGTGCGGGATCAATCTCGAGGACGCCTTCCGGGCCAAAGAAGCCCGCAACGAATCCCGCGTCTGGACATAGCACCAGGCACTCCCCGCCACGGACCCGCGCGGCTAGCATCCCGCGCGGCGATACTCCGACGTCTGGCCATGGCGGATCTCAGCAGACGCCGGCCCCCGAGGGTGACCCGCCGGCTGTCTTCTAAGGGGCAGCTCTGCTCGCCACCGGAGTTCAAATGCACGGGTCCGCTGGCTTCGGGCTACGGCAGCCGCCGGGAGGTACTCGGTCCGGACGTCATCCGGGTCAGCAGCTTCACCAGCACGTCCCTCATCCAGCCGCCCGGCGGGCGGTCAGCATGACTGCTCCCGCCGTCCCGTCCGTGACCGTTCGCGCCCCTGTCCGTGCGCCGCGCGGGTCCCAAAGCCCAGGGCGCACGGACATATGGCGGATGGGGCCGACCCAGGGCGGATGATGATGACCCGTGACGCCAATCTGCTGGATGCTGCCCGCGATGCGCTCACCACGGTTCCCCTGGCATCCCGGCACGGCGTATTTACACGGGACTCCTGCATCGTTTGCGATGGGTCGTGAGTGCAGGTGAGCGTCCCCCGCTGGCCAGTTGCGGACCAGCTGACCGTTGTCGGCAGCGGTCGTGCGATATAACATCTAGTAGCGTGACTTAGCATCTTGTCGCGCATGCGCTGTCTGCGTTACCTCGTTCCTGTCTGCCGGTAGTCATGTTGCGGCCACCTGGCCGCAGGAAGGGATGCTGGCCTTGGAGAAGGCTCCTTCTTTAACCATCGACGAACGCTGGGACGCGGGCGTGGCCATCGCGACCGTCCACGGCGAGATCGACATCGATACCGTCGCCGCCTTGTCCGACCACCTCGGGCACCTGGCCGCGAAGAACCCGAAGCGCCTGGTGATCGACCTGGCCGGGGTGAGCTTCATCGACTCCTCGGGCCTCAGCGGGTTCGTCCGCATCCGCAAGGCCCTGCCGCCAGGCTGCCCGGTCGTCATCCGCTCCCCGCAGCGCCGGATCCGGCAGCTGTTCAAGATCACCGGACTGGACTCGGTGATCACCTTCGAGTGAACCCGCCGGTGAACAGGCGAGCTGACATCAGGTACGGGTGCCGACGGGGACGCCCCGCCTGTACGCGGAGGCGGCCGGGCTAGCCAGGCTCAGGGTCGTTTGCGCGCTCTTGCTGCTCGGCATTCACCTCCGCCCATGACGGGTGATCGCGGCTTACGGCCAATGGCCGTTCCCCGCACTCCGGTGTCACGTCCTCCTGATCGTCCTGATCGTCGCCTGCGGCCAGTTCAGCTTCTGGCAGGACCCGCTAGGGCAAGACCAGCTCCTCGCCGAGCGTGGTGAAAAACTCTCCGGGTCACTGACGCTGGTGACAAGCTGGCTCACCCTGCGACGGGACAGGCCGAACCGCTCCGCCATGGCCCGCTGGCTCAGCGGCTGCCCGGCCGCGACCGACGCCACGTACGCCGCGCGGACCTCGCCGCCACCGACCTGAAGCCAGCAGCGGTCGCCGGACTGCTCCGCGACGCTGTCACCGAGGACCGTGACCTGTTCACGCTGCCGGATCCCTAACGAGCGCGTCGAGCATTTCACGCATCGGTTCTGGGTCGCCGCGCATGATCGCGGCGGAGGCCTCGACATTGCGGACGGGATCAAGGTGCTGCCAGGCGAGCGTGAACCCGCCGTCGCGGGCGATCTGCCCGAAGAAAGCGCGCTGCGCCCGGCCGTTGCCCTCGCGGAACGGGTGCAGGGCGTTGACCTCGCCCAGGTAGTGGGCCAGCCTCCCGACGAACGCGTCACGGAGCAGGCCGCGCAGGCAATCCTCATCGCGCAGTTCGCGGAAAATAACGGCCGCGGACGAATCGATGTACTGCGGCAGGCAGAACACAGCGCCCTTGGCGATGGCCACCGTCCGGATCTGCCCAGCCCACTCATAGCTGTCACCGAAGATCCGCTTATGGATCTCCCGCAGGTGAGGCAGGTCGTAGCTGGGGGAAACCGGTGACTCGTCCAGCAGGATCAGGGCCGCGTGGGTGATCTCCCGCTCTGCGGCCTCTAGTCCGGCGGCAGTACCCAGCCCGAGCTTGTTATACAGGACTCCGGTAATCGGATCACTGTACGGGTCATCCGGCATTTACGGCTGCCGGTAGCGCGCGACCGTCCTGCGGTACAGCTCGGCCGCGCTGATCTCCCCGTCCACGTAGGCCGCGACTTCCCGGTCATGGTCCGGGCTGAACGGGCCCGGCAGCTCTGCCTGCACGGACTGCGCCGAAGCCAGGGCGGAGTCCAGCCGCGCGCGCTGACGCGACAGCGCCTCGTACCGTTCGTATGCCTCGTACGGCAGGAGGATAGCCTCGGGCTTGCGGTGCGACCCGAACGCGACCGGCTCTGCTGACGCACCCTCCCGCCGGAACCGCGCGAGGATCCCAGAGAGCCGCTGTCGTACATCTGACAGCGGGTGCACATGGATCACCACCGGATCGGTCATAGGCCTAGTGTACTAAAACTTGTACAAAAATTGGGCCAGGTGGTCGCCCGCTCGGCCGCACCCAGCCGCAGGAGATCGGGCTGTACAGCGGCATCTTCGACCAGATGGCGGCCGTGGCCAGTTACGGCCGGGCGGCGCGTGCGATCGTGACCCGTGTCATCGACGACCTTGCACCACAGGAACCTGAAGATGGCTCGTAATTTCCCGTTCGTCTCATGAGGCATTTATTTCTAGAAACTCAGAGAAACTTTTCTGGCCATTCGTTACCCGCCGGTTCTACCCTCCCAGCCCAGCGACGCCGACCGGCTGAACCAGCTCGTGAACCTCAAGGTGACTTTGCTGTTCACCTATTCCGTCCCAGGTCGCGGCCGACTCGCTGAAGCTCATGAGCTGCGGGATCCCATTGCGGTCCCGACATCGCATGCGGCACCGCAATCTGGAAGGTCGAACTGGCCCAGGATGATGATCTCCAAGCCACTGGATTCTCTCCACGGCTACGAGATTTCCTCATTCAGTAGCACCGGGTGCGGGTTTGCGATGCCGATGGCATGTGGGCCGCACGGACCGGGCGACGGCGCGTGTGCGGCGCCCTAGGCATGCTCGGCGGCGATGCCGGTCAGCATCAGATCGACGACATTTTCGATGATCGTTTCGTTCAGGGGCTCTCCTGTCAGCAGCAACCGCAGGTACAGCGGGCCGACCAGCGTCTCCAGCGTGAGGAAGCGGTCGATGCCAGGGCGCAACTCGCCACGCGCCTCCGCTCGATCGAGGATCACAGATCCACGCGTGAAGCGATCGGTCCAGAACTTGTCACGCGCCGCGCCGGAATCCGGCAGATCACGCCTCAGGGCCATGCGCACCAGATTCTCTCCGAGCGGAGTGCTTATGAACGCGGCGACTGCGCGGAGCAAGGTAAGCAGGTCCTCGTGCAGGGATCCGGTGTCCGGAGTCGGGACCTCCAGTCCCATCCTGCTTGCCAGCGCGTCAGAGACAAGGCCGGCCTTGGTGTCCCAGCGCCGATAGATGGAGGACACGTGGACCCCGGCACGCTTGGCGATCTCCCGGATCGACAGCGTGTCGAACCCGCCCTCGGACAGGACATCCACGGTGGCCGTCAGCGCCGCTGCGCGTACCCGGGCGCTCCTGCCGCCAGTCCGCCGAGCCCGCAGAGGATCGCTGTCGTTGGCCATGCCTGGAAGTTACCGCAAGGATTCCCGCACCGGTGGCCTGAAGGAGCGTACGCTAACGCGAGCGCATTCGCGTTTAAGAGGAGGCCTCGTGGCGGAGAGCGTCGCCCGCGTCAGCGCTGGCCGGCCAGCGAAGTGACTATCGAGTGGAGACGGCCTTATGCCCTGCTTGGGCTGATCGGCAGACGTTGGACTCTGGCGGTGCTCGCTGAGCTGGCTGCCGGGGGCCTCCGCTACCAGGACCTCCATGACGCCCTAGATGGCATCTCGCACAAGGTGCTCACCGACACGCTGCGACGCGCCGAGCGCGACGGCTTCATCAGGCGGCATCTCGATTCTGAGCGAATGGGCACTGCAACCCTCTACGAGCTCACCGATCTCGGCGGATCGCTAGATGAGCCTCTCACCGCGCTCGGGCGGTGGGTCGACGCCAACTGGGAATTGGTCGAAGCAGCTCAGCGCGATTGGGCGAGCCGGACCCGGAGTTGATTGAAGGCCCGTTGCCTACCGCCGGAGTGCCATGGGCACTTGGCGGTAAGCCAGCTTTCGTTGAAGTGCAATAGGGCCTGCTGTAGCGTGAGTGGTAGCACGGCGGGCAATCCCGTAGCCGTGCTGGGCTCTGCTTAGCGACTTGGGCAGCTTCCGGGAGCGTTGCTCCGGACCCTGGTAGCGCAGGTTTAGCGGATTTGTCCATGAGACGCTTGGTTCGGGCCGGACGGCCGCCTGCGGTCTGTCGCCGCGTTCGAGCTCGACGCCTCCTCAGCTAGAGGAGAAACGCCGTGACTACTGTCCTCGACGGCGCGCCGGCACCCATTACGGTGTCCGGAACACGAAAATGGTTGGCGCTGGGCGCTTTGGCCCTGGCCGGCCTCGTGGTGGGTATCGACGGAACGGTGCTCAGCGTGGCCCTGCCCACGCTGGCTAAGGCACTGCATGCGTCGGAGTCCGACCTGCAGTGGTTCTCCTCGGGGTACTTCCTCGTGCTGGCCGCCGCGATGCTCCCGGCCGGCCTGCTGGGGGACCGCTACGGCCGCAAGAAGGTCCTGTTCATCTCCATGGCGCTGTTCGGGGTCGGGTCGGTGGCGTGCGCGTACTCCACGTCGGTGGCGGAGTTCCTGGTGGCCCGGGTGCTGGTCGGGCTCGGCGGCGCCGGGCTGATCGTGATGGCGTTCTCCGTCATCACGGTGCTGTTCAGCAAGGCGGAGCGGCCCAAGGCGGTGGGGGCGATGTCGGCGGTCACCTTCGTGGCCTTCCCGGTCGGCCCCATCCTCGGCGGCTGGCTGCTCACCAGCTACTGGTGGGGCTGGGTGTTCCTGATCAACGTGCCGGTCGTGGTGATCGGCCTGGCGGCCGTCATCGCCCTGGTGCCGGAGTCCCGCGCCGCGCAGCGCCCGGGCCTGGACCTGGTGGGGGTGACGGCCTCGGCCGGCGGGCTGGTGGCGCTGACCTACGGCCTGATCCAGGCCGGCCAGAACGGCTGGAGTAATGCTGGGGCACTGGCCTTGATGATCGCCGGAGTGGCGTTGCTGGCGGGCTTCTTCGGCTGGGAACGCCGGCTGACCCGCCGACCCGGCGGCCAGCCCCTCATCGATCTGAGCCTGTTCGGCTCAGCGTCGTTCACCTGGGGCGTGATCCTGGCCGTGGTGCCGATCCTGGCCATGCTCGGCATCTTGTTCACCATGCCGCAGTACTTCCAGGGCGTGCTCGGCACCACCGCCATGGGCTCGGGCCTGCGGCTGCTGCCCCTGGTCGGCGGGCTGGTGGCCGGAGCCTTTCCCGCCTCCCGCATCGTCGGCCTGGTCGGCGCCAAGGTGACCGTGACCGCCGGGTTCGTCCTGCTCGCGGCCGGGCTGGTCGTGGGCGCTATGACGAGCCTGGGCTCGGGCGGCCTATACGTGGCGGCGTGGATGGCCGTCGCCGGGCTGGGGACCGGCATCGCCATGGCCACGGCCATGTCTGCCGCGCTGGTCGAGCTGTCGGCAGACAAAAGCGGCGTCGGCTCGGCGGTGATGCAGGCGGTCAACAAGACCGGGGGTCCGCTCGGCATCGCCGTCCTGGGCAGCGTGCTGAGCGCCGGCTACCTGGCCCGGCTGCACCTGGCGGGACTGCCGCCGGCCGCCGCCGCGACCGTCCGGCAGAGCGTCTTCGGCGGCGTGGCGGTCGCCTCGAAGATCCACTCGGCGGCGCTGCTCGCGTCCGTGCACACGGCCTTCGTGCACGGCATGGATCTGGCGCTTGTCGTGTCCGCCGGCATCGCCGTGGCAGGCGTCGTCCTGACCCTGGTCTTCCTGCCGGCGTCGAACGCCCCGAAGCAGACGGTGCTGCCGGGCCTGGACAAAGACGGCGAGGCTGCTGAAAAGCGGCCAGCAATCACAGGTCAGGCTGCGTGAACGCACAATGGCACTGTTAGCGGTATTGCGTGATGAGTGCCAGGATCCATACGGCGGTGATGTATAGCCACAGGCCGGTGCCGGCGATCGAGAGTGCACACCAGGATGGGGACTCTCGAGCATGACGGTTGAATACCAGGAGCTGGATGGCGAGGCGGCTTGCCCAGAAGCGGTCGGGGCTGGGTTCCTCGCCGAAGACCACCACGTCGTTGCCAGCTGGGTCGACTGCGGTGATTTCCTCAACCATGACGTTGCAGGCCCGACCATGATCGAGGTCATGGCACCGGGAGCTGTTCGGCTGGGTGGTGCGCGAGGGGCTGACCAACATCGTCCGGCACGCGCACGCCAGCTCGTGCGCGATCCGGCTCTCCGCGTCCAGCGTGGAGATCACCGATGACGGGGTGGGCGGCGCCGCGCCACCCGGTAACGGCCTGTCCGGGCTGCGCGAGCGGGTCGCCGCGGCGGGCGGCGTGGTCGATGCCGGGCCGCTGGAGCCGACGGGCTGGCGGCTGCGAGTCCAGCTCGCGGGGCCAGCCCGATGATCCGGCTGCTGCTCGCCGACGACCAGGAGCTGATCCGCAGCGCCCTGGCCGCGCTGCTCGGGCTGCAGGACGACTTTGAGGTGGTGGCGTCGGTCGGCCGCGGCGACGAGGTGGTGGCCGCGGCCCGGGCGCACCAGCCGGACGTCGCCCTGCTGGACATCGAGATGCCTGGCATCGACGGCCTGGCCGTGGCCAGCGTCCTAGCCCAGGAGCTCCCGCAGTGCCGATCGCTCATCCTCACCACGTTCGGCCGCCCCGGTTACCTCCGCCGCGCGATGGAGTCCGGCGCATCCCTGTCCACCGCGATCGCCAAGGCCGGCGCCCGCAACCGCACCGAAGCCGTCCGCCTCGCCGACGAACGCGGCCGGCTCTGAAGCCCCGCCGGCCGACCGCCTTCCCGGTCCAGGACATCACGACCGGGATCATGATGGCCGCCCTGGACACCCGCCAGCGTTTCCAGCTCTCATACTGGGACGCCGCGATCATCGAGGCATCCCGGTCGCGGTGCCGGCGGTGCTCGCGGTGCCGGTGCTGTGCCTGATGCACTCCCGGCGGCCGCGGCGGCGCTGCTGACCGTGCTCCGTGTGCCCCAGGCCACGCTCTAGCGTGGCCTGGGCGCCACACACCACCTATACCGCACGCGAGCCGCGGCCGGCCCCGGCGGCGGGAGCGCAGCAGCGGGACAGATGCGGCCGCCGGGGTCACCCCGGACTCCCGCACACAGCGCCCACCCGCCGCACGAGCCCTCACTCCAGCAGAGCCACACCCATGTGGCATGGTCAGGACGCCGGGTGTACGACGTCCCCCACCTGAGCATGAACCGACGGGCCCCGCAGCGCGGGGCCCGTCAGCCAGGAAGGTTCGGACGGTCAGTCCGTAATGGTGGCGTAGATGGAGTTGAGGTTGCCGAACTGCGCCTGCGGGACGGCCTGGTTGACCTCATAGCTCCATGACTGGTTGTCACTGCAGGTCGGGTCCAACACCGCGCAGGCGTAGCTGTAGAAAGAGCCGCCGCTGACGGGCGGCCCGCTGTTCATGCCGAAGTACACGTTCCCGTAGGCCCGGCACCCGGCGAACAGGTAGGGACTCTGCACGTCGACCGTGACATTCAGGATGTTCTTCGGCGTTCCCCACCAGGTGGCGATGACCCGCGCCTCGCAGCCTCCGTTGTTGTAGGTTGTCCACCCGGTGTCGTAAGTGCACGTGGCGTCGTTGTAGGCACAGTTGGACGGGTACGGCGGCGTTGCCATTATCGCCTTGGCCCTGGCCGCCGTCCGAGGCTCCGACGTGACGTGCAGCAGGACCGGCTGGCCGTGCCCGCCGCTGGCCTGCACCGTACTGGCCTGGGCCACGGCACCGCCGCCGAGCGCGACCAGGGCCCCGACGCCCATCGTCGCGGCCAGCAGCCGGAGTCCCCGCCCCCTTGTCAGGTTCCTGAACACATGCTTCTCCCCTCACATGACGTCCGCCGTTGTTAACGGAACGTCGTGAAGCATCGCAATTCAGGACTACGGCGCGCATCGTCAAACCTGCGTATCAGGCCATCCGGAAATTGACTACGCCCCTGGCGGAGGAGGCGCCCCCGCCGACGCCGGGGAACCCGCCGGGTGTCGGCAGGGTAGAGCAGCGGCGCGGGCCGGTCGGCATCGGTGGGATGGCGTCCACGGCGGGATCGGCCAAGGCGAAGCTCGCGGCGAGAGCCTTCATAGCATGTCGCATCCGAGAGATGACTCAGGTACGCCGGAGCGATCACAGACGCGTCGCTCACCCTCTTCCGGGCGCCACCGTCGCCGCTTCCAGAGCGCACCTCTGGTCACAGACAAGCGGCTTGATGTGACACAAATACGACAAGCATCCCCGCAGGCCGACCGGGAATAAGATATTAATTCCGGTTTATTGATTAAATATATACCTAGCCATTCCTCATAAATGGCCGACCGCACTGCCCGCCGAAGAAATTTTCCGCTAACTTGTATCTGCGGAACCGCTCGCTTCTCTTAGCGTATGTCGGCAGATTCAACGGCTGCCGAGTCGCACTGGAGGAAATATGGTCCGAATAGCGGCCGCTCCCCTTGGCACTGCCGCGCAAAGTGACCTGCGTGCCGCTTTCGCGCAATATACGACAGGGGTCGCTGTTGTCACGACGATGACGGCAGAAAGCCATCCGGTTGGAATTACCATTAATTCCTTCAGCTCGCTGTCGCTTGATCCGCCGCTGATCCTCTGGTGCCTTCAGCTCTGCTCGGCCAGTTTGGACGCCTACACCGCGACGGACTATTTCGCCGTCAACGTCCTGGCCTCAGGACAGGAACCCGTCGCGCGGCGGTTCGCCACGCGGGGAACTGACCGGTTCGCAGGCGCGCACTGGCACCGAGGCCCGCGGCACCTCCCCCTGCTCGACGACGGGCTCGGCGTGTTCGTCTGCCGGCGGGCCAGGCAGCTAACTGGCGGCGACCACTTGATCATGATTGGCCAACTCGAGGAATACGAGGTGAGCGCCGGACGGCAGCCCCTCGTATTCCACGGTGGCCAGTATCGCTCGCTGGCTGCGACCGCGGCTGGTGACCGAACCGATCAGGAAGGGAGGGAAACCCATGAAGAAGATTACTGTTCGCAAGGCTGGCGCGATCCGTCTGACGTCCATCAGCTGCTGCTGCTATTCCGTCAGGGCTTACGCTGCCTGACCGAGTCGCCAAGCGCTGTTACACGGGTTATCTCACCGCGACCAGGAAATAGCAGGCGCCGGACCGGGCTAGGCATTTCACGCCCGGTCCGGCGCCTGGCCAGAAAGGATCCATAATGACGGTACACGCAGTGGATCTTAACCAGCCTGTGCGGTTCCACCCGCTCACCTTCCTCGACGAAGGCGACGAGGTTACGGCCGGGCGTGCAGATATAAGCTCGTACGGCGTTTTCCCGGCCGACGGCGCCGCGCTGCTGCAGCGCCTGGCGGACGGCAGCCCGCCGAACCAGGCCGCCTTCTGGTACGCGGAGCAATATGGCGAGCGAGTGGATATCGGCGAATTCCTCGAGATCCTCGATGACCTGAGCCTGATCGTGACCGACGGCGAGACCGAGGCGGAGCAGGCACCCGTTCGCTGGCAGCGCCTGGGCCGGGCGGTCTTCTCACCGCCCGCGTGGGCGTGCTACGTCCTGCTCATCGGGACGGCGATCGCTGCCATGATCCGCGAGCCGTTCCTGCTGCCGTCTTACCGCCATCTGCTGTTCATCCGCTCCCCCCTGGTGCTCCTCGCACTCGGCATCGCGCTCGGTCAGGCACCGTGGCTCCTGCTGCACGAGGGGTTCCACGCGCTCGCGGGCAGGCGCCTCGGGCTACCCACCACGCTCCGCGTCAGTCGCCGGTTCTATTTCGTGGTGCTCGAGACCTCGCTGGACGGCCTGGTCGGGATACCGCGCGGCAAGCGGTATCTGCCGCTGCTCGCGGGAATGCTCGCCGACCTGCTCGCCATCGCCGCGCTGACGCTCGGCTCGGCCCTGGCGGCCCTGGCTTCCGGCCCGGGTTCGCTCGGCTGCCGCCTGCTCCTTTCCATGGCGTTCGGCGTCGTGCTCCGCCTGGCCTGGCAGTTCTACTTCTTCCTGCGCACCGACCTGTACTACGTCGCCACGACGATGCTCGGCTGCAACGACCTGCAGGCCGCCGCGCGCCGCGTGCTGCGGGCCAGAGTCCGGCGACTGGCGGGACGGCCAGGCTGGGTGGACGAGCTCCGCGACCTGCCGCCGCGCGAACTGGGGGTGGCCCGCTGGTATTCCTTCATTCTCCTCGTCGGGTACGCGTTCCTGTCCGTGGTGCTGGTCACGACCGGGCTCCCGGTGGCGATCAGGCTGGTGCAGACCGCGCTCGGTGAGCTCACCGCGGGCCGGTCAGCGCTGAAGGCAGCCGACGCGCTGGCCTTCCTCGCGCTCAATTTCTTCGATCCCGCGCTCGCCGCGTTCCTCGCACTGCGCGCCCGGCGGGGGAAGGCGGCTAATCCGCACGAGAAAGCTCATCAGGAGAAATCATGACAAACACCACGCACTACTGGATCAGCGGCGGATGCCGCCAGGACCGGGAGCACGCAGCCGCCAGCCTGGATCGGCCGGGCCAGCGGTTGCCCGCAGTGGACGCCCACCGCCGCCTGCGCGGTCCCTACACCGCCGCGGGCACGCTGGTTCGCGCGGCCCTGCCCGAGGTCCTCGACCGCGACCCGGGCCTGGCGAGACGGTACGACATCGAAGTGCTGACCGCGGCGCCCGATCTCGCCGCAATCATGCCGAATTCACGGGAGACCCTGACGTCCACGGCAATACCGGCCGAGCGCACTCGCTACTACGCCAGAACACGGACCTGGCGGATAGCGAACGGCCTGGTCGAGTTCCTGCTCGGCGCGTACCCTGGCGGCGGCCTTACGCTGATCGTCGAGCACGTCGACCAGGCCGACCCGACCGACCTCGAGTTCCTGGCCGTCGCGGTCCGCCGGATCGACCCGGCGCGTGTCACGCTGGTGCTCTGCTCGCGGACGCGGGAACTCCCCGACGACACCGTGCTCGCGGACTTGCGCGAAGGCACCGAGCCGGTGCTGATCCCCGGTACGACGGTGTCCGCGGCCGGTCCGGCCGCCCCGGCGGCCAACCTGGCGGCCGACCTGGCCTGGAAATACGTGCAGGCAGACGGCACGTCGGAGGACGTGGCGCTGATCGAGGCCTACCAGCTCCTCGCCGCTGCCGACCGGGCCGCGCTGCACGACCGGCGGGCGGCTGAGCTCGAGGCCATGGATCAGCAATCACCGCGGACCGGCTCGCTCCCTTACCACCACGAGCACGGCACGGACCCGGCCGGCTCCGGCGTGCGTTCCCTGCGCGCCGCACAGGACTACTGCATCCGCATGGGCTTCTACCCGGCGGCAACGGAGTACGGGGAGCGTGCCCTGGCCCTGACCGACCCGGATGCCCAGCCCGGCCCGTGGTGCGAGATCGCGACGGACCTTGCCCTCACGCTGTCGGTGCTGTCACGGACTAACAAAGCGATCGAGCTATACGACCAGGCCCGCCTGTACTCGACGAGCCCTGACATGCATATGATGTGCGCCTACGGAACCGCCATGCTGTACACGCGCCACAGCGATCCGGCCGACCGCGACGAGATCAAGGCCAAGAAATGGCTGAATTCGGCCATAGCCACGGCATCGCTCATCCCCGACCCAGGCGAGCGGGCCTTCCAGAGCGCGTTCTACCGCAACGGCCTGGCGCTCGTCGAGTCGCACCTGCGCAAGCCGGCCGAGGCGCTGCGCCTGGTCAACGAGAGCATCGACATCCTGGACGCAAACCTGGCCACCGCCCGGCACCAGTTGCATCGCTCGGTGCTGAAGACCAACCGGGCCAAGGTCTATTCCGACCTGGGGATGCTGGAGGAGGCGCTGGCTGACTACCGCGCGGTGGTCGAGGTGGATCCCAATCACCCGGACCTCTACCTGGAACGGGGAAACCTGCTCCGCAAGGCCGGCCGCTACGAGGAGGCCGCCGCCGACTACGAGACCGTCATCCGGCTGTCACCGCCGTTTCCCGAGGTCTACTACAACCGCGCGGACCTCCGCCTCACCCTTTCCGACCGTGCTGGCGCCCTGGCCGATTTCAGCTACGCGCTCGAACTGGATCCCACGCTGGTCGATGGCTACGTCAACCGGGCGGGCATGTACCTGGATGACGGCGACATGGATGCGGCCCACCGAGACGCCCTGGCCGGGCTGCGGTACGACCCTGGCCACGCCTACCTGCACACGGTACTCGGGCAGGTCTATGCGGCGGCGGGCGACATCCCGGCCGCGCTCGCGGCCTACGACCAGGCCCTGGCCTCGGATCCGGACCTGCTGGCGGCCTTGGCCGGCCGGGCCGAGGTCCGCTACGAGGCCGGCGACTGCGAGGGAGCCATCGCCAGCCTGAACCGGGCCCTGGCCATCTCGGAAGATGCCGCGATCCTGTTCAACCGGGCGGTAGCGCTGCAGGCGGCCGGACGGTGGGATCTCGCGCTGGCCGACCTGGACCGTGCCAGGCAGCTCGACCCGGACGATCCCGGCCTCGACGAGCAGATCGAGCACTGCCGGAGGCAACTGGCCGCCGCCTGACTGTTGAGGCGCTGCGGGAAACCGGTAGCTTGCTGGGCGGTGGGCACCATTGGGTAGTACGAGTGCTCGGCGTTCTTGCACTGGTGCCAGGGTGGGCTAGCCATGAGCGGTTACGGCGGTGCCGGCCGCTGGGCCGGCGATCGAGATTTCCTGTAGTAGCTTCTCGCGGTCCGTCGCGGTGGCTGGCCCTTGCCAGGCGATGGTTCCTCTGCGCATGACGCACATCCGGTCACTGAGAGTGAACAGCTCGTCCAGGTCGTCGGATACGATCAGCAGGGCGGCGCCGGAGTCGGCGAGGTCGCGGAGCACCCGGTGCAGCTGCGCCTTGGTGCCGACGTCGACGCCGGCTGTGGGCTGGTCGATGATCAGTACCTGGGGCTGCGCGGCGAGTGCCTTGCCGACCAAGACCTTCTGCTGGTTGCCGCCGCTGAGGATGCCGACCGGGGCGTCGAGGTCGGGCGGATTTACCTCAAGCTGTTCCACGTAGCGCATGGCGAGGCGGCTGACCCGTGACGCGGGCGTGATGCCGAGTGGTCCCACGCCCTTGTGCAGGGCCATCAGCATGAGGTTGTCCCTGACTGAGCCGGCCAGGCTGAGCCCCTGGTTCTTGCGGTCCTCAGGGATGAGCGCGATGCCGGCCCTGAGCGCCTGCTGGGGGTTACGCAGCCGGACCGGCTTCCCGTGCAGCAGCAGCTGACCGCTGGTGGGGGTGTCCGCGCCGACCAGCACGCGGCACAGCCGGCTGCGGCCTGACCCGACGAGGCCAGCGACGCCGACGATCTCGCCGGATCGTACCTGCAGGCTGATGTCACGCAGGCGCTCGCCGGCGCCCAGGTTGCGTGCCTCAAGGGAGACGGGGCCGCGGGGGTCCTGCTCGTTGTGCTTGGGGCGGTCCGCGAGCTGACTGCGCAGCTGCTCGCCGAGCATCAGGGTGGTCATCGTGTCGAGCTGGAGGTCGGCTGAGGGGGCCGAGGCCACGACGCGGCCGTTGCGCAGCACGGTAATCCAGTCGGTGACGTGGAGGACCTCTTCGAGGAAGTGGGAGATGAAGATGACGCCCACGCCGCGTCCTGCCAGCTCGCGCATGGTGGCGAACAGCCACTGGGCCTCGGTGCTTGACAGCCGGGCGGTGGGCTCGTCCATGAGCAGCACGCTGGCGTTCTCGGACAGGGCCTTGACGATCTCGATGCGCTGCTTCATCGCGGGGCTCAGCCCGGCCACCGGCGTTGACAGCGGCAGCCCGATGTCAATTCCGGCGCCCTCAAAGATCCGCACGGCCCTCCTGGCGACCTCGCGCGGGCTGTACCGGAAGGAGCCTGGCTCCCGGCCCAGGAGCAGGTTCTCGGCCACGGTCATTTCCTGGACCAGGCTGAACTCCTGGTAGATGACAGCGATGCCCGCGGCACGCGCTTGTCGGGGGCTGGCCAGGTGGACGGCCTTGCCGTCGATCGCGACCGACCCGCTGTAGTCCGGGTGCAGGCCGGCCAGAATCTTCACCAGCGTCGACTTGCCCGCGCCGTTCTGGCCGACCAGGCCGAGGATGTGCCCGGGCTCGAGGCTGAGCGAGACGTCGCTGAGGACGACGCTGCTGCCGAATCGCTTGCTGACGCGTGACAGTTCGAGTCTCATGCTGGCGCTGATCGTGTACTCCCGGGGACGGCGTGCGGTGCCGGTCTTGCCGCCTGCTGTCCGGGCCACGGAGGCGGCCCGGACAGCAGGCTAACTGGTCAGCCGCTCCATGCCGCCTGGTACTTGGCGACGTTGGCGGCCGTCACGATAGGCAGCGGCACGTAGGCGTCGGGCGTCTTGACGAGGCTCTTCTTGCCGGTAAGCCAGTAGTAAGCGTCCTGGGCCGCGGCCGTGCCTTCGGTGATCGGGCTCTGGTTGACGGTGCCGTACAGCTGCCCGGCCTTGATCGCTGCCTCGACCTGAGTGGAGTAGTCGCCGGCGATGAACTTCACGTCGGTGCGGTGGACCTTGGCGGCGTAGGCTGCTCCGACGTACATCTCCGGTCCCTGGGCGATGATGGCCTGCAGTGTGCCCTTGGGGTATTTGGACAGGAGGTCCTGGGTATCGGAGAGGTTCGTGCTGTTGACCCAGTTGTCGACCTGGGTCGTGACGATCTTGATGTCGGGGTACTTCTGGAACGCGGCCTTGATCCCGGCCAGCCGGTCCACCTCGGGTGCGTCGCCCAGGACGCCAAGCAGGATGGCCACGTTGCCCTTGCCGCCGATCGCCTGCGCCGCCATGTTGCCCTCGGCCACGCCGTACTGGTAGTCCGAATCGCCGATGTAGGTGACGAGCTGGTTGGCGGTCTTGACGGCCGGCACGATCGCGGTCGGGTCGGACGGTGTCAGCACGAGGGCGTTGACGTGCTTGGCCAGCAGGTCGCTGACGTCAGAGATCTCGGTGGATATGTTGCCGCTCCCGTTCTCGAGGTCGACCTTCATGCCCAGCTTGGTGGCCTCCTGGGTGAGCGCGGTGCCCATCGCCGCCAGGAACGGGTTCGTCGTGTCGTTGATCATGACGCCGAGGGTGTACGTGGCCTTTCGACATGTACCTCAACGGGGTCAGCTTCCGCACCGGGCGCGGTCACGCCCGCCCGGTCATCCCGGCGCTGGTCAAGCTCGTGACCTCGCGGCGGTTCCGCCCGGAACTCGTCACCTCGCAGGTCACGGACTGGGAGGCTGCTCAGGAAGCTCTGTCAGACCCGCCGCGGAAGCTGATACTGACTCGCGGTCCGGCCTGATCAGGCCGTCGGCCGGGCCGCGGCGGGAAGCCAGTCGCTCTCGTCGAGCGCGAGGGCGATGGCGCCGAGAGCGGTGTGCCGGGTGCCCAGCCCTCCTGCCACCAGCTCGGGCGGCTCATTGGGCGCGATGTCGCGGCGCAGCGCGGCCCGCAGCGGGCCGAGGACGAGCTCGCCGGCTTCGGCCATCGCTCCCACCACGACGACGCGCCTGGGCGCGAGCAGGTTGCACGCGATCGCCAGCTGCCTGCCGACGAGCCTGGCGGCGTCGCTGACCACGCGGACCGCGCCGGGGTCGCCCCCGGCGAGCAGCGCCATCAGGCCGGCCAGCGTGAGCGGCCCGTGCTGGGGCCGCAGCGCGTCCAGGATGGCCGGGATGGCGGCGTAGCTGTCCAGGCAGCCGCGCTTGCCGCAGCGGCAGACCGGTCCGCGCTCGTCGACGACGGTGTGCCCGATCTCGCCCGCGCCGCCGGCCGCGCCGCGGACCAGGGTGCCGTTCACGAACAGGCCGCAGCCGATGCCGTAGTGGAACTTGACGGTGACGCAGTCGTCGCACCCTCGCCCGGCGCCCCAGACGTGCTCGCCGAGGGCGGCCAGGTTCGCGTCGTTGTCGATGCTCACCGGCACGCCCAGGACCCGCCCGACATCAGGCCCGGTCACCCCGTGCCAGCCGGGGAGCACCCCGGAGGGCCTAACCGCGTCCGGATGGTGCCGGACGGGACCGGGCAGCGAGACCCCCGCACCGATCAGGGCGTCGTGGGTCAGCCCGGCCGCGGCGAGCGTCTCGTCCAGCAGGCGCCGGGCGATGGCCAGGCCCTCGGCGCTGCCGTGACCGTCCGGCAGGTCGCACTCGCCGGAGCCGATGACGTCGTGCGCGAGGTCGCAGAGCAGGACCCGCAGGCGGCGGAAGCCGAACTCGACCCCGGCCACGGCGCCGTGGCCCGGGTTCAGCGTGAGGCGCGCGCCGGGGCGGCCCGTCCGCGGCCGCTGCGCGGCGTGCGGCCCGCCGGACCCGACCACCACCCCGCCGGCGACCAGGTCCTGGACGACCGCGCTGATCGTGGACGGCGCGACCTGCACGTGGCGGGCGAGCTCGGCGCGGCTCATCGCGCCTCGCTCCCGGAGCGCGGTCAGCACGAGCTCCCGGCTCGACATGGGCACGTCAGCATCGTAACAACGGGCGAGCGGCAGTCGACTAATCAAGATCGATTAGTTCGGTAGTGAAAAAACTATTAATCCATATAGGCGGATTCTGTTAGATATTGACGAAATGAGTCTTCCGGTTCAGAGTGCGACCATCGGCGCCATTCGCGGCGGCAACGACGCGCTGGAGGAGTCATGGTCATGGCCTGGCATCGCCATCAGGGAACGCGCACGCGCAGCGGCCACCCCAGGAAGACCGGCCGCGGCGCCGCCGTCGCCGTGGCGCTCGCGCTGGCCGGTTCCGCGGTAACGGCCACGGCGGCAGGCGCGGTCACGACGGGCGCGGTCACGACGGGCGCGGTCACGACGAGCGGGACGGACGCGGCCGCGGCGAGTTGCCCGTGGGTGCACTCGGACGCCCCGGTCGCCCAGCGGGTCCGTCAGCTGCTGGCGCGGATGACGCTCGATGACAAGCTCGCCATGGTCGACGGCGTCGGCTTCTCCACCGGCACGGCGGGCTACGTCGGCCACATCGCGGCCAACCCGAACCTGTGCATCCCGGCCCTCAACCTGGAGGATGGCCCGCAGGGCGTGGCCGACGGCGTACCGGGCGTGACCCAGCTGCCCGCGCCGGTGGCGCTCGCGGCGTCCTGGGATCCGGGTCTGGCCCGGGCGTACGGCTCGGTGGTCGGCAGCGAGGAGCGCGGGAAGGGCGCCGACGTGAACCTGGGGCCGACCGTGAACATCGTCCGCGACCCGCGCTGGGGGCGGGCCTTCGAGTCCTACGGCGAAGACCCCTACCTGGCCGGGCAGACCGCGGTCGGGTTCATCGGCGGCGTGCAGAGCCAGGGCGTGATGTCGCAGGTGAAGCACCTCGCTGTCTACAACCAGGAGACCAACAGGAACACCGCGGCCGATGACGCGGTGGTCAGCCAGCGGACGATGCAGGAGATCTACCTGCCGCAGTTCGAGGCCGCGGTGACCCAGGGCCAGGCGGCCTCCGTGATGTGCAGCTACTCGAGCGTCAACGGCCAGTTCGCCTGCCAGAACAAATACCTGCTGACGGACGTGCTCAAGAACCAGTGGCACTTTCCCGGCTTCGTCACCTCCGACTGGGGTGCCACCCACTCCACCGTGCCGTCCGCACTGAACGGCCTGGACATGCAGATGCCGGGCGGGTCCGGATTCGGCACGGATTACTACGGCGCGCCGCTCAAGGCGGCGGTGCAGGCCGGGCAGGTGCCGGTGGCCGCGCTCGACGCGATGGTGTCCCCGATCCTCACCGAGATGTTCCGCTTCGGCCTGTTCAACCGGCCGGCGACGGGTTCGCTGACCGCCACCGTGACCACGCCCGCCCACGCGCAGGCCGGGCGCGACGCGGCCGAGACCGGGACCGTGCTGCTCAAGAACGACGGCGGCGTGCTGCCGCTGCAGCCGAGGCGGGACAAGACCGTGGCGGTCATCGGCTCCGATGGCGGCAAGTGGGCCCTGACCTCGGGTGGCGGCAGCGCTGGCGTGATCGCCCCCTACGTCATCACGCCGGAGCAGGGCATCAGCAAGCGGGGGGCCGCCAGCGGCGTCTCGGTCAGCTACGCCCAGGGCGATATCCCGGTCAGCGGCGCGCTAGACGCCGTGCCGGCGTCCGCGTTCCCCAAGGGGCTGACGGCGGACTACTACGACAACACCACCCAGTCGGGCTCGCCCGCGGCGACCGGCACGGTCCCCAGCCCCGCGTTCTCGTGGAGCGGCAAGGCGCCGGCCCCAGGTGTCAGCGCCAGCGGCTGGTCGGCCACCTTCACCGGCACCATCGACCTGCCCGCGGCCGGGGAGTACGACCTGTCCCTCTCCCTCACCGGCACCGCCTCGGTCAGCATCAACGGCAAGCAGGTATTCGCCAGCCAGCAGCAGTTCGGCGCGGCTGAGCGGGCCGCCGTCCAGCTCCCGGCCGGCCCGGCGGCCATCGAGATCGACTACGCGGACACGATCCCGGTCGCGACCGACGGAGTCACGCTCGGCTGGGCGCCTCCGCAGACCCCGTCGCTGCTCGACCAGGCCGTAGCGGCGGCGAAGAAGGCCAGCGTGGCCGTGGTGTTCGCGAGCAACTTCGAGACCGAGGGCGCCGACCTGTCCACCATCGACCTGCCGGCCAGCGAGAACCAGCTCATCTCCGCGGTCGCCGCGGCCAACCCGGACACCGTGGTCGTCCTCAACACCGGCTCCGCCGTGACGATGCCATGGCTGAGCCGGGTCAAGGGGGTGATCGAGGCCTGGTACCCCGGCCAGGACGACGGCGACGAGATCGCCGCCGTGCTGTTCGGCGACGTGAACCCGTCCGGCAAGCTGCCGGTCACGTTCCCGCGGAGCCTGGCCCAGGTGCCCGCGAGCACCCCGGCGCAGTGGCCCGGCGTCAACGGCACGGTGCAGTACTCCGAGGGCGTCCTGGTGGGCTACCGCTGGTATACCACCAGGCACATCGCGCCGCTGTTCCCGTTCGGCGCCGGACTGTCCTACACCAGCTTCGCCTTCTCCCGCCTGGCGGTCCGGCCCGGGCCCGCCGGCCGCTTCGTGATCAGCGCCGACGTCACCAACACCGGCTCGCGGGCCGGCGCGGACGTGGCGCAGCTGTACGTGGGTGACCCCGCGTCGACCGGTGAGCCCGCCGAGCAGCTCAAGGGCTTCCAGCGGGTGACCCTGCGGTCCGGCCAGAGGCGGGCGGTCAGCTTCACCGTCAGCCGGAACGCCTTCGCCTGGTGGAACCAGGAGACCAGCCGCTGGACCGTCACCCCGGGCCGCTACGCCCTCATGGTCGGAGATTCGTCCGCCAGCCTGCCGCTGATCGCTCACGTCAACCTAGGAGGTAACGCATGAGGAAGCCGACCATAGCCGGTGCGGCCGCGGCCACCCTCCTGGCGCTCCTGCTGCCCGCCGCCGCGCACGCCACCCCGGCCGGGCATGCCGGCCGCCTGGTCGTGCGGACCGACCGGGGGCTGGTCGGGGGCAAGTCCGCCGAGGGCATCCATCAGTGGCTGGGCATCCCGTACGCGGCGCCGCCGACGGGCAAGCTGCGCTGGGCGGCGCCGCGGCCAGCGCCGCGCTGGAGCGGTATCCGCCCGGCGACCAGCTACGGCGGCCGGTGCGCGCAGCTGGCCAGCGGCAACGGCCCGCGGGTGGACAACGAGAACTGCCTGTACTTGAACGTCTATGCCCCATCGGGGCATGACCGGGGGCTTCCGGTGCTCGTCATGATTCACGGCGGCGGGCTGACCTCGGGCGCCGGCGACCAGCACGACGGGTCGCTGATCGTGAACACCGACGGCATCATCGTCGTCTCCATCAACTACCGGCTCGGCCCGTTCGGCTTCCTGGACGTGCCCGGGCTGGGTACCTCGGCCAAGACCGCGAGCGGCAACTTCGGGCTGCTCGACCAGGAGGCCGCGCTGCGCTGGGTGCAGCGCAACATCGCCGCGTTCGGCGGCAACCCGGCCGCGGTCACCATCGACGGCGAGTCGGCGGGCGGCTGGTCGATGTGCGCGCTGATGACCTCGCCGCCGGCCCGCGGCCTGTTCCGCGCCGCGATCATGCAGAGCGGCAGCTGCGCCACCCAGACTCGCGCCACCGCGCAGACGGCCAGCCTGGCGTTCGCCAAGGCGGCCGGCTGCCCGGATGCGGCTACCTCAGCGGCCTGCTTGCGCAAGCTGCCGGAGCAGACGCTGCTCAGCGCCAGCAGCAGCTACCAGCCGCTGTTCACCTCCGGCGGCCCCGAGCTGCCGGTGCCCGCCGCGCAGGCGGTCGCGTCCGGCCGCTACAACCGGGTCCCGCTGCTGATGGGGACCAATCACAACGAGGGCCGCACCTTCGCCCAGGGGTTCGCCGGGTACACGCAGGCGCAGGCCGACCAGCTCATCACGTCCGAGTTCGGGTCCCGGGCGCCGGCCATCCTGGCCCGCTACCCGTGGAGCTCGTACCCGAGCCCGTACACCGCGGCGTACATGATCGGCGACATCTGGACCGACAGCGGCTTCCTGACCGGGATCGGCGGCTGCCCGGAGCAGAACCTGGCCACCCAGTTCGCCGCGACCACCCCGACGTTCTTCTACCAGTTCGACGACCTGCACGCCCCCGGGCTCAACCACAACGACCCCGGCTACCAGTGGGGCGCCGGGCACGCCATGGAGCTGGCCTACCTGTGGCCCAGCTTCAACAACGGGTTCTCCCTGTACGACCTGCTCACCCCGGCCCAGCTCGAGCTGTCCAAGCAGATGGTCAGGTACTGGGGCGCCTTCGCGGCCGGCCGCGCGCCCGAGGTGGCCGGGCAGCCGCTGTGGCCGCGCTACACCGCTGGCGGCAAGCTGATGTCGCTGCGGCCGGGCAACCAGACCCGGACGATCTCGGCTGGCACCTTCGCGGCCGAGCACCAGTGCACCTTCTGGAACGCCGCGTAGCCACCGTGACCCGTCGCGGGGACCCGCCAGGTGTCCCCGCGACGGCGGCGTCCGGCCGCTACGACCGCGGATGGCCAGCTCGTTCGGTAGAAAAAAGAGCCCTGGCCGGTGACGGGCGGTACCTCTTGTCCCGGCGGCCGACGGCCGTTAATACTTAGAATATGATATCTGACGCCTCGGCGGGCAATCTGGCTACGATCTCCCTCCCCCAGCTCAGGGCGTTCTGCCAGGACGCCTTCGAGCGGGCCGGCCTGAGCGGGCCGGACGCCGCTACCGGGGCCGAGGTACTCAGCACGACCGACGCGTGGGGCGTCTTCACCCACGGCAGCAAGGCGCTGCGCGGCTACCTGCGGCGGCTGCGGGGCGGCGGCCTGCGGGCGCGCGGGAAACCGGCGATCGCGGCCGAAGGGCCGGCCTGGGCCGTCGTGGACGGCGACTCGTCGCTCGGCATGGTCACCTCCGTGTTCGCCATGACCACGGCCATCGGCAAGGCCCGGCAGGCCGGCCTGGGCTACGTCGGCGTCCGCAACAGCTCGCACTTCGGCGCGGCCGGGTACTACGCCGCGCTGGCGGCCCGGGACGGGCTCATCGGCCTGGCCATGGCCAACGACATCCCGTCGGTGGCGGCCCCCGGGTCACGCGCGGCGGTCACCGGCAGCAACCCGCTGGCTTACGCCGTCCCGGCCGGGAAGCACCCGCCCCTGATGCTGGATATGTCGATCGCGACCGTCGCGGGCGGCAAGGTCTACGCCGCGCGCGAGCGCGGCGAGCCGATCCCCGCCACCTGGCTGATCGACGCCGAGGGCCTGCCCACGGACGACCCCGCGTCCTACCCGGAGCGCAGCGTGCTGACCCCGGCGGCGGCGCACAAGGGCTTCGGCCTGGCCCTGCTCATCGAGTCGCTGGCGGGCGCCCTGACCGGGGCCGCGACCACCTGGCAGATCAGGAGCTGGCTGGGCGACGACCCCGCCCTGCCCACCGGGCACGGCGCGGCCTTCCTGGCACTGGACTGCGCGGCGATCGGCGACGGCCTGCCCGGCCGGGTCGACCAGCTCATCGACGAGGTGCACGCCGCGCCCACGGCACCGGGAACCGAACGCCTGCTGGTGCCCGGCGAGCTCGAGTGGGGGCGGTTCGCGGCGGCCACAGAACGCGGGATCGCGCTTCCCGCGGACGTGCTCGCCAGCCTGCGGGAGGCGGCCGGGATCGCCGGGATCGACCTCGGCCGGTATCTCGCATCGGGCCCTCTGTGAGCCCGGGAGAGCGTCACAATTTGGCATATGATATCTGAGGTATTGCTATCTCAAGTCTCGTGTGCAAAGCTGACCGCACACTCTGGAATGCAGCGAATGCCCAGGTAGCGACAGGAGAATGAGCCGCGGCATAACGAACGAGTAGTAGTACCGACCCCCCGGGATTCACTGCGGATTGCCTCTGAAGTCGCTATGCCGGACAGCTCGGATATGTGCGTTGCGTTGCCACGTCTCACCGGTCATCAGCTCTCGACATGGAGGTCAGGGATGGACCATCCGTTCCGGCGGCGCTATGCGGCCGCCGCCGTGCTCGCGGCAGGAGCCCTCCTGCTAGCGAGCTGCTCATCCTCGGGGTCGTCATCCACCGGGGCATCGTCGGGCTCGAAGCCTTACGCGGGCCAGTCGCTGACGGTGGAGACCTACACCGCGGTCCCCGAGTTCGACTTCTACAAGTCGCTGCTGCCCCAGTTCGAGGCGCAGACGGGCATCAAGGTCAACTGGGTCGAGCAGCCGGTCGACACGCAGGACACCAAGATCCCACTGCAGCTCAAGGCCAAGGATACCGGCCTGGACGTGTTCTTCACCGGCTCGGAGAACATCACCTCCTACATCGGCAGCAACGGCGTCCAGTCGCTGGATTCCTACATCAACAACCCCAAGGACACCCCGGCGTCCTATAACTTCAAGGACTTCGCCCCGGACATCGAGGCGGCCTGCCAGCAGAACGGCAAGACCTACTGCATCGCCACCCACACCGGCGGCGCGCTGCTGTACTACAACACCGCGATGTTCAAAGCGGCCGGGATCACCTCACCGCCCAGCACGCCGGCCGAGCTGCTGACCGACGCGCAGAAGCTGAACACCCCCCAGCACGCCGGCTTCTGCGTCCGCGGCGACAAGTCCCAGACGCTGTACGACGCGTTCCAGTTGTGGAACTGGTTCATCCCCTGGAATAACCCGGTCACCGGCACCTACTTCAACAAGAACTGGCAGTTCCTGATCGGCCAGCAGCCGTACGCCAGCCAGTTCGCGACCTTCTACCGCACCTTGCTGAAGAACTATGCCCCCAAGGGCATCGCCACCTACCTGGTGACCAACTGCCTGTCGGACTTCCAGCAGGGCCGGGTGGCCATGTGGCAGGACGACTCGGGCACCATCCCCTCGGTCCTGGACCCGAACCAGTCCAAGGTGGCCAACGACACCGCGTTCTGGGCCATGCCCTGCCCGCCGGTGAACCCGAACCACTGCGAGCTGGTCCAGCCGTTCGGCATCTGGATGAACAACGCCTCGCTGCACAAGGGCGCGGCCTGGCAGCTCATCCAGTTCATCACCTCCAAGTCGACCCAGCTAGCCGCGGTGAAGGCGAAAGACCTGCTGACACCATCGCGAGAATCGGTCCTGGAAGATCCGGACGCGATCGCGGCCCTGCCCAACACGTTCGCGGCCCAGCTGAAGTACATCCTGGCCCACCCGGACGTCACGCTGCTGCCGTTCATCCCGGAGGCCGTCTCCCTGATCCCGCCGATCTCCGATGGGCTCTCGGACCTGATCACCACCAACACGCCCGTCGCGCAGATCATGGCCACCATGACGTCGGGTGAGAACACCATCATGAAACAGGCTGGATACCCTAAGCCTTTCCCGTCGAGTTAACACGCCAAGAGGCTTCGTACATGGGCTTGCCCGCGTCTCGTGACGGACTTGCCCCCGCTTCCCGCGGGGGCAAGTCCGTCCGGGGGTTCATAGACCGCTACTTCCTGGCCGTGGTGTCGTGGCCGTCACTGCTGATCATGCTGGCCGTGACGGCCGTCCCGTTCGTGTTCACGATCGGCCTGGCCTTTACCAACTACAACCTGGTCGCCACGGCGTGGAAGTTCACCGGCTTCGAGAACTTCACCCGGCTGTTCCACGACCCGCAGACCCCGACGATCATCTACAACACGGTGTACCTGGTCGTCGGGACCACGGTGCTGGACACGGTGTTCGGGCTCGGCCTGGCCGTGCTGCTGGACACCAAGATCCGCGGGGCCGGGTTCATCCGCAGCCTGTACCTGCTGCCGATCATGACCGCGCCCATCGTGGTCGCGCTGACCTGGCGGGCGATGTTCAACAACCAGGCCGGCTGGATCGACTACTTCCTGTCCCTGGTGCACCTGCCGCAGCCGGTCTGGCTGGGCACCCCGTCACTGGCCATGCCCGCGGTCATCATCTCGGACATGTGGACCGGCGTCCCGTTCCAGGCCCTGCTGCTGCTGGCCGGGCTGCTCAACGTGCCGAAGGAACTCAAGGAGGCCGCCGCCTCCGACGGCGCCAACCGGCTCCAGGTGTTCTGGCACATCACGCTGCCGTCGCTGCGCCCGGTCCTGTTCGTGGCCGTGGTGCTGCGGCTGATCGAGAGCTACCGCAAGTTCGAGGGCATCCAGATCCTGACCACCGGCGGTCCCGGGATCGCGAGCACGCCGCTGAACCTGCAGATCTACAACACGGGGCTTGAGTACCAGGAGGTCGGGTACGCGGCCGCGATGGGCGTGGTGCTCGTCATCATGATCGCCATCTCGGTTTACCTGGTCTACCTGCTCCTCGGCCGCCGCAGCTGAGAGGGGAGTCATGAAGAACAAGACGGTCGAGGGGATCCGGCTGGCCCTGCTGGCGGCGGGCCTGATCCTGGTGGCGGTGCCGTTCCTGTGGATCTTCCTGACCGCGTTCAAGCGGCCGGTGGACGCGGCCTCCGTCCCGCCCGAGCTCCTCAGCCCGGTGACCCTGGCCAACTTCACCACGCTGCACGACAACGGCTTCTTCCAGTCGCTGATCAACTCGACCATCATCACCGTGTCCACCACGGTCGCGACGGTGCTTTTCGGCGTGCCGGCCGGTTACGCGTTCGCCCGCGGGCGGTTTGCCGGACGGCGCTTCCTGGGCGGGTTCCTGCTGTTCAGCCGCATGGTGCCGCCGGTCATCTTCATCATCCCGCTGTTCCTGTACTACTACCACCTGCACCTGGTGGGCAGCTTCACCGGCATGACCCTGGCCTACATGACCGGGCTGCTGCCGTTCACCGTCTGGATGACGGCGGCGTACTTCCAGGACGTCCCGGTCGAGCTCGAGGAGGCGGCCCGGGTCGACGGGTGCTCGCGGGCGTGGGCCTTCTGGCGGGTGTCGCTGCCGCTGGCGGCGCCGGGCGTGGTGTCGGTGGGGTTGCTGGTGGCCATCGCCGCCTGGAGCGAGTACTTCATCCCGCTGATCCTGGGCAGCTCGTCGACCACACCGGCCACGGTCGGCATCGTGAACCTGATCGGCGTGGACACGATCAACTGGGGCGCGATGGCGGCCGGGGCGCTGACGCTGATCGTCCCGGTCTTCATCGCCACCCTGCTCGCGCAGCGCAACCTGGTGCGCGGGCTGACGGCCGGGGCGATCAAGGGCTGACGCGCTACCAGTCCTGGCTGGCGCCGGCGTTCATGGCCAGGTTGCCGCCGTCCACCGGCAGCACCGCCCCGGTGACCATCGAGGCCGCGGCCGAGGCGAGGAACAGCACCGGGCCGGCGATCTCGTCCGGCTCACCCATCCGGCCCAGGGGTATCGCCGACACGACCCGGTCGACCAGCGGCCGGCGCTCCGGGTCGGCCAGGTTGCCGCGCCACCAGTCATTGACGAACTGGCACGGCAGGACGGCGTTGACCCGGATGTTGTGCGGGGCCCAGGCGTAGGCGGTCTCCCTCGTCAGCTGGGCCACACCGCCCTTGGCCACGCCGTAGGCCATGCCCCCGCGGCCCAGCGCGTTCTGGCCGGCGATGGAGCCGAAGTTGACGATGCTGCCGCCGCGCCCGGCCGGGATCATGCGCTGAGCGGCCGCCCGGGAGCACAGGAAGTAGCTGGTCAGGTTGGCCGCTAGCATCGCGTTCCATGCGTGCAGCGGGAAGTCCTGCGGGTCGTGCCGGTCGATCGCGGCCGAGATCGAGTTGACCAGGATGTCGACCCGCCCGAAGGCCTGGTCAACCGCCGCGAAGGTGGCCTCGACTTCTTCCTCGCGGCTCAGGTCGGCGCCGATTCCGATCGCCTTGGGCGCGCCCGCCTCGGTCAGGCCGGCCGCGACCTGGGCCGCGTTCGCCTCGCCGAGGTCCACGACCGCTACCGACGCGCCCGCTCCGGCCAGCGCGCCCGCGACCACGCGGCCGAGCGCCCCGCCTCCTCCGGTGATGACCGCGACGCGGCCGGACAGGTCGAACAACGCGGGAAGGCCAGGCATAGGTCCACCTCTGCTCGCCGGTTCATAGAATATGATGTATGAGCATTCCGGGCGAACGGCGGGCGTGTCAAGTAGGCGCACCCGGGGCTGGCTCTACTCCGGGGGCTGGAAGTAGGGGGCGACGAGCTCGTGGTCGAAGCGCGAGCTGTTCAGCACCCCGATCTGGTCGCGGTAACGCCGGACCAGGCTGGCCGCACCCTCCGGGTCGCCTTCCTTGATCAGCTCATAGCGGCCCACGGCGAGCTCGAGCATGAGGTCCCAGGTATCGGCGAAGTTGTCGACGAAGACACGGTCGTAGCGCAGGCCGGCCGGGCCGAGCAGGATCTCGACGAAGCGCTCAAGCCGGGGGTAGCCGACCGGCCGGAACATGATCTCGTGGGTCAGCGCGGTCAGCCGGCGGAACGAGTGGCCGTCCTGCTTGGCCCGGGCGCGCTTCATCTGGCGGACGATCCGGCCGAGTTCCGCCATCGTCTGCTTGCTGATCCGCTCGACCACGAGCGGGAAGGCGGGCAGTTCCACGGCGTCGATGAGGAACCGCTGCTCCTCCATCTCGAGCTTGGAGAGCCAGCGGACGGTCGCGCCGCGGTACGGGGCGATGCTCACCAGGCTGTCGGTCTCCAGCAGCGCGATGGCCTCGCGGATCGGGGTCTTGGATACCCGGAGCCTGGCGGCCAGGTCACTCTCCACGAGCCTGGCGCCCGGCGGGATCTCCAGCTCCACGATCATGTCGCGGATGGCCTCGTACGCGGCGCGTTTATAGGTGGTGACCGGAAGATCATCAGGCTGAGCGTTGATGTGGATCACCGCAACTTCCATGAACTGCCTGGGCCGTGAGACGGCCGGCGCCGCCGTTCACCGCGCCCATGCCGCCCTCGTCATGCTGACTTGGCTCGAAGCCTAGCGGAACCTTTCGCCCATTCCTGCCAGAGAAGGTTGCCGCCCGTTTCATATTTAGAATATGCTATACCATTATTCCCAGCAACCCCGTGGATGCGAGGCCTTGTGCAGGATGTGACGATCCCCGCCCTGGGCATGGCGATGACGGGAGCGGTCCTGACGCGCTGGTACAAGCAGCCCGGTGAGAGCGTCGCGGCCGGCGAGGCCATCGCGGAGATCGAGACCGACAAGTCGGCCGTCGACCTGGAGAGCCCGGCCGACGGCGTGCTGGGACCGCATCTGGTCGCCGAGGGCGACGAGGTGCCGATCGGGGCCTCGGTGACCCGGGTCCTGGACGGCGCGAAGGACCCGGCCCCTTTCGAGTCGAGCGCGGCTGAGGCGAGCGCGGCTCCAAGCGAGGAAGCCCCGGTTCCGTACAACCCTGACCCGTTCCCGGTTCCGGCGGAGCGGCCCGTAGGCGGCGTGTCCGCGGCGGGGACCACGTTCCCGCACGCACGCAAGCCGCACGCGCTGTCCCCGCGCAAGCGGATGCTGGCCCGGCTGGCGGCCGAGGCACAGGCCCGGGAGGCGGCGCGGGGAACCACCCAAGAATCGGAACGAACGCAGACGGCGCCAGCCCCGCCAGCCCCGCGTGCGGACGGTGCGCTGACCGGCCGGCGCCGGGCCGTCGCGGAGGCGGTCGCCGAGTCCTGGCGGACGATCCCGCACTTCGCGGTCCAGCGGGAAATCGACGCCGGCGACGCCGACGCGTGCCTGGCGGCCCTCCGGGCCCGCGCCCCGGAGGCCACCTACACCGACCTGCTGCTGCGCGCCTTCGCGGTGGCCGTCGGCGCCGTCGCCTGGCTGGCCGCCGACGGCGGCCCTGGCGGCGGTACATCAGGTGACGTGGGCCTGGCGGTGGCCACGCCGCAAGGCGTGATGATGCCCGTGGTACCTGACGTGCCTGCGCTGGCCGCGCCGGACCTGGTGACAGCCAGGCAGGCCGCGGTACGGCGCGGCCGCGAAGGCAGGCTGACCGCACGCGACCTGGCGAGCGGCGCGGTGGGGGCGGTCTCCAACCTCGGCGCGCGCGGGGTGGACTCGTTCACCGGCATCGTCCCGACCGGGCGGCGGCTGCTGCTGACGACCGGCCGGATCGCGGGCCGGCCGGTGGCGGTCGACGGGCGGCTCGCGGTGCGGACCACCCTGATCGTGACGCTCAACGTGGACCACCGCTATTTCGACGGCGACCGGGCGGCCGACGTGCTCAGCGCGTTCGATCGCGAGTTCCGCGCCTTGCACACCTGGGCCGGGGAAGGAGACCAGTGAGCGAAGCAGCCGCGCCTGTCGCCGACCAGGCCGGACCGCCGCCTGGGGTGCTCTGCGACTGGCTGGAGCAGATGCTCGTCATCCGCCAGTTCGAGGCGGAGTCGGTCCGGCTGTCGCTGGCGGGCAACATTCCGGGCGGCATCCACTCCTCGGCCGGCCAGGAGGGCGTGGCGGTCGGCATCGCGCAGGCCCTGGGACCGGACGACGTCGTGTCCGGCACCCACCGCAGCCACCACCACGCCCTGGCCAAGGGGCTGACGCCACGCGAGGTCATGGCCGAGTTGTACGGCAAGGCGGACGGCTGCGCGGGCGGCCGGGGCGGCAGCATGCACCTGGTCGACGCCGGGCGGCACTTCCTCGGCTCGAACGGGATCGTGGGGGCCGGCCTCGGGCTCGCCATGGGTGCCGCCCTGGCCATGAAGATGCGCGCGCAGCCCGCCGTGGCGGTCGGATATTTCGGCGACGGCGGCGCGAACACCGGCCGGGTGTGGGAGTTCATCAACCTGGCCGCGCTGTGGAAGCTGCCGTTGATCGCGGTGTGCGAGAACAACCTGTACGCCGTCGAGACGCATATCTCGCACGCCATGGCGGGTGAGTCGGTGGCGGCCCGGGCCCGCGGGTTCGGCCTGCCGGCCGAGATCGTGGACGGCCAGGACATCCTCGCCGTCTACGCGGCGGCCGGGCAGGCCAGGAGCCGGGCGCTGGCCGGGCAGGGACCGACCTTCATCGAGGCGCAGACGTACCGCTACGAGGGACACAACGTCGGCGACGTGCAGAACTACAGGGAAAAGAGCGAAGTGGCCGCCTGGCTCGAGTCGCGCGACCCCATCGACCGGCTGCGCCAGCGGCTGGCCGACCAGGGCGATCTGGATGAAGACGGCTTCGCGGCCGCGACCTCCCGCGCGGCGGACATCGTCGCCGACGCGATCGCGTTCGCCGAGGCATCGCCGTGGCCCGATACCGCCTCGGTGAACCGCGCCTGGCCGGCCGCGGCGGCAGGCCGGCCGTGACCGAGCGACTGACCTACAGCCAGGCCTACCGGGCGGGCCTGGCCGAGGAGATGACCAGCAACGAGCTGATCTTCGTGCTGGGGACCGACATCTTGCTCCGCGGCGGCCACTTCGCCCAGGTATCCGGCCTGGGCGAGGTGTTCGGCGCGGAGCGGATCCGGGACGTGCCGATCTCCGAGGCGGCCATGATCGCCGCGGGTGTCGGCGCCGCCCTGGGCGGGATGCGGCCCGTGGTCGACCTGAACTTCCTCGACTTCGCGTTCGGCGGCATGGACGAGCTGTGCAACCAGGCCGCCAAGATCCACTACATGTTCGGCATCCCGGTGCCGCTCGTGATCCGCGCCACCAACGGGATCGCCTTCGGCGGCGCCCAGCACAACAACGTGATCGAGTCCTGGTTCGCCGAGATGCCCGGCCTGCACGTCGCGGTGCCGTCCACCGCCGCCGACACCAAGGGTCTGATCAAGACCGCGCTGCGCCTGGACGATCCGGTCCTGTTCCTCATGCACAAGGCGCTCACCGGCGTCCGCGGCGAGGTGGGCGGTCCCGGCCACTACATCCCGTTCGGGCTGGCCAGCATCGTGCGGGAAGGCAGCGACGCGACGCTGATCGGCTACGGCGCGACCGTGCGCACCTGCGTGGCCGCGGCCGGGCAACTGGCCGAAGAGGGCGTTTCCGCCGAGGTGATCGACCTGCGGACGCTCTACCCGCTGGACCTCGAGACCGTCACCGCCTCGCTGCGTAAGACCGGCCGCGCGGTCATGGTGGACGAGAGCCCCGGATACGGCGGCGTGGGCGCGGAGATCGCGGCGTCGCTCCAGGAAGCGGCGTTCGACTACCTCGACGGCCCGATCATGCGGGTCCACGCGCCGCACTCGCCGGTGCCGCAGAGCCGGGCGCTGCTCGAGGCGCTGCTCCCCGGCAGCGGTCAGGTCGCGGCCGCGGCCCGGGCGCTTATCGCACGGGGCTTATCGCACGGGGCTTAGCCAGCCTCTCAGGCCGCCCCGGTCGTCCGGATGTGCAGGTCGTCCCGCTCCCGGACTTCCGGCCGCAGCTCGATCCCGAGACCGGGGCCGGCCGGGGGCGTGATGCGGCCCGCCTCCAGCCGGGGAAGCTCGGTCACGAAGTCCCGGTACCAGCCGTGATAGAAGGCCCGGACCGTTTCTTGCAGCACCGCGTTCGGCAGGTGCGCGGACAGGTGGCAGCCGGCCGTCAGCACGACGGGCCCGGTGCAGTCGTGCGGCGCGACCGGGACCCCGTAGGTCTCGGCCAGCGCGGCGATCTTGACGGCTTCGGAGATGCCGCCGGTCCAGCCGACGTCGAACATGAGGTAGCCCACCGCCCCGGTGCGCAGCAGGCGCTGGTAGTCGAAGCGGGTTCCGATGGTCTCGCCCACGGTGAGCGGGATGGAGGTCCGGTCGGCGAACCGGGCCAGCGCCTCGGGGCTGTCGACCCGGAACGGATCCTCGATCCAGAACAGGCCGAACTCCTCTACCGCCCGCGCGATCGTCAGCGCCGCCTGCGGTGACCACAGCGAGTGCATCTCCAGCAGGATGTCCAGGTCATCCCCGGCCGCGGCGCGCGTCCGCTCGATGATCTTCACGCCGTCGCGCAGGTCGGCCCGGTCGATCCAGCCGCCGCCGGTCCGCAGGGCCGCCTCGTCGAACGGCCAGATCTTCATGGCCGTGACGCCGTCGGCCCGCAGGCTGGCGACCAGTTCCTCCGGGCGGGTCACCGAGGCGAGCAGGTCCTCGTACTCCCCGGCCGGCTCGGTGTCACCCAGGCCCCACCGCTTGCGGTTCACGTTGCTCGACGAGCCGCCGTAGCCGGGACCCGCGCACGTGTTGTAGGCGCGGACGGAGTCCCGGACCTGGCCGCCGAGCAGGCGGTAGATCGGCAGCCCGGCTACCTTGCCCAGGATGTCCCACAGGGCGATGTCCACGGCCGAGGTGGCCCGGACCGCGACCGACGAGCCGCCGAAGCCGATGAACTGGCGGTGCGCGGTGTCCCAGGCCCGCGCGATGTCCCGCGGGTCGGTGCCGATCAGTTCCGGCGCCGCCGTCTCGTGCAGGTAGGCCTCGACCGCGGCCACGCCCACGCAGGTCTCGCCGAGTCCGGTGATCCCGGCGTCGGTGCGCACCTGGACGAACAGCAGGCTGGGCTGGCGGTCAGTGCGGATGGTCTCGATCTGCGTGATGCGCACGGGGCGTCGCTCTCCTTCGGGATCAGGCGGGGGAGTTCGCGGGGGAACGCGGCGGCTGGCCGGACAGCACGCGCTGCACGTCCTCGCACGCGCGGACCGCGACGTCGCGCTGGGCCTCGGTCGAGTACCAGGCCCCGTGCGGCGTGATCAGCACGCGCGGGTCGGCCAGCAGCGGGCTGTCCGCGGCGGGCGGCTCGGTCGCCAGCACGTCGAGCGCGGCTCCGGCGATCTCCCCGGCGCTGATCGCCGCGGCCAGCGCGGCCTCGTCGACGAGGGCGCCGCGGGCGGTGTTGATGAGCACGGCCGTGGGTTTCATCGCGCGCAGCGCCGCCGCGTCGATCAGGTGCTCCGAATCCGGCGTCAGCGGGACGTGCAGCGAGATGAAGTCGGATTCGGCCAGCAGCGTGCCCCAGCTGGCGGGCTCGCACCCGGCCGCGCGGATATCGTCGCCGGACCGGTAGGGATCGCAGACCAGGACGCGCAGGCCCAGCCCGCGGGCCTTGCCGGCGGCCGCCTGCCCGATCCGGCCGAACCCGGCGACGCCGAGCGCCTGCTCCGTCAGGCGGCGGATGGTCCCGGCGCCGACGGAGTTCCACTGACCCGCCCGGACCAGGTCGAGGTACTGCGGGATCCGCCGGGCCCAGGACAGCAGCAGTGCGATGGCGTGGGTGGAGACCTCGTCCACCGAGTAGTCGGCGACGTAGGTGACCTGGATGCCGCGGCGAGCCGCCGCGTCCAGGTCGATGCTGTCCAAGCCGGTACCCACCCGGGCCACGATCTTGCAGGCGGGCATCGCGGCCAGGATCTCGTCCGTCACCTCCTGGACCGTCACCATGAGCGCGTCGGCCCCGTCCAGACCGGACCGGTCGGACAGCCCGTTCAGGTAGCGGACCTGGTAGCCCATGCCCTCGAGCAGCCCGGTCTCGAGTTCGGTCTGGGCCCGCTGACCGTAGGCGATGACGACAGTGGTCATGTCCCTCCATCCGGTACTGGTCATTTGGTATCTGATATTCGATATTTGTTGACAATAATCAGGCTTCCGTGGTTGAGTCAACGTGGCCCCAGCCAAGAGCACTGAGGGAAAGGCACCACCGTGATCTCAGGCGTGATCTCAGGCGTCTACGTGCCCCTGCTGACCGCCTTCGCCGGCGACGGCACGGTGGATCCCGGAGCGTTCGCCCGGCAGGCGGAGTGGCTGGTCAGCCGGGGCGTGGACGGCCTCGTGCCGTTCGGCTCCACCGGCGAGGGGCCGTCGCTGAGCCTGCGGGAGAAGCAGGTGCTGCTCGAGGCGCTGGCGACGGCAGTGCCCGGGACGCCGGTGGTGCCCGCCGTCACCGACCCGAGCCTGGACGGCGCGCTGCAGCTCGTCGAGGCGATCAACGACATCGACGCGGCCGGGGTCATGCTGCTGCCGCCGTTCTACTTCCGGCAGTACGGCGCGGACGGCCTGCGGCGGTTCGCCGAGCCGGTGCTGGCCGCCAGCCGCCACCCGGTGCTCTTCTACCACATCCCCGAGTTCGCCCCGGCGGTGCCGCCGGAACTGGTGGCCGACATGCCGGTCTGGGGGGTCAAGGACTCCGGCGGCGACCTCCGCTACACCCGGGCCGTCATCGCCACGGGCAAGCAGGTCATGGTCGGCATCGAGAGCACGGTGGTGGAGGCGGTCACCGCGGGCGCCCGCGGGACCATCGCCGGCCTGGCCAACGTGCTGCCCGAGCCGATGCTGGCCGCCTGCGCGGCCGCGGCCGAGGGCCGCGCGGCGGACGGGCATCAGGCGCTCGCGCCCGCCCTGGCCTTCCGCGACGAACTGCTGGCGGCCGGGGCGCCGCTGGGCTGGGTTTCGATCATGAAGCGGCTGGCGGAGGAACGGCACGGTATCCCGCTCGGCGGCGTCCGCGCGCCGCTGCCTGACACGACGGCCGATGCGCTGCTGCCATCCCTGCGCACCCTGCTCGCCCAGCTGGAACTGGCCGGCTCATGAAGGCCGAGCAGATCACCGAGGCGGACGCCGAGCACGGTGAGGGCCCGGTCTGGTCACCGTCCTGGGGCGGCCCGTCCGGGGGCGCACTGCGCTGGGTGGACACCTTCGACGGCGTCCTGCTCGCGCTGGCCGACGACGGCACGGTGACCAAGCGGCGCCTCGACCGGGCGATCGGCGCGCTGCGGCCGCGGGCCGGCGGGGGCATGGTCGTCGCGCTGGAGCGCCAGTTCGCGCTGACCGGACCGGGAGACGACGAACCGCGCCTGCTGGGCGAGCTCTGGGACACGCCCGGTGTCCAGTTCAACGACGGCGGCACCGACCCGCAGGGCCGGTTCTACTGCGGTTCGATGGCGGTCGACAACACGCCGGGAGCCGGCTCGCTGTACCGGCTCGACCCGGATGGCACCGTGCAGATCGTGCTGCGCGAGGTGACCGTGTCGAACGGGATCGGCTGGAGCCCGGACGGCGGCACCGCCTACTACATCGACACCCCGACCATGCGCGTCGACGCCTTCGACCACGACCTGTCCGGACGGCGGCCGCTCGTGCACTTCGATGAGGCGGACGGCGTGCCCGATGGCCTGGCCGTCGACGCCGAGGGCCACCTGTGGGTGGCGATGCACCGCGGCGGCACGATCCACCGTTACCGGCCGGATGGCACGCTCGACGGCGTGGTAGAGGTCCCGGTGCGGAACGTCACCGCGTGCACCTTCGGCGGCCCGCGGCTGGACCAGCTCTTCATCACCACCTCCCGGCGGGGCATGGGCGACACCGCCGAGCCGGCCGCGGGCGCGCTGTTCCGCGCCGACGTCGCCGTGGCCGGCCTCCCGGCCGCCGCGTTCGCAGGATGACCAGGCATCATCCCGGCTCGCTGCGCATCCCCGATCCCCGGGACGCGGCCGGGATCCCCATCGACAGCCCGCTCACCGGCCTGCCGCCCAGCCGGTTCAGCGACGGCGAGGTCCTGACCTTCCAGTACGCGACCGACCCGGAGGCGATCAGGGCGCTGCTGCCCGAGCCACTCGAACCGGTCAACGACACGGTCCAGGTCCAGGTGGCGCGCTGGGGCGACGTGCCGGGCATGGGCCGGGACGTGCACGAATGCAACGTCATGGTCGCGGCGCGCTACCGCGGCGCGGACGGGACGGTGCTGGGCGCCTACTCCCCCTACTTCTGGGTGGAAAGCGACCGGGCCATGGCGGGCGGCCGGGAGTTCCACGGCCAGCCCAAGCGGATCGCGCAAGTCAGCCTGGAAACCGTCGGTGACCTGCAGATCGGCCGGGTACGGCACCACGGCATCGACGTCTTCACCGGGACGATGCAATACAAGGCGGCCCCGAGCAGCGCCGCCCGGCTCCGTGGCCGGGTGGACCCGGTCACCAACATCAACTTCAAGGTCATCAACCACATCGACGGGCGCCCGGCCATCAGGCAGCTGACGGCCCGCGACCTGACCGACCTGACCGTCCGCGAATGCTACGAGGGACCCTGCACGGCGGAGATCCGGCCGAGCGCGACCGCCCCGCTGTACCGGTTGCCGGCCCTTACCTTCCTCGAAGGCTTCTCCTGGCGCTGTGATTTCACGCTCGCCGGCGGGAAGATCCTCCATGACTACCTGGAGGCGGGTGAAGCGGAGGACCCGCGAAGTCAGCCAGCATCGGCCTGACCAGGAAACGGTGAATCCGGGGCGCCTGAGAGCTGCCCGACCGACCGCCCAGACGGGCATCCGGAGCGGAAACACGCGCGTCCGTATCTTCACGGACCGCGCATGGGCGAGGAGGTGCTCAGTCGGGTGTCGGTGGTCAACGACTCCTTCGAGCCGACTACCTTGCTCGCGGCGCTGTCCACTGTCACCACGCACATCGGGCTGGTCGCGACCGCGTCGACGACGTACAACGAGCCATACCACCTGGCGCGGACCTTCGCCTCGCTCGACCACCTGTCCGGCGGCCGGGCGGGCTGGAACCTGGTCACGTCTCTGAACGACGGGGAGGCCCGGAACTTCGGTCTCGCGGCCCATGTTGGTCATGCGGACCGGTACGCCAGGGCCGGCGAGTTCTTCGACGTCGTGGCCGGGCTGTGGGACAGCTTCGATGACGACGCCTTCGCCCGCGATCAGGGCTCCGGTGTCTATTTCTCCCCGGCCGGGATCCACCGGCTCGATCACTCCGGACCGCACCTGCGGGTCGCCGGGCCGCTCAACATCGCCCGCCCCAGGGCAGGCCGGTCATCGTGCAGGCCGGACTCGGGACGGTCCTACCTGTCCAAGGTATTCAGCGACGACTGGATGCGCCGCTGGGGCTTCCTCGAAGACCCGCTACACGGGACGCGCACCGTGGCGGACGCGCTCACCCTCGCCGGGACCGGACCTGGTAACGGACACCGTGCGCCGTTCGTCACCGTTGACGGCACCGCGACCGCTGCCGAGGCCCTGGCCGCCAGCGCGCCGGCGGCCGCAGCCCCGGTCCTTGTCGTGACACCGCGCCGACGCCGCCCGCATGGTCTTTCCGCAGCCGAGGTCATCGACGAGGCATGGCGCGGCCAAGGCCTCGCCACCCGGCTGATCCGGGCGGTCGGGGCCGGCATCCGGGGGCGCGGCGAGATCCCGTTCCTGCATGCGGTGGCCACCAACCCCGCGATCGCGCTCTATGAGCGGCTGGGTTTCCGGCACCGCAGGACCGCCCCCTTCACAGCGGCCCGCATACCGGAAACCCTCACTGTCCGTTCCTAGCGATATCCCATGGGTCTGCCTGCTGACCTCGACCATGACAGCACACGCCGTGCGCGTCAGCTCGCGCTCGGTGTATGCCGCCTGGCACCTGCCCCGCTCCGTTCCCCGCGACACGCCTGCCCGCCGGGTCCGCATCGACCTAGCCGGGTTGACGCTGCTCGCGCTGGCCGGGCCAACCCGGCGTCCTGGGACTACCTTTACACGCCGAGATTGCCCGCACCGCCGAGGCGGTCACGGGCGCGTTCGGTGACGAAGTTGAGCGCGTCGTCTCCGTCCACGGCCACGGCCGACGGCGAGATTCCGTAGCTCATGACGCGTCTCCCCGTCTGCGCGGGCATCAGCGCCTAGGCCGGCTTAATAGTCCAAAACTGGTCGCATTCGCGCTGACCGCCTGCCCGGGCGGCGCGCGGGAGATACTGGGAGGAACGACGACCCGGAGACGGGAGAAGTTCATGAGCGGGGACCCGGTGTCGCTGGCGGCGGAGCTGACGCCGTACGTGTCGGCGGCGGTAGCCGCCTATGGCGGAGCGGTGCTGGCGAAGGCGAGGGATGAGGCGGCGGACACCACGGTCAGCCTGGGCCGCCGCCTGCTCCAGCGGATCTTCGGATCACGCCGCGCGGATGAGGCGCTGCCGGGCCCGCTCGCCGTCCTGGCCGATGATCCTGCCGATGCCGACGCGCTGGCGGCGGTCCGGCTGGCCCTCCGGCAGGCGCTGTCGCGCGATCGGGCGCTGGAGGCCGACATACGGTCGATGCTGCCTCCGGCGGCCAGCGTCACCCAGCACGTCCGCGCCGGGCGGGACGCCTACACCGCAGGCGGCGACCAGACCATCATCCACTACCGGCCCGCCGGCGATTAGTCACGGCCGCGAGGCGGGCAGGATCGGGGCGTCGTCGGAGAGCCGCCTGATCTCCGGGATGTACGGATCGAGCTCGCCCGGACCGAAGCAGCGGAGCTTGATGGCCCACCACAGGCGGCCGCTGGGGTCGCCAGCGAGCTTGTAGCTGCCGTCGGGCCGCAGGACGGCAAGGCCGCCGTCGTCCAGGAGGACCAGCCTAGCGACCGTCGTCCCGGTGGCGATGTCCAGGAAGTGGACCGTCCCGTCCTGGGAGGCGGTAGCGAGCAGGGTGCCGTCCGGCGATACCGCGACCGCGGTCACCAGGTCATGCTGGCCGGTAGGCACGGTGCGCTGGATACCGGTGGTGGTGTCCCGCACCTGCACGGTGCCGTCCTGGGGAAACCGCCTCGCCGTGAGGGTGCCGTCGGGCGACGACGCCAGGAGCCCCGTCCACGCCGGGTGCTCGGAGAAGGCGACGCGCCCCGTGCCGGTGATGGCGTCCCAGACCCGGATGTTTCCGTCGGCGGACGTGACCGCGATAAGGGCACCGTCGGGCGAGAAGGCGACGTCGGTCGCCGGCCTGGGCCGGGAGAACGTGGCGCGCTGGACTCCGCTGGCGACGTCCCACACGCACACGCTCCTGTCGCCGTAAGCGGTCGCGACGAGGGAGAGATCCGGGGAGAAGGCGACGGCATTCACGCGGCGTTGCTCGCCGAACGTCGAGCGGTAGTCTTCGTCGAGCTGGCTTCCGGTGGTTGCGTCCCAGGTGCGAACCTCGTGCCACGAGGGGGTGTGGGAGGCTGTCCTGACGGTGCCGCCGGGCGAGAACGCGATCGCCATCACGATGTGCTGGCTGCCGTGGAGCGTGGCGTGCCGGATCGGCGCGGCGCCGGGAAGGCCGGTCTCGATGTCCCAGAGCACCACCGTCTGGTCGTGATAAGCGGCGGCGATGAGGCCGCCGGCGGGTGAGAACGCAACCGCGTGCACTTCGCCGCCGTCCTCAGGCACACCGGAGCGCCGGATCCCGGTGGCGAGATCCCAGATACTCAGCTCCGAGCTCGACCGCGCGTGGTGACGGCTCGACACCGTGGCGAGCAGGGCGCCGTCGGGCGAGAACGCGATCCTGGTCACCGGGCCCTCGACCGGGCAGACGGGTCCCGGGCCGCCGCTAACGGCATCCCAGGCCCGCACGGTGAGGTCGGCGGATGCGGTGACGACGGCGGTCCCGTCCGGGGAGAACGCGATGACGGTCACGGGCTCCTCGTGCGCGACGGGCGCGCTGTCGTCCGGCCCGGCTGGCGTCTTGACCAGCGAGGTGCGGTAGGCGCCAGTGCGGACATCCCAGATGTGGGCCGAGCCATCGACGCATCCCGTAGCCAGCACGGTGCCGTCAGGTGAGAACGCGACGGCCGTCACGATGTCCTGATGGCGGGAACCCTGGTGGCCGGGCAGGACGCGCAGGACCCGCCCGGTACCCGGGTCCGCGAGCTTGACTTCACGGCCAGAGCCGAAGGCCAGCAGCGATCCGTCCGCGGCGAACGCCACGCAGTTGATTTCGGTGTTGGGCGTGTTGATAACGACGTCGGCCTGGTCCCGCCCGGCGATCGCGGCGGCGGACAGTTCGTGCGGTCCGTCCGGGGCGGCCCACGGCCCGTCGGCGCCGAGGATGGCCGCCTGGTCCCATTTGCTGCCGGTCAGGATCGCGCCGTCCAGGGAGCCGCCGGTCATCGTCACGCCCGTCAGGTCCGCCTCGGTCAGGTCCGCGTCCGACAGGTCGATGCCGTCAAGGCGCATCCCGCGCAACGTCGCGCCGCGCAGGTTCGCCCCCCGGAGCACGAGCCCGTTGAGGTCACTGTTGCGCAGGTCCACTCCGGCCAGGTTCAGCGGCACGGGCGGGACCGCCGCGGGCTCCCCCGGACCCGCGGGACGGTCCAGGCTCGCATCCCGCGGGGCTGGACGTCCCGTCGTCGCGATCCCGGCTGTCCCGGCCGACCTGAGCTGGTTCCAGACCGCGAGCGCGTTCTGCTTGGCGGTCTCCGAGGCGGCCCGGTCGCCGAGCGTCCGTGCCGCCCACTCGCGTGCGATCTCATGACCGGCCAGGTCGGCGAGGAACGCCGCCATCAGGCGGGACATGCGCCGGGTGGCCAGTAGCCGGGCAGTGCCGTCGTCACCCAGGGCACTGGCCGCATACGCCGCGACGAGCCATTCCATGACCGATCGGTGGATGAACGCGAACTCCTCGTCTCCGGTGCGGACCAGGAGGCTGCCCGAGGCGACGGAGTGGGTGGCCTGCTCACTCGCGAACTTGCGCTCGGACAGCTGCTTGAGGGTGGTCGTGACCTGATCGGAAAGCTCGTGCAGGGAGGCGGCGGGCAGGTCCGTGCGCCAGAGGCGCAGGGCGAACCTGGTGCAGACGGCGAACCGCTCCTTTTTGCTCAGCCAGGGCAGGCCCCGGCGATGCTGCTGGCGTTCTTCCTCGTTCGATAGCCAGTAGCCGATGATCTCCTCGTAGAGGCCGGCCGAGGTGAGGTACCCGCCCTCGGCTTGGACGGCGAGGAGACGCCGTTCGTCCAGCCCGGCCACGAAGGCGAGCATCCGCGGGTTGCGCGTGAGATCAAGCAGGTTGGCGATGCTGCCGATGAGGCTCAGCCGGACCCGGGCGCGGTCTCGGTCGCCGTTGTACAAGCTGGTCAGGAACTCCAGGATCTGGGACTCGGTGAAGTCCTCGAGGATCGCCACCCGAGTACCGGTCCAGGTCTCGATCCGCTGGCCCAGTCCCGTCCGGACGGCCCGGTGAACCTGCCTGGTGGAGAGGAAGTGCTGCGTGCGGCTGGTCAGGACCACCTTCGCCTGGCCGGTGAGCGAGTTGAGCAGCGTCTGCAGGTAGTTCGCCGCGCTGTCATATCCCACCCGCAGCTCGAGCTCGTCGAAGCCGTCGAAGAGGAGCGCGACCTTGCCCGTATCGATCATGTAGCGGAGCTTGTCCTTAGTCACGTCGTGGACGCCGTTCCGGTACAGGTGCTGGGCGAGCAGGTCATCGAGCGTCGGCCCCTTCTCCAGGTCACGCAACTGGACCAGGATCGGGCTGAGGCCGGGGAACTCGCTGGTCAGCAGCCGGGTGAGCTGCCGCAGGAACGCGGTCTTGCCGCGGCCGAAGTCGCCGAGCACGACGAGGAGCCGGGCCGCGTCAGCGTCGATCCAGTCCGCGGCGTGGGCGAGAAGGCCGCTGCGCACTTCCGTGCTCTCACCGGCGGCGCTGGCGATGGCGAAGCGCTGTTCGATATAGAGCCGCTCCGGGTAGAGAGGATCGGAGTCAATGCGCCTGCGCTGCGCTTCGGCCAGCGGGCCGAGGTCGAGCAGGCCCTGGTAGTCGACAAAGCTGCGCAGCCGGACGCCCTGCCGCCGCGCGTGCCTTACCAGCTCCGGCGAGGCGGGCGTGCCCCCGTAGACCAGTTCCGAGCTGACCCTCGGGTCGGCCGCCGCGAACTGGCTGTGGACGCTCCGCACGAACGATTCCAGATCTTCGTCGCTCGCCTCGCCCTCGATGACCCCGACCGGATGGACATCGATCGCGCCGCCGTCCTTCGGGGCGGTGACGCGAAGGTACCGGGTTCCCTCGCGCTCATGCTCGGTGACGGTAGCGGCGGGAAAGCGGAGCCGGGTGACCTCGGCGACCCGCGCCAGGAACGTGTCGGCCGCCCGGCCGGCCGGGCCGCGGCCCGGGCCGGCTTCAGGCGCGCCCCAGATGGTGATGTTGCCCATCGCGAGGTAAGCGTCGCGCTCCGCCGTATTGGCGACGGTACCGGCGGTCGTCGCGGCCGGGCGGCCAGCCGCCAGCGGGACGGTGACGAGCTCGTATCCGCCCGGGACGGCGACCCGGACCGGTACGCCGGATCCAAGCTCGCGCGAGCCGTTCGGATTGCCGCTCAGCAGCAGGCTGACCAGGCCGGACGAGCCGAGCACGGTGTCGAGACGGCCGGCATCTCGGGCATCGTGGTCGTGAATCGCCGCTAGGCGGCACCAGCCGCCCGATACCTCCTGGGAGAGCTTCGCGGCGAACCAGTCCAGCTGGGCCTGCGTGACGAGCGGGTAGCGGTCTTCGGGGAGGTGACTCTCGGCCATGGTGGAGTTGAGGCCCGCGATGACGACGCGCAGGGCGGGCATCGCGAAGAGCGTCCACGGCTCGTCGGGCGTGAACGTGACGTCGGGGAAGTCCGCGTAGAACTCCTCCAGCGCGGCGGCGAAGTGCGACCACTTCGGAAAGTAGGGCCGCACCGGTGCCTTGCCCTCGCCGGCTTGCCAGGCGAAATGGGCCTCGCACGCGTGGTAGTTCACGTCATGGCGGCCCGGGACGATCGCTACGTGCCGGTGCGGGATACCGGCCACGTCGGCCAGCCGGGCGAGGAATCCCATCGCCTGCTGGTAGTCCCCCGGCCGCCCTCCGTCCGCGAGGTCACCGGTCACGACGATCAGGTCGGGACGCGGTCGCTCCCCGTCCGCGGACCGGGCGAGCTCACGTTTCAGCCGCCTGATGAGCGCCTCGCCCGGTTCGGTCTGCCGCGCACGGGAACGCAGGCCGGATACGTGCATGATGGTAAGGCGCCCGGAATTCTCCTGCGGGGACCCGCTTTCCTGCGGCATCCGCCACGCACCCTTCCGCCTGAGGTGTGTGCCCAAGGTGCCTGGAGCACGGGTATCCCCGCCCGTTGACACCCACTAGCCAGATTAATATCCCATTCGCCCCCGCGAGCGTAGCCCGGTTTGCGCGGCAGGAGCCCCGCGAACCAGGCTCAGGCAACACCGGCACCGCCAGCACCACATGAGATACGGGTTCGAGTACGCTCTCAGACTCAGTGGCTGTGGCTCGCACGTTGACAGCGGGGTGCTGTCCAAGTCTCACATCGGTTCTGAGCCCGCGGCGAACCGGGACGATGTGAAGGTGACCCGGATGCAACCCACTGCCAGGAATTTAAGGAAGCTCTGCGCGGCCCTTTCCAGGGAGTTACCGCTGGTCAGGACCGTTTACCGAGGACGTGGCCTGCACCGGGAAGCGGCGCGGGTCCGCGTCGGCTGTGGTAGCGCGGCCGGGCATCCCAGCCATGCCGCATTAAGACCGCTATATCCCCATATGTCTCAACTCCAGGTTAAAGAATCCCGGACGCAGATCATGATCGCGGGCAGTTCCGGTCGTTTTTCGACCGTTTCTGCCCGCGATCATGGAACAGCTTGACGCGAGGGTGCCGCCTTAACTTCCTGGCAGTGGGTGATAACCGGGACGATGTGACACCGACCCGGTTGCAGACGGCCGGGAGACCGTCCCCCGCGCGGCACCTGAGGCGCAGGTGACACCGGGACGCCTGTCAACGTGGCCTTCGGGCTCGGCGTGGGCGAGGCCGCCTACGACAACGCGGCCCAGTCGCTGCTGCCCCAGGTGGTCGCCGGTGCCGCCCTGGAAAAGGCCAACCGCGCGCTCGCGATCGTCGAGCAAGCAGGCCTCGACCTCGTCGGCCCGGCGCTGGGCGGGGTGATATTGGCGATGTCAGCGGCCCTCCCGTTCGGCCTGAACGCTTTGGGTTTGATCATTGGCGCCGCGCTGATCGCGCGTATCCGCTGGCTGTGGCGCTCCGGCTCCGTCCGCTCGATCATCGTCACCGGCGCCGGCCTCACCTTCTTCACCCAGATGTGGGTGCCGCTGCTGCTCCGGCTCGCAGCCGGTCGAGCAGCTGAACGCAGGCATGCACCGTGCGCGTATGCGGGACGTCGACGCCCAGGCACGCGGCGAGCTCCACGATCGCCCCGGTCATGCACTCGAGCTCGAGCCGTTTGCCGGCTTCCAGGTCCTGCAGCATCGACGTCTTGTGGTCGCCGACCGCGATCCCGGCCTCGAGGCGCCGGTCCAGCGACACCGGGAATTTGACGCCGAGACGAGCCGCCACCGCGGCGGACTCGGCGAACAGGGCGCGCAGCAGGTCGTGCATGGCCGGGAGCGTGCCGAGCTGGCCGAGCGTGGCGCCGGTCAGCGCTGTGATCGGGTTGAACGCGACGTTGCCCACGAGCTTGAGCCAGATCTGATCGCGTAGCCGGGGGTCGACTGGTGCGCGCAGGCCGCCGGCGGCGAAGGCCCCGGAGATCGCCCGGACCCGTGGTGAGTCCGACCCATCCGGCTCGCCGATCGTGAACCGGGTGCCCTCGACGTGCCTGATGACGCCGGGTTCGACGATCTCGGTGGAGCAGTACACGACGCAGCCGATGTTGTGGTCGGGGCTGATCGAGGCCGCGATTACCCCGCCGGGATCGACGCTCTCCAGGCCGGTAAGACCGGCGGCGCCCGCGGACGGCGGCAGAGACTGGAAGTACCACCAGGGAATGCCGTTCTGGGCCCAGATGGCTGCGGCGCCCGGGGCCAGCAGGCGGCCGAGCTGCGGCGCGATCGCGGGCAGGCTGTAGGCCTTCAGCGCGACGAAGACGACGTCGGCGTCCGCCACCGCGGCGATGTCGCCGGTCACCTCCGGGCGGGCGCAGAAGTCACCGCGCGGCGACTGGACCCGCACGCCGTGCTCGGCCATCGCCCGCAGGTGTGCGCCCCTGGCGATCAGCGTGACGTCGGCGCCGCCGCGGGTCAGGGCGGCACCGACATACGCGCCGATCGCGCCGGCGCCGAGCACTGCGAACTTCATGCGCCGGCCCGGCGCTGCGCGATGAACTCCCCGACCCGGCGCCGCTGAACCTTGCCCGTGGGCGTGAGCGGGATCTCCTCGAGCACGTCGATCTGGGCAGGCACCTTGAAGGCCGCGAGCTGCCCGCGGCAGTGCTCGATCAGGTCCCTGGGCTCGGCGTCGGCGCGGAGCGTCACCGCCGCTCCGACGAGCTCGCCGTACTTGGCGTCCGGCACGCCGAAGCAGACGGCATCGCGCACCGCCGGATGCGAGGCGAGCACCTGCTCGATCTCCGCCGGGGCGATGTTCTCGCCACCGCGGATGATCATCTCCTTGATCCGTCCTTCGAGGTAGAGGTACCCGTCACGCAATACGCCGCGGTCGCCGGTGCGGAACCAGTCACCGAAGAACGCCTCGGCGGTGGCGGCCGGGTTGCTCACGTACCCCGACATCACCCCGGGCCCGCGGATCACGACCTCGCCGGCCCGGCCGGCCGGCAGCGGCGTGCCCGCGGTGTCCACGATGCGAACCTCGGTGCCAGTGGGCACCCCGACCGAGGTCGGGACCCTATCCGCCGGCGGCAGCGGGTTGGACGTCATCTGATGGCTGGCCTCGGTCATCCCGTAGGCCTCGAGCATCGGCGCCTGGTAAGTCCGCTCGGCCCGTTCCAGGAGCGCCGGCGCCAGCGCGGAACTACACGACCGGACGAACCGCAGCGTGCCGGGCGGGCCGCCGTCGCCGACCCGGTCCAGGATCATCTGGTGCAGAGTCGGGCCCGCCGACAGCCAGGTGGCACCGTGCTCGCGAGCCTGGGGCCAGAACCGCTGCGGCGTGAACCGGCGCGGGGCGATGACGGCGCCGCCCGCGCCCAGCGCCGCGAACGTGGATGCCACGAGGCCGTGAATGTGGAACAGCGGCATCACGCAGAACGACACGTCCGCCTGGCCCAGCCGGTAATGCGCGGCGATCGTGCGGGCCGAGGCCATGAGGTTGCGCTGCCGCAGCGGGACCTGCTTAGGCCGGCTCGTCGTCCCGCTCGTATGCAAGATAAGCGCGACATCCTCCGGGCTGCCCGGCTCGAACGCGCGCTGAAGCGTCGCGGCCTGGCCGTCCGCCAGCAGTTCCGGAGGCCCGTCCCCCGACGGCCGGAGGCCGATCAGGGCTATCCCGGCGGCTGCGGCCGCGGCGGTGGCCGCAGCCGCACCGCTGGCCGGGATCAGCATCAGCCGGGGGGTGATGTCGGTCAGGAAGAACTGGTACTCGGTCGCGGTGTAAGCGGGGTTCAGCGGGGCGGCCGCGGCGCCGAGAGCGGTCACGGCGAGCAGCAGCAAGACGACGTCCGGGCCATTAGGCAGCGCGAGGGCAACCCGGTCTCCGCGGCGCACGCCCAGCCCGGCGAGCCGCTGTGCGAGCGCCTCCACCCGCGCAGCGACCTGCGTGTAAGTGAGCACCTCGCCGCTGTCCGGCACGATGAGCGCCGGATGCCCGGCCTCACCAGCCGCCAGCAGCGCGGCCAGCGACTCGCCTGCCGCCCGGCCGTTCTCCTCTGACATCGACCCGCCTTCTCTCTCGTACCGCATGAAAATGGTACGACGCCTCGGGGTACCAGCCCTCGGACGAACTAGCCGCCCGGACCCTGGCGCCCGGGTTACCTGTCTCAGGCCACGTCAACCTCGGCGACCTGACCGTCCGACACCACGAGCCTGCGGGTGACAGACACCGACTCCAGCATCCTGCGGTCGTGCGTCACCAGAAGGAACGTCCCGGGGTATCCGTCCAGCGCCGACTCCAGCTGCTCGATGGCGGGCAGGTCGAGGTGGTTGGTCGGCTCGTCGAGCACGAGCAGGTTCACCCCGCGCGCCTGCAGCAGCGCGAGCGCGGCCCGGGTCCGCTCTCCTGGTGACAGCGACGAGGCTGAACGGAGCACATGGTCGCCTCTCAGGCCGAACTTGGCCAGCAGTGTCCGGGTCTCCTCGGGGACCTGGCCGGGTACCCGCGCGGCGAACGCCTCAAGCAACGGCGCGGAACCGTCGAAGAGCGACCGGGCCTGGTCCACCTCACCCACCGAGATCCCGGACCCGAGTGACGCGGAGCCGGACGAGAGGGGCACCCGCCCGAGCAACGCGCCGATCAGGGTAGATTTGCCCGCTCCGTTCGGCCCGGTGATGGCGACCCGGTCCGCCCAGTTGACCTGCAGGTTCACCGGTCCGAGGGTGAAGCCGTCGAACGACACGACCGCGTCCCGCAGCGCGGCGGCGACGGTTCCCGAGCGCGGCGCCGCCGCGATCGTCATCTGCAGTTCCCACTCCTTGCGCGGCTCGTCCACGGCCTCGAGCCGGTCCAGCATCCGCTCGGTGATCTTGATCTTGCTGGCCAGCTTCTCCGTCCGGTTGACCTGTGCCGAAAGCCGGTGCTTGTCCTTGTCTGGAGCCTTGGCCCGAGCCTGCCGCACGCCCCTATCCGCCCAGCTGCTCTGCATTCGCATCCGGTCGGTCAGGGCGCCCTTCTGGTCGGCGTACTTCTCGTAGGAGTCCCGTGCGTGCTGGCGGGCGATTGCCCGCTCTTCCAGGTACGCGAGGTACCCGCCGCGGTACAGGCGCACCGACTGCTGCGCCAGGTCGAGTTCGAGCACCTGGTCCACCGTCCGCTCCAGGAAGGCCCGGTCGTGGCTGACGAGCACCGTCCCGGCGCGCAGCTTCACGACGAAGTCTTCCAGGATGGCGAGGCCCGCGATGTCCAGGTCGTTGGTCGGCTCGTCGAGCAGGAAGATGTCATACCGCGACAACAGCAGCGACGCGAGATTCGCCCGCGCCGCCTGCCCGCCGGACAGCGAGGTCATCGGCGCCTCGAGCCGCACGGCGAGCCCGAGCGAGGCAGCGACCTTCGCGGTTCGCTCCTCCAGGTCCGCCCCGCCCAGGTTCATCCACCGGTCGAACGCCTCCGCGTACGCGTCATCCGACCCCGCCTCCCCCGTCGCAAGCGCGGCCGTCGCCGCGTCGAGTTCAGCGGCAGCGCCCACGACCCCGGTACGCCGCCCGATGAACGCGAGCACGCTCTCGCCCGCCCGCCGCTCCGGTTCCTGCGGCAGGTAACCGACCGTCGCCATCGGCGGGTTCAGCGACACAGACCCGGCATCGCGCCCCGTGTTGGTGAGCCCCGTGTTGGTGAGCCCCGTGTTGGTGAGCCCGGTGTCGTCCAGCCCGGCGAGCATCCGCAGCAGCGTGGATTTTCCTGCCCCGTTGGCACCGACGAGCCCGATCACCTGGCCCGGTGAGACCACGAGGTCGGCCCCGGAGAAGATGACCCGGTCCGCGTGCCCCGCGGACAGTCCCTTAGCCGTCAGTACTGCGTTCACCCGAGCAACTCTAGGCCAACCGGGGCCCTTGGCCAGGGGCGGGAAGATCCGGGTCTCGTACTCGGCTCCAGCGGTGTCAGCGTCCGCTGGATCTGCGACGTGCCCTCAGCTGACCGATGCTCTGGCCGGGAGCGGGGCAGCGGAATCGAGGCCCTCGAGCCGCATCGCCGTCGGTAGCCGGGTCCGGCGGTAGCGCCGGGCCAGAACGATGCCCCCGATGGCGGCCGCGAAGCAGGACGCACCGCCTACCGCCAGGCCGATTCGCGGATCGGTCAGGGCGATGATCGCGCCTATCGCAGGGCCGCCGGCCGGCGTCGTTCCCTGGAAGGCAACCTGCCAGAGCGCGATCACCCGTCCGCGCATGCTCGGCTCGGCGCTGAGCTGGATGGTGGAGTTGCCGATCGCGATAAAGGACACGCTCGCCCACCCCACGAACAGCAGCGCGGCGTAGGCGAGACCGAGGAATGGCGCGAAGGCACAGACCAAGATGGCCGCCCCGAAGCCCATGGAAGCGAAAATCATCGGGCGTAGGCCGGTCCGCCCCCGCGCGGCGGTGAACAGACCCCCTACGACGGCGCCGATCCCCATGGCCGCGGTCATGAAACCGTACACTTCCGCACCGCCGTGGAACGAACGCTCGGCAAGGACAGGAAGCGAGACAGAGAACTCATAAGCGAGCAGCCCGACGAGGCTCATCATCGCGAGCGGGATGGCGATTGTCGGAGTGCGCGCCGCGTACCGCAGGCCCTCACGCAACTGCCCGCCGGATCGCCCGGACGGCGGGCTCGGCCGCAGGGCGGACCGGTCCATGACCAGCAGGGAGGTGACGACGGCGGCGAAGCTCGCCGCGTTCAGCAGAAAGCAGACCCCGATGCCGACCGTCGCGATGAGCACGCCCCCGACGGCAGGGCCGACAGCGCGGGCGGCGTTCACCGTCACCGAGTTCAGCGTGATGGCATTGCGCAGCTCGTCTTTGCCGACCATTTCCCTGACGAAAGCCTGCCGCGCGGAGTTCTCGAAGGCGTTATTCAGGCCAAGGACGACGGCCAGCACGCAGATCTCCCAATAGCGGGCCGAGCCGAACACGACCAGCAGCCCGAGCACAAGGGCCTGGAACCCCATAGCGATCTGCAGCGCGATCATGAGCCGCCGCTTGTCCGCCCGGTCGGCGATAACGCCGCCATAAGGACCGAGGAACAGAACGGGCACAGCCTGCAGCGCCACGGTCAGGCCAAGGTCGGTACTCGAATGGGTGAGGGTCAAAACGAGCCACGACTGCGCCGTCATCTGCATCCATGTGCCGACCATAGATATCGACTGGCCGGTGAAGTACAGGCGGTAATTCGGGACTTTCAGCGAGGAAAAAGTACGGCCCCAGAGCCCTCCGGGCTTACTCTTCAAGCTCTCGTCCTTACAGTAGCCAGCTTAGTAGTTAGTTAGCACAACAAACTATAACTGACGGCTGTTCCCGGGTGCACATGGTCCACTTCGCTGACCTTCGGCGCGTCCGGCCTGCCGGCCGGCGGCTCCTACAGCGACGTCGTCCTCGACGAGAACCTGACCAACGACACGTGGTCCACCGGCGCCCCTGCCATACCGCCGGGCTGGAGCAATGGAACAGGTCCCCTTTCCGTGGGACCGGAAACCATCGCCGAGGCCTACCCGGTTACGACAATCCCGGCTGGCCTTCAGGTGAACTCGACGTTCGCCATCACCTTCTGGGCCGGCGACGGCACCACCACGCAGACGGAATCCGTACCCATCGTGATCAGGTCCAGCTGCACGCGTCGTTACTGACGCCAGCAGCACACCGGCGTCCCGCGCCTCGAACCAGGCGCGGGACGCCGTGCGCCCGTACGGAACTCCCGCTTCCATGCCGCTGGCACTCGGCATCGTCGTCTTGCGGTGAACCTGTCAATCTCCCACCTGCACACTAGCCACACGGTCAGGGATTAGCGCACAACAGCACCTGCCAGGTCGGCCCCGGCAATGTGGGCCAGCCCTTCGCAGCCGGGCTGATCGGCACCGGCGGCCCGGCCTACTTCGGGCCTGAATGCAACCCCTACACCATGCGCGTGACTAGCGGCAGCCTGCCACCAGGGCTCCAGTTCGGCGAGCCGGACTGCGAGTGGATCATCTCCGGCACCCCTGCTCAGGCCGGGACCTACTCCTTCACCGTGCAGATCACCCCCCAGCCGAACAGCCTTGGCCAGATCCCGGGGCCTTCCGGCACCCAGCAGCTCACCATCACCATCGGCTCCGGTACCTCCGACCGGCTCGCGAACGTCGCGGCCGGCTTCAACGGGCACCTGAGGGCCGGCGTCGCAATGCTCTGGTGCGGTGGCGTCATGCTGGCCGTGTGCGTGATGACCGGCCTGGCCCACGCGCCGCGGCTGGTCCCCTGGGTCTTTCTCGCGCTCGGCCCGTTCTGCGCCCTCGTCGGCTTCATTTTCGTGGGCGTCGGGGTCACGAAGGGCAAGCGCGAAATCCGGCAGGTGCGTGACGAGGCCATCGCGAAGGCTCAGGCCGCCGCTCAGGCAAGGCGCAGCCGCAGCTAGCCGAACGGAACGGCGACGGTGGCCAGGACGGCCCGAGACCGGCTCGCCCGGCACTGCGCTCTCCATGGCATCTACCCAGGTGACACAGGTTTTCGGCACCCACAGGCCCGGACCTCGACCGTGCCCCTCTCCCTATCGCGCCCGAGCCGCTATGGCGGACGCTGTTCCCGAACAGCTCACCAGCAGAGCGGCGTCATCCCCGCACGGGTGCCCCGGGCCGAGCACCCCGACTGTAAACGCGCGGGGCCACCCGGGCCCGCTCCGCACGCCCCCTGCTGACCGGCTTCGTCGCCGAGATGCGGGTGTTCGTTACTGACGATTCAGGATCCGGACCGGGGCTCGCGAAGGTCAAGCACCTGCGTATCAGGCGGCGTTTCGTCGGTGCTTGCGGTCCGCTGCTTGATATGCCGGGCGAGCGCCTGGCGTTCGTCGGCGTCCAGCGGCCGTCCGTGGGCGGTTGCGCCTGCCGTCCGGACCGTCTGGGCGTGGATCGCCGCGAGCAGACGTGCCTGGTCGACGCGGGAGCCGGCACGAGCAGCCGACAGAGCGGCGGAGATGACCGCGCGCTGCACGTCGCGGCCGGAAACACCGGGCACGGCGGCAAGCTCGGGTACGGACACGTCGTCCGCGAGTGGGAGCCGGTCTGGAAGATGCGCCTTCCAGATGGCCATCAGTGCCTCGGTGTCTGGCAGCGGGAAATCGACGTGGAAGAGCCGGGAATCGATGGCGCTGTCGTAGCTGTCGGGCAGGTTCGTGGCGAAGACGACCACCCCCTCGAACGAATCCAGGGCCATCAGCAGCTCGGTCCGCATGGATTGATCGCGTTCTCCGCGGCCTGGTCGGGTGAGGCGTATCGGCGCGACAGCAGCGACTCAGCCTCGTCCAGGAACAGCAGCGCGTCGTGCCCGCGGGCGCTGCGGAACAGCTCCACCAGATTCTTGGGTCCGTCGCCGTGGAACTTGCTCTCCAGGTCCGACAGGCGGCTGAGCATGATCGGCAGACCCAGCCGTTCGGCGATTGCGTGCGCAGCCATGGTCTTGCCGGTGCCGGGCGGCCCCCGGAAGTTGACCGCCACCGAGGGATTCGGCTCGATCTGGGCTAGGCCCCACTCGCCGAACACCAGCGGGCGCAGCTCCACAACGGCGACCAGGTCGAGGATCCGGTCGAGGACACCCTGCGGGAGGACCACCCGGTCGAGGGTGTACAGGGGCTTGATCGGCGTGAAGGGTGCCCGACGCTCGACCGCATCGGCCTTGTCGGCGCCCCGGCGATCCCCCGACGGCCCGGGGCTCGCGCCCGGACGGCGGAATCCAGCCGCGAAGGTGAAGGCATCGGTCGCGCGGGGGTCGGCCAGTCCTTCGACAAGCTCAAACAGCCGCGCGCGGAACAGCGCGATGTCGGTGTTCGAGGCGTGTTCCGGCCATTGAGCGTCCACGAAGTATTCGGGACGGGTCGCCTGGTCAGGTATAGACACGGACGGTTCCTCCGGACTCCCGCAACCGGCGCTGGGTCTCGTCGTCCAGTTCCCGCGCTTTAATAACGCGGGTCGTCTGGCGGGAGCCGCTCCGGTCGAAGACGTCGATGTGGACCTCGTGGTAGCCGTTTCGGAGACCGTCGTCGAAGATCTCGGCGAAGCCGTCTTCGATCTTGCGCATCTGGATCTCGCGCTGGACGCGCCGCCAGTGCAGCACCGCCACGACCGCGGCGCCCAGTAGGACGGCCGCGGCCGCGGCCAGCAGTAGATCAATCATGTTCGTCGCTCCTTTGTAGTGGGTGGACTCAGCGGTAGATAACCATGCCGTTTCCTTCTTCCAGCTGCCCCCGCACCTGGGCGTCCGGGGCGTTGTTGCTCTCCAGTGCGCGCGCCTGGTAGACGGTGCCGGTGCGTTCGTTGTAGACGGCCTGGACCAGGCGGGTGTTGGCGTTGTCCCGGCGGAAGACGCCCTCCACCGTTTTGTACTGCTGGTTGTCCAGGCGCTCGGCGATCAGCACTCCGATCGCCTCGTGGTCCTCCTCCGCGATCCTGTGCCTGCTGCGAAACCAGTTAACGATCGTGTTATAGGTGATCCGTGCGATGAAGACCACGGCGATGGTGACGAGGAGGAACGAGATGGGTTCCATTGACGGCTCCAGGGTGTTCGTGAACGGTCACCGGAAGATGAGCATCTGCTCGCCGCGCAGGCGGTCGGTGAGTTCGGCGTCGAAGGATGCGGCCACCATGCGTCGGCCGTAAGGCGCACCGGAGGCGTCCCGGCACGGCCGGTCCTGCCCGTCCAGGAAGACCAGGAAGACCAGGAAGACCAGCCGCCCCTTGGGATGCGGCTGGGACAGCAGCGCACCCGCCGCGATCCTGGGATCGCCGGGGTGTTGTTCGGCGAAGTAGCCGACTACGTCGGCAAACGATAGCTCGTCGATGACAGCGGGGCGACGGCGCGGGATGGGGAGCTTGTAATTCCACCAGTCGCCGAGAACCCGTAGTAGCGCCATTAGCTGGTCAGAAGCAGCGCCGGATCTTCATCGCGCTGTCCGTCAAATCCCAGCTCACAGCTCCGGGCCTGAGTTTCGAGCCCCACAGCCACCGCCGGCATCGCCTGTCGCGCCGTTGCCGTCGGCTGCGCTTGTCCCGCCCGAGCTGCCGCCGCCACCGCCAGTGGTGGCCGTGAAGCTGCCGCCTCCGCCGTTGAGGTGCGTGCTGTTCGTCGAGCCGGTTCCTCCGTACCGCCCGTTACCGTGAAGGTCTCATCCGGGTCAACGTCGCCGCCGCCCGCGTTGGCGATGACCGGGACTCCGCCGCCGGTCACGATGGTGGCCTGGCAGGACCCGCCGGGCCCGATACGACGGGCCTGCGCTCACCAGCCGCTGAGTTCAGTGCTGACGATCGAGGTGAGTGGCCGGCCGCCGCGGACTACTTCGAGGAAACTGACGACCTCGGCGGCCACCGAGCGGTGCTGCAGGTCGTTCAGAACGTCGTGGTGGCCGTCGCGCACCACGGACAGCCGCGCGGACGGGACCGCCTTGGCCGCCCGGGCGATCGCCTGCCGGTCGGCCAGTGGGTCGCTGTCGCCGACGAGCAGTAGCTGCGGGATGTCAGCGGTGCTGCCGTAGGCAAGTTCCAGCAGTTCGTCGTCCACCGCGGTCGACAGTGCGCCGCGACTGAAGGCGGCGTCGTCAGAGAGTACACCTCGGTGTACCGGGCAGTGGCTGCGTGCATCCAGCTCGGCCTCCCAGTCGCTACCGACCTCATGGCTGCCATAGCCGGGCAGCGAAGCCAGCACCAGGGCGTCCGGCCACCACGCGGGAAGATCTGTGCTGCCGCTCACTGCGCCACGCGCGACCAAGGCCGCGAGGGTCGTCGCACCGGTGTCGGTGCCCACGAGGACCAGCGGCTTGGTCAGATCGGCCTCCAGCGACGCCAGCGACGCCGAGAGCGCGGCATCCAGGCCGGCGAGCGCGTCGCCAGCGGAAGTGGTGCCGACCGGCGAGGCCAGCACGCGGACGGTGTAGGAGTCGGTAGCGATCCGCGCGCCGAAGCGGCGGTAGGTGGCGCTGGTTTCGCCGCGGCCGGGGACGACGAGGACCGTCCCGCGCACACGCAGCCCCGCAGCGGCGGCGAAGTCCAGATAGTCACTCACGGTCGCACTCCTGTCAGCGGGGGTTCGGTCTGCCCGACGGGCTTCCACCCCAGCGCCGTCGCGATCTCGGTGGCGATGAGCTCCAGGGCTCGGATGGCGTTGTCGTGGTCGACGATCGCGGGGTTGAACTGCGTAATGAGGTCTGTGGCCACCGGTAGCACCTTCTCGTTCTGCAATGCCGCGATGATCTCGTCGGGGTGGCCGTAGAACGAGTGGAAGCGGCGCAGCGCCTCGTCGGTGTCGAGGTCGGCCGGGAAGCCCAGCTCCGAACCCGCCCGCCCCGCGGCGCCTAGGACGTCGGCGCCGATGATGTCCAACGCGGTCTTGCGGTCCTTGGCGGGGAAGACAAAGCGCGACAGCCCGATGCGCGGACTCTGCGGCTGCGACCACGCCGTGAGGTACGCGTCGGCCCAGGGTCGCTGCACCTCGTCGGTAGGCTCGCTGTAGCCGTAGGCGGCGCGGTTCAGGAGCAGGTTCGAGCCGGACGCCGCGGCGTACTGGGCGCCCCCGGCGCTGAAGACGCCTTGCCAGATGCGGTCGGAGAAGTCGCCGGGCGGCGGCTGGATGCGGAATCCGTCAGTGCCGACCTCCCCGCCGGCCAGTGCCTTGGTCAGCACGGCGAGTCCCTCGGTGGTCAGCTCCCGCTTGTGTTCGACGTCGCGGCCGAAGGCCGCGTACTCGATTTTGCTGGTACCGCTGCCAACACCGATCTCCACCCGTCCGCCGCTGATCGTGTCGACGACCGAGACGTCCTCGGCCAGCCTCAGCGGGTCCTCCAGCAGGAGGATCGTGATCGCCGTGGCCAGCCGGATGCGGGTCGTGCGGGCGGCGACGTTCGCCAGGAACGTCCAGGGCGACGGCAGCCCGCCGTGCCCGCCAAGCGGGGCGTGGTGCTGGGCGACCCAGCCGACGTCGAAGCCCAGTTGGTCGGCGGCGACGAACAGCTCCGCGGCGTTGCAGTAGATGGCGGCCGGGTCGTCGCGGCCCTGGACGTGGGTGAGGAACCCGAGCCGGAACCGGGGTGTGCCGATGTCGGTCATGCGCTGCCTCTCACGTCGGCGGCGTCAGGCGACGCCGAGGTTCTCCCGGAAGGTCTGGTGCTCGTACTCGCGGCGGAACCGGCCCCGGCGGCGCAGTTCGCCGACCACTCCGTCGACGAAGGTCTCGAAGCCCTCAGTCTGGACGTCGATGTTGATCGTGAATCCGTCCGAGGCGCCGGAATCGACCCAGTCGACAATGTCCTCGGCGACCTGCTCGGGCGTGCCTGTAATCACCCGCTGCCCACCGGTGAGGTTGTTGAAGAGCAGCTGCCGGACGGTGAGGCCACGCTCGCGCGCCTCGGTGACGATCTGCTCGCGACGCCAATCTTGTCGGGGTCGCGGCGAGCGGCGCGCGCCAGGGCATGGATGTGCGAGCGGAACTGCTGGCCGTGGGCCTTAGTCCGCTGGCTGGTGAACAGCCCGTCCGCCCAGGCGGCACCGAAGGCATGGCTGCGGTCGGAGGCTCCGGCCTGGAAGAGCACCGGCCGCCCGTCGTGACCGCCGGGGATCGGCAGCACCGCCTTCGAGGAGTAGAACTCGCCCTTGTGGTCCAGCGGCTGCGTCCTGGAGCGGTCGACGAAGACGTCACGGGAGGCGCCGCCGACCACCGCCGAGCGCGGGAAGGAGTCCCAGAGCCCGGCGACGATCGCGGTGAACTCCTCGGCCTTACGGTAACGCGTCTCGCTGTCGAGCACCTCGTTGGTGCCCAGTGCCTCCAGCGTGGACTCGCCCTGGCTGGTGATGATGTTCCACCCGGCGCGGCCCTTGCTGACCAAGTCGAGGCTGGCGATGGAGCGGGCGACCCGGAACGGGTGGCCGTGGATGGCGTGCAGTGTGGCGACCAGTCCGATGCGCTCGGTGCGGCCGGCCAGTGCTGCGAGCAGGACGATGGGCTCCAGGCCGTGCCACGGCCGGCGCGAGGCATCCTCCGACAGCGAGCCGTGGCCGCCGTCGGCGAGGAAGAGCGCGTCGAGCCTGCCGCGTTCTGCGATCTTGGCGATCTCCGTGTAGTGGTCGAGGTCGTAGGCGATCGTCCGGGCCTGATCAGCCGGGAGCCGCTTCCACGCCGCATCGTGCCGCCCGCCCACCTGTAGGTTCAGCGCCAGCCTGATCTGGCGGCTCACCCGGCCGCCGTCCCGGCCAGGACCGAGCCGGCCGCCGGCGCCTCGGCCTCGACGGCCTGCCGGATGCCCAGGATGTGATCGAGCACCGCGGCGGCGCCGCCCCTGGGAAGCGCGGCGCCGCGCCAGACGACATGCTGGTCCGGGCGGACGAGGACGGTACCGTCGCCGTACACCGCGCGCAGCGACGGCTCCGAGAGATGCACGACGGTGAACGGCAGCCCGCGGCTGGCCGCCTCGGCGGCCAGTGCCTGCTCGACGCTGCGGTCGATGGCGGTCGTGTCACCGATTACCAGCAGCGCCAAGGAATTGCCGATCCGGTCATACAGCGTGCTGCCATAGGGGTCGACCTCGCCGTTGGGGGCGCGGTGCCCGGGACGCGGATCGTCGGTGTACCGCCCCGGCTCCCACTCCGACTCATCGGCGAGTTGCCCGGGCTCGTACCAGACAACCGGGGAGGCATCGTAGCGCTCGTCAAAGGTGAGGCCGCCGCGCCCGCCCAACCCGCCGCCTAGCGCGGCAGCGATCTCGGCCCGCCGCGCCGTAGCCTCGGGGCCGAGGTCGGCGTCGTCGGGGATGCCGCCGCGACGGATCTCCGCCAACCCCGCCTGTCCCCTGCGGTACGACTCCAGCGCATTGTCAGCGATGCGCCAGTTGTGTCGTCGCCGCTCGGCGTCGTAGGAGTCAAGCAGCGCCTCCCCGCCATGCCCGCGCAGCACGGCTGCGAGCTTCCAGCCGAGGTTAGCGATGTCGCCGAAGCCCTCGCCGAGGTTGCCGCCGGGGGTGCGGACGTGCGCGGCGTCACCGAGCAGCAGCACCCTGCCCCGGCGGAACGTGGCGGCAATGCGGCTGGCGGCGTAGTACGTCGTCGCCGAGACCACCTCCAGGTCAAGGTCGAAGCCGAAGGCGGCGCGCCCGATCTCGATCAGCTCGTCCTCGCTGGGCTCGTAGTCCAGCGGGTACGGGCCGCCGTAGATGCGCCACTCACGGTTGGACACCGCGGCGAGGAACCCGTCAGCCTTGGCGTTGACGACGATGTTGACGCCGCTTGGCGCCGGCCCCACCCGGTCGGAGATGTCGCCGGTGCGGATGATCAGCCGCAGCCGCTTCTCCGTGGCCCGCTCTCCCTCCCGCTCGATGCCGGCCAGCGCGCGGACGCTGCTGCTGCCGCCGTCGGCACCGATCAGGAAGCGGGCGCGGACGCTGCGCCGGCCGCCGGAGGCGATGTCGGCGACCTCGACCGTGACTCCGCCGGCATCCTCGGTGAGCGCCTCGACGCGCCACCCGCCGGCGACGCTGACGCCGTGGCGCCCCAGGTGGCCGAGGAAGACCTTCTGCAGCACCGTCTGCGGGCGCCGGATCCCCTCGGCCGCCACTCTCGGCCGTGCGGCGCCGGGGGCAGCGGCGAACGCCGGCCGTGGGTTAGGGGCGAGGTCATGGCCGACCAGCGAGGTGACGAAGCGGATGCCCTGATTCCATTCCGGCGGGAAGGTCCACTCGTCGCGGATGGCCTGCAGCAGCCCCCACCGCCGGAAGTGCTCAACGGTGCGGGGTGAGTGGCCCATCGCCCCGGCGCGGACCAGCGTCGCCTCGCGCGCCCGGTCAACAACGGCGACCTGAACGCCTTGGGCGGTGAGTTCCACCGCGGCGCCCAGGCCATTCGGCCCGGCACCGACGACGAGAACCTCGACCTCGGACGGCGGGGTGGCGACCGGAAAGCGCACGGTGTGCACATCACGCCCGCCAGTGGGTGAGAGATCCGCAGTCATCGCCTCGGCCTCACGCGCTGACGAAGTCGCCAGTGGGGGCGCTGGAGTCGTCCGCCGCCCCAGTCGCCTCGCGCTGCTGCGTGTAGCGGTTGACCGGGAACGGCAGCCCGAGGTTGCCGCGCAGCGTGTCGGACTCGTACTCCCGCCGGTACAGCCCGCGCTCCTGGAGGATCGGGACCACCGTGTCGATGAAGTTCTCCAGCTCGTCACGTACCCGGAAGGCCAGGTTGAGGCCGTCAAGGGCGCCGCTGGTGAACCAGCGCTGTATCTCGTCGGCCACGGTTGTCGGCGAGCCGACGAACGGCCTGGGCCTGTATTGCGAAGCGGCCTCCACGGTCTGGCGCAGTGTCCAGCCGTTCTCCTTTGCGCGGTTGACTAGGTCGATGCCGCGACGGCCGCCTCGCTCGGTGAGGTGGGCGAGGTCCGGGAACGGCGCATCGAGGTCGTGCTGCCGGAAGTCGTAGGCGCCGAAGGCGCGGCCGAGGAAGCCCAGCTTGCGATCGAAGTCGTTGTCTTCCTCGTAGATCTCCCGCGAACGGGCCTGGGCAGCCTCGTCGGTCTCGGCGACCACCGGGGCGCCGTTGGGGATAATGACGATGTGGTCCGGGTTGCGCCCCAGGGCCGCGGCGCGCGCCTTGACGTCCGAGTAGTGCTCACGTGCGGACTCGAAGGACTCGCCGGGGGCGAAGATCCCCTCGGCGATGTGCGCGGCCAGCGTCCGGCCCTCCTCCGAGACGCCGGACTGGAAGATCACCGGCTGGCCCTGCTTGGACCGCGAGAGGTTCAGCGGACCGGCGACCTTGAAGTGCTCGCCGACGTGGTTAAGTGGGTGCAGCTTGCTCCGGTCGAGGAAGACC
>JBEKJP010000028.1:0-72169 GCA_050011155.1 Streptosporangiaceae bacterium
GAAGGCCGGCCGCCGCCGGTTTCCGCGCTGGCGTATCAGCTGGACGCGGACCGTGCTGGCGCCGGCCCGCGGACGGTCTGTCGTGATCATCATCTCGGCCCACCGGTCCGCCTGACACCGGCGCGAGCGACCGGACCAGGCGGCCGCGCGGTCCCCAGCAGGCCCGTTCGAGCTCGCCCGCCATCTGCCTGCCTGGATGCTCAGCGCGGCCAGTAGCGGCGGGTAATGCCCGCTGGATAAGGTGATAGTCCGTCGAAACGGGCTAGTCAGCGCCGCGATGGTGGCGGGGGAGCGGAGATGAGCCATGCCTGAGCGGCCGGCCACGCTGCGAGATGTCGCGGCCGAGGCCCGCGTCCATCCGGCCACGGCTTCTCGTGCGCTCAATCCCGAGACCCGCATCTTGGTCAGCGAAGATACCGCCCGCCGGGTGTCTGAGGCCGCGGAGCGGCTCGGCTACCGGCCCAACCCGGTCGCCCGCAGCCTGCGGACCAGGCGTTCTCACACGGTCGGGGTGCTGATCCCCGACCTGAACAACCCCTTGTTCCCACCGATCGTGCGTGGCCTCGAGGATAAGCTGGCCGCGGCCGGATACGTCGCGCTGATCGGCAATACCGACGCCGACGCCGACCGTGAGCGCACCTTGTTCGAGCAGATGCGGGCCCGCCACGTCGACGGGTTCGCGATGGCCACCGCCACGCTGCACGACCAGCTGCTGGCCGATGCGGCGGAGGTGGGCGTCCCGGTCGTGCTGATGAACCGGCTGGCACCGGACTACAGCTTTCCCTCGGTCTCGGTCGACAACGAGCAGGGCGCGCGGATGGCGGTCAGCCACCTGGCCCGGCTCGGCCACACCCGGATCGCGCACATCGCGGGCCCGCAGGAGGCGTCCACCGGGCTGAGCCGCCTGCGCGGGTTCCGGGACGGCATGGCCGCGTATGAGCTGAAGGTGGACGAGAGCCTGATCGTGTACGCCGCTAGGTACACGATCGAGGAGGGCACCCGCTGTTGCCGGGAACTGCTGGCGCGGTACCCGGGCTTCACGGCCGTGGCCGCCGCCAACGACATGCTGGCGGTGGGATGCTACACCGCGTTCGACGAGCGCTCGGTGCAGTGTCCCGACGACATCTCGCTGATCGGTTTCAACGACATGCCGTTCATCGACCGGCTCAAGCCCCCGCTCACCACGGTGCGCTTCCCGCACTACCAGCTGGGTACCGAGGCGGCGCAGCTTCTGCTCGAGCGGATCAGCGGAGGCGAGGGGCCGGTCAAGATCCTCTACCTCGCGCCGGAGCTCGTCGTCCGCGGTTCGACCTCGACGCAGCAACCGATCGCCGTCTAGCGAACGATTTCAGCTGACAGCTCCCCCATTCGTTTGCATTGACCTGCGCTAATCGCCGCCTGCCAGCAACGTCGCACATCCCCGGAGCAGCGGTCGCGCGGCCTTTGGTAACAGGTTGGGTATACGGCATTGACAAGGGCTCCGGTAGGGCACAATCTCGGTTGCAAACGATTGTGACCAGAAGCCTGGACTGGTATCGAGGGAGGGATCTGGCGACATGACCGCACGCGATCACGCACATCGGCTCGGCTGGCTGGGCACCGGCCGCATGGGCGTGGAGATGGGGCGCCGGCTTCTCTCGGCCGGCTGCGACCTCGCTGTTTTCAACCGCTCCATGAGCAAGGCGGAGCCGCTGACCAGGCTGGGCGCCAAGCCCGCGGCCACCGCCGCGGAACTGGCGGCCAGGGATATCGTCTTCATCACCGTCGGCTCGTCGGAGGATCTCGTCTCCGCGGTGCTGGGCCCGGGGGGGCTCATGTCCGGTACCGGAGCGGCGCCGGCGGTGCTCGTCGATTGCTCTACGGTCTCGGCCGAGGCCTCGGCCCGGGTGCGGGCGGAGATCGCCGGCCGGGGGACCGCCCTGCTGGCCGCCCCGGTCATGGGTAATCCCAAGGTCGTGCGGGCCGGGAAGATGACCGCCGCGGTCTCCGGCCCGCGTGACGCGTTCGACCTGGCGGAGCCGTACCTGACCATGCTGGGCCGCGGCGTCACCTACGTGGGTGACGGCGAGGAGGCCAGGACGGTCAAGCTCTGCCACAACCTCATCCTCGGCGTCGTGGCCCAGTCGCTCGCCGAGATCACCGTTCTCGCCGAAAAGAGCGGGATCACCCGGCAGGCGTTCCTCGACTGCCTGAACAAGAGCGTGATGGGTTCGCTGTTCACCGGCTACAAGACGCCGGCGTACGTGAACCTCGATTTCGAACCCACGTTCACCGCGACGCTGCTGCGCAAGGACTTCGACCTTGGCCTGGCCGCGGCGCGGGAACACGAGGTGCCGATGCCGGTCGCCGCCGTGGTTCACCAGCTGATCCAGGGGCTGGTCGGTCGCGGGTACGGAGATTCGGACTTCGCCGCCCTCCTGCAGCAGCAGGCGGATTCCGCGGGCCTGGTGCTCGTGAGCGAGCACGCGGAGATCTCCGACGGGCTCGGCACCAGCGATGACTAATCCGTGATGAATCCGAACGAGGAAGGAGGCACCGGGCGTGAAACCCCCCCTCCCCGGGCTCTCCAAGAACGGCCTCGCCCTGAGCGCGGTAGCGGTCCTGTCAGTCGGCGTCTTGGCCGCCTGCAGCAGCAGTGGCAACAGCACCTCGAGTACCAGTGCCAGCGCCAGTTCAAGTCCGAGCACCAAGACACCCATCGTTATCGGCGCGTCGCTGTCGCTGACCGGCGACTTCTCCGCTGACGGCCAGGCCTTCCAGCGCGGCTACCAGTTGTGGGAACACGACGTGAACGCGCACGGCGGCCTGCTCGGCCGCCAGGTCGAGCTCAAGATCCTCAACGACAACAGCTCGCCCACCCAGGTGCAGACCAACTACCAGACGCTGTTCTCCTCCGACAAGGTGGACCTCGCCTTCGGGCCGTTCTCCTCACTGCTGACCACGCCGTCGGCCTCGGTCGCGGCCCGGTACGGCTATGCCCTGATCGAGGGAGCGGGCGGAGCGCCCACGGTGTTCGCCAGCCCGGCCAACCAGTCGGCGCACAACGTGTTCGACGTCAGCCTGCCGATCGAGGATGAGCTGATCCCGTTCGTCAACTGGGTCGCCTCGCTGCCGGCCAGCCAGCGGCCGAAGACGGCGGCCTACCCGATGGCGGACGACCCGTTCGCCGACCCTCCGGTCCAGCTCGCCCAGAAGAAGCTGCAGGCGCTCGGGGTGAAGACGGTGTACTCCAAGATCTTCCCCGAAGAGCCGGCCTCCTATAAGCCCGCCGCCGACCAGGTGGCGGCCACCGGCGCGCAGGCCGTACTGCTCGGATCCACCGACGTTCCGACCGTGGCGGCGTTCATGCAGGCGTTCGAGCAGCAGCACTACACCCCCAAGCTGTTCATCTGCGCGGCCGGTCCGGACCAGGGCGCCGCGTTCACCTCCGCGGTGGGCAAGGGCAACGCCACCGGGATGATGGTGCCCGACGGCTGGTACCCGGGGTACGCGAACGCGACCAGCCAGCAGATGGTCCAGGAGTACGTGGCCAAGTACGGCGGGACCGCGTCAGACGTCAACGCGGACGTCGCCGAGGCCTACTCGGTCGGGCAGGTCACGGCCGCGGCGGTGACCGCCACCAAGGGCACCGACAACAAGGCGATCATCAGCTACCTGCACAGCGGCACGACGCTCAGCACGGTGCAGGGGCCGGTGAAGTTCGACGCGCAAGGCGAGAACGGCGCCGCCGCGGCGTTCGTTTTCCAGTGGCAGCAGGACACCACGTTCAAGCAGGTCCTCCCGGTCGGCGCGTCCGGCTCGGTGTCGATCCTCGCCACCAAGCCGAACTGGGCTAGCTAACAGATGGCACGTCAGATCTACCAGGCCATCGCCGATGGCATCCTCGTCGGTGGCGTCTACGCCCTGATGGCCGTCGGCCTGACGCTGATCTTCGGCGTGCTCGACATCATCAACATCGCCCAGGGTGTCCTGGTCATCCTGGGCGCTTACCTCAGCTACCAGCTGTCCGTGCACCTGCACCTCGACCTGTTCCTCGGGCTGCTGATCACCATGCCGGTGATGTTCGTGATCGGCGTCGTCATCCAGTGGGCGTTCATCCGGCGGCTCCGCGGCCGCGAGCGGACGTCCATGACGCTGCTGGTCAGCTACGCGGTCGCGCTGATCATCGAGGGAATCCTCTACAAGGTCTACGGGGCCGATGACAGGCAGCTCAGCGCCTCGTATGTGCAGTCCAGCGTGCGCCTGTTCGGCTTCTACCTATCCGACATCTACCTGTACGGGTTCGCGCTGGCGGTGGCGCTTGTCGTGGCCCTGTACGCGTTGCTCTACCGGACCGGTTTCGGACGCAGCGTGCGGGCCACGATGCAGGACGAGACGGCGGCGCGGCTCATCGGCATCGACGTGAACCGCGTCGCCGCCGTCACCTTCGGCGTCGGGGTCGCGGTCACCGCGGCCGGCGGCATGGTGTACGGCGCCACCAACAGCTTCAACCCGAACAGCGGCTACGACCTGATCTCGCGGCTGCTCGCGATCATCATCCTCGGCGGCCTGGGCAGCATCGGCGGCGCGCTGCTCGCGTCGGTCTTCATGCTCACGGTGGAGTCGCTGGTCGACATCTGGTCCCCGCAATGGGCCATCGTCGTGTTCTACGCCGCCCTGGTACTCGTGCTGGTGATCCGCCCGACCGGCTTCTTCGGCCGCCCGCCGGCCCGGGCCCAGTAATGGGACCAGTAATGGGCACAGTGACGGGCGGGGCAACGGGCCGCCGACGCGGGCTCGCCGGGCTGGCACTGGTCCTCCTGGCGCTGGCGACCGTCGCGTTCCCGCTGGTGTTCAGCAGCCCGGTCGTGACGAACTACGCGATCTACGCGCTGATCTTCGTGGCCGTCGGCTCCGCCTGGAACATGTTCTCCGGCTTTTCCGGCTACATATCGCTCGGTCACGCGGTGTTCTTCGGCAGCGGTGCCTACACCGTCGGCATCGCGGCCAGGGACTGGCATGTCAACGGCGTCGCCGTGTTCGCCTTGCTGCCGCTGGCCGCGGTGGTGGGGGCGGTGATCGCGGTCCCGTTCGGCCTGGTGGCGCTGCGGGTACGCAGGCACACGTTCATCGTGATCACCATCGCGGTGTTCTTCATCTTCCAGCTGATGGCCGCCAACTTCTCCTTTACCGGCGGCACCTCGGGAGTCTCGGCGCCGTTCCTGCCGTGGACGCCGGTGAGTTTCAACGACCACTTCTACTACATCACGCTCGGCTGCGCCGCGGTCGCGATCGCCGTGGCCGCGGGCGTCCGGCGGTCCCGGTTCGGCCTGCAGCTCCGGGCGATCAGGGACGACGAAGACCGGGCGCGCGGGCTGGGCGTGCAGACCATGCGGGTCAAGCTGACCGCGTTCGTGCTGTCGGCGACGGTCGCGGGGCTAGTCGGCGGGGTGTGGTTCCTTTACCTCACCCAGGTCCAGCCGCCCTCGGGGTTCGATCCGCTGTTCGACCTGTCGCTGGTGCTGATGTCCTTCCTCGGCGGCCTCGGGACAGTCAGCGGCCCGGTGCTCGGCGCGCTCATCGTCGAGCCGGGACAGCTCTACCTGACGATCACGTACACCAACGGCTACGTCAGCGAGATCCTGCTCGGCGCGCTGCTCCTGGTCGTCGTGCTCTTCGTGCCACGAGGCCTCATCCCCACCGCCGGCGAGTGGATCAAAAAGATACAGACCAGAGGGCGTCCAGCGGTATCTCCCGCGAGCCAAAGGCCGCCGGCCCTGTCTGGACTGAGGAGCGAGGAGCTTGCGACGAGCGACGAGGGAAGACAGGGCCTCAAGGGCGGCCGGAGGCGAGCGGGAGAGGAAATATGACAGCACTGCTGCGCACTGAGGGGGTGCGCAAGGCGTACGGCGGCGTGCACGCCCTCGACTCCTGCACGATCGAGGTCGACGAGGGTTCTGTGGCCGGCCTGATCGGGCCGAACGGGTCCGGTAAGACCACCCTGTTCAACGTCATCACCGGGTACGCGAAGGCCGACGGGGGACAGGTCTACCTGGGGGATCGGCAGATCACCAACGTCACCCCGGACCGGGTGTTCGCCCTCGGTATCGGCCGGACCTTCCAGCTGACCAGGATCTTCGCCAGCCTCACCGTGCTGGAGAACATGCTGGTCGCCTCGCCGAACGGGCGGGCCGCGGCGCGCAGGCGCGCGATGGAGCAACTGGAGTTCGTTGGCATCGACGGGCACCACGCCGAGCTAGCGGGCACGCTCTCCTACGGTCAGCGCAAGCTGCTGGAACTGGCCTACGTGCTGGTCGCGGAGCCTGCCATCATCCTGCTCGACGAGCCGGCCGGCGGCGTCAACCTCTCGCTGGTCAACACCATCGCCGACCGGATCAGGGAGCTGAACGCGGGCGGCAAGACCTTCCTGATCGTCGAGCACAACATGGAGTTCGTGATGGGGCTGTGCGACCGGGTCACGGTGCTCGACTCGGGCTCGGTGGTGGCCGCCGGGCCGCCCGCCATCATCAGGACCGACCGCCGGGTACTCGACGCCTACCTCGGCGAAGACCTCGCCGACGACGACCCGCCTCCGCCGGAGCCAGGGGAGCCGGAGCAGCCAGGGGAGCAGCCATGACCGCGCCGGCCGGCGAAGGGCGGGCACCGGAGGGCGGGGCGGGTACCCAGCCCCGTTCGGTGCTAAAAATTACGGACCTGGTGGCGGGCTACGGCGGCGGCGACGTGCTGCGCGGGGTCTCGCTGCAGGTGCCCGAGGGCGGCATCACCTGCGTTGTCGGGCCGAACGGGGCGGGCAAGTCCACTCTCCTGTCGGCGGTCAGCGGGCTGCTGCGGCCGCGCCTCGGCTCGATCGAGCTGGACGGCCACGACATCGCCGGGCTGCCGCCGCGCCAGGTCCTGCGCCGGGGGGTGGTTCAGGTGCCGCAGAACCACAGCCTGTTCCGCGACATGACGGTACGGGAGAACATCGAGCTCGGCGGCTATATCCTGGCCGACCGGGCGCTGACCGCGCGCCGGACGGCGGCGGTGTTCGACACGTTCCCCGACATCGCCGGATGGGCCGGGAAGAAGGCGGGCAGCCTGTCCGGCGGCCAGCAGCGGCTGGTAGAGTTCGCGCGCGCGCTGATGCTCGAGCCCCGGCTGCTGCTGCTGGACGAGCCGTCGATGGGACTGGCGCCCCGGACCCTGCGGACCGTGTTCGACGCGATCAGGCAGATGAGCGCGGCCGGGGTGACGATCCTGCTGGTCGAGCAGAACGCCCGGGCTGGCCTGCGGCTGTCCAGCCACGGCGTGGTGATGGAGAGCGGCCAGGTGCGGCTGTCAGGGACCGGGCGCGAGGTCCTCGAGAACCCCGAGATCGGCGCGCTCTACCTCGGGGGCGCCGTCGGCTCAGGCTGAGACCGGGCCGGGTCCGGGGCCGGCTAGTACCGCTTGCGGGCCAGGGTCAGCCCGTCGCCGATCGGGACCATGACCAGGTCCACCCGGTCGTCGGCCGCGGCATGGTCGTTGAAGTCCCTGACCGCGATCACCAGCGGATTGTCGTTGCCCGCGTCGATCACCCGGCCGTGCGAGAACGTGTTGTCGACCATGATCAGGCCGCCCGGCCGCACCCGCGGCACGATCTCGCGCCAGTAGCCGAGGTAGCCGCCCTTGTCGGCGTCGATGAACGCGACGTCGAAAAGCTCTTGCTCCGGCAGCGCGCGCAGGGTGTCGATGGCCGGGCCGAGCCGCAGCTCGATCCGGTCGGCCAGACCCGCCTTCTCCCAGTACTTCCTGGCCACGGCGGTCCATTCCTCGCTGATGTCGCAGCACAGCAGCTGGCCGCCGGCGGCCAGGCCACGGGCGATACAGATCGACGAGTAACCGGTGAAGGTGCCGATCTCGATGGCCGACGCGGCCCCGGTGAGCTGGACCAGCAGCGTCATCAGCGTGCCCTGCTCCGGCGGGATGGCCAGGCCGGTCTCGAACGGGAACAGGTCCGCCGTCTCGTTCGCCAGCTCCCGCAGGACGGCGTCCGGCGGGCTGCTGTGCGCGGTGAGGTACGCGTTGAGATGAAGGCTGATCTGCTCGCTGCGCTGTGCCATGGGACAACGCTATCGGCATCAGCCGCCGGTTAGCGAGGCGGACACCCTATTATCTAGATTACCGATCAGATAAAGAGGGTTCTGGCTACGGCCGGGCCGCACCATAGGTACCGGTCCCTCGCGCGGTCCCGGGCCGCCGCAACCACGGCAATGCTCCATCGTCCTTGTCCTGTGAGCGTGGCCAGGCGGCGGAGGGGCCAGGCGGCGGACGCCGGCCGCGGGCCGGGTAGTTATGTTTCCGCGTCAAGCTAATTTGTGAACGCTCAGACGCGCACGGAAACTACATTTAACGGTCCAATTCCTTACCGGTGAGTAGATCTAGGCCCGGGCAAACTGTCAACTGCCGAATCGCGGGAAAGATCAACATCTGCGATCTTGTGATTAAGGGGACACGCGCGACATAAGGCGAAATATGGAGAAGGCATGGTCTATGCTGAGTCATGCTCCGGTAGTGATGAGGCGTGACTTGCCGCTAGCTACCTCGGAGTCACGCGAGGAGTAATCGTCTAACTACTACTTCTCCGGTTGAAACTGAGACGAATATTCCCAATGGGGTAGCGCGCCACGGGTGGTACGGACACTATTGCTTCTGGCCGTCTGTCGCGCATTTGCGCGTTCGGACGGTCATCGCATTGACGAGAGGCAGCCTGCCGGGGGCACGGAAGGCTGCCTTTACGCCACGGGCACTTCACAGAAGGGATTGCCGTAATGACGACACCGGGCGGTTGGGGCGCTGCCGGTGATCCGGGCGGCGCATGACTCCGCCGGACAACCGAACGTCGCTGGGGGCATGCGACGCCGACTCTGAGTGCCTGCACGTGCCGTGCTTCCAGGTGCAACTGGACACATCCAGCTGCGGGCAGGCTTACCGGCAGGCGAATGCCTGCGTCTACCATGTCGCCGACGTCATCCAGGCCCTGCGGGCCTGGGCGGCGGAGCACGGCGTCATCGACGGGGCTCTGACCATCCTGGCCATCGAGCCGGCCGCGGGCGGGAGCCAGCCGGGCGGTCCCGGCCAGGCTCGCGGCCCGGATCGACCGGACCAGCGCGGTTTCCCGTTCAGCCGTATCCCGCTGGGATCCCCCTAGCTAGTCCAGGCGCGAGGCCCGGTGCCGCAGCGCCTGGGCGAGGTCGGCCGCGAACAACGGCGCGTCCGCCTCGGCCAGGCGGGCGAAGGAGATCCTGATCCCGGGGGGCGCGGCGATGCGGAACCGCTGGCCCGGGGAGACCGCCCAGGCCGCCCCGGCCAGCGCGGACGCCACGCCGTCCTCGTCGGCGGCGGGGACCCAGCAGGTGAAGCCGGACCGGCCGGTGGCCGCGATCCCGCGTGCCGTCAGCGCCGCGCGCAGGGCGGTGCCACGGGCGGCGTACGTCCGCGCCGCGACCGCGAGGACCCGGGCCGCCTCGGCGTCCGACCACAGGTCGGCGACCATCTCCTGCAGCTGGTAGCTCACCCATCCGGGGCCGAGCGCCTGCCGCCCGGCCACCCGGGTGATGGTCGTCTCGTCTCCCGCCAGCACGGCCAGCCGCAGGTCAGGCCCGAGCGACTTGGACACAGAACGCATGGTCACCCAGCGGGCCGGAGCCCCGGGCTGCTCCGGGGTGCGCGCGCAGGCGGAGAAGGCGGGCGCACCGGCCACCGGCCCGGCGTGATCGTCCTCGATGACCCCGGCCCCGGGGTGCCGCCGCAGCACCCCGGCGATCTCCCCGGCGCGGTCCGCGTCCCAGGCGGCACCGGTGGCGGCCTGCGCCCGGGGCGTCATGATCACCGCGCCCGCGCCGCGGGCCAGCGCGGCGTCCAGCGCGCCGGGCCGGATGCCGAGCTCGTCCACCGGGACCGGCACCGCGGTGAAGCCCATCGCCGCGACCAGGTCGAAGGTGACCGCGTGGCCGGGGTCCTCGACGATCACCCGGTCCGCCGGGGTCAGCCAGGTGGCGAGGACCCGCTCGATCCCGTCCAGCGCCCCGCCCGTGACGGTCAGGCTGGTGACATCGACGCCGTCCGCGGCCAGCTGGGCGGACGCCAGCCGGTGCAGCCGCGGCGCGACCGGCGCCTCGGCGTACATCCGGCCGGATCGCCGGGCGGGCCAGGCCGGGAGCAGCGGGAGCAGCTCCGGGTCCGGTCCGCCGGTGATCAGGTCCCTGGTGCCCGCCGGGGCGCTCAGGTACACCCGCGCGCTGACCGGGGGAGCACCCCGGACGCGGGTACCCGCCCGCCCGGCGCCGGCGGTGAGGCCCCGGCGGCGCAGGTCGCTGTAGGCGGCGGCCACTGTGGCCGGGCTGACGCCCAGCTGCCCGGCCAGCTCGCGGACCGGCGGCAGCTGATCTCCCGGGGCCAGCTGCCCGGCACGGATGCCCGCCTCCACGCTGGCCGATATCTCCTTGGCGGTACGGCCCGCGGGGCGATATCGTACCAGTATGTTCATGCAATGTACTATAACATTTGTCGGCATCGATGGCTGAGCCGATGACTGGGCCGATGACCGGGCCGACGCCCGGCCAGGCCGCCACGCCGCCCCTCGTCCCGGCGAGCATCTACATGTCGCAGGGAACCCCGGCCCCCGGCCGCGGCTACGGCCGGGATGGCAACCCCGGCTGGGAGGCGCTCGAGCAGGCCATCGGCGGGCTTGAGGACGCCGAGGCGGTGGCTTTCGCCTCCGGCCAGGCCGCCTCGATGGCGCTGATGCTCGCCTTGGCCCCGGGCCGGGACCGCATCGTGCTGCCGCTAGATGGCTACTACGGGGGCCGGGTGCTGGCGGACCGGCTGCGGCCGCACGGCGCCGTGCCGGTCCCGGTGGACCTGAATGACCTGGCCGCGGTCGAGCGCGAGCTGGCCGCCGGGCCGTCGGTACTGTGGGCTGAGACGCCGACGAACCCGCTGCTCCGGGTGGCCGACCTGGCCCGGCTCGGCGCCCTCGCGGCCGCGGCGGGCGCGCCCATGATCGTGGACAACACCGTCGCCACCGGCCTGCTCCAGCAGCCGCTCGAGGCCGGGGCGGCCGCCTCCCTGTACTCGCTGACCAAGGCCGTCTCCGGGCACTCCGACGTGATCCTCGGCGCGGTGGTGAGCCGGGATCAGGACCTGCTGGCCGCGGTGCGGGCCTGGCGGTCCAGCGGCGGCGGGGTGCCGGGGCCGTTCGAGGCCTGGCTGGCGCTGCGCGGCCTCAAGACACTGCCGCTGCGGATCGCGCGCCAGTCGGACAGCGCGCTGGCCATCGCCCGGCATCTGGCCGGCCATCCCGGGGTGACCGCCGTGCACTATCCGGGTATCGACAAATCGACAGCGGAGCTGGCCGCGCGGCAGATGCCCCGCGGCCGCGGTCCGCTGCTGTCCTTCGAGGTCGCCCCGGGCGCCGCCACGGACGGGGCGGAGGCCGCGGACAAGGTGGTGGCGAGTTCCGGGCTGATCCTCCCGGCGACCAGCTTCGGCGGCGTGGAGTCGACCTGGGAGCGCCGGGCCCGGTGGCCGGCCGAGACCGCGCCGGCCGGGCTGATCCGGCTGTCAGTCGGCGTGGAACCCGCCGATGACCTCATCAACGACATCGACCAGGCCCTGGGGGTGCTCTGATGCGACGTGCGGCCGGGACCTACGAACTCGACGACGACCCGGCCCGGGTCGACCCCGCGGCCGCGGTCGCGTTCCTGACCACCGAGGCCTACTGGGGCCGCTGGCGCGGCGAGGCCGACATCAGGCGGCAGATCGCCGAGGCCTGGCGGGTCATCGGGGCGTACGACCAGGACGGGGCGATGATCGGCTTTGCCCGCGCGTTCGGCGACGGCGGGTCCGCTTACCTGGCCGACGTGTACGTGCTGCCCGCGCACCGCGGCACCGGGCTGGGCCAGGCCATCGTGGAGATGATGGTCGACGACGGCCAGGGGATGGCCCAGGGGATGGCCCAGGGGATGGCCCAGGGGATGGCACTGCGCTGGATGCTGCACACCGCCGACGCGCACGGCCTGTACCGGCGCTTCGGCTTCGCCGCGCCCGACCGCCGCTACCTGGAACGCCCCCTCGAGTACCAGCCGGAACCCGAGGCGGCCGGAGCGGGCGTCCTGGCCGGCGCGCACGTCCGCCTCGAGCCGCTGCGGCACGCCCACGTGCCCGGCCTGGCGGCCGCCGCGGCGGGAGGCGGTGAGCTGTACCGCTGGACGGTCGTGCCGCGGGACACGGATCAGGCCCGTCGCTACGTCGAGACGGCGCTCGCGGCCAGGGACGCGGGTACCTCAGTGCCGTTCGCCGTCGTCCGCGTCGCGGACGGCGCGGTGATCGGCTCGACCAGGTTCTGGGACCTGACCTTCTGGCCGCGGCCGGGCCAGGACCGGAAGCAGGCCCCCGACACGTGCGAGATCGGCCACACCTGGCTGAGCCGGGACGCCGTCCGGACCGGCGCCAACACGGAGATGAAGCGGCTGATGCTCACCCACGCGTTCGAGGTGTGGCGGGTGCACTCGGTCTGCCTGCACACCGACGCGCGGAACCAGCGGTCGCGGGACGCGATCCAGCGGATCGGGGGCACGTTCGAGGGCATCCTGCGGGCGCACCGCCTAGCCACCGACGGCGGGCCGCGCGACTCGGCGCGGTTCAGCATCACCGCGGCCGAGTGGCCGGCGGTCCGGCGGCACCTGGAGGAACTGGTCGCGGTGAGGTTACCGGGGCGGACCGGGGAGCTACGCGGCGACGCGCCGCGCCCGCCACCAGGCCTGGCCTGATTCGGGCAGCATGTAGATCGGGTCGTAATAGGGGTACTCGCGGCCAAGCGCCAGGTCGTCGTCGGTCTCGATGGCGGTCCGGTAGTTCTTGGTCCAGTACGAGATGCCGTGGTCGGTGTCGTACCTGGCCACCTGGTGCACCCAGCGCTTGCCCACGTAGGGCACGTCGCAGACCATCCGCGGGGTGGCGAACCCGGGCAGGTAGCCCATGATCTCGTGCTGCAGGGCCTGGCCCTCGGCCAGGGTGAGCCGCCAGTGCTCGCTGCCGGGGATCATGTCGCACATGTAGAAGTAGTACGGCATGATGCCGGCCCCGTCGAGCAGCGCGAAGCACAGGTCGAGCAGCGCTTTGGAGCTGTCGTTGGTGCCGCGCAGCAGCACGCCCTGGTTCCGCACGTCGCGCACGCCGGCCTCGAGCATGGCCTGGGCGGCCCGGGCGACCAGCGGCGTCACCGACTGGGCGGCGTTCACGTGGGTATGGATGGCGATGCTCACCCCGCGCGCGCGGGCCGTGCCGGCCAGCCGGGCCATGCCCGCCCGGACCTCGTCCGAGAGCCAGTGCTGCGGCAGCCCCATCAGCGCCTTGCTGGCCAGCCTGATGTCCCGGATGGAGTCGACCTCGAGCAGCGCGGCCACGAACGACTCGAGCCGCGGCCAGGGCAGGTTGGCCACGTCACCGCCGGAGACCACCACGTCGCGTACTTCCTGGCTGCGCCGTAGGTATGCCAGCATAGCTTCGAGCCGGTCCTCGCGGGGCGCCGCGAACTTGTGCTTGTCGGTCACCGGGGTCGGGTTGCCGACCAGGTCCATCCGGGTGCAGTGCCCGCAGTACTGCGGGCAGGTGGGCAGCAGTTCGGCCAGCACCTTGGTGGGGTAGCGGTGGGTGAGGCCCTCGACCGCCCACATCTCGGCCTCGTGCAGCGAGTCGCGCTGCGCGTACGGGTGCGAAGGCCAGTCGGTCCGCCGGTCGGTGAACACCGGGATCATGTAGCGGCGCACCGGGTCGGCGTAGAAGGCCTCGGTGAACCCCGGCTCGTCCGGCGCCGACGCTGGCGCCATCGTGTTGAGCATCTGCGGCGGCACCAGCATGGACATGGTGGCCCGCTCGCGCTGGTCCCGCTCGAGGTCCTCGGCGAAGGACTCGGCCAGCCCGGCGCCGGTGACCTGCCGCAGCTGCCGCGCGTTCTTGACGCAGTGCGCGCGCTGCCACTGCGCGGACTCCCACTCGGCGGCGGACACCCCGGCCCAGCCGGGAAACCGGCGCCAGTCGGGTTCGGATAGCTCGTGCCGCTGATAGGCGTACGGCTGCGGAATCATGTAAGCCACCTCCCCAGTGGCAGCATGATACCGAAGAACTTGCGGTACAAAACAGATAGGACAGAAGATTTTCCCGAACGAGTGAGGGAGCAGCCTATGTCACTGACGTCGAGCCCGCTCGGGCTGCATCGCGTCCTTGAGCCGCCCGGCGTCCTGCCGCAGGCCGCCTGGCGCCTGGATCCCAGCCCCGAGATCGCCCCGGATGAAGTCCGGATCCGGGTCGACCGCCTCAACCTCGACGCCGCCTCCTACCGCCAGCTGCGCGAGGCTCAGGCCGGCGACCCTGACAAGATCCGCGCGGCCGTCCTCGACATCATCACCACCCGCGGCAAGATGCAGAATCCCGTCACGAACTCCGGCGGCATGCTCACCGGCACCGTGGAAGAAGCCGGCCCGCGGAACCCCCTGGGCCTGAGCGCGGGCCAGCGCATCGCCACCCTCGTATCGCTGACCCTGACCCCCCTGGCCATCGCCGACGGCCTGCGCCAATGGGACGGCCGCTCCGAGCAGGTGCCGTGTGCAGGCCACGCCATCCTCTTCGCCCGCTCGATCGCGGCGGTGCTGCCGGAGGATCTGCCGGTCCCGCTGTCGCTGGCCGTCATGGACGTGTGCGGCGCCCCCGCCCTGACCAGCCGCATCGTCAAAAAGGGCGCCGTGGTAGCCGTCATCGGCGCCGCGGGCAAGAGCGGGTCCCTGTCAGCCGCCGCCGCCGGCCAGTCAGGCGCCGCCCGGGTAATAGGCATCGTCCCCAGCGAGGCTGAGGCAGGCCTCCTGCGCGACCTCCCCCTGGTGGACGAGGTAGTGATCGCCGACGCCAGGGACCCGGTCGCACTGGCCGCGAAAGTCGAGGCAGCCGGAGGCCCGGCCGACGTGACCGTGGTGTGCGTAGACGTCCCGGGCTGCGAAGGCGGGGCGATCTTGTCGACGAAGCAGGGCGGCACCGTTATTTTCTTCTCGATGGCGACGAACTTCGCCGCCGCCGCGCTCGGCGCCGAGGGCGTGGCCGCCGACGTGACCATGCTGGTCGGCAACGGGTATGTTCCCGGCCACGCGGACTTCGCCCTCGGCCTGATCCGCGGCGTCCCAGCGGTACGGAACCTGTTCGAACGGCGGGTAGCGCAATGACAGGAAAGCTCGACCTGGACCCGGCGGTCGTCGCGCGGGCCCGTGAGCTGGCCAGGCGGGCCGGACAGCCGGTTACCGACCTGGCACGCACGCACACCACGGTCTCGGTGGAACGGGCCGTGCTGCGGCTTGGCGGCCTGGACGGGGCGGACGAGGACGGCATGCCCTGGGTGAACCGCCTCGTCGACGCGATCCGCGAGGCGACCGGGCTCGAGCACGGCGTCGCCCTGCCGGCCTGGGACGCCATGGTGACCGGCGGCTACCCCGACCTGCGCACGCTCGCCGTCGACGCGACCGCTGGACTGGCCAAGTTCCGCCTGCCCACGGGGGCTGACGCCGATACGGCCAGGGAAGCCGCCGCCCGTTCGGTGAAAAAGGGTATCGACCTGATCGACGGCCGGCGGGCGGAGCGGGACCGGATGATCGCCGCGACCTCCGATCCGCCCATGCCGTGGATCTACCTGATCGTGGCGACCGGGGACATCTACGAGGACATCCCCCAGGCGCAGGCGGCGGCGCGCGAGGGCGCCGACATCATCGCCGTGATCAGGTCCACCGGGCAGTCCCTGCTCGACTACGTGCCCGAGGGCGCCACCCGCGAAGGCTACGCGGGCACGTACGCGACCAGGGAGAACTTCAGGCTGATGCGCGCCGCGCTGGACGACGTGTCGCGCGAGCTCGGCCGCTACGTCCGGCTGACCAACTACGCCTCGGGCCTGTGCATGCCGGAGATCGCCTCGCTGGCCGGCCTCGAGCGGCTGGACATGATGCTGAACGACTGCATGTACGGCATCATCTTCCGCGACATCAACCCGGTGCGGACGTTCATCGACCAGCGGTTCTCCCGGCAGGTGCACGCCCGGGCCGGCATCGTCATCAACACCGGCGAGGACAACTACCTGACCACCGCCGACGCGGTGGACGCGGCGCACACGGTGGTGGTGTCGCAGCTGCTGAACGAGTACTTCGGCCGCGAGGCCGGGCTGGCCGACGCGCAGCTCGGGCTCGGGCACGCGTTCGAGATCAATCCCGAGGTGCCCGATTCCTTCCTGCTCGAGCTGGCGCACGCCCAGCTGGTCAGGGAGCTGTTCCCGGACGCGCCGCTGAAGTACATGCCGCCGACCAAGCACATGACCGGCAACGTGTTCGCCGGCTACCTGCTCGACGCGTTCTTCAACCTGGCGGGCGTCATGACGGACCAGTCCATCTTGCTGATCGGCATGATGACCGAGGGCATCCACACCCCGTTCCTGTCCGACCGCGACCTGGCCCTGGAGAACGTCCGCTACGTGCGGCGCGCCGCCGGGCAGCTCGGCGCGTCGTTCCGGCCGGAACCGGACGGGTTCGTCGCGCGGCGCGCCCGCCAGGTCCTGGCCGAAGCCATCGACCTGCTGACCACGATCGGCTCGCAGGGGCTGCTCAACGCGATCGCCGAAGGCACCTTCGGGGTGACCAGGCGGCCCGCCGACGGCGGCCGCGGCCTGGACGGAGTGGTGAAGCGGGCGGACGGCTACTTCAACCCCGCGACCGAGATGCTGGAGGCGAAGCCATGAGCCTGAGCGAGATCGTGCGGCCGTACGGCGATACCACCGGGGACGGGCGGGTGCAGCTGTCGTTCACGCTGCCCGTGCCGTTCGGCGACGAGACCGAGCGAGCCCGGGCCGAGGGCGCCGCGCTGCAGCTGGCGGCCAAGATGGGCATGGACCCGGCCATGGTCGTGCACGCCAAGGGGATGGGCCCGGACTTCACGTTCTTCATCGTGTACGGGCGGGTCAGCCACCTGGTCAACCTGTCGGCCGTGACGGTGGCCGAGCGGGAGTTCCCGGTGCTGCCGGCCGCCGAGGTCAACCTGCGGATCCGCTCGGCCCTCGGCCGCAAGCTCGTCGTGGTCGGCGCCTGCATCGGCACCGACGCGCACACGGTGGGCATCGACGCGATCCTCAACGTCAAGGGGCACGCGGGGGAGAAGGGCCTGGAGTACTACCGGGAGATCAAGGTGGTGAACATGGGATCGCAGGTCAGCGTCGAGGACCTGGTGGCGCGGGCCGCCGCCGAGCACGCCGACGCCGTGCTGGTCAGTCAGGTCGTCACCCAGCGGGACGCGCACCTGACCAACACCCGCGAGATGTCGGCGGCGTTCCAGGCCGGGTTCGCCCCCGAGAGCGGGCGGCGGCCGCTGCTGGTGGTGGGCGGCCCGCGGTTCGACCCGTCCGCCGCGCACGACCTCGGCGTGGACAAGATCTTCAGCCGCGGCACCACGCCGGGCGAGGTGGCCAGCTACCTCGCGCACGTGCTGGCGCCGGCGTCGGCGGAGGTGTCCGCGTGAGCGCCGAGGTGGGCCTGTCGGTGACGCACCGCCGGTACGTGAAGCACGGCGACGCGCACTACGGCGGGGACCTGGTGGACGGGGCGTACGTGCTCGGACTGTTCGGCGACGTGGCGACCGAGGTGTGCATCAGGACCGACGCCGACGAGGGCCTGTTCGCGTCCTATTCCGACGTGCAGTTCCGCGCGCCGGTGCTGGCCGGGGACATCATCGAGGCGACGGCCACGGTGACCGCGGTCGGCCGCCGCAGCAGGCGGCTCGCGCTCGAGGCCCGGGTGGTCTGCCGGGCCGACCCGGAGCGCGGGGATTCGGCCGCCTCGGTGCTCAGCGAGCCCATCGTCGTCGTCACCGCGACCGGCACCGTGGTGGTGCCCGCGACGCCGTAGCGTTCCTCAGTAGGGTTTAACAGTGACATCTTCTTCCTCGCTGCTGCCGGCGACGAGCCGGGCGCTCACCCGCCGGATTGCCGTCGGCCAGGCCGAGGGCCGGGCGCCCTCCCTGGTCGGGGCGGTGGTCCGGGACGGCGGCCAGGCCTGGTGCGGAGCCCGGAGCATGCTCGAGGGGCATGAGCCGGATGACGGCACGCAGTACCGGATCGGCTCGCTGACCAAGACGTTCGTCGCGGTGCTGGTCATGCGGCTGCGCGACGAGGGCCGCCTGGACCTGGCCGACCCGCTGAGCCGGCACCTGGCGGACCTGGAGGTTCTGGGGTCGGGCCAGGCGGCGAGCGCGACCATCGCCCAGCTGCTCTCGCACACGGCCGGCCTGCCGTCGGAGACCCCCGGGCCATGGTGGGAGCGAACCCCTGGTGACCTGCGTCCCGGGCTCGGTGACATCCTCGGTCCGGCGCCGCATCGCCCCGGCCGCCTGTTCCACTACTCCAATCCGGGCTTCGGCCTGCTCGGCGCGCTGGTCGGCCGGCTGCGCGGGCACGGCTGGGAGGAGGCGCTGCGCCGGGAGATCCTGCAGCCGCTGGGCATGACCCGCACCAGCGCGTCACCCCGGGAGCCGCACGCGCGCGGCTTCGCGGTCCACCCGTGGGCCGACGTCATGCAGCTCGAGCCGGCCGACCCGACCGGGCTGATGGCCCCGGCCGGGGAGCTGTGGTCGACGGCGGCGGACCTGTGCCGGTTCGCCGCCTTCCTGCTCGACGGCGACGACCGGGTGCTGCCCGCGGCCACCCTGGCCGAGATGCGCGCCCCCGCCGTGCCGCCCGGCGACGAGACCTGGACCGGCGGTTACGGTCTTGGCCTGCAGCTGTTCCGCCACGACGGACGGGTCCTGTACGGCCATACCGGCTCGATGCCCGGCTTCCTGGCGACCCTGTGCGTGAGCTCAGGCGATGGTCTCGCCGGGATCGCGCTGGCCAACGCCACGGCGGGCCCGGACATCTCCGGGATCGCTCTCGACCTGGTGACGATCGTGGCCGAGAACGAGCCGCGTCTCCCGGCGCGCTGGCAGCCGCTGCCCGAGGTCGACCAGTCCCTGCTCGCGCTGACCGGCCTGTGGTACTGGGGGCCCCGTCCCTATGCGCTGCGACTGCTCGCCGATCGCACCCTCGAGCTCGGGTCGGCGTCCGGCCGGGGCCGCGGCTCCCGCTTCCGGGCCGAGCCCGACGGCACCTGGACCGGCCTGGATGGCTACTACACGGGCGAGACCCTGCGCCTGGTCCGCGGGGCGGACGGCACGGCTGATCACTTCGACCTGGGATCGTTCGTCTTCACCCGGACGCCTTACGGGCCCGGCGGGCCCCTGGCCGCGCGTCCGGACCGGGCGGGCTGGCGGTCCTTCTTAGCCGGTCAGCCGGCGATGCCTCGCGCAGCGAAGATCTCGTCGTAGTAGCGGATGGCGAGGGGCTCGGTGAGCATGGCCTCGAACGTCCCGGTGAACCCCCGCTCGGTCCGCCAGGCCAGGTAGTCCTCGTAGTTCCGCCGCTCGGTGGTCTATGGCCCGGGGAGCGCCGCCGCGATTAACTGGGCCGGCGACGGGTGCGGTAGCGGGTCATGGGGCCGAGCACTCCGGGGACCACGGCGAAGGGGGTCATGCCGAGCCGCTTGACCACCGCGACCGAGGCGGCGTTGCCTTCGTCGACCTCGGCCAGCACCTCGGGCAGGCCGAGGGTCCCGAGAGCATGATCAATCACGGCGCGGGCGGCCTCGGTGGCGTACCCGCGGCCCCACGAGCCGGGGGCCAGGCTGTAGTAGATCTCCAGGCCGATGGCGTCGAGCGGCCGCAGGCCCGCGGTGCCAGCCAGTTCGGTGCCAGCCAGTTCGGGCCGGCCGCGCTCGTGGGCGATCCAGCTGCCGTACCCGTTCACGGCGAAGTCCCGGGTGCTTTCCTCGATGGTCTCGGTGACCTCGGCCGGGGAGAGCGCCGCTCCGTCGAACAGGAACCGGCAGACATCCGGGAGCGCCCAGTGGGCCAGCAGCACCGGATGGTCGTCGGCCGTCACCGGACGCAGAACGAGACGTTCCGTGGTCAGGACGTATTCCATGCCCGTCAGGCTATCCAGCCGGACCTCGACGGGGCTACCATTGCCTTGCTTCGTAGCTGTGTAAGCGAAGATTTCATATACCAGTTCGGAGGTTAGACCATGGTCGCAGCCGTTCGTCGGCATATGCCCGGGCGTCGCAGCGGACACACCGTCACCGTGACGATCGGGGCCGAACGGTTCTGCCTCACCGCCAACCAGCGGGACGACGGCAGCCTCGGCGAGGTATTCATCCACTGGGGCAAGCACGGCAGCAGCACGGCCGGCCTGATCTGCGCCTACGCCGCTGGCCTTTCCGCGGGCCTGCAGCACCGGGTGCCGCTGGCCGACCTCATCCGTCCCGGCCTCGGCCAGTACTTCGTGCCCAACGGGCACACCGACGACCCGGAGATCCCCCGGGTCCGGTCCGCGGTCGACTACATCGCCCGGCGCCTGGCCATCGACTGGCTGCCGTACCCCGAGCGGGCCGGGCTCGGCGTCTACACGCTGACCGAGCGCGTCCAGCGGGCCAGCACCTGGATCACCGCGTGCGAGCGAGCAGCCCGGCGACCAGCACCTCGAGCATCTCGGTGAGCGTCGCGGTGAAGTCCAGGCGCAGCGCGGCCAGCGCCGGGTCGGCCTCGTAGGCGGCCAGCATCGCGGCCGACGGATGGGTGTGCGGCCACAGCGCGGCGGTTGTCAGGACTACGGCTCCGGCCAAGCGGAACGCGGCGGCATCGCCCAGCTCGGGTACGCACCGGAGGAAGATGGCGCCGAGCGCACTGATGCCGCGCTGCCCGCCGGCGCCGCCCAGCGGTGACCGTGGCCACCACCAGCAGCCGCATGCCCGGCAGCCGCCCGGTCAGCTGCGCGGCGGACAGGCGGCGTTCGTCGGTGATGATGCCCCGCAGGTGCGCGCCCGCGCCCGCGCTGCTGCGGTCCAGGAGCTTCTGCAGGTCATCGAGTTCTTCGGGTGTCCCGAGCATCCGCCGATTACACCACGCGGGTACGACAGAGCGTCCTCAGCCCGCCGCGCTGCGCGGCTGCTGAGGGCGGCTGATCCTGGCGGCGAACAGGTCGCGGAGGCTGACCACGCCGTGAACCCGCCGTCCGGCCATGACGGGCAGGTGACGGAAGCCGTTCAGGAGCATGATCTGGGCCGCGTCCTCGACCGGCGTGTCAGGCGGCGCCGCCTGCGGGTCCTTGGTCATCCAGGCGGACACCGGGACCGCGGTGAGATCCGCCCCGGAGGCCGCGGCCTTGAGCACGTCCCGCTCGGTGAGGATGCCGGCCAGGAAGGGGCCCTGCATGACCAGGGCCGAGCCCACGCTCTCGCGCACCATCGCGGCGGCCGCCTCGGCCACCGGGCTGTCCGGGGCGATCGACACCATCCGTGCGTGCACCAGGTCGCCGACCGTCAGGGACCGGCGGGCGGTGTCAGCCACTTTCGCCGATTTCGTACAGCTCGGATTCGTCGTGCGGCGACGACGGCCCGGCGAGTTCCTCCGATAGCAGCCGCCACAGCGAGCCCGCCCACGCGGACACCTGCGGCCACCGCATCCAGAACAGCTGGAGGGTCGTCTCGTCGAACTGGGTGTGCGCCTGCTCGGGCGATACCGAGCGGGTGAAGTCCTCGAACTGGTGCATCAGGTCGAGAAAGCGGTCGGCGCTGCCATCCATTCAATCACCTCCAGGGGGGGCCGAAGGCCGACCACGAGCCGGTGGCCGGCAGCCGGGGAGCCGGGTGAAGCTAAGTGGGGTGATCTATACCCCGAAAGCATGCTGCGCAACGGCGCAGGCGATGCCTATTTTCCCTCGCCGCCCGCGAAAGGTCTAGACCCCTTACATCGAGCCTGAACTGGCCCGACCGTCACTGTCTGTAGTAAAAACGATATCTCAGTCGCTTAGTGTCAGATTGGACGGTTGACATTGCCCTGATCGGGGGTAAGTTGCTGATCAGTCCAGCACCGGGCTCGCCGGCCGGACCAGCAGGCTCATCAGGTTCGGGCTATGTCATGACAGGGGCGCCCGCAGCCAGCCGCCCCTGGGCCAGGCGTGGCACTAGAACGGGCAGGAAGAGCACGCCGCGCCTATCCGGCTGGACGGGGGGGTTGGGCCTGGAAAGGGCCCGGGCACCCAGTAGACAACGGGGATCAGGCTCGTGGCCAACGGGACGGCCCCCGGTCCGAAGGCGCTGCCCGGGTCCTTTCTCTCTGAGAACATGGCTCCCCTCTGAGAACAGTGATAGCGCGCCCCTGGCACAAATCCGGCGGCACGTTCGTTGGGTACTGGGGGGTCTCGCCCAGGCAGAGGCGAACAGCGGACGGCGCCGGGACGGCCGGGTAGTAGCGGTCAGCCCGCGAAGGCCTACGGGGATATCATGGCCTGCACTGTCGGCGACTAGCCTCTGCGGCTGGGCACCGCCTGGTAAACCAACACAGCGATAGGCAGGGGTTGTGACTGAGCCAAACCCGTCCGCCGGCCGGATCGTCATCGTCATGCCGACGTACAACGAGCGGCAGAACCTGGAGTCCATCGCGGGCCGGGTACGGGCGGCGCTGCCGGAAGCGGACCTGCTGGTCGTCGACGACAACAGCCCGGACGGGACCGGCGACATCGCGGACAAGCTAGCCGAGGTCGACCCGCACGTGCAGGTCATGCACCGGACCGACAAGGCGGGCCTGGGCAAGGCGTACATCGCCGGGTTCGGCTGGGCGCTCGAGCGCGGCTACGACGTCATCATGGAGATGGACGCGGACGGCTCGCACCAGCCGGAGCACCTGCCCGCCCTGGTCGGCGCCCTGGACGGCGCGGATCTTTCCATCGGGTCCCGGTGGGTCCGCGGTGGCAAGGTCGTCAACTGGCCCAGGTCGCGCGAGGTGCTGTCCCGTGGTGCCAATATCTACATCCAGGTCATGCTAGGGCTCGGCGTCCGCGACGCCACCGCCGGGTTCCGCGCCTACCGCGCCGCCACGCTGCGGACGATCAGCCTGGACCAGGTCGAGTCGACCGGGTACTGCTTCCAGGTCGACCTGACCCGGCGCGTCGCCGCGGCGGGCCTGCGGATCGTGGAAGTGCCGATCACGTTCGTGGAGCGCGAGCACGGGGCCTCGAAGATGAGCAACAGCATCATCCTTGAGGCGTTCTGGCGGGTGGCCCAGTGGGGCGTGTCCCGGCACCTGCACCGGCCCGCCAAGCGGGCCCAGCTCAGCAAGACCAGCTAAGCGAGAACAGCTCACGGCACCCCTGGCTTCCGGGGCAACCCGGGGTGCCGGCTGCGGGTGATGGGCGAGCCAGTGCGGCTAGGCGCTCCGGCGGTGCGGGCGGCTGGTGTCCTGGCCACGGTCGCCGCTGCGACGTTCCCTGATGATTTCCAGGCGCTCGGCCAGCACGGCTTCGAGGTCTTCCACCGTGCGGCGCTCCATGAGCATGTCCCAGTGGCTGCGCGGCGGCTTGGCCTTCTTCGGCGAGGGGGATTCCCCGGTCGCCGCGATCGCGATCGCGCCGCAGACCCGGCACTCCCACGTCGGGGGAAGTTCCGCCTCCGTGGCGAAAGGCACGCTAAAATGATGTCCATTCGGGCAGTTGAATGGAACGTCCTGACGGGGTGCCAGGTCAGTGTTCCTGTCGTTCTCGTAGCTCGTCGCACCGAGCCGGGTGCCGCGAAGTGCGCGTTCGGCCATGCTTGCTGCCTCCCAGGCGGTCAGCGGTTCTTTCAAACAACGCTGAATACCCGGACAAGATTCCCCATGCGGGCGTTACCCAATCGTATTTCGTCGGAAAGATCGTGGTTACCTGTCCCGGCGGGGCCGGCCGCACGCCGCGGGCCGAGGTCAGGCGCCCGTCCGCGGATACCACTGGCCGCGTTCGATCAGGACCTGGCGCAGCACCTCGAGGTCGTCGGTCATGATCCCGTCCGCCCCCAGGTCCAGCAGGCGCGTCATCGCGGCGGGGTCGTTGATCGTCCATACGTGCACGTCCAGGCCGAGGGCGTGGGCCCGGCGGATGAACGACCTGGTGGCCACCCGGGCGGGCACCTGCGTACAGCTGGCCCCGGCCTGGGCGAGCCGCCGGGCCAGCAGATGGGTCGGCGCCACCTGGGCCCGGCTGGAACCGGTCAGGCCGGCGCCGACCGAGTACCGGACGGCGGCGATCGCGGCCGGCGAGGTCGTCATGCAGACCGGGTGGTCGAGGAGCTTGCGGGCGGTACGCAGCCGCGCGCCGGAAAACGAGGTCAGGCACACCCGGTCCCACGCCGCGGTCCGCTGCAGCACGCCGGGAAGCAGCGGTATCCCGGCCTCGTCCTTGAGGTCGATGTTGAAGCGGGCGTCGGGCCAGGCGCCGAGCAGGTCCTCGATCAGCGGGATCGGCTCCGAGCCGCTCACCCGCAAGGCGGCGACCTCGCGGTACGACTTCATGTTGATGGGGCCCCCGGCGCCCGTGACCCGCTCCAGGTTGCGGTCGTGGAACGCCATCAGCTTCCCGTCGGATGTCGCCCGCGCATCGGTCTCCAGGTACGCGTAGCCCAGCTTGATCGCGCGTTCGAACGCGGTCCAGGAGTTCTCCGGCGCGTGGGCCGCGCCGCCGCGGTGCGCGAATGCGAGGGGCCGGGGATGATCGAGAAATGGCACGTACACGAACGTAGTATGCCCGTTGCGCGCGCTGACCTGGTGAACGTCGGGTGTCCGCTTGGTGCCGGCCCTACTGCGACCAGACCCGGCGGCGGGCCTCGGCCATCGCGATGGCGGCCGCCACCGCCACGTTCAGCGACCCGACCCGGCCGGACTGCGGGATGTAGGTGACCGCGTCGGCCACGGCCAGCAGCGCCGCCGTGCAGCCGTGGTCCTCGTTGCCCAGGGCCAGGCAGACGTCGCCGTCCAGCGGCGCCTCGGGCAGCGGCACGGCGCCGGTGGCCAGTTCGACCGCCACCACCCGCAGGCCCGCGGCCGACGCCGCCTTGGCCGCGGCGACCGGGTCCGGCTCCAGCGTGGCCTCGATCAGCCGCTGGGTGCCCAGCGCGGTCTTGGCCACGCCCGGATGACCAACCGGGGCCGTGTTGCCGCACAGCCACAGCTGCTCCGCGCTGAAGGCCGCCGCCGTGCGGATGATCGAGCCCACGTTGAACGGCTGGGCCACCGAGTCGAGCAGCAGGGCCAGGCGGGTGCCGCTGGCCCGGCGCCACTCGCGGTTGAGCCGTTTGACCTCGGTGGGACGCAGCTGCCTGGGGGTGCCCGCGGGATCGGGCGCGGAGGGGTTCACGAGGGTGTCACCCCGGCTCGTTCGGCTTGATAATCCACCTGGAGCAGACGGTAACCGCTTCGTGCGGCCAGCCGCGTCACGGGCCAGCCCTGCCCGGCCAGCCAGCGGTGCAGCGAGTCGGCGCCCAGGTTACGGCCGATGACCAGGTACGCGTGGCCGGCCGGGGCCAGCCGGCCGAGCCAGCCCGCCAGCAGCGCGTGCAGCGCGTCCTTGCCGATGCGGACCGGCGGGTTGGACCAGATCGCGCCGAGCCGCGCCGGGACCGCCGCGTCACCGGGGGAGGCGCAGCGCACGTTGGCCAGGCCCGCGTCCCGCGCGTTGCGCGCGCACAGCTCGAGCGCCCGCTCGTTGACGTCGACCGCCCACACGGCGGCGCCGGGCGCGCGGGCGGCCAGCGCGCAGGCGACCGGGCCGTAGCCGCAGCCCAAGTCGAGCAGGTCACCGGAGGCAGGCGGCGCGGGGGACTCCTCGAGCAGCAGGCGGGTGCCCGGGTCGAGGCGGCCGGGAGAGAACACCCCCGCGTCGGTGGCCAGCTCCAGGTACACGTCGGGCAGGATCACGCGGACCTGGCCGGGCCGGTGGGCCGCGCCGGGCCGGGCCGAGAAGTAATGCTCGTTCACCGGCCTACCGGTGCGGCGGGCCTGGGCTCGCCGGCCAGCGCCGGGCTGATGAACCGGCGGCTGACCCACCGCTCGACGATGAACGTCATGATCGGGACGGTCCCGGCCAGCAGCATGATCACGGTCGGCCTGACCGCCAGCTTCAGCCGGCGGGCCAGCATCCAGGCGAAGACCAGGTAGATGATGTACAAGATGCCGTGCACCACGCCGACGTCGTTGGCCACCGCCGGGTGCCCCGCCACCTGCAACGGGACGCCGACGAAGCACAACACCATCAGCACCACGCCGGTCACGTAGGCCATCACCCGGTAGCGCAGCACCGCCGCTTCCACTTGGTTCTCCTCACGAAATCCTCGAAGTCCGGGACGCGGCCTACCGCAGCCCGTGCCACCGGCCGTGGTCCTTGACCTCGGCGTTGAGCCGTGCCAGGTAGGCGTTATAGGCGCTGAGCTCCTCGTCCTCGTCCCCGTCGGCCACGGCCGCCTGCACCGCGCTGACCTGCTCGGTACCGGTGACGCCAGCGGGCAGCGCCTGCTCCTCGACGGCGACCGCCCGGGGATCGGGCAGCTCGCCTCGCCTGATCCGGAACTCGTCCCTGATCGTCTTGGCCCAGAAAACCACGGCGAAACCCGAGAACAGCGGCCATTCGAAGGTGTACGCCCAGCTCAGCGCGTTGCCGGCCAGGGCGCGATGGAACTGCCAGTCACCCAGCCACAGCATGCCCCAGAACGAGACCACCATGAACAGGTGCCAGCCCAGCCAGCGGGGCTGGAGCAGGAAGCGCCACACGGGACCGGGCGCCCGCGCCGGCGTCTCCGCCACGGCGACATCGCCGGGACCCGTGTTTTCCATGCCGCCAGGGTAGCGCCGGCCGTGGATAATTCCTGCATGGGTCTGCGTACCGGCATCACCAAACCCGCCCGGCGGCTGCCTGACCGGCTGGAAGAACTGCACGGCCCCTGGCAGGGGACGGTCGTGCTCCCGGTGCACCTGAGCTGGCACCAGTTCCGCGAGTTCGACGTGGCCAAGACCGATCCCCGGCTGCTGCTGTACAGCATCGTGATCAGCCAGGGACGGCGCAACGACGTGGCTCGCTTCCTCAACCCGGAGCGGCTCCGCGACGACTGGCCGCAGCTCGGGCAGCTGCTCAGCCGCCGGACGCGCCGGGCCTGCGAGCGCCGCCTCGGCCTGCGTATGCCAGGGTGATGACATGCGCAAATACGTGATCATGGGCGTACAGGGCAGCGGCAAGGGAACGCAGAGCCAGCTGCTGGCCGCGGACCTGGACCTGGTCCATATCGGAGTGGGTGACATCTTCCGCTGGAACGTGCAGAACCACACCAAGCTGGGGGCCCAGGTCCGGCGCACCATGGCGGCCGGGGAACTGGTCGGGGACGACATGGTGGAGGCCGTGGTCCAGGACCGGCTCACCCAGCACGACTGGAACTTCGGCTTCATCATCGACGGGTTCCCCCGCAGCCCGCGGCAGGCGGAGTTCTTCCTGGAGAGCTACGACATCGACGGCGTGATCCACCTGGACCTGCCGGACTCCGAGGTCAGGCGCCGGGTGCTCAACCGCAGGCTGTGCAAGGACTGCGGCATGGACTACCACCTCATCGACTCGAGCCCGAAGGTGGCCGGCCAGTGCGATTCGTGCGGGGGTGAGCTGGTCACCAGGGAAGACGACACGGAGGAGGCCCTCGCCGTGCGGCTGCGCGAGTACCACGAGCAGACCAATCCCGTGCTGGAGATCTTCCGCCGAAAGGAGTACGTGTTCACGGTCGACGCGCGGCAAACCCCCGAGGTCGTCCAGAAGCAGATCAGGACGTGCCTGGGGCTGCCGCCGTACGAGCCGGACCAGCCGGGCCGGCGGAAAAACGGGGGAGCCGCCGGTGCGTGAGATCTCGATCTTCAGCGGTACCTCGCACCCGGCGCTGACCGCTGAGATCTGCGCGCACCTGGCCGTGCCGCAGCGCCCGGTCGAGGTCAAGCGGTTCGCGAACGACTGCCTGGAGGTCCAGCTGCAGTCCAACTGCCGGGAACGGGACGTGTTCCTCATCCAGTCCCTGGTCCGGCCGGTGCAGGAGAACCTGGTCGAGCTGCTGCTGATGGCGGACGCCGCCCGGGGCGCGTCCGCCGCCCGGGTGACGGCGGTGCTGCCGCACTACGCGTACGCCCGCTCGGACAAGAAGGATGCGCCCCGGATCTCCATCGGCGGCCGCCTCATCGCCGACCTGCTGGTCACCGCCGGGGTCAACCGGGTGCTCACGCTGAACCTGCACTCGCCGCAGGTTCACGGGTTCTTCTCCGTCCCGGTCGACCACCTGCACGCGCTGCGCGAGCTGGCCAGCCACTTCCGCCAGCGCGACCTGTCCAACGCCGTCGTGGTCTCACCCGACCTGGGCTACGCCAAGAGCGCCGCCGCGTTCGCCCGCCGGCTCGGCCTGCCGGTGGCGGCGGGCGCGAAGGAGCGGATCAGCGACGCCGAGGTCCACATCACCGCCATCATCGGCGACGTGGCCGGCCGCGACGTGATCGTCCTCGACGATGAGATCTCCCGCGGCACCACCGTGTTCGAGCTGCTGGACAAGCTGCGCGAGGAAGACGCCCGGTCCGTGGCCGTGGCCTGCACGCACGGGCTGTTCGCCGACAACGCGCTGGAGAAGCTGGCCGCCGCCGACGTCACCGAGATCGTCTGCACCAACACCGCGCCGCTGGACGCCGAGCACCCCAAGCTGACCGTCCTGTCGGTGGCCCCGGCGCTAGCCGAGGCCATCAGCAGGATCCACAACGGGGAGTCGGTCAGTTCCCTGTTCCATTAGCGGTCTCGATGACCCAGGCGAGCACCAGGGCCTCCTCCAGCCAGGCGTCGTAGCGGCCGCTGCGGCCGCCGTGACCCGCCTCCATCTCGGTCTTGAGCAGGAACGGGCCGCCCTCGGCGGTCGCGCGCAGCCGGGCGATCCACTTGGCGGGCTCGTGGTAGGTGACCCGGGTGTCGTTCAGGCCGGCCAGCGCGAAGATCGGCGGGTAGGCCTGCGCGGTGACGTTCTCGTACGGCGTGTACGACTTCATGTACGCGTAGACCTCGGGGTCGTGCAGCGGGTCGCCCCACTCCTCCCACTCGGTCACGGTCAGCGGCAGCGACGGGTCCAGGATCGTGGTCAGCGCGTCGACGAACGGCACGTGCGCCACGATCCCGGCGAACGCATCCGGGGCTATGTTGGCCACCGCGCCCATCAGCAGCCCGCCCGCCGAACCGCCCCGGGCGATCAGCCGGTCCGCCGACGTCCAGCGCGCCCCGGCCAGATGCCGCGCGCACGCGATGAAGTCGGTGAACGTGTTCTTCTTATGCAGCAGCTTGCCGTCGGTGTACCAGGACCGGCCCATTTCGCCGCCGCCGCGGATGTGCGCGATCGCGTAGACGAACCCGCGGTCGAGCAGCGAAAGCGCCGGGATGGAGAAGGCCGGGTCGCGGGAGATCTCGTAGCTGCCGTAGCCGTTCAGCAGGCACGGCGCGCTGCCGTCCCGCGGCGTGCCCTTACGGCAGACCAGCGAGATCGGCACCCGGGTGCCGTCGCCGGCCACCGCCCACTCCCGGTACTGCTCGTAGTCCTCTGGCCGGTAGGGGACGCCGGCCGGGGAGGGGAGCACCGGCTGGCGCTTGAGCAGGGTGAGCTCGCCGGTGGCCATGTCGCAGTCGTAGACCGAGCCCGGGGTCACCAGCGAGGTGTAGGACAGCCGGAACCGGCTGGCGTGGAACTCGGGGTTCAGGCCCGGCCCGACCCGGTAGACGGGCTCGCCGAACGCGACCTCGTGCGCTCCCTCGTCCCCGCCCGGCCATCCCTTGCGCAGGATCCGCAGGCCGGTCAGGCCGTCGCGGCGGAAGTACACCACGGTGTAGTCGGCGAACGCGTCCACGCCGAGCAGCCGGGTGTCGGCCCGGTGCGGCACGAGCGGAGTCCAGCGGCCCGGATCGGCCAGCGACGCGGTGGCGATCTCGAAGTTCTCCGCGCCGTCGTTGTGCAGGATCAGTAGCCGGTCCCCGGCGGGCTCCACGTCGTAGTCGACGCCCTGGCGGCGTGGTGCCACCACGGTGAACTCGGCCAGCGGCTCCGACGCCTCCAGCAGCCAGATCTCACTGGTCAGCACGCTGGACGACCTGATCATCAGGTGCTGCTCGCTGCGGCTCAGGCCCACGTAGACGTGGAAGCGCTCGTCCGGCTCCTCGAACACCATGATGTCCGCCTCGGCCGAGGTGCCGATCTGGTGCCGCCAGACCCGGTACGGTCGCCAGGCGTCGTCCACGGTCGTGTAAAACAGCGTGGAGCCGTCCAGCGACCACGCGCAGCCGGCGTAGGTGTCCGGGATCTCATCCGGCAGGATAGCCCCGGTGGCCAGGTCCTTGACCCGCAGGGTGAACCGCTCGTTGCCGGAGAAGTCGGTGGAGTAGGCCAGCCAGCGCTGGTCCGGGCTGGTCCGGAACGCGCCGAGGCTGAAGAAGTCACGGCCGGCGGCGAGCTCGTTGCCATCGAGCAGTTCCTCCTCGCCGTCCAGCGGCTTGCCGTCCTCGGCCATGGGCGGGACGACCTCGCCGGGCCGGACCGCGCGGCGGCAGTAGACGCCGTACTGCTTGCCCTCGACCGTCCGGGAGTAGTGCCACCAGCCGCCCTTGCGCACCGGGACGGACAGGTCGCTCTCCTGGGTGCGCGCCCTGATCTCGGAGAAGATCTGGTCCCGCAGCGGGGCCAGGGCGGCCGTGGCGGCTTCGGTGTAGGCGTTCTCAGCCTCCAGGTAGCCGATGGTGTCCGGGTCATCGCGGTCGGCGAGCCAGGCGAACTCGTCGGTGAAGGTGTCGCCGTGGAAGGTGCGCGGGCTAGGGATCTGCTTGGCCTCGGGCGGCTCGATGCTCATGAGCGCCCAGTCTAATGACGGCCCGCCGGCCGGCCTTGTCACTAGGTGTTAACCCGGCTTTGCCACCATAGGTCCCGTGCGAGGACATCTGATGCTCACGAACTGCCTGGAGGACGAGCCCACTCGCCCCAACATCGAGCTTGCTCTCAAGGAGGGCAAGCTGCTCTGGCTGGACCTCGAGGGCATCGACGACGAGGTGCTCACCCTGCTGCGCGAGGTCTTCAAGATCCATCCGCTCGCGATCGAGGACGCCATGGAGTTCGACCAGCGCCCGAAGATCGAGGACTACGACGACTTCGTCTCGATCGTCGCCTACGGCGCCCGCGACCTGGACGAGAAGCTGCTGGAGGTGCACTGCTTCTACGCCGAGCACTTCTTCGTCTCCGTGCACCGCCACCCGGCGGCGGCGATCGGAGGTGCCTGCGCCACGCTCGGCCGGCTGCGCACCGACCGTCGGCTGGTCGCGGTCTACCGGCTGCTCGACGCGCTGGTCGACAGCATGTTCCCGTTCCTGAGCACGCTCGGCGATCGCATCGAGGACCTGCAGGACCAGATTTTCGAGAGCGCGGAAGAGTCACAGCTGGCCGCGCTGTTCGAGCTCAAGCGCCAGCTGGTGCACATGCGCAAGGTCGTCACGCCGCAGCGGGACATGGTGGCCACGATGATGAGCCGGGTCGTCCCCATCCCCGGGATGACCGCCGAGACCGAGAAGTACGTCCGGGACCTGTATGACCACCTGATCCGGATCAACGACATGGTGGACAGCTACCGCGACCTGCTCGGCGGCTCGCTGGAGGCGTACATGTCGATGGTGTCCAACCGGCTGAACGACGTGATGAAGCAGCTGACCATCATCGCCACCGTGTTCCTGCCGCTGACGTTCCTGACCGGGTTCTTCGGCCAGAACCTGGGCTGGCTGGTGAACCGCATCGGGTCGCTGGGCGCGTTCCTGGCCTTCGGCGTCGGCACCGAGGTGCTGGCCGTCGTGTGCCTGGTCATCGTGTTCCGGCGGCGGGGCTGGATGGGCGGGCGCGGCGGCTGACCCCCGGCGGCCCGGGCCCGGCGGGCGGGGCTAACCTTAGCCTCTGGGAAGCTTGGTGCCGGCGTGAGAGGGGCGGTTCGTGACGGAGTGGTCACAGGTTCCCGCGGTCGCGCGCCCGCTGCCCGAGCCGGAGCCGCAGGCGGTGCTGGCCCCGCTCACCGCCGCCGCGATCTTCCTGGTGCTGACGATCGAGCCGGGCGGGGAGGAAGCCGTCCGGGACCTGTTCGGGGACTGGGCGGGCCTGCAGCGGGCGGTCGGGTTCCGCGTCCCCGAGGCACCGCTCGGCTGCGTGGCCGGCATCGGCTCCAGTGCGTGGGACCGGCTGTTCTCCGGCCCGCGCCCGGCCGAGCTGCACCCGTTCCGCGAGATTGCCGGGACCGTGCACCGGGCCGTCTCCACGCCGGGTGACCTGCTCTTCCACATCCGGCACGAGCGGATGGACGTGTGCTTCGAGTTCGCCAGCCAGGTCATGACGCGGCTGGCGGGCGCCGTCGCCGTCGCCGACGAGGTGCACGGGTTCCGCTACTGGGACGAGCGTGACCTGCTCGGCTTCGTCGACGGCACCGAGAACCCGGTGGGAGCCGCGGCCGGCGCGGCCGCGCTGGTCGGCACTCCGCCATCTGGGCCATCTGGGCCATCTGGGCCATCTGGGCAGGGCGATCCCTCCTTCGCCGGCGGCAGCTACGTCATCGTGCAGAAGTACCTGCACGACATGGCGGCGTGGAACGCGCTGAGCACCGAGGAGCAGGAAAAGGTGATCGGCCGCACCAAGCTGGCCGACATCGAGATGCCGGACGACGTCAAGCCGGCCAACTCGCACGTCGCACTGAACACGATCGAGGACCCCGACGGCACCGAGCGGCAGATCCTGCGGGCCAACATGCCGTTCGGCGAGCTGGGACGCGGGGAGTTCGGCACCTACTACATCGCCTACGCCGCTACTCCCAGCGTGACCGAGCAGATGCTGTCCAACATGTTCATCGGCAACCCGCCTGGTAACACCGACCGGATCCTCGATTTCTCCACCGCGGTCACCGGCAGCCTGTTCTTCGTGCCGTCGGCTGACTTCCTCGACGACATCCCGGATCCGCCCGGCCCCGGCGGGTCGCCTGGTACCTCCGGTCCACCTGATCCCGCTGGCGAGCCGGACCCGGGATCGCTGGGCATCGGCAGCCTGAAGAGGAGCAATCAGTCATGAACAACCTGTACCGCGAGCTCGCTCCGATCTCTGATGCCGCCTGGTCGGACATCGAGACCGAAGCGCGCCGGACGTTCGAGCAGCACGTGGCCGGCCGTCGCGTGGTGGACCTCAAGGGACCGGACGGCCCCCTGCTGGCCAGCGTGAACACCGGCCACCTGGACGAGATACCGGCCCCCGCCGACGGCGTCATCGCGCACGCGCGGGTGTCCAAGCCCCTGGTCCGGCTCCGGGTCCCGTTCACGGTCGACCGGGCCGACGTGGACGCCGTGGAGCGCGGCGCGCAGGACGCCGACTGGCAGCCGGTCAAGGACGCGGCGAAGAAGATCGCCTTCGCCGAGGACGCGGCCATCTTCGGGGGCTACCCGGCGGCCGGCATCGCCGGGATCAAGGCCAGCACGTCCAACCCGGTGCTCACCCTGCCCGCCGAGGCCCGCGACTACCCCGACGTGGTCAGCCAGGCGGTGAGCGTGCTGCGGCTGGCCGGCGTGGGCGGCCCGTTCTCGCTGCTGCTGTCCGCCGACGCCTACACACTGGTGAGCGAGACCGCCGATCACGGCTACCCGATCCGCGAGCACCTGACCCGCGTCCTCGACGGGGAGATCATCTGGGCGCCGGCCATCGAGGGCGCGTTCCTGCTCTCGGCCCGCGGGGGTGACTTCGAGCTGCGTCTCGGCCAGGACCTGTCGATCGGCTACCTGTCCCACGACGCCGACACGGTCCAGCTGTACTTCCAGGAATCCCTGACCTTCCTGGTGTACACCACCGAGGCCATCGTCGCGCTGACCGCCTAGCGCCCGTCGCTCCTGCCTCCAACAACCGGGTCGATGTGACACCGGCCCGGAACTCAAGGCGGCACCCTCGCACCGTGCTGTTCCATGATCGTGGCCAGTTCCGGTCGAAAATCGACCGGAACTGGCCAGGATCATGCTCTACGCCCGGACGGTTACTCGTACCGGGTGGGCGGGAACGGGTGGTGCTCGTTGATGTGGCCGAGCTCGCCCTTGTCGTCCTCGCGGATAAGCTCGGCGCGCTCTTCCTGATATTCCTCGTCCAGGGTGGGGTCCTGGACCGGCGGCGTGTCCGTGGCCGGGGGAACCTCGTCGGGATCGTAGGCGTCGAGCCCGGCGGCGACGCGCTCCTCCTCGGTGAGGTGGGCGAGCCGGTCATCGTCGGGGCGCTGCGACGCGCCGCCGTGCTCACGGCGGTCCCGGTGGAACCGCTCGGGGAAGTCGTCCTGCTCTGACATGTGGCCTAACCTACCCGCCTGGGCCGTCCGGCCGGAGGCCGATCCCGGCGGTGCCCGGAGGCGGTGCCCGGCGGGCCGCGTGTCGGTGCTGGAGGGCGGGGCGCCGGCGCGGCACGATATCCCATGCGGGCCCTGGGGGTCCGCTAACGGTGGTCGCGCGCCGTCGACTGGACGCGACCGCAGGCGAGGGAATTCCCCCGTTCATTTCCTTATGTTTCACAGAAACAATAAATGATCACTGCTTAACCTCACTATATTTGTGCACGCGGGGATACGCTTGGTGACTTGTGAGTAAACTGTGCATAAGCCGGTGGATAACGGTCTTGGCGTGCGGATAACCCGGTTTATCCTGTGGATACGATGTGGACGGCGAATATTTTCAAATTAACGGCCAGATGAACTGCCGGAGACTCTTGCGCGAGCGCCGGGAAAGCAGTAGAAATACTTTCACCGTTGGAAACGGGCACCGTCCGGGAGTGATCCCGGGACGCGCGCAGAGTCGGGAAACCGGCACTTCAAGCGGGTACCTGGCCCCGGCGGGCGGCGAGTGACGCCGGGTCGGCCGCGCACCGGCCCCCTTGGCGGGACGAGCTAGGCGAGGGCCCTCTCCATCTCATACATGGAGAGGGCCCTCGTTGTTTATCACCCGATAGGGGCATTGTGCCAGGGACCATCCGCTGGCAAACATGAGGCGCGGGGCGGCCGTCGAACCGCCAGCCCCCAGGTGCGGCCTCGAAATAGGCGACCTCGAAGCCCGAGCGGGCCCCGCGGTGCTGCCAGCAGGCGGTCGGGGGGAAAGCGGCGGATGTCATCAGGCCAGGATGACAGAGGTCACCGGGGAAAAGAGGGCACCGGGAAAAGCGGTATGGACCGGGCGCGGGCCGGGAGCTTACGGTGGGAAGCGCGCTCCGGGACGACCCGGACGCTGCCGTCTCCGCCGCCGAGGACCGCCATGAGATTCCGCCGGTCACGCCGCCGCAACCTGGTCTTGCTGAGTACCCGGGCCGTGCCGCCGCTCGTCTCCCGGCACGGGATGCGGCCCGCACGGCGCCGCCGGTTCCGGGCCATGCGCACGGGCTTCCTGCTCGCCGTCATCGGCGTCACCCGGCTGGCGCGGGCGGCGCGCGCGCACTGGCGGGTCAGCCTCGGACTCGCCGGGCTGCTGCTGGAGATCCTGGGGCACTCCGTGCTCCCCGGCCCGGTCGGCTTCGCGGGGCTTCTTCTCCTGCTCACGGCCGTGCTGAAGAGCACGGGGCCGGCCAGCGAACGCCGTCCCGCCATGCCGCAGACCGCCTGGCGCTGGCACGCGTAGCACCCGGGTCAGGTGGCGGTGCCCGGGGCCGGGTCCCACTGCGCGAGCAGGTCGGGTGGCTTGCGGAAGACCAGGCCGCGCGGGGCGCTGGCGTGGCCGGGGGCCAGGCGCAGCCCCGGGAGCCGGGCCAGGACCGTTTCCACGGCGACCTGCGCCTCCAGCCGGGCCAGGTGCGCGCCGAGGCAGAAGTGCGGGCCGTGCGCGAAGGCCAGCTGGCGGCCGGCGTTAGGGCGGCGGAGGTCGAAGGTATCCGGGTCGCCGAAGACGGCCGGATCCCGGTTGGCTCCGGCGATGGACACCGTGACCTGGTCGCCGGCCAGGATCCGGGCCGCGTCCAGGCGTGTGCCAGCCGTCGCGTAACGGTCGACCACCGCCGCGGCCGGCTCCAGCCGCAGCGATTCCTCGACGGCCGCGGGCACCAGGCCGGGGTCGGCGAGCACCAGGGCGAGCTGAGCGGGGGAGGACAGCAGGTGCAGCAGGGCGTTGGCGATCATGCCCTCGGTGGTCTCGATCCCGCCGAACATCAGCACCGCGGCGTTCGAGATGGCCTCGGCCTCGGTCAGCGGCGCCTCGGTCAGCGGTGCCTCGGCCTGCGGTGCCTCGGCCTGCGGCCCGGCCGCCTCGGCGAGCAGGGACCCGGCGCCCGGCCGCGCGATCACCTCGTGCAGGCTGGCGGCCAGCTCGCCGAACGCGACCGTCCCGGCCGGGTCGCTCCCGTGGCCAGCGAGCCCGGCCGCCTCGGCCTGTACCGCCGACACGATCCCGTCGTACCAGGCGAGGATCCGCGCCGGATCGATCCCGCTGAGCCCCAGCACCTCGGCCATGACCGCGACCGCGAGCGGCCCGGCCACGGCCCGGCGCAGCTCAGCCGCGCCGTCCGGCTCGATGGCGGCGGCCAGCCGGGCCGCCTCGGCCCGGGTGAACGCGGCCAGCCGCGCGTGCACCTCGTCGCGGCGGAAGGCCCGGTTGAACGGGGCCCGGTGGCGCGCGTGCTCGGCGCCGTCCAGCGACAGCATGCTCGGCCCGACCACCTTGGCCGTGGAGAAACGCGGATCATCGACAGTGAAGGCGCGAGCGTCACGCAGTACGGACACGGCGGCGTGATAGCCGGTGACCATCCAGGCGCCCAGAGCCGGAACCCAGGCAACCGGCCCGGCGGCCCGCATCCGGGCCAGCGCCGGGTGCGGATCGGCTTCCAGCTCGGCCAGGGTGGCGCGGACTTCCGGCGTGCGGGCCTCGCTCCTAGGCATCACCGCCCAACATACGCTCCGGGGCACGGCCGGACGGCCGCCGGCTAGGTTGAACCGGTGGCTGACGTGCGGATCCTGCTCGAATACGCGGGCACGCTGCCCGGCAGCCTGAAGAACCTGCTCGACTGGACGGTGGGCGGCGGCGAGATCTACGGCAAGCCGGCCGGCTGGATCAACGTCGCGGCGCTTTCGGCCCTGGCCGGGCATAGCCGCGACCAGATGGCATACTGAGATCTCGTGGACGGGCGGGCGATCACCGCGGCGGCCGCGGGTACCTGGACGCTCGGTGATCTCACGGTCAACCGGATCGGGTTCGGTGCGATGCGGCTGACCAGGAACGCCGACGGCCCGCCCGCGAGCCGCGAGCGGGCCGTCACGGTCCTGCGCCGCGCGCTCGAACTCGGCGTCAATCACGTCGACACCGCCGCGTTCTACTTCTCGCCGCTGCGGTCGGCCAACGAGCTGATCAACACGGCGCTGGCTCCGTACCCCCGGGACCTGGTCATCACCACCAAGGTCTGGCCGGGCCGCGACCCGTCGGGCGAATGGGTATGGGCCAGCCCGCCGCAGCTGCGCGGCCAGGTCGAGGAGAACCTGCGCCAGCTCGGCCTGGACCACCTCGACGTGGTCAACCTGCGGCTGCCGGGCAGTGCCGCGGACAGCTCCATCGCCGAGCACTTCGGCGCGCTCGCCCGGCTGCGCGAAGCCGGGCTGATCAGGCACCTGGGCGTCTCCGGGGTGACCGCGGCCCAGCTCGCCGAGGCGCGGTCCATCGCCCCGGTGGTGTGCGTGCAGAACCGTTTCGGCGTCGGCGCGCCCGCGGCCGAACGGGAACTCCTGCGCACCTGCGCGGCCGGCGGCGTGGCGTACGTGCCGTTCTTCGCGATCGCCGGGGACGGGCGGGCGGCCGGCGCGAGCCAGCCGGAGCGTGCGGACGTGCTGGCCGTGGCGCGGGCTCGCGGCGCGAGCGCCGCGCAGGTCAGGCTGGCCTGGACGCTGCAGCAGGGACCGCATGTGCTGGCCATACCGGGCACCGGCGACCCGGAGCATCTCGAGGCCAACGTGGCCGCCGGGGCGCTGCTGCTCGCTCCCGAGGAGATGGCCCGGCTGAACGGCGAGCCGCGCCCCCCCGCGGTGAACTGGGGATGAACGCCGCCTATTGACCGGGCGAACCGGGACTTGGTAGAACACGTTCTACCGCGGCCCGAAGGAGCGCACGATGGTTGTCCCCGCGCCACGCGATCCCGACCTCACCCGCGACATCTTGACCCGGTGGCTCGGCGATCCGGCCCGGCTGCCGGGGGCGCGGATCACGGACCTGAAGACCCCCGAGTTCACCGGCTTCTCCAGCGAGATCCTCATGCTCGACGTCGAGCACGACGGCGGCGCCGAGGCGCTGGCCGTGCGGGTGGCCCCGCTGCACTACCAGGTCTTCCCCGAACCGCGGTTCGCCGAGCAGTACCGGCTGATGCGCATCCTGGACGCCAGGACGGACATCCCGGTCCCGCCGGTGCTGTGGTACGAGCCCGATCCCGGCTACCTCGGCGCGGCGTTCCTGGTCATGCGCCGGATCGACGGCCGGGTGCCGACCGACGCGCCGCCATACCACACCGGCGGCTGGGTCACCGAGATCGAGCCGGCCGAGCGGACCGCCATGTGGTGGTCCGGCCTGGACATCGTGGCCCGGCTGCACAGAATCGACGCGGACGCCCTGGACCTCGGCTTCCTCGACCAGCCGCACTGGGGCAAGGTCGGCCTGGAGCAGCGGCTGGCCTACTACGAGCACTACATGAACTGGGCCTATCCGGGGCCGAAGCCGACCGCGACCAGGGCCCTGGCCTGGCTGAAGGAGCACCGGCCGGCCGAGCAGAACGCCCCGGTGCTGCTGTGGGGAGACGCCAGGATCGGCAACATGATCTTCGCGCCGGACGGGACGCCGCGGGCGGCGCTGGACTGGGAGACCGCGACGTTCGGGCAGGCGGAGGAGGACCTGGCCTGGTACCTGTTCCTGGACCGGCACCACAGCGAGGGCCTCGAGGTGCCGCAGCTCGAGGGGTTCCCGCCCCCGGCGGAGACGATCGCGCGTTACGAGGAACTGGCCGGGCGCCCCATGCAGCACATGGGCTACTACGAGGTGCTGTCCGCCTTCAAGTTCACCGTGATTATGTCGCGCATTTCCCAAGCCATGATCGAATGGGGCTGGCTGGAGCCGGACAGCGATTTCCCCTACAACAACAACTGCTCGCGCTTGACCGACGTGATCCTGGAAGGGCTGTCATCGTGACCCTGTCGCCGCTCGACGACTATCCCGTGCACCAGATTCCCGAGGTGATGCGGCACGTCGGAACGTCGGACCGCAACTTCTACGACCGCTACTACTTCAACGCGTTCCCGCTGACCGGCGACACGATGCTGATCGTGGGCCTGGGCCAGTACCCGAACCTCGGGGTGACCGACGCGTTCGCGCTGCTGCGCCACGGCACGCGGCACCGGGTCGTGCGCGCGTCGCGCGAGCTCGGCGCCGACCGGATGAACACGCAGGTCGGCCCGTTCGTTATCGAGGTTCTTGAAGGTCTTAAGCGGCTCCGCGTGGTCCTGCGCCCGAACGAGTTCGGCCTGTCCTTCGACCTCACCTGGGACGGGACCATCCCGCCGCAGGTCGAGCCGCAGCACTTCATCCGCGCGCAGGAGCGGGTGGTGTTCGACTCCAAGCGGATGGCGCAGCCCGGGCGGTGGACGGGGACCATTACGGTGGACGGCGAGACGCTCGAGGTGACGCCGCAGGAGTGGTGGGGGATCAGGGACCGGTCCTGGGGGATCCGGCCGGTGGGGGAGGCCGAGCCCGCGGGCATCCAGTCGCGCAACCCCGGCACGTTCTACTGGCTGTACGCGCCGGTGCAGTTCGAGGACCACGCGATCTTGACCATCATCCAGGAGGACCAGGCCGGCCGGCGGCTGGTCGAGGAGGCGGCGCGGGTCTGGCCGGACGGGACCAGCGAGTACCTGGGCCGGCCGTCCTACGAGCCGGTCTACGCCGACGGCACCAGGGACGTGGTGAGCGCGCGGATCGGCTTCGCCCCGCCCGGCGGCAAGCCGTTCGACCTGCACGCCACGCTGCTGCTGCCGGTGCACCTGATGGCCGGCACCGGCTACGGCCTGGAACCGGACTGGCGGCACGGCATGTACCAGGGCCCCGACCTGGTGGTGCAGGGCGTCAGCCACGACCTGTCCCGGCCGGAAGACGCGGCCCGCATGTGGGGCATGGTGGACGCGGTGGGCCGGTTCGAGTACGAGGGACACACCGGATACGGCCTGTACGAGTACTGGGCGCTCGGCGACCACCCGTCGTTCCGCTAGCGGTCAGCCGGTAGCGGTCAAACTGCCTCGGCCCGCAGGATCTCGGCCACGGACCGGCGGGTGCCCGCCAGCGCCGGGACGCTGGCCAGCGCCGCCACCGCGAGTACCGTGCCCAGCACCGCGGCCGCCAGCCACCAGGCGGGCGGGACCATCGTCTGCCCGGAGTGGCCCGCCGCGGCGTACAGCGCGATGCCCAGCGGGACGCCGAGCAGCGCCCCCGGGACGGCCGGGATCACCTGCGCGGCGGCGATGCCCGCGCTGACCTGCCGCGGGCTGGCGCCGAGCGCGCGCGCGAGGGCGGACGCGGCCCTGGTGTCCAGCACCGTCGTCCAGGCCGCGCAGATCGCGTTGAGCACGGTCAGGGTGACCAGCACGACGGTGAGCACCAGCAGCATCTGCTCGTCCCGGTCGATCACGGGGTTGCTCAGCCCGCTCGGGACGGTTCCGAGCTTGCGGCTCGCGGTGACGTGGAAGGCCAGGACCGCGACGATTCCCGCCGTCGTGATCGTGATGCTGGCCGCGCCGAGCAGGGCGCGGCGCGTCCGGCGGGCGACCAGTCGCAGCCCGATCAGCAGCGGGACCGGCAGGTGCCGGGAGGCCGCGATGAGCCCGCGCCGGCGCCGCGGCGTGCGGGCCGTCCCCGCCAGGGCGCTGATCGTGCTGGTCCGCGCGGCGCGGATGGCGGGCACCAAGGTGGCGGCCAGCGCCACGGCCACGGCCACCGCCACCACCTCGGCGGCGATGGACAAGGTCAGCGACGGCGCCCCCGGGGTTCCGATCAGGGCCGCGCCCGGGCTGGTGATCAGCGGCGCGGCCAGCCGGCCGATCGCCAGCCCGGCCACCGCGGAGGCCAGCGCCAGGAGGAGGTTCTCGGCCAGGAACACGGCGGCGACCAGCCCCGGGCCCGCTCCGACCGCCTTGAGCAGCCCGGTGCGCCGGGTGTGCTCGGCCATCCGGCCGCCCGCCAGGACGGCCACGCTGGCCACGGCGAGCAGCACCGCCAGCAGCGCGCCGGGGGACAGGACCTGCTGCTCGTCCAGGACGAGCAGGCCGTCGGCGGTGGCGATGCCCGTCCACGGGACCAGGCCGGACGGCCCCGCGCCGGGGCCGGCCGCGGGCCCCGCGCCGGGGCCGGTGCCGTGCGCGGCGGCGAACGCCTGCGCCTGGGCGGGGTCGCTGAGCTTGAGGTCGAGCACGTACGAGGACACCGGGTCGGCGGGGGTGGCGAGCCCGAGGGCATCCGGCTCGGTGACCCAGGCCAACCCGAGGTCCCGCGGCGAGATCTGGCGCCCGCCCGGGATGTCGCCCATGCAGCCGCCGCCGCTGACGTAGCACAGGTTCGGGTAGGGCGGGGCGGCCGCGGTGACCGCGATACCGCCGACCCTGAACGCCCGGCCGTCCAGCGTGACCCGGTCGCCGACGCCGACGCCGAGCGCCTCGGCGAAGGTCCGCTCGATCACCACCTGGCCGGGCCGCACCCAGCCGCCCGCGGTCAGCTTCGGCTGGTCCACGGCGCTGGCGGCCTGGAGGCGGCCCTCCGTCTCGGCCCCGGCGGTGAGCCCGCGGGCCCGGATGACGGTCCAGACCACCGGGTAAGGGCCGCCGTGGCCGGTCACCCCGGCGGCGCGGGTGAGCGTGGCCGCCGCGGCGGGCACGGCGGGCCGCGCCTGCCCCGGCTTGGTCACCGGCGGCAGGTAGGCGACGACGTCCGGGCCGTTCGTCGCCGCGCGGGTCTGCTGGTACGGCTGGCTGGTGACCCCGTGCAGGGCGAGGCCGAGAGTCAGTACGGCGGTAGCGGCGGTGATCGCGAGCAGCAGCAGGACGGCCTGGGCGGGGTGGCGCCTGATATCGCGGGCGGCCAGCCGCCCGGCGAGCACGAACTTGCCCATGGCCGTCAGCCTTCCAGGCCCGCGAGGGCGCCGAGGCTGCCCGAGGTGCCGCCGGTCAGCCTGGTCTGGTCCACGAACGCTCCGTCCCGCATGCTGATGAGCCGGTCGGCGGTGGCCGCGATCCGGGCGTCGTGAGTGACGATGACCAGGGTCTGGCCGGCCGCGTGCAGGCCGTCGAACAGCCGGAGCACGTCGAGGGTGGCCTCGCTGTCGAGGTTGCCGGTCGGCTCGTCGGCCATGACCACGAGCGGGTCGGCGACCAGGGCCCGGGCGATCGCGACGCGCTGGCGCTGGCCCCCGGACAGCGCCGAGGGCAGGAAGCCGGCCCGGTCGGCCAGCCCGACCCGCTCCAGCAGCCCGGCGGCCCGCCGCCGGGCCGCGCGCGGCGACCGCCCGGCCAGCAGCGCGGGCAGTTCGACGTTCTCCACCGCGGTCAGCTCGTCCATCAGGTGGAACGCCTGGAACACGAATCCCACGGCCTCGCGGCGCAGCCGCGCCAGGGCCCGTTCGCCCATCTCGTCGACGCGCTGGCCGGCCAGCCAGATCTCCCCGGCCGAGGCGCGGTCGAGGCCGCCCAGCAGGTGCAGCAGCGTGGACTTCCCGCAGCCGCTCGGCCCGGTGACGGCCACCGTCTCGCCGGCGTCGACGTCCAGGTCGACTCCGTCGACCGCGCGGACCAGGCCCGCGTCCTTCCCGTAGTCCTTGCGCAGCCCGCGGGCGCGCAGCAGCGGGGTGCCGCTCAGTTCGTTCATGGCTGTCTCGTTCATGTTCGGTCCTTCCAGCCGGTCCAGTGCCGTTCGCAGGCCTCGAGCCAGCGCAGGTCCGCCTGGAGGCGGAGCACGATGCCCTCCAGCAGCAGCGCGGCGTCCGAGCGGTGCGGCTCGGCCATCGCGGCGCGCTGGGCATCCCGGAGCCGGCGCAGCAGCTCGCGGCGCTGCGCGTCGGTGATGGCGATCGGGTCGGCGAGCCCGGCCGCCGCGGCCGCGATCAGCTTGAGGTGGAATTCCGCCAGCCCGGGGCGGGGCCAGCTGGTGTCGTTGATCCAGTCGGTGACCCGGTGCTGGCCGTCGGCGGTCAGCGCGTACACCTTGCGGTCCGGCCGGTCCGGCAGGCCGGCCGCCTGCTCGCACCTGACCAGGCCCGCCTTCTCCAGCCGGCTCAGGGTGACGTAGATCTGCCCGGCGTTCATCGCGTCCCCGGCGGGGCCGAGCGCCTGCTGCAGCCGGGCGCGGAGCTCGTACCCGTGGGACGGCTCCTTGGCCAGCATGGCCAGCACCACTTCCTGCTGCATGTCCGTCTCTCCGATAACAGTTATCTAATAACGGTTATCTTTATAGATAGCGGTTATCCTCGGGGGTGTCAAGGGCTTCGGTCGTGGTGGTCTCATGCCATGCTGGCTCCATGCAGACGGTGTACGAGGCCGCGGGGGGCGCCGGCGGCATGCTGCGCCTGGCGCACGCGTGGCACGCCCGGGTCCTGGCCGACGACGAGGTGAGCCACGCCTTCATGCACGGTTATCACCCCGAGCACAGCGAGCGGCTGGCCGCCTACTGGGGCGAGGCCCTCGGCGGCCCGGCGGCGTACACGCAGGGCTACGGCGACGAGTCCTCGGTGGTGCGGATACATAGCGGCAACGGCCCGCACGAGGAGATGAACCGGCGGGCGATCGCGTGCTTCGACCAGGCACTGGCCGACGCCGGCCTGGCGGACGACGAGCGGCTCAGGCGGGTGCTGCACGACTACTTCGCGTGGGCCACGGTCACCACGATGTACCGCCACCACGAGTCCGCCGCCGATGTCCCCGACGGCCTGCCGATCCCGCGGTGGTCGTGGGACGGTCTCGTCGCGAGCTGACAGCTCCGTCCGGGCCGCTCCGTCCGGGCCGAGTCCTGCTGCCCCCGCGGCGTCTCAGGCGGAACGGCCGGCTCAGTCCAGGCCGGCCTGATCATCACCTGCGCCCCGCGGTCCGCGCCTGCGCCAACCCGCCGGCGGCGGACGGCCGGGCGTGATAAGAATTCACCGAACGGGCCCGCCGGAACCGCCTGACTACCGCTGTTACGCGCCGCGTCCCAATATCCGTCAGCTGACCGATGTCTTGCACTGCAATTTGCAGCAGCATTTTCGATGCAAACAGGAATCGAGTGCATCAGCTGACGAACTGGAATGACGCGATCATGGCACTGACCCGCCCGGCCCAGCTACGCCAATGCCGTATCCGGCTGGCCCGGGAGCCAGTCGCGGCCGCCGAGGCGCGCGGCTACGTCCGCGCGGTCATCCGCGACTGGAAGATCCCCGTCGACCCGGACATCGCGGTCCTGCTCACCAGCGACCTGGTGACCAACGCCATCCTGACCGGGATCGGCGAGACCCTCACGCTCGCTGTCAGGTGCTCGAGCGGGCGCCTGCGCATCGACGTCTACGACGGGTCGCGCGCCCTGCCGACGGCAGGCGAGCCGGTCACGCCGGAGACCGGCCCCGGCCTGGCGCTGGTCGCGGCGCTGGCGGCCGCGTGGGGCAGCTTCCACACCCCCGCGGGCAAGGCCGTGTACTTCACGCTCACGTTCCAGACCGTTCGTCCCGACTAGAAACAATCACCCGACCAGCAAAAGGGGAAATGTGAGAAGCACTACGCTCAGGAGCGCGCAGATGCGGCCGAGTTCAGGTTCTTACTGGATTAAGAGCTCCCTGAGTTACGCCAACGGCAACTGCGTCGAGGTGGCGAGCCTGCCACACGGCGAGATCGGCGTTCGCAACAGCAGGGATTCCACCGGGCCGGTCCTGCGGTTCACCTCCGACGAATGGCACGCTTTTCTCGGAGGTGTGCGGAACGGCGAATTCGACGGGTTCGGCGCGTAGCGGCCGGGCCGGCCCGCCCAGCCGCGGCGCGCTGGCCCCGCCCCTTAGTTCAATGGTTGCGACTCGCTACCTAGTAGAGGGGCGCTTCCCAGGTCCCGGAGCGGTTCTGCCCCGCCGACGGACCGGCGCGATGTGCAGGTGACCCGGTCGCAACCCGATGCCGGGATCTCAAGGCGGCACCCGCGCACCACGCTGTTCCATGATCGCGGGCAGTTCCGGCGTACATTCGACCGGAACTGCCCGCGATCATGATCCGCGCCCGGAATGCCTCAACCTGAAGTTAAGACATCAAGGGATATAACGGGCCGACGTCGACGCGGCCGGGATGCCGCGGCCGGCGCGCACCCGCGCCGCCGCCGCTGCCGCATCTCAGGTACCGGTCCCCGCGCGGTCCCGGGGCCGCCGCAACCACGGCAATGCTCCATCGTCGTGGTTCTGACCACCACGATGTTCCACTCGTGGTCAGCGGGGCCCGGTCCCGGAAGCTGGAACCGACCAGGAGCACCACAGGCACCACCCGCCCGCGGCCGGGCTTCCCTCCAGGAGATAACAGCAAGAAGCGCGTGGGGTGCCGCCGTGGTCACAGTGCTACCTCGATGAGGCGGGGACCGGGGGCGGACAGGCCGGCCGCGACCTGGCGGGCGAGCTCGTCGGCGGTCGCGGCGCGAGATCCCGGTACGCCGAACGTCCGGGCCAGCGACACCCAGTCGATGTCCGGGCGGCCGAGGTCCATCAGCGCCTCGGCGCGGGGACCGCCCGCGGTCGCGCCCACGTTGCTCAGCTCGTGGCGCAGGATCTGGTAGCCGCGGTTGGCGAACACGAGGGTGAGGATGTCCAGCTGCTCGCGGGCGTGGGTCCACAGGGCCTGCGGCATGTACATCCCGCTGCCGTCGCTCTCCAGCACGATGACCCTGCGGCCGGGGGAGGCGATCGCCGCGCCGGCCGCGCAGGGCAGCGCGTACCCGATGGAACCGCCGGTCGGCAGGATCCAGTCGTGCGGGGCGGCGCCCGCGGTGTCGGCGAGGAACGAGCGGCCGGTCGTGATCGACTCGTCGACCACGACGGCGTCCGGCGGCATCAAGGCGGACAGCACCGCGCCGATCTTCGCCGGGGTCAGTGCCCCGCCGGGGAGAGCGGGCCGGCTGATCCCGGCCCGGCGGGGGACCGCCCCGCCCGCGCCCAGCGCGTCGCGCAGCGCGGTCAGCGCGCCGGGAACGTCTTGATCCGGCCGGGCCAGCTCGTGGACGCGCGTCCCAGGCGGGTCGAGGCGGCTGGGCTTGCCCGGGTACGCGAAGAACGCCACCGGGGGTTTCGCGCCGACCAGGACGAGATCCCGCACGTCGGCCAGCAGCGCGACCGCCTGGTCGACCGGGTACGGGATCCGCTGCACCGGGACCCGGCCCGCGCCCCGGGTGATCCGGGCGTTCTGCGTCGGGGAGTACAGGCGCGACCCGGTGGCGGCGGCGATCTGGCCCGCCACCTCCAGCGGCGCCTCCCGCGTGGCCTGCGGCCCGAGCAGCAGGGCGGCCGGGTGGCCGGAACGCAGGATGCGCGCGGCGGTCTCGACCGCTGGTTCGGGTACCCGCGGCGGCGCGGGCACGACCGCCTGGACCGGGGCGGGCGCGGCGGTGAGCGCGGACCAGGCCGCGTCCGCCGGCACGATCAGCGACGCGACCCGGCCCGGGGCGGTGCGCGCGGCCGCGACGGCGGCGGCGGTGTCCGCGGCGACCGAGGCAGCGTCCGGGGTGGTCCGGACCCAGTGGCTGAACGGCCGCGCGGTGCCCTCGATATCCGAGGTCAGCGGCGCGTCGTAGCGGCGGTGGTAGGTGGCGTGATCTCCGATGACGTTGACCACCGCCGACTGCGCCCGCATCGCGTTGTGCAGGTTCGACAGGCCGTTGGCCAGGCCGGGCCCCAGGTGCAGCAGCGTCGCGGCCGGGCGGCCGGCCATCCGGGCATAGCCGTCCGCGGCCCCCGTGACGACGCCCTCGAAGAGCCCGAGAACGCACCGCATGCCGGTCACCTGGTCCAGGGCGGCGACGATGTGCATCTCGGAGGTCCCCGGGTTGGCGAAGCAGACGCCGATGCCGTTCCCGGTCAGCGTGGCCAGCAAGCTGTGTGCGCCGTTCATCCCGAGATCATTATGACGGTGCCGGCGCCGGGGCTCGCCGGGCGTATCAGCTATTGACCTGGAAATCGGTCACGCGCAGGCCCCGGCCTCCCTTCCACCGCTCGAAGCCCGCGCCGATTCCGTCCAGTACCAGGAGGACTTGAGCCATCCGTGAGTGCTGATCTGGGTAGCGTGGGTGAAAATGATCAAAGGTCACGTCACGCCGTGGCCTGTTGTCTTCCGCTCGTTCACGTACCAGTCCGTGCGGTCCACCCTGATCTTCTTGCCGCCGGTGAGAACATGCGGGTGACTCAGGAAGATCATGATCTCCGCGGAGACCCTGACCGGCCAGGCCCCGCCGGTGCCGGCTCCCCACTGCCAGCCCCGGAAGACGTTCGGGTAGGCCGTCACCCGGGAACTGCTGGCCGTGCTCGAGATGATCGTGAAGCCCCGCTCGCTCATGTTGTCCAGCCAGGTGAGGCTGCCGAAATCATCACTGCGGACACCGTAATCACCATTCGATACGTACTTATTCTGGTGCGGTGCTATGAAGATCCCGGTCGTGGTAGCGGCGCCGGCCGTGCTAGCCAAAACAACGGCCACCGCGGAACAGGTAAGCGCGACAGTCAGGAATCGGGCAATTCTCGACATGTCAAATAAACCAATCTGGTTATGGCTGGCCGTATCATCGGGGAATCAAATGCCAGCTGCCGAAGGCGGATCGAGTCGCCCGGGGAGGAACCGCCGCTACCGGTTCACCAGTTACGGGCGGCACTGCGTTATTCACTGGGCAGGATTCGTCGGCGAGCAATCACGGGTTCTGCCGGTAGCCGACTGTGGCAGCGGGCACTGAAGCGATCCTGAAGTCGCACGGAAAGCCGCTGGACAGCGCGCATGTCCGCGCTCTGAGGGGAGAGCCGCCGCCAGGCTTCAGAGCCGCCTCCCGGGCGACACGGCAGCGTGCTGGCGATGGCCGGACGGCTCGGCGCACGACGGGCCACCCGGAGCCGGCCGGCCGATATCCCCGTGATAACAGCAAGAGGCGGGGGAAGGGCATCGGGGACTGGCGGGGGAACGGGCCGGGTTCCGGGGTGCCTAGCCCGCCGTGTCAGAGTCGCGCGGACCCCGGCCGATCGCTCTGCGAAAGGGAGCGTGCGGAATGCGTTATCAAACGTGCCGGGTTTTTCTTTTAGTTGCGCAATTTAAGCAAACGCGAGATTTATCGGCTGCTTCAGAAATAACGTGATGGTAACGGCATACTCGGCGACCGGCCACAGGCGAACGGATGATATCGATGTGACTCGATGGGCAGCCGTTCCCTGGAGTTACAGAATGAACAGCTCGTTATTTATGTGGGCTGTTCGCTGTACTAAGGTTCCTAGTTCCCCGGAAGAGTAATGATGATGGCACGACGTCGGGCCGGTGACCTCCGGCTTCCTGGCGAACCGGTATGCAGGCGTACAGGCGCGGTATTCATGAGCGCGGGGTGTGACGAGGTCCCGGCACTGCGCCGCCCAGGCCGCCAGCGGCCAACAGATCTGCAGCCAGATCAGCACGTGTAGTAACCATGACGGCTGTTTGCGAAAACCGTGCTGAACGCTGCTCTATCAGCAGCCGCAAAGCCTACTTTCCGTCACTGCAGCGGACGCTGGCCAACCGTGATTACGCGAAGCTGTGGTACGGCCAGGCCGCTTCCACGATCGGGGACGCCGTCTTCGGCACGACGCTCGTGCTCTGGGTGTCGCAGGTCCTGGCGCGCGGCGCGCCGTGGGCGCCCGCGGCGGTCAGCGGGATCCTGGTGGCGGCCGGGGGCGCCATCGCGCTCGTCGGGCCGCTGGCCGGGGTCTTCGTGGACCGCTGGAACCGGAAGTCGACGATGATGCGGACCGAGGTGATCCGCGCGGCGATGGTGGCCGCCCTGACCGGGCTGTCGTTCGTCCCGGTCAGGGACCTCCCGGTCTGGCTATGGCTATCCGCCGTGTACCTGGTCGTGTTCGTCCTGAACGCGTCGGGCCAGTTCTTCAACCCGGCCCGGTTCGCGACGATCGGCGACGTGGTGCGCGGCGAAGAGGACCGGGTGCGGGCCGCCGGCCTGGCCGAGGCCACCACGTCGGCGGCCGCGATCATCGGCCCGCCGATCGCGGCGCTGCTGCTGCTCACCGTCGGCTTCCAGTGGGCACTGGCCGTCAACGGCGTGTCCTACGTCGCGTCCTACCTGGCCATCCGCTTCCTGCGGCTGGCCGCCGAGCCGGCTCCGGCCGTCCCGGCCCGGGCGGGCGGTTCCAGCCTGCGCGCCGATTTCTCCTTCGGCCTGCGGCTCTTCGCGCGCAACCGGTTCCTGGTCACGCTGCTCACGGTCACGACCATCTGCCAGTGCGGTACCGGCGCGATCAGCGCGCTGAACGTGTTCTTCGTGACCACCGACCTGCACGCGTCGTCGCGGCTGTTCGGCATCGCGGAGACGGCGATGGGCATCGGCTTCATCGTCGGCGCGCTCGCGGCCGGGCGCATGGTCCGATGGCTCGGGGCCCGGACCCTGACCTGGTCGGGCCTGCTGGCCGCGGGCATCTTGGCGGGCGGCTACGCGCTGCAGCGCAGCTTCCCGGCCGGCCTGATCATGCTGGCCATCTACGCCATGCCCATCGCGATGCTGAACACGGCGGTCGCCCCGCTGCTCCTGGACGCGGCGCCGCGCGAGTACATGGGCCGGGTGATGGCGGTGTTCACCCCGATCAACCAGTTCGCGTCCATGGCCTCGGTGGTCATCTCCGGCTGGCTGACGAGCACCGTCCTGCGGAGCTTCCGCGCCACCTTCGCCGGGGTCACCCTCAACTCGGTCAGCCTGATCTTCATCGTGGCGGGCGGCCTGATCGTCCTGTCCGGCATCCGCGCGTTCGCGGCCCTGCCCGGGACGCATGTCTCCTGAGGAGGGTCAGGCCGGCGCGACGGGCACCGGCTGAACCCCCGTGGCGCCCATGAGTGATAACAGCAAGAAGCGGTTGAGATTGCGTAACCGGTCCCCGGGGGACGGGCAGCCTAGGGTCTCGATCAAACCCGGTCTCCAAGGGGACCGTCACCGGTTTCGTTCCGCCGCTTTACCGGGGGTTAGCGCGGTCATTTATTCAACCGGAGCTGAAAGTATTCTTCGAGGTTGCTCGTAGCGGGTTGTTATTCATCCGCCTTTCACAAACTGGCCACACGCTGCTTATCAATGATCCTCATGCAGGCCTCCTGCCTGCATGGGTGCTGTTGGGTCACCTAGCCGGCGGCTCGCGCCATGCCTGCTGGCCGTCGTCGGATGAAGGAATCGAATGCGCACGACACGCGATATGTTCCAGCCCGCTATTCCCGGCCACCGCTATCACGACGGGATAACGTCAGGTTGCTCCGCCGCCGCGGTGGCGGGCTGATGGCGCGTCGCCGCCTCGACCAGGTGGACGCCATGCGCCCGGTCAAGCAGGCGGGCGTCATCAGCACTCATACGGTCCTGTACCTGGCGCCCGCGGCCGCCAGCATGAGCTCCGGCGCCGCGCTGCTGCTGCTGCACGTGTCCCGGGAGGGCTTCTTCTTCATCTCCGCCTGCATGCTCACCTACGCGTACGCTGACCTGCGCGGGGCCGGGCTGCGCCGCTTCTACTGGCGCCGGTTCCTCTCGGTGGGCATCCCCTACCTGTGCTGGACGCTCATCTACTTCCTTTACCAGCTGCCGACGGCGCACTACCCGGACGCGGCCGCGGCGCTGCGGGGCCTGGCCGACATGGCGGCGACCGGGTACTTCCAGCTGTACTTCCTGCTCGTGATCATGCAGTTCTATCTCGTCTTCCCGCCGCTGCTTTGGCTGCTGCGACGGACCAGGGGCCACCATGGCGCGGTCATCGCCTTCGCGATCCTGGCCCAGGTCGCGATCGGGATCGGCATGCACTGGAACCTGTTCCCGCGGACGATGATCAAGTTCGGCCAGCAGGATGCGCTGAGCTACCTGCTGTTCCTGGTCGGCGGCGGTGTCGTGGCCTTCCACCTGGACCGGGTGCACGCGTGGGTATGCGCGCACGCGCGGCTGATCGTGGTCCTGACCGTGGCGGCGGCGCTGGCCGCGGAGGGCGTCTACTTCCTGGCCGCCTACCGGGTGACCGACGTGCTCGGCTCCGGCAGCGACCCGTTCCAGCCCAGCCTCATCTTGTTCAACGTCGGCGCGGTGACCTGCGGGTACCTGGCCGGGGTGGCCCTGGTCCGGTCCGGGCGGCCGGAGCGGGTCAAGGCGATGGTGCGGTCCGGGTCGGACAACGCCTACGGCATCTACCTGTCCCACATGCTCTTCATCATCGCGCTGACCTGGCTCGGCTGGGGCAAGCTCAGCTCGGTGATCCCCTGGCCGGTGCTGTGCCTGGTGACCGTGGTGATGGTATTCGCCGCCGGCCTGGCGCTGACCGGGCTGCTGGCCCGGACGCCGCTGGCGGCGCCGCTCACCGGGCGCGCCCGGGTGCCCTGGCGGCTACCGGAGTTCCGGTCAGGGCCGCGAGCCGCCCGGCGAAGGCCGGCCCGGATACCAGCCACGGATGACCGGCGTGCGCCCCGGCCGGGCCCTGGTGTTCCCAGCCCGCCACCTCAACCAGTGCGCGCAGGCAGGTGACGGCCTGGTGCCAGCTCAGCTCGCCGGGGCCGAACGTGGCCGCCGCCTGCCGCTGGTAGCTGCGCACCAACCGCCCGGCCAGCACCCGGCCGAACCGCCTGACCAGCGGTCGCTGCCAGCCCGGGACGTGCAAGGGCGGCTCGCTGAGCAGCAGCGAGGTGTACCCGACGTCGTGCGCCGGCGGGGCCAGCAATGCCGTGCTCCAGTCGAGCACCGTCACCCGGTCGCCGTCGGCGAGCAGGTTGAACGGGTGCAGGTCACCATGGCAGATGACGTCCGGCGCGGGCCCGGGCGGGTGAGCGGCCAGCCAGCGGCCCGCATCCGCCAGGTCGGGGCGGCCGAAGGTGCCCGCGAACCGCACGAGCGCCGCGAGCAGCCCCGGCAGCGTCACCGGTACCTCCCGGACCTGCTCGAGCTGGCCGCGGACCAGGTCCGGGTCGAGCGCGTGCAGCCGCGCCATCGAGGTGGCCAGCAGTTCCGGGATCTCACCCAAGAGCCGCCGCACGGCGCCCGGGGTCAGCCCGCCGTCGAGCCCGGAAATCGCTGGCTCACCCGCCGCCCTGTCCATCACCATGAATGCCTGGCCCAGGCCGTCATCCGGGCCGCCGGCCACGCGTACGCACGGCGTCGGGAAGCCCGCGGCGGCCACCGCGCGCTGCACGATCGTCTCCTTGCGGGCCGTGCCGGGATCGGGCATCAGCCGGGCGACCAGCCCGGCCGGCCAGCCATCGGGCGGGTCCGCGAGCGAGAACGACAGCAGCTCGGCCCAGAAACCGCCCGTCATCGGGTCGGGCCGGGAGCTGTACTCCAGGCCCGGCAAGCCGGTGGCGTTCCGCAGGACCTCGATCAGCCGGTCAGTGATCTCAACGTTTACCGTCACGGTATTTACCGTAACAATACTTCTTGATACTGTCTAGCCATGACTGCTGCCGCACGGGAAGGCGCGGCCGGGACGGCTGAACCGCTGACCATCGATGACCTCGCCCGCCAGGTCAAGCTGCCGGTGCGGACGATCCGCGAGTACCACACGATGCGCCTGCTGCCGCCCGCGGAACGGCGCGGCCGCGTCGGCCTGTACGGTCCCGGGCACATTCAGCGCCTGCAGCTCATCGCCCGCCTGCAGCACCGCGGCTACTCGCTGGCCGGAATCCGCGACCTGCTCGGAGCGTGGGAGAACGGCACCGACCTGACCACCTTGCTCGGCGTCGACCAGAGCCAGGCCGCGCTGGACGAGACGCCGCTCCGGCTGACCCGGGCCGAGCTGCTCCAGCAGCTCCCGGCCCTGGCGGCGGACGCCGCCCTGCCCCGCGCGGTCCAGGCCGGGCTGGTGCGCCCGCAGGGCCAGGATCACTTCATCGTGCGCAGTCCCGCCCTGCTGGCCCTGGCGGCGGACTGGGGCCGGGCCGGCGTCCCGCTGGCCGAGGCGCTCGACGTGATCGAGGCGCTGAACGGTGACCTCAGCGCGCTGGCGCGCACGCTGGCGGAGCTCATCGCCGGCCGTGTCTGGCCGTCGGCCGCGGCCGGCCCCGGCGACCTGCCCGGCCTGTTCCGGCGCGGCCGCCCGCTGCTGCTCCAGGGCGTGGCCAGCATGCTCGCCGACCGGCTGGGCGCCGCGCTGGCCGAACGGGCCGAGGCGACCGGTGACCGCCAGCTCCTGGCCGCGCTCGACGCCGTCAGCGTGGGCGCGGTGACGGACGCCGCGGGCACGATCCACCGGCGGCGGAACCGGCCAGGAGATCCGGCCGGGAGATCCGGCCAGAACCCAGGCTGAATCAGGCGGCGGCGCGTTCGCCGGCGGGCCGGCGGCGCAGGCCGGGGCGCTGCAGGGCCGGGGGCAGGTAGGCGGACTGGTCGGGCGCGCCGACGTCGGTGCCGGGCGGGACGATCTCGTCGATCCGGTCGAGGAGGTCGTCGGCGAGCGTGACGTCGACGCCGGCCAGCAGGTCCTCGAGCTGCTCCATCGTCCGCGGCCCGATGATCGCGCTGGTCACGCCGGGGTGGGCGATGGCGAACGCCATCGCGAGATGCGTCATCGGCAGGCCCGCCTGCTCGGCGAGCGGGATGATCCGCTCGACGGCGTCGAGCCGGGGCCCGTCGCGGAAGCTGGTGAAGATGGCGGCGCGGCGCAGGTCGGTCGGCTGGTCCTTGCGGATCCGCCCGGTGAGCATGCCCTTCGCCAGCGGGCTCCAGACCAGCGTGCCCATCCCGTAGCGCTGGGCAACGGGCAGCACCTCGGCTTCGATGCCGCGGTTGAGGATCGAGTAGGGCGGCTGCTCGGTGCGGAACCGCTCCAGGCCACGCCGTTCGGCTACCCACTGGGCCTCGACGATGTCGGAGGCGGGCATCGTCGAGGAGCCGATCGCGCGGACCTTGCCCCCGCGGACCAGGTCCGAGAGCGCCGAGAGCGTCTCCTCGATGTCGGTGTCGGGGTCCGGCCGGTGGATCTGGTAGAGGTCGATGTGGTCGGTCTGCAGGCGGCGCAGCGAGTTCTCGACCTCGGCGATGATCCAGCGCCTGGAGTTGCCGCGCTGATTGGGATCATCACCCATCGGGCCGTGCACCTTGGTCGCGAGGACGACGTCGTCGCGGCGCCCCTTGAGCGCCTTCCCGACGATCTCCTCGGACTCGCCCGCCGAGTACCGGTCGGCGGTGTCGACGAAGTTGATCCCGGCGTCCAGCGCCGTGTGGATGATCCGGATCGAGTCCTCGTGGTCGGGGTTGCCGCCGGCGCCGAACATCATCGCGCCGAGCGCGTAGGGACTGACCTTGATGCCGGTCCGGCCGAGGGTGCGGTACTGCATGCCGTCTCTCCTGTCAGGGACGAGGTACGGTGGCGGCGCGCCGGGCGGCATATGATGAGCCAAGCGGAACGTCTTTCCAGTACTATATGGAAAAGCTTTCCGGTTAAGCAAATCGGAGGAGTGGCGTGACCGCAGACACGGCGCTGACCGGGGCGGGCCCGGAGAGCCCGGAGAGCCCGGAGAACCAGGCACCGCCCGGGCGGCGCCGCTTGCGCGCCGACGCCCGGCGCAACGTCGACGCCCTGCTCGAGGCGGCGAAGGCCGTCTTCGCCACGTCGGGCGTGAACGCGCCCGCCAAGGAGATCGCCGATCTGGCCGGCGTCGGCGTCGGGACCTTGTACCGGCACTTCCCGCAGCGCTCGGACCTGGTCAAGGCGGTATTCCAGCGTGGGGTGGACGCCTGCGCCAGCGCGGCCCAGGCCCTGGCCGCCGCGCACGAGCCCGGCGCGGCCCTGGCGATGTGGCTCGGCCGGTACACCGAGTTCCTGGCGACCAAGCGCGGACTCGCCACCGCCCTGCACTCGGGCGATCCGGCCTTCGACGCGCTGCCCGCCTACTTCATGGAGCGGCTCGGGCCCGCCCTCGGGTCACTGCTCGACGCCGCCACCGCGAGCGGCGAGATCCGCGCCGGCATCAGCCCGGACGACCTCCTGCACGCCGTCGCCCACCTGTGCGTGCCGGTGCCGGGCGAGGGAGCGGCGTACAGCCAGCGCATGGTCGCGCTCCTCGTCGACGGCCTGCGCTACGGCGCCGGCCCGCATAGGTAGCCCGCATGTGTAGCCCGGCCTGACCGGGGCAGGGGCAGCAGGTCCGCATCCGCGATCATGCTGAGGAGAGTTCTTGACTTCCATTCCGGACATCACGCTGAACAACGGCCAGACCATCCCGCAGTTCGGCTTCGGCGTCTTCCAGATCGAGCCGAAGGACACGGCGGCCGCCGTGAGCACGGCGCTGGAGGCCGGGTACCGGCACATCGACACCGCCGAGATGTATGGCAACGAGGCCGAGGTCGGCGAGGCCATCGCCCGGTCGGACCTGGACCGCGGCGAGGTCTTCGTCACCAGCAAGCTGGACAACGACGCGCACGAGCCCGACGACGCCCGCCATGCCTTCGACGCGACGCTCAAGGCGCTGGGCACCGACTACGTCGACCTGTTCCTGATCCACTGGCCGCTCCCGGCCCGGTACGGCGGCGACTTCGTGCAGACCTGGCGGGCGCTGGAGGAGTTCTACCGCGAGGGCCGGGCCCGGTCCATCGGCGTCTCCAACTTCCAGCCCCACCACCTGCGGCGGCTGCACGGCGAGACCGACATCATCCCGGCCGTCAACCAGATCGAGGTGCACCCGTACCTGACCCAGGACGACGTGCGCGCCTTCTGCGCCGGGCACCAGATCGCGATCGAGGCCTGGTCGCCGCTGGGACAGGGCAGCGTCCTGGACGACCCCGCCGTCCGGTCCGTCGCCGAGCGGGCCGGGAAGACCCCCGCCCAGGTCGTGCTGCGCTGGCACATCCAGCGAGGCGACATCGTGTTCCCCAAGTCGGTCACCCCCGACCGGATCCGGGAGAACATCGCCATCTTCGACTTCGAGCTGTCCGCCGCCGACGTCGAGGACATCACGGTGCTGAACAAGAACGAGCGCACCGGCCCCGACCCCGACAAGTTCGACGGCCGCTAGCCGTTCACGCCCAGCCCGGCGGGCCCTTCGGTGACCCGCATGCCGAGCTGGGCGGCGATCTCGGCCAGGATGTCCTGGACGGCCGCGGTATCGGCCAGCGGCATGACCGCGCTCTCGGTGTGGCCGGCGGCCACCCGTTCGGTGACCTCGGCCAGCTCGTGGGCCTCGCCGGGGGCCGGGCTGCGCAGCGAGGCGAACAGCAGCGCCGAGCGGCCGCCCGGGTAGCGCAGCAGCACCGACTCCTCCACGTCGGCCCCGCTGGCAAGCACGGTCCCGTGCGCGACGACCGCGTCCGGGACACCGAGGAGCATCTGGGCGAAAGAAACCGGGTAGACGCCCAGGTGGAAGAGCAAGCCGTCACCCCGTTCGGGATAAAAGGCCTGAACGGTCAGGTCGGCCGGGCGGCGTACCCCGAGGTCGGCCGTCACCGCGCGCACCTCGCCGATGGCCCCGTCGGCCACCAGGTCCCGCAGCCGCGCCACGGCCGGGCAGAACCGGGTCCACATCGCCTCCATGGCGAAGCGGCCGGCCGCGCGGGCCGCCGCGACGACCTCCCTGGTCGCCGCCGGGGTGACCGTGAACGACTTCTCCACCAGGACCGCCTTGCCGGCCGCCAGCGCGGCCAGGGCCAGCGCGCGGTGCTGCGGATGCGGGGTGGCCACGTAGACCACGTCCACGTCCGGGTCGGCGACCAGCGCCCGGTAGGAACCGTGCGCGACCGGGACCCGCCCGCGGCCGCCCGGCGGGGCGAGCGCGGCGGCGAAGGCCGCCGCCCGCGCGGCCGAGCGCGAGCCGACGGCGGTGAGCACCGCGCCCGGCACGTGGACGAGGTCCCGCATCACCTTCTCGGCGGCCGGCCCCGGCCCGGCCACCCCCCCACCGCACGGTCATACCCCGATCATGGCCCACGGGCCGCCTGGATATCCTGCATATGTGTCCGAGCCGGCCGTCACCGCCCCCGAGGCCGCGGAGCCCGTCGCAGTGGAGCCCGCCGCCGCGGAGCCGGCCGGGGACAGCGGCGCGTTCCGGATCCAGGCGGTCGACCGGGCTGTGCTGCTGCTGAAATCGGTGTCGACCAGCGCCACGCCGCCCACCGTCCTGGAACTCGCGCGCGCCTGCGGGATCAACCGCAGCACGGCCTGGCGGCTGCTGCGCACCCTGGAGTACCACGGCCTGATCGACCGGGACCCCGTCACCCAGCGGTACACCGTCGGGTACGGCGCGATCACGATCGCCGGCGCGGTCACCGACGACACGCTGGTCCGCCGGGTCCGCCCGCTGCTGACGGACCTGTCCGCGCGGACGGAAGAGTCCGTCACCCTCGCCGTGGCCAAACGGTTCAACCTGGTCTACGTGGACCAGGTCGACCCGCCAACCCTCATGGCGCCGAACTGGCTGGACAAGCCGCTGCCCCTGCACGCGACCTCGGGGGGCAAGGCCTTCCTGGCCTGGCTCGGCCCGGACGAGCGCCGCGCGATCTTGCCGGAGGAACTCCCGCGGTACACCCCGCGCACCATCACCCGGCGCGCCGACCTGGAACGCGAGCTGGAAGAGGTCAGGCGGACGGGTTACGCGCTATGCGCGTCGGAGTACGAGGAGTTCTCCTCCGGCGCCTCCGCCGCGGTGCTGAACTCACGCGGCTACCCGATGGCGGTGGTCAACGTCTGGGGACCCACCCCGCGTAACCCGGTGCGGAAGCTGCACAAGATGGGCCGCGAAGCGGTGAAGACCGCCGAGGAGATCGGCAAGCTGCTGGACTGAGCGGCTAGCCGCCCGCCGAGTACCGCTCCACCAGGGGCAGCAGCTCGGCCAGGAACTCATCACGCAGCCGCTCCAGCTCGGCGACCGGGCGCCCGGCGGCTTCGGCCAGGCAGCCGTTCACCATCCGCTCCCGCAGCTGGGGGGTCAGCTCCGGCGCCTCCAGCCGGGTCCACGGTTCCAGCAGGGCCGCCCCGAAGTGGTCCAGCATGTGCGACATCCCGCCGCTGCCCCCGGCCAGGTGGAAGGTGAGGCAAGGACCCATCTGCGCCCAGCGCAGGCCCGGCCCCCACGCGATCGCGGCGTCGATCTCCTCGACCGTGGCTTCCCCGGCCGCCACCATGTGCAGCGCTTCGCGCCACATGGCCTCCTGCAGGCGGTTCCCGACGAAACCGGGCAGTTCCCCGGACAGCCGCAGCGGCCGCTTGCCGACGGCGGCGTAGAACGCGGTCAGCCAGTCAACCGCGGCCGGGTCCGTCTTCTCCCCGCCGGCCACCTCCACCAGCGGGATCAGGTACGGCGGGTTGAACGGGTGCCCGACCACGCACCGCTGCGGGCTGGCGCAGTCAGCCTGCAGCATGGTCATCGCGAACCCCGAGGTGCTGGAGGCGATGACGACCTCCGGCGGGGTGACGGCGTCGATCTGCGCCAGCACCCGGCGCTTGAGCGCCGCGTCCTCGGGGCAGTTCTCCTGCACCACGTCGGCGCCGCCGACCGCGTCCGCGAGCGTCCGGCAGAACGTCAGCCGCTCCGGGCTGGCCCCGGGGCGCAGCCCCAGCCGCTCCAGCACCGGCCAGGCCGAGTCCCGCATGCGCAGCAGGCCATCGCGGGCGCCCGCCCCCGGGTCGTGCACGTCCACGTCGAAACCCATCCGCAGGTAGTGCAGGGCCCAGCCGCCGCCGATGACCCCCGCGCCGACGATCCCCACCCGGCGCGCCGCGCCTGGTCCCCCTGCGGGCACAGTGCCTCCTTCAGAATCCACGGGGCCTCCTTCAGATGCAGCAGCAGCGCCGTCGGCTTGGGCTCGCCGCCGCGGGCCAGGTACAGCGTCCCGAGCAGCCGGCTGCCCGCGCTGGCGAACGTCACCCCGGTGATGCCGTCATGCTCCGGCGGAGCTATCGGCATGACCGCTCAGTAACCGACGTGGCTGAGGCCCTTGAGGCCCAGCAGCTGCCGGGCCTCGGCCGGGGTGGCGATCTCCAGCGACAGCGCCTCCAGGATGCCGCGGATCTTGGTGACCTGGTCGGCGTTCGACTCGGCGATCTGGCCCTTGCCCAGGTAGAGGCTGTCCTCCAGGCCGACCCGGACGTGTGAGCCCATGATGGCGGCGGCGGTGACGATGCCCAGCTGGTAGCGGCCGGCGCCCAGCGTGGACCACTGGTACGCGTCGCCGAGCAGCCGGTCGGCGGTGCGCTTCATGTGGACGATGTGGTCCACGTCGGGGCCGATGCCGCCCATGGTCCCGAAGATCGTCTGGATCAGGATCGGCGGCTTGACCAGGCCCTTGTCCAGGTAATAGGCCAGCGTGTACAGGTGCCCGACGTCGTAGGCCTCGGCCTCGAACCGGGTGCCGGTCGCCGGGCCCACCTCGGTGAGCATGTACTCGATGTCGGCGTAGGTGCTGACGAACGGTTCCGCCCGGGTGCTCTCCAGGTACGGCTCTTCCCAGCCGAACCGGAACTGCCCCCGGTACCGGTCGATCATCGGGAAGCTGCCGTAGTTCATCGTCCCGAGGTTCAGCGTGCACAGCTCGGGCTTGAGCTCGAGCACGCCCGCCAGCCGCTCCCGCACCGACATGCCGGTCCCGCCGCCGGTGGAGATGCTGATCACGACGTCGCTGCGCTGCTTGATGCCCGACGCGTACGCCGCGAAGATCTTCGGATCGGCGGACGGGCTGCCGTCCTCCGGGTCACGGGCGTGCAGGTGCAAGATGGCCGCGCCGGCCTGCGCCGCCGCCACCCCCTGCTCCACGATGTCCTCGACGGTGTACGGCAGGTGCGGGGACATCGATGGCGTATGGCCAGAACCCGTGAGCGCGCACGTGAGAATGACCTTCTGCGGGCCTGCCATCGCGACCTCCAGGACTGTTCACGATATGAACGTTCTGATACCATCGTGACCCAGTATGGGCAGGCCATTTGGCTCGTGTCCAGGGTTCAAGCAGGTAAATCCGGGTTCCCGCCACCGGCCCGGCCGCTCGACGGAAGTCTCATAACAGCACAGAACCAACATTCGCCGATCCGTTGACAAGTCCGCGCAAACAGGACTAGGAACGGTCGGCATCGCGTGATGCCAGGTTCGCTCCCTGCATTCGCACCTGCCCCGCCGGCCCGCGCGCAGCGCCGGCGCCGTCGAACAGAAGGGTTCTGACATGGCGGATATCTCACGCCGGCAACTCTTTGCAGGCGCTGCGGGTCTCGCCGCGCTGGGGGGCCTGGCCGCCTGCGGCAGCAACTCATCGCCGTCCGCCAGCGCGACCCAGCCCGCGGGGACGCCCAAGCGGGGCGGCAACTTCCGGCTGGGAGTGACCGGCGGCGGGTCCAAGGACATCATGGACGGCCAGAACATCATCACCAAGCCCGACCAGGCCCGGCTGGTGACCGCCTTCGAGACGCTGCTGCTCTTCGACGACAACTACCAGCTCACCACCAACGGCCTGGCCGAGAGCGTCACCCAGGACAACCCGAAGCAGTACACCATCAAGCTGCGCCAGGGCATCGAGTTCTCCAACGGCAAGACGCTGACAGCCGACGACGTCCTGTACTCGTTCCAGCGCATCGGGACCAAGGGCAACGGACTGACCGGGTACGCCGCCACGGCCACGATGGACATCGCGGGCATGAAGAAGCTCGACAAGTACACTGTGCGGCTCCCGCTGAAGACCCCGGACTCGACGGTCCCGCAGACCCTCGCCAGCTACACGTTCGGCATGGTACCCACCGGCTACCAGGCCTACCCGCACCCCCAGGTCGGCACCGGCGCCTACAAGCTGACGTCGTTCACCCCCGGCCAGCAGAGCGTCCACACGCGCAACCCGAACTACTGGCGCAGCGGCGAGCCCTACTTCGACACCGTCACGATCACCGACTTCAGCGACTCCACCGCGCAGGTGAACGGGCTGCTCGGCGGCCAGATCGACGCGATGACCGACCTGCCGCCGTCCCAGGTCAAGGTGGTGCAGACGCGTGGCCTGGCGGCGCTGGTGTCCAAGACCGGCGGCTGGCTGCCCATCTGCATGGCGATCGACATGCCCCCGTTCGACGACGTCCGGGTGCGCCAGGCGATGCGGCTGATCGTCGACCGGCCCGGGATGCTCGAGCAGGTCGCCTCCGGTTACGGGTTCGTCGGCAACGACCTCTACGCCCCCTTCGACCCCGGCTACGACCACTCGCTGCCGCAGCGCCAGCAGGACATCGCGCAGGCCAAGTCGCTGCTCAAGGCGGCCGGCCACGCCGGCCTGAGCGTGGACCTGCACACCACCAACGGCGCGGCCGGCATGGTCGAGACGGCGACCGTCTTCGCCAACCAGGCCCAGGCCGCGGGCGTCAAGATCAACGTCATCAACGACCCGAACTACTACGGGAACCAGTACCTCAAGCTGGCCTTCTCGATCGACTTCTGGGGCACCCGCTCCTACCTCAACCAGGTCCAGCAGGGCTCGCTGCCGAACGCGCCGTACAACGAGACGCACTGGCCGCCGAAGTCCGGCACCGGGTCCAACTTCGAGTCGCTGTACAACCAGGCCCTGGCCACCACCGACGCGGCCACGCGGGTCCAGATCGAGCACGAGATGCAGCAGACCGAGTACAACATCGGCGGGTACATCATCCCGTTCTTCGGCGGGCTCATCGACGGCTACGCCGCCAAGGTCAAGGGACTCGAGCCGAGCAAGGGCACCCTCAACCTGGATAGCTTCGGCCACGGCTACCGGACGATCTGGTTCGGCTAGCGGCGGCGGGAAGGGCTGCCGTGAACAGGTTCCGGCCCGGCGGGGTGTGGGGGTTCATCCTCCGGCGGCTGCTGCTGGGCATCATCGTCCTCGTCCTGGTCTCGATCCTGGTGTTCCTGGCCACCCAGGCGCTGCCCGGTGACCCCGCCCGCGCCATCCTCGGCCGGTCGGCCACCCCGGCCAGCCTGGCGGCGCTGCGCCGCCAGCTGAACCTCGACCGGCCGGTGATCGAGCAGTACTGGACGTGGGTGACCGGGCTGCTGCACGGCAACCTCGGCCGGTCGCTGGCGGCCCAGGAACCGGTGACCACCCTGCTGGGCGCCAAGCTGGTGAACTCGGCCGTGCTGGTGGCGATCTCGGCGGTGCTGTCGATCCCGCTGTCGATCGCCATCGGCGCCTGGGCGGCCCTGCGGCGCGAGAAGGCCTTCGACACGGCCAGCTCGATCCTGCTGCTGATCCTGGCGGCGCTGCCCGAGTTCGTGGTGGCCCTGGTGCTGGTCATCTTGTTCGCGACCACGGTGTTCCACTTCCTGCCCGCCATCAGCACGATCCCGCCCGGGTCGCGCCCGTGGGACAACTGGGAGGCGCTGGTCCTGCCGACCGTCACCCTGGTGATCGCGGTGGCGCCGTACGTCGCCCGGATCATGCGGGCCTCGATGATCGAGGTCCTCGAGAGCGACTACGTCGAGATGGCCCGGCTCAAGGGCCTGCCCGAGCGCACCGTCCTGATCCGGCACGCGCTGCCGAACGCGCTCGGGCCGGTGTTCCAGGTGATCGCCCTCAACCTGGCCTACCTGGCCGGCGGCATCATCGTCGTCGAGTTCGTCTTCAACTACTCCGGCATCGGCGGCGCCATCCAGGACGCGGTGGTCAACCACGACCTGCCCGTGGTCCAGGCGCTCGCCATGCTGATCGCGGCGGTGTACGTGATACTCAACCTGCTGGCCGACGTGGCCACCATCCTCGTCACGCCCCGGCTCAGGACCCGGCTATGAGCCAGGTCAGCGACGTCGCGATCACGCCCGAGGAGGTGCCGACACCCCCGGTCCGGGGATCGTCGCTGCTGCGCCGGTCGCTGCGGCTGTGGCGGACGCGCATCGGCGTCGCGCTGGTCGGCCTGATCGTCGCCCTGGCCATCATCGGGCCGCATGTCGCCCCGTACGGCCCGAGCACCCCGGTCGGGGCGCCCAACTCCGATCCCAGCGCCAAGGCCGTGCTCGGGACGGACTACCTCGGCCAGGACGTGCTGAGCCGGGTCCTGTACGGCGGCCAGTCCATCCTGGTGATGGCCGTCATCGCGACCGCGATCGGGCTGATCGCCGGCACCGTCATCGGCCTGGTGGCGGCGTACTCCCGCAACGCGCTCGACGACGTCCTGATGCGGCTCATGGACGTGATCATGGCGCTGCCGCAGATCATGCTGGCGCTGGTCGCCGTCGCCATCGTCGGCCCGCACACCTGGGTCATCGTGACCGCGATCGCCCTGACCACCGCGCCGCGGATCGCCCGGGTGGCGCGCGGCGCCGCCCAGCCCGTCGTCGAGCGCGACTTCATCGCCTGCTCCGAGGCGATGGGCGTGCCGCGCTGGCGGATCCTGTCCGGCGAGCTGCTGCCCAATACCCTGGGACCGCTCATGGTGGAGGCGAGCTTGCGGCTGACCTACTCCATCGGCGTCATCGCCGCGCTGGCGTTCCTCGGGCTCTCACCCAATCCCAACGGCGCGAACTGGGGCACCATGATCCAGCAGAACGAGATCGTGCTCGCCGTCCAGCCCTGGGGGGCGGCCGCGCCGATCATCGCCATCGCCCTGCTGACGATGGGCACCGGCCTGATCGGCGACGGCATCGCCCGCACCGCGGCCGGCATCGACCGGGCGAGGGGCGAAGAGTGAGCACGGCCGAGCTGGCCGGGCAGGCGGCCGGGCCGGCGGTGACCGCCGTCGACGTCCGCGAGCTGCAGGTCGTGATCGAAGCCACCGGCACGCCGGTGGTCAGCGAGGTGTCGTTCGGGATCGGCGCGGGCGAGATCCTCGGGGTGGTGGGGGAGTCCGGGTCCGGCAAGACCACGGTCGGCCTGGCGCTGCTCGGCCACGCCCGGCGCGGCCTGCGCATCGCGGGCGGCTCGGTGCGACTCGGCGGCCACGACATCTTGACCCTCGATGACGAGCAGCTCCGGCGGCTGCGCGGCTCGCTCGTCTCCTACGTCCCGCAGGACCCGGCCTCGTCGCTGAACCCGGCGCTGCGGATCGGCATCCAGCTGCGGGAGATCATCGAGGCGCACGCAGACGGGCCGGACCGCGCCGTCTCCGAGCGCGTCGCGGAGATGATGCGGGAGGTCGCGCTGCCCGACGACCGGGCCTTCCTCAAGCGCTACCCGCACGAGCTCTCCGGCGGCCAGCAGCAGCGGGTCGGGCTCGCCATGGCCTTCGCCAACCGGCCCCGCCTCATCGTGCTCGACGAGCCGACCACCGGCCTGGACGTCACGACGCAGGCGCACGTCCTGTCGACCGTCCGTGAGCTCGCGACGCTGCACGACGTCGCCGCCCTGTACGTCAGCCACGACCTGGCCGTGGTGGCGGCCCTGGCCCGGCAGGTGGCGGTCATGTACGCCGGCCGCGTGGTGGAGATCGGCGACGCGGACGAGCTCTTCACCGCCGCCGCCCATCCCTACACCAGGCGCCTGGTCGGCGCGATCCCGCGCCTGACCGGCGGCCGCTCGCTCGTCGGCATCCCCGGGCACGCGGTCTCGCCCGGCCGCCGCCCGCCCGGCTGCAGCTTCGCGCCGCGCTGCGCCTTGCGCATCGACGAGTGCGAGGCGGCGGTACCGCCGCTGCTGGCGGTCGGGCCGGACCACGCGGTCCGCTGCATCCGGGCCGAACTCGTCCTGTCCGGGCGGCAGAGCCGGGCCGGCGACCCGATCGAGATGCCCGCCGCCGACCAGGCCGTCCAGCCGGCCCTGCGCCTGCAGGACATGACCGCCTGGTACGGGCAGCACGAGGTCGTCCACGCGGTGAGCCTGAGCCTGGCCGCCCGCGAATGCCTGGCGCTGGTCGGCGAGTCAGGCTCGGGCAAGACCACGATCGGCCGGGCGATCGCGGGCCTGCACCGCGGCTGGACCGGCACCATCGCGCTGGACGGCACCGAACTGCGCCCCGCCGCCCGCCAGCGCGGCAGCGACGCGCGGCGGCGGATCCAGTACATCTTCCAGAACCCGTACGGCTCGCTCAACCCGCGGCAGACGATCGGCCAGATCGTCGGGCAGCCGCTCAAGGTCTTCGGCACCGCCAGCGGCCGCGAGGCCGACCGCCGGATCGCCGAGATGCTCGAGCGGGTATCGCTGACCGCGGCGTACGCCCGCCGCTACCCCGATCAGCTCTCCGGCGGGGAACGGCAGCGGGCCGCGATCGCCCGCGCCCTGGTCTGCGACCCCACCGTGCTGATCTGCGACGAGGTCACCTCGGCGCTGGACGTCAGCGTCCAGGCCGCGATCACCGAACTCCTCGGCAGCCTGCAGCGCGACCTGGGGCTGTCGATGCTCTTCATCACCCACAACCTGCCGCTGGTGCGGTCCATCGCGCAGCGGGTCGCCGTGCTGAGCCAGGGCAACATCGTCGAGCTCGGCGAGACCAGCCAGGTGCTGGCCAGCCCCCAGCAGTCCTACACCCGCCAGCTGCTGGCCGACACGCCCTCCCTGGAGACGGCCAGCTCAGAAGCCGGCGTCGGCGAGCCGCCGGCGGACGTCACCGGGACGGAGCCCGATGCCCGCTGACCGCCGTCCCGACATCCTGCTCGTCATGGCCGACCAGATGGTGCCGTCCGCGCTGCCCTTCCACGGCAACCCGGTCACCAGAACCCCGGCGATGTCGTGGCTGGCCGAATCCGGCGTCGTCTTCGACGCGGCGTACACGGCCAGCCCGCTGTGCTCGCCCGCGCGGGCGTCCTTCATGACCGGCCTGCTGCCCTCGCGCACGCGCGTCTTCGACAACGCGGCCGAGTTCAGCTCGGTCATCCCCACGTTCGCCCACTACCTGCGCAGCGCCGGCTACCGGACCGTCCTGTCCGGCAAGATGCACTTCTGCGGTCCCGACCAGCTGCACGGGTTCGAGGAGCGGCTCACCACCGACATCTACCCCGCGGACTACGGGTGGACGCCCGACTGGGACCGGCCGGACGACCGGCCGACCTGGTACCACGACATGTCCTCGGTGCTCGAAGCCGGTCCCTGCGTCCGGTCCAACCAGCTCGATTTCGACGACGAGGTCGCGTTCGCCGCCGAGCGGTCGCTTTTCACCCACCTCCGTTCAGGTGACGAACGGCCTTTTTGTTACGTGGTCTCTTTCAGCCACCCGCACGACCCGTTCGCGATCTCGCGGAAGTGGTGGGACCTCTACCGCGACGACGACATCCCGATGCCCTCCTTCGGCTACGACGAGGCCTCGCTGCACCCGCACGAACGCCGCCTGCGGGCGGTCTGCGCGATGAACGGCACGGAGGTGACCGAGGAGCACATCCGGGCGTCCCGGCGGGCCTACTACGGCGCGATCTCCTACGTCGACGACCACATTTCCCGGCTGGCCGGCGTGCTCAGGGACACCGGCCGCCTGGACCGCACGGTCATCATCGTCACCAGCGACCACGGCGAGATGCTCGGCGAGCGCGGCGCCTGGTACAAGATGAGCTTCTACGAAGGCTCCGCCCGGGTGCCGCTGATCGTGCGCGCCCCTCACCTGTTCGCGCCCGCCCGGGTGGCGGCCCCCGTCACCACCATGGACCTGCTGCCCACGCTGGCCGGCCTGGCGCACCCGGGCCGCCCGGCGGCCCTGGTCGGCCCGCTGGACGGGCAGAGCCTGCTGCCGCACCTGTCCGGCGCGCCGGACCGCGACGAGGTGGTCGCGGAGTACCTGGCCGAGGGCGCCATCGCGCCGATCGTGATGATCCGGCGCGGTCGCCACAAGTTCATCCACTCACCGGCCGACCCCGACCAGCTCTTCGACCTGGAATCCGACCCGGACGAGCGGATCAACCGGGCGGGCGACCCGGCGTCGGCCGGGCTGCTCAGCCGCTTCCGGCGCCAGGCCGCCGCCCGCTGGGACCTGGCCGCGCTGGACACCGAAGTCCGCCTCAGCCAGCGGCGGCGGCGCGCCGTGGCCGAGGCGCTCGGCACCGGCGCGCAGGCCCCGTGGGACTTCTCCCCGCCTTATGACGGCGCCCGGCGCTACATCCGCAACCACATGGACCTCGGCGACCTGGAGCAGCTGGCCCGGTTCCCGCCCGTGGGCGGACAGGCGCTGCCGGGCTAGGCTGGCCTTCCGCCCGTACTCGCCCGCTCCTGGCGGCACGGGTGATGTCACAGCCGGAGGCGAGGACCGCAACTAGAGGACATGAGCACTGAGGCACAAGCACCAGTGGGGATGACGCAGGACCGGCCGGTCGCGGTGACGGCGCGCGGACGGCCGCCGGGCTCGCGGGTCGAGGAATTCGAGCAGGTGTACCTGCGTAACGTCGATGTCCTCATGGGCTACTTCGCGCGCCGGTGCCGCGATCCGCAGACGGTCGCCGATCTCACCTCCGAGACGTTCGTCCGGGCGGTGGACGGCTTCGCCAGGTTCGATCCCCGCCGGGGCTCGGACCGGGCGTGGCTGTTCGGCATCGCCACCCGGGTGTTCGCCCGCCACTGCGAGCAGTCGGCGGCCGGCCGGGACGCGGCCGCGCGTCACGGCGGCTACCGGCCGCTCGACACCGACGAGATCGAGGAGCTCGCCGGGCGGATCGACGCCGAGCGCGATGGCGCCGCGCTGATGCGGCGCTGCGCGCAGCTGCCCGCGGTCGAGCGGGCGGCGATCGAGCTCGTGGACCTGGAGGGGCTCACCCCGCAGGAGGCGGCGGTGGCCCTCGGCGTCTCCCGCGTCGCATTCCGGAAGCGGTTGTCCCGGGCGAGGTCCCGGCTGAGAAAAGGAGCATCAAGACAATGACCAGGTTCACCGATCGTCTCTGGGACGATCTCGTCTCCGAACACGGGCCGGCGCTCGCGCTCGCCGCCCGCCCCGGACCGGACCGGACCCGTCACCCGCATGTTCTCGCGGGCAGCACGCTCGCGCTGGCGGGCGCGGGCACCGCGCTCGCGCTCGGCCTGACCGCGACGGGCAGCACGCCGGCGTTTGCCGTCACGAAGAACGCGGACGGCTCGGTGCTGGTGAATCTCAACCAGATCACCTCGCTGCCCCACGGGGGGAACGCCAAGCTCGCCGCCATGGGCGTTGGCGGTCTCATCATCTCGATGGCGGGCGGGCCGGCTACCGTCAGCGGCCCGGTGACCTGCACGCGGGCGCCGGGTGCGACGGGGCCGGTCGTGAAGATCCTCGTGGGCAAGGACGGCACGGAGGTCATCGCCCCGGGCACCACGGGGGGCAACACGGGCGTCGGCACCTGGCACCTGGCCTCCTGCCAGACCACGGGTCCCAGTACCGGCAACACGGGCTCGGGCAACACAGGAGCCGGGTGACTGATGACGGCGCGTGGTGGCCGTGGCCGCTCGTCGCGGCCGCGGCCGGATGGAACCTGTTCAGCCTGCGGGCGCTCACGTCCAGCGTCGCGTACCTCGACGACAGCTCGCTGCACGAGCAGATGGTGCGGTTCGCGACGGCGCGGCTGCGCGCCGGGCACCTCCCCCTCACCAGCTGGTTCCCGTTCCTCGGGGCCGGGTCGCCGCAGTTCCTGCACTACCAGAGCCTGCCCGCGCTCCTGACCGGCGCGCTCGGCCTGCTGACCGGGCCCGACGCCGCGTTCCGGTGGACGCTGTACCTGCTGTTGTCGCTGTGGCCGGTCAGCGTCTACCTGTCGGCCCGCCTGTTCGGGGCGGGCCGGCCGGCCGCGGCCGCCGCCGCCGCGATGGCCCCGTTCCTGGTGAGCGCCACCGGGGTCGGCTACGAGCAGTACGCCTACGTGTGGACCGGGTTCGGCGTCTGGACGCAGCTGTGGGCGTCGTGGACGCTGCCGCTCGCGTGGGGCCTGAGCTGGCGGGCGATCCGCGACGGGCGCGGCTACACCGCGGCGGTCGTGCTGACCGCGCTCACCGTCGCGCTGCACTTCGAGACCGGCTACCTCGCGCTCTCGGTGCTGCTCGTCTGGCCCTTCGTGGCCGGCCGGCCGCTCGCCGCCCGGTGGCGCCGGGCCGCGGTCCTCCTCGGCGGTTCGCTGCTCGCGTCGGCGTGGGTGATCGTCCCGCTCGTGCAGCAGCGCAGCTGGGCGGCCGTCAACGAGCCGCTGCAAGGCAGCGGGCTCGTGAACGGCTACGGCGCCCGGGTCGTGCTCGAGTGGCTGGTCTCGGGGCAGCTGCTCGACCTCGGCCGGCTGCCCGTCGTGACCGTGTTCGCGGCGCTCGGGCTCGCACTGGCGTGGCTGGCGTGGTCCGCGGACGCCGACGGCCGCGCCCTGCTGGCCGCGCTCGCGGTGTGCCTGCTGCTGGCGTCCGGCCGCACCACGTTCGGGTCCCTGGTCGACGTGATCCCCGGCAGCGCCGACCTGTTCTTCCGCCGCTTCACGATGGGCGTGCAGCTCGCCGCGCTGCTGCTGGCCGGCCGGGGAGCGGCCTGGCTGGCGGCTCGCTGCGCGCGGCTGCTCGAAGCCCGCGTCTCGTGCTGGCCTCGCGGCCTGTCCCTGGCGGGTGTGTTCATCGCGGCGATCATGGTCCTCGCGCCCGCGTGGCTTCAGCTCGGCGCCTACGACCGTCACGACGGCGCCGCGATCGCGGCCCAGCGCCGCGCGGACGGCACCCAGGGAGCCGACGTCGACCGCCTCGTCGCGGTGATCGAACGCGACGGGGGAGGGCGGACCTACGCGGGGATGCCGTCGAACTGGGGCCAGGACTTCACCGTCGGGGCGGTGCCGGTGTTCAAGTACCTGGAGAGCCGCGACGTCGACGAGGTCGGCTACACCCTGCGGACGGCGTCGCTGATGACCGACCCGGAGTACTTCTTCGACGACCGCGACCCCTCCGGCTACCGGCTGTTCGGGATCCGCTACCTCATCCTTCCCGCCCGGGGCAAGCCGCCGGTGCCCGCGCGGCTGACGATGCGCTCCGGTCCCTACTGGCTGTGGACGATCGACGGCGCCGGGTACATCCAGGCCGGCCAGATCGCCGGCTCGATCCCGGCCAACCGGGCGGACGTGGGCGCCCGCAGCGTCCTGCTGCTTCACTCCGGGCTCGCCGCGCACGGCGCGTATCTCGCTGTCAGGTACGGGTCCGGCGGCGGGGACGGCGGGGACGGCCGCCTGCCGGCGGTGCGAAGCCAGCCCGCCGGCACGGTCAGCGCGGAACAGGCCGACCTCGGTGACGGCGAGGCCGCGGCGACGGTGCGGATGAGCCGCCCCGGAGTCGTCGTGCTCAGCGCCTCCTATGACCCCGGGTGGACGGCCACCGTGAACGGCCAGCAGCGGCCGACCCGGATGGTGGCCCCGGCGCTCGTCGCGGTCGACGTCCCCGCGGGCACCGACCACGTAGTGTTCCGCTTCCACGGGTACGGCGACTACCCGGAGCTGCTCGCGCTGAGCGCCCTGGCCCTCACCATGGTCGCCGCCGCGCCCGTGTGCGCGCGGCGCGTGTCAGCCGGGATCGCCGCCAGGCAGCACCTTTGAGGCCGGGGGAGAGGTGGCCTGGGCCTTGATGAAGGCGGCGATCCGGTCGTTCAGTTCGTCGATCCGGTTGAAGCCGCCGTGGCTGCCGGGGACGATGGCGACCTCCGCGTGCGGCATGAGGCTCCCCCGGGCGCGGGCTTCGGCCGGGGTGAGCAGGGCGCTGCGCGCGCCGGTGACCAGCAGGACCGGCACGTCGATCGCGCGGAGTTCGTCGTCGGTGAGGACGGCGGGGAACTTGGGCTCGGCGTGGTAGCCGCGGGTGCCGGCCCACATGAGCGTCATGAGCTCCGGCAGCAGCATGGTCGGGTTGTCCATCCAGCGGGCGAGGCGGCGGCGCAGCGGCATCGGGGTGAGGGTGGCCAGGCCACTGACGGACATCCACCACCAGAAGCGGGCGTCGAGCCTGGTGAGCCCGGCGGGGTCGAGCAGCGTGATGGAGGCGACCCGTGCGGGCGCGCGGATCGCCTGGTTCATGGCCATCCAGCCGCCGTAGGAGAAGCCCACCAGGTGCGCCGGGCGGTCGCTGAGCTTGCCCAGGAGCTCGTCCAGCCAGGCGGCGCACGAGGCCGGGGGAGTCATCAGGGCGCGCGGGACGCTGGGGTTGGCGTCGCCGGGCATGTCGATCCCGTAGACCGGGCCGTCCCCGGCGAGCGCCGCCACGTGCGGGTACCAGCTCGCGGCGTTGAACGCGCTGAGCAGCACGACCGGGTCTCCGCTCGGGTGCGGCCGGTAGGCGTGTACATGTGTGGTCGCGGTCGCCGTCTCGACATCGAACTCCTCCCGCGGCTGCGGCCACAGCGCGAAGACCCGTTCGTAGGCGGCCATGAACTTCTCCCGCGCCGCCTCGCTCACCCACGATCCCGGCTCGCCCTCGGTCGCCAGGTCTGCCGCGCCGGTAATGCGCTTGATCCCGAGCATGTCTCTCATCCTCCCGCCGCTTTATGATACGAACGTATCATAAACGGATCGGCATGACCATGACAGGTACGGTGAGCTGGTGCCGAAACGGGTGGACCACGAGGAACGGCGGCGGCAGATCGCCGACGCGCTGGTGCGGACGGCCGCCAAGCGCGGGCTGCATGCCACCGGAATGCGCGAGGTCGCGGCCGAAGCCGGCGTATCCCTGCGGCTGGTCCAGTACTACTTCGGCACCAAGGAAGAGCTCCTGCTCGCCGCCATGCAGCAGCTGGCCGCCCAGTTCGCCGAGCGGGGCATGACGCGGATCAGGCAGCTCAGAAAGGCGGACGGCCCGGCCAGCCCGCGCGACGTCATCGCCGCCATCTTGACCGAGGGGCTGCCCGCCGACGACGAGCGGCGCACCTTCACCGTCGTGTACACGGCCTACCTGGCGCTCTCGCTGACCGACCCGGCGCTGGCGATCAGTCCGCTGGCCCGGAACTCGACCGCAGTGATCGACGTGGTCGCCGCCCAGCTGCGGGCCGCCCAGGCGGCCGGCGACACGCCCGCCGACCTGGACCCGGACCTGGAGGCCTTCAGCCTGCTGACCATGTCCGCGGGCCTGGGCACGAGCATCCTCGGCGGCCATTCCTCAGTCGAGCAAGCCCAGGCCGTCATCGACTACCACCTGCGCCGCCTGTTCCCCGCACCGGAGCAATCGCCGCATGCCGCGCCAGGACCC
>JBEKJP010000029.1:0-61142 GCA_050011155.1 Streptosporangiaceae bacterium
TCCGCGAAGCCCGTCGGCACTCCGGTGATCCCTCCCGCCCCCATGGCCTCGATCGAGCCCAGGGCCTCGGGCAGCATCTCCGCCAGGCTGCGGCTGGGGGCGGCCGGGGCAGGCAGGCGGACATGGCCGGCCTGCGGCATGCTGCTCCGGGGGCCCTGCCCTGCCAGGATCTCGGCCATGAGGCGTCGCGCACCGGGATGCTCCGCCAACGCCTTGATCCCGTGGAGCGCTGCATCGACGGCGTCGTCACCGTCTTCCTCGTCCGTCACTCCGTCCAGATACCGCATGCATCCGAGTATGCGCCAGCCACAAGCACTCCCGGGCGATATCTCCAGATCGCAGGTCCGGCCGTGCCCGTTAGAGTCCCGTAACTTCACCGAGGCCTCTGACCTGCAAACTCTCGTCGACGCGGCGTGCTTGACGGCGGTCACGGTAGTTCCCAGGGGCTCTCGATCAGGTCAAGGAGGGCATCATGGTTGGTGCAGGCCGTCCATCCGGTGTCCAGCTCGCCGTTGGTGGCCCGGCGGGCAGTCCCGGGGTGAAGGCCGGACTCCTCGCCACCACGAAACCGGCGCTACCGTGGATAGGTGACCGCATGGGGTGACCTTCCGGCGGCGCTGCCGCCGCACGGCACGGTGCTGGCCTGGGCACGCGGCTGCCGGTGTGACGAGTGCGAGAGCGAGTACCGGAGTTTCATCTCCGAACTGGCCCAGCGAGGACCGGTGAGACTGCCCGCCCAGCCACAGCCCCGGAAGTTCAACGCCGACACCCGCGCCCGGCTGGAGCCGGCCGTGAGGCAGTCCGAGTGCCCCGTCTGCGGCGCGCCGCGCCATCAGCGGTGCCGCAACCTGTATTTCCCCCAGCATTTCGCGCCGACCCATCCCGAGCGCGGCTCTAGCCACGTCCTGGCTCAAGACGACGACGCAGGTCCCGGCGGGGGTACCTGAGGTCTCGGGCCGCGACCGGTCTCCTCAGCCCGGTAGGACCGGGAGCTGGACGCACGACTGATGCTGCGCGTCGTGGTAGATCTCGAACCGGCACCGCACCGCGCTAGTGGCGGTGGCGAAGGGCTGCGCGGTGCCGAAGTTGCGGGCGAAGCGCGGGAACGCGCCCCCGCTGACCTGCACCCGGATCCGGTGCCCAGCCTCGACCCGGTAGGCGGTCGGGAAGAGCTCGACCTCGACCGCCAGGATCTGGTCGTCGTCGGCCTGCACGCCGTCGGACAGCACGGCCCGCGGGCTCAGCCGCCGGATGCCGTCCACGATGTTGCGGGAGACGCCTTTCTCGTCGACATCGCAGACGCGGACGAACAGGTCGGCATACCGGCGGCCGGTGCGCACGAAGATGCGCGCGCTGACCGGGCCGACCAGGTCCTGGCGGGCAGGCAAGGGGTCGGTGGTGAAGGTCAGGACGTCGGGCCGGGCTTCGATCGCCTGGTTGTCGACCTGCTTGCCGGGCGGCTGCAGCAGCGGCCCGCCCGCGGACGGCGTCGGGTCCGCCGGGTCGTAGACGAACGTGCCGGGCGCGGCCTCGCCGGGTTCGGCGTCCAGGGCCAGGCGGCCGGAGGCGCGCAGGTAGTACGGCGTGGTCACGGCGTCCGGCGGCGGCCACTGGCCGAATCCCAGCCACGTCCCGGCCTGCTGCAAGTAGACCCGGACCGCCGGTCCCGACGGTGGCGGGCCGCCGTGCAGGTAGTGCTCGAGCCAGGCGATGTCCTGGCCGGTGATGGCCTTGATCTCGGCGGGCTCGCCGTGCAACCAGGGCCCCACGGTGAGCCGGGCCGTGCCGCCCGCCGCCTGGATCGCCGTGAAATCGCGGAGCTGCCAGGGCAGGAACAGATCCCACCAGCCGGTGACCATGCTGACCGGCGGCAGCTTGGTCAGGTCCGCGCCGTCATGGTCGGTGGCCAGCCAGAACTCATCGTCCGGGCCGGCGTGACCGGTGAAGTCCCGCCAGAACGCGACCGGCGCGCCCACCGCCGCGACGTCGGCGGCCTGCAGCGGGATCTTCCGCAGCGCCCGCTTCATCCGCGCCAGCTGGCGCGGGTTCGGCACGGCGCTGAGCGGGCTTTTTTCCTGCCGGCCGATCAACCCCGTCCAGTTCAGCGCGTTCTGCAGGCTGGGCGCGTCATGCTGGTAGAACGCGGCGGTGATCTTCGCGGCGGTGACATTGAGGCACACCGACCGCAGCGGCGGGTCGGCGTACGGTGCCACCGCCCACTGCGTATGGCCCAGGTAGCTGGCGCCGGTCATCGCCACCTGCCCGTCGCACCACGGCTGGTCGCGCAGCCACGCCAGGGTGGCCAGGCCGTCCTCCCGCTCGGAACTGAACGGGCGGAACAGGCCACCCGAGCCGAACGTCCCGCGGGTGCTCTGGATGAACACCTGGAAGCCCCGCCGCGCCAGCGGCGCCACGAACACCGCGCCGGGCAGGCCCGCACGGCCGTACGGCGAGCGGATCAGCACCACCGGCAGCGGCCGGTCATCCCCCGCGGGCCGGTAGTGGTCGCCGAGCAGCACCACGCCATCTGGCATCTCCGCCCCGACATCGCGCCGCACCACGTACCGGACCCCAGCCGAGCGGATGCCGAGCAGCCGGTCGACCGCCAGGCCGGCGATACCAGACAACGGGTTCATCAGCCTCCCGCCCCGGGCGTGTCGACGCGGGCGGTCACCAGGCTGGCCTCGCGCGCGTTCTTACGGGCTTCTTCCTGGAAGTCGGGCGCGGTGCAGATGAACAAGGTGCGGCCGTCAGCTCCGCCGAGCGTGCAGGCGAAGACGCCGGTGCCGGCCTGGATTTCCTCGGTGATCTCGCCGTCGCGCACCCGGATGACCCGGCCGTTGAGTCCGTCGGCTATCCACAGCGCTCCGTCGGCGTCCAGGCCGCAGCCGTCAGGGGCGACCACGACCTGGGCCAGCATTTTCCCGAGCTCACGGTCACTCGGCGGTTCCCCGAACTTCGCCCAGGTACGGCGGTTGGCCAGGGTGCCGTCGGCGGCGATGTCGAACGCGCTGACGCGGTTGCCGAAGGTCTCGTCGACCAGCAGCATGCCGTCCTCGGTGATGACGCTGCCGTTGGGGAACCACAGGTCGTCGGCGACCTGGGCGACGGTCCCGTCGGGATCGACGCGCAGCAGGACACCCGGCTTGAGGTCGGCCCCGCCCATGAGGTCGAAACCGAACTCGCCGATGAAGGCGCGGCCCTGGGTGTCGACCACCATGTCGTTGAGCAGCCCGCCGATCAAGCCCGACACGTCGGCGTGACACACCAGGGTGCCGTCGGTCTCGCGGCGGAGCACGCGGCCGTCCCGCATGGAGACGATCAGCAGCCGGCCGTCCGGAAGCCACCCGAGCCCCGAGGGCTGCTGGGGAACCTCGGCTTCGGTCCGGATATCGCTGCCGTCCTCGGCCGCCGAGTACACCCGCCCGGTATAGAAGTCGGAGAACCAGATCCGCTGGTCATGCCAGCGCGGCCCTTCCAGGTACGACATGCCGGTGACGATGGTGCTGATCTCACGGCTCATGCGTCCTCCTACAGGTTGACAGCGACCTACCCGCGGGCTGTGTCGAGGAAGCGCTCTAGTTCAGCCCCGATATCGGGTCCGCACGGCTGGAAGACGACTTCGGTGACACCACGAGCGCCGTACTCCTCGAGGGTCCGCCGGAGCTGGTCCTGGGTTCCGCTCAGGGTGACGTCGCGGAGCGTGCTGCTGCCGCCGGCCCGCCAGCAGGCCTCGTCGGCGGCGTTCAGCTTGACGCAGTGACCGGTGTGCACGGCGAGGTGCCGCTGGTGCTCGGGCGCCTGCTCGACCACCCGGAGCCACTCGTCCCCATGGGGAAGGGCGCGCACCGCGTCGGGCCCGCCGAACTCGTAGGCGCCGTGCAGCGACAGCGCCCAGCCGGGGCCAGCGGCGGCCCGGGCGTGCTCGGAGCTGACCGGCTCTTCCGCGTCGAGCACGGTGCCCCAGGCGAGATAGGCGGTCCACGAGTAGTCGGCCATGAATCCCGGCATCGCCAAGGTGGCGAACAGGCCGTCACCGAGTTCACTGGCGACCTTGTTGCCCTTGGGCCCCAGGGCGGCGATCAGGACCGGCACCTCGACCGGACGGGCCGGCGCATGCCCGTCTGGATGCAGCATCTGCATGCGGGTGCCTTCCCATTCCACCACCTCGCCCCGGAGCAGGGCCCGGTACGCGCGGATATAGGACTCCATGAACGTCCAGGGGATGGCGGGATAGCCCATGGCCCGGCGTCCGGTGAATCCCGTCCCGAAGGCGACCGCGACGCGGCCCGGCGCGAGCGCGCACAGGGTAGCGGTGGCGGCGGCATTGACCATCGGATGGCGCAAGCTCGGCACGAGCACCCCGGGGCCCAGGCCGATGCGCTCGGTGCGCTGCGCGGCGAGCGCCAGCGTCATCCACACGTCGGGGCTCTGCTGGGGTGTGTCGTAGATCCAGGCCCGGTGGTAGCCGAGCCGCTCGGCCAGCGCGATGTTGTCAGGAGAATCCAGGGCGGTCGGGAACGCGCATGACACCTCCATCGGTGCCTCCTAACTAAGCGCATGGCTAGCTCCTCTCGAAGCCTACGCTCGGCTGCGCGCGGGGCCAGAGCGGGCGGTGGCACTAGGGTGACGGCATGGCCGAAGGACCGCGTTGCGCGGTAGGAGTGCCCAATGTGGGCCCGTTCGGTAACCCGCTGATACTGGTGGAGCTGGCGGTGGCGGCCGAAGAGCACGGCTGGGATGGTTTTTTCGTCTGGGACCATCTGCTGTATCACGATCAGGGCTGGGACGTCGCCGATCCGGTGGCGGTGATCGCGGCGGTGGCGGCGTGCACAGCCCGGATCAAGATCGGCGTCCTGGTGAACGTGCTGGCCCGGCGGCGGATCGGCGAGGTGGCACGGGAGACGGTGACCGTGGACCTGCTGTCCGGGGGACGGCTGGTGGTGGGGGCCGGGCTGGGGTCGCTGGCGACGGAGTTCACCGCGTTCGGCGAGTCCGCCGACGCCAGGCAGCGGGCGGCGCGGCTGGATGAGTCGCTGGACCTGCTCGACGCGCTGTGGAGCGGGGAACCGGTGACGGCCCGCGGCGAGTACCTGACCGTCACCGACGTGCGGATGGTGCCACGCCCGGTGCAGCGGCCGCGGATCCCCATCTGGTGCGGCGGCCGGTGGCCGTCCAAGCCGCCGTTCCGGCGGGCCGCCCGCTGGGACGGGGTGATGCCCACTCACGCCGGTTACGGCCTCGGCCAGACCATGCCACCGGACGAGCTGCGGGCCGTGGTGAAGTACACGCGCCAGCACCGCACCGCGGACGGCCCGTTCGACGTGATCCTGGAGGGAGCTACCGACGGCGCGGCGCCCGGCCGCGGCGCCGCGCATGTAGCCCCGTACCTGGAGGCCGGGCTGACCTGGTGGATCGAAGCGCTGGGGTGGTGGCGCGGTAGCCCGCAGGACGCGCTGAACCGGGTCCGCCAGGGGCCGCCGGAGCTGACCGCGCGGTTAGCCGGCCATGGCCGGCCGCACAGCTCCCAGCGGCGTCATTCACGTTCGGTCACACGGAGCCCGCGTTGTGGTGTCCACGACTCGATCACCAGCAACGTGGCCTCCGGGTTCAGCCGGGTAATGACGACCTCGCAGATGTCGGCCTGGAACTGATCCCCATGGGGCTCGTCCCCGGCCGGGATCGCGCGTCCGGCGATCTTCGCCTCGCCCGGCCACTCGGCCTCCTTGCCGTCGTGCGGGTGAAACGTCGGGCCGTGCAGGGCGAACCGCGGATCCCGCCGCAGGTCCGCGCCTTTGCGCGCGCCCGGCATCGACCCGAACCTGAGCTCACCTTCGGCGAATTCGCACTCGATACCCGAGATCCGCGGCGAGCCGTCGGCCCGCGACGTCGCAATCGTCTTGTGCCTGCCCGCGTCGAAAAGCCGCCGCACCCGCGCCGCGAACCCGGGCTCCGCCTGCTCGACATCCTTCCACGCTGTCATAGCCGAAGTATGCCGTCTATCGTCGGGACAGCACGACGTCCGCTCGTATTGGAGGCTCATATGTCGAAACCACCGCTTCCCGAGGAAGCCGTGACCCTGCTGCGCAAGCCGAACCCGGCCGTCATCACGACCCTGCGGGCCGACGGCCAGCCGGTATCCGCCGCCACCTGGTACCTGTGGGACGACGGCCGGATCCTGGTAAACATGGACGAAGGCCGCAAGCGGCTCGAGCACCTGCGCCGCGATCCCCGGGTCGCCCTCGACGTGCTCGACGAAGCCGGCTGGTACACCCACGTCAGCGTCATCGGCCACGTCGAGGGCATCCGCGACGACGCGGACCTGGCCGATATCGACCGCATTTCCCGGCACTACACGGGCAACCCGTACGCCCGGCGCGACCGCGGCCGGGTCAGCGCCTGGGTCGTGGTGGACGGGTGGCACGGCTGGGGCGCGCTGAAGGACAGCAGCCAGGCGGGTTAGGCGACGGCCAGCGTCCCGTCGGCCACGACCAGGCCGGAGCCGCCGACGCGGACACGCTGCGCGGAGACCGCGACCTGGATCCGGCTGGGCCGTCCCAGCGCGTGGCCTTGCTCGATCACGACCGTGGCCTGGCGGGGAATCTGGCCCGCGGCGGCGAGCCGGGCGGCCAGCGGCCCGGCGGCGGAGCCGGTCGCGGGATCCTCGGCGATGCCCACCGTGGGGTTGAAGAACCTGGCGTAGGCGACGGCTCCCGCGCTGACCGGATCGAGGCTGTAGAGATAGCAGCCTTCGGCGCCCGCCCCGCGCAGCAGGACGACGAGCCTGGCCGGGTCGGGCGCGGCCCGGTCGACGACCGTCCGGTCGCGGGCGGACACCAGCAGATGGGCGGCGCCGGTCGACACCACCTGGGCGGTCCCTGACCGTCGCGCCGAACCGCGGCGGTGCCTGGTCGAGCCAGACTTCCGCGGGCTTCCCCACTTGACGGATCACCTCGACCGGCAGCACCCGCCCGGCGAGTTCCTGCGTCAGGATCTCGTCGTGGTCAAGCCGACCAGCCGCCTCCAGCCACACCCAGGCACCCAGGGCGTTGTGCCCGGCCCCGCCGACCTCGGCCCCGGCCGGGGTGAAGCTCCGCAGCCGCACCGTCGCCCCTGGCAGCGACGGACGGAGTAGGAACGTGGTCTCGGACTGGTTGAACTCCCGGGCGACGGCGCGCATCTGTGCCTCGTCCAGGCTGTCGGCGTCGGGCACTACCGGCAGCGGATTCCCGGTCAGCGGCTGGCTGGCGAAGACGTCAACGAAGGAGAACGGCACCCGGATCGTCATGCACCGATCTTGCCCGACCCGCTGGCCGCCGGGACCGGGCGACGCTGACGATGGTGGTGTCGAAGACCACGGCGAGGGCTACGACCTGGCGATAAGAAATGTAAGCTTCTCTTATTTTGCACGCGCGGCTATCCTGGCCGGTGTGGCAGAGCAGCTCGAGGACCGGCCCGCGCGGCCGCCTGCCCCGCAGCGCCAGCGGCGGCGCGGCGAGGAACTCGAGGCCGCGCTGCTCGAGGCCGCGTGGGACGAACTGGTCGCGGTCGGGTTCGGCAAGCTGACCATGGAGTCCGTGGCCGCCCGGGCCAGGACCGGGGTCGCGGTGCTGTACCGGCGCTGGCCGCGCAAGGACGACCTCGTCCTGGCGGCCATGCGCCACTACGGTCAGACCCGCCCCGTCCCCCTCCCCGACACCGGCAGCCTGCGGGGCGACATGCTCGCGCTCCTCAGCGACGTCAACGAGGGCCGGAGCAGCTTCACGGCGATCGTCAGCTCCGTGTTCGCCGGCCTCCTGGCGGATTCCGGCCTCACCCCGGCCGAGGTACGGGCCCAGATCCTCGGCGACCGGCCGCGGTGGTCCGACGAGATCTTCCGCCGCGCTCACGGGCGTGGCGAGATCGACCTGGACCGGCTGTCCCCCGCGATCCTCGAGATGCCGTTCGACCTGCTGCGCCACGACATGCTCATGATGCTCAAGCCGGTGCCCTGGGAGCGGGTCACCTCGATCGTCGACGACCTTTTCCTCCCGCTCGCCACGGGGAAGGTAGCCTCGAGCGCATGAAGCTCCACGTCGGTTGCGCGATGTGGAGCTACGCTCCCTGGCAGGGCCGGTACCTGCCGCACCCGCTGTCCCCGCGTGAGCGCCTCGGCGCGTACGCGACCTGGTGCAACGCCGTGGAGGGCAATACGACCTTCTACGCCACACCGGCTCTCGACACGGTGAGGTCCTGGGCCGCGCAGACGGCCCCTGATTTCCGCTTCGTCCTCAAGCTGCCCAAGCCGATCACCCATGAGCGCCGCCTCACCGACGCCGACGAGCCGCTCCGCGCCTTCCTGGCCGCGATCGAGCCCCTCGGCCCGCGGGCCCACGCCCTGTGGATTCAGCTACCGCCGTCCTTCGGTCCCGCCGACCTGGGCGCTCTGTCCGGTTTCCTGCGCCGCCTCCCGCGCGAGTACCGGTACTGCGTGGAAGTGCGGCACCGCGAGTTCTTCGAGGACCCCCGTTCGGAGCAGCAACTCGAAAGGGCCCTCGCCGGCGCCAGCGCCGAATGGGTGACCTTCGACACCACCGTCTTGTTCGAGAGCCCTCCGGTGAGCGAGGCCGAGCGGGAGGCGTGGACCAAGAAGCCGCGCCTGCCCCGCCGGTCGCAGGCCCTCACGTCCCATCCCGTCGTCCGCTATATCGGCCGGGACGATGTGGCCCGTACGGTCGCGGGATGGCAGCCCTGGCTCGGCACGGTGGCCGGCTGGCTGCGTGAGGGCCGTTCTCCTACTGTCTTCATTCATACGCCCGACAACGTGAGCGCGCTCGAACTGGCGCGCCGTTTCCACGGCGAGGTGCGGGCCCGGGTGCCCGGGATCGAGCCGCTGCGCGAGCCGGTCCCGGCCGGCCCACCGACCCTGTTCTGAGAGCTACCGGGTTCTGAGAGCTACTGGCGGGAGCGGCGCGGTCGGAACTTGATGAAGGCCACGATCGCGATGGCCAGCACCAGCCACGGGGAGAAGAGGATGTGCAGGGCGAAGCCCAGGATGCTCAGGGCGGCGATGGCGGCGAGGACGAGGACGATGATCGCAAGCATGATGATCGGTCTCCATTTCAGATCAGCTTGTCCGGGGTCGTTCCTTATGCCTCTAGCCTGCCGCCGACCGCGGCTCCCGTCACTCGGGATCAGCCCCGGTTCGCACCCTGACCTGCGCCCCTGACGGCATCCCTGACGGCATCAGGGTCATCCCTGAGACGCCGCGGATACCGGCGCCGGTCAGGCCTGAAGGAGGATCTTCCCCGCAGCGGCCCGGCTGGCCAGGAGGGCGTGCGCCTCCGAAGCGTGGCGCAGCGGGAAGCGGGCCGCGATGCGCGAGCTGAGCTGTCCGGCCGTGACCTGGCCGAGGACCGCGCGGGCGGCGGCCCGCGCCGGCGATGCCGGACAGCCGGCCGGCACCGCGGTCAGCTCGGCATAGACGCCGCTCATATGACCGGCTCGCCGCGCCGGGACCCTGATGGCCGACCCGAGTAGGATCGCGACGTGATCACCGGGATGCATGCCGTCGTGTTCTCGCCCGAGGCGGAAAAGGTCCGTGCCTTCTTCGCGGACGTGCTGCGCATGCCGTCAGTGGACGCGGGCGGTGGCTGGCTCATCTTCGCCCTGCCCCCGGCCGAGCTTGCCGTGCATCCCGCTGACGGCCAGACCCGGCATGAGTTGTACCTCATGTGTGACGACATTCAGGCCACCCTGGCCGATCTGCGAAGCAAGGGAGTCGAGGTGGCCCAAGATGTCCGCGACCAGGGCTGGGGCCTGCTGGCCGCGATCCGACTGCCGGACGGCTCTGAGCTCGGCATCTACGAGCCGCGGCATCCGCTGCCGCCCCGCCCCTGACACAGCGCAGTGACGGGAGCTGACCGAAGAGGACGCTCAGTTCTGTTGCAGTCGCGAGACAACCAGCGCCGCTATCTCGGGCGGGCAGCCCGGCCGGTCCTTGACCGCGCTGGCGTACCCACCGGGCATGTTCCCTTCGTATCGCAGCAGCGCCTCCGCGATGGCCCGTCTGATCTCGAGAGCGGTACTCGACGTCCCGAAGACTTCCAGCAGCCACGCGGGTGCGTCCGGGTCGCGGCGGAGGATGCTGAATAGCAGGGAGGCGACCGCCATGACGAGCTTCTTGCCCAGGTGTATGGCCCCCAGGCTGGTCAGCACGTCGCCGATCAGGTCGCGGACCGTGCCGGCGTCTAGGTGCCCCGCCATCAGGGTGCCGGACAGCGTCGACAGATCGCGCAGCGCGGCCGAGCGGTCGCTCGGGGAGGCGTCGGGCCGCAGCAGCCGCGACCGCACGGTCTCGTAGATCGCCAGGACGCCGGGCTCGGCGACCGGCTGGACCTTGTCGATCTTGATCACGAGGCTGAGCAGGGACCGGTGGAGGCTGCTGTCCTCGTGGCCTTCCGCTGCCATGCGCATACGGTCGACCGCCGTCTGGGTCAGCGGGCCGAGGGATCCGGTGTCCAGCGTCGGCGTGGCCAGCAGCAGCTGGGCCAGCCGTTCCGCCGCGTCCGTGTGCGGTGTGCGGAGCAGCCCTCCCGCCCACATCGTCATCGGCCCTGGCAATCCGTCGGGGTGGGCGTCGGCGACGGTCTTCGCCACCGTCCCGGCGACGGCTGGGCTCGTCCCCTCCACTACTTGCCGCTGGATCCAGCTACGAGCGCCGGCGTCGGACTCGGCCAGCCTGCCTTCAAGCCGGGCGCGGATCCGCGGCTTCTCGGTCGCGGGCGAGTTAGCCCGCGGCCTGATCTCGTCCACCAGCTTTCGCAGGTCGCTCGCGAGAGACGCCAGCACACGCACCGGCGCGTAATAGAAGACACTCTGCGCCACCGCGTTGAGGACGGCGGATCCTGGATCGGCAGACAGCAGCTCCGCGTACAGCGACCGGTGGGTGCCCAGGTCAGCGGCGGCGAGGACGAACTGAGTCGGCCATACCGCGCGCGGGTGCTCCCGCCTCGCCGGCCGTAGCCAGTCGATCATCCGCAGACACGTGGCGTGGTCGAGGCACGCAGTGAAGTTCACCGCGATCTTGGCCAGCGCGCTGAGGGCCATGTTCGCCTCCGGCACCCGGCCGGAAAGCAGCCGCTCGGCGGCCCATCCGGCGCGTCCGGCGACGATCTGGGCGGCGGCGTTCACATGCGGCTCGGGCGACCGGCTCTCGCCGCGCATTAGTTCATCGAACAGCTGCCCGGCGACCTCGTCGTCCAGCTCGGCGAGGTGGACGACGAACTTGACCTGGGCGTTGTCCCAGCTTTTGCCCAAGGTGGCAGCGAGAACATCACGCCAGCTTGACCAGCCGAGCCTGGCCCGCTCCGCTGGATCACGCCATAGCGTGGTCATCAGGCCGACCTGCTCGCCGTCATCGATCGGCGGACACGGGTAGTTCAGCGCGGTACGCCCGAGGGCGACGAGGCACTCCTCAGGGACCCCGTCCAGCTGGTGGGCCCTGATCGCGTCCCGCCTGCCCCGGTGGCCCAGTATTGGGTACGTCACGCGAAGCACGGCGAGCTTCTCGTCGCTGGCCCGAGCAGTCGCGAAGGGCTTCACCAGCCGTTCCAGGTAACCTTCGCGCTGATCTTCGGTCGGGCTAGTTAGCCCGGACACGTCCCGCAGGGCCCACTCGTGTAGGTCCGCGCCGGCCACCTCTCTCGGCACCAGCCGGGTGAGCGCGTCGACGGCCTCGGATACGTGCCTGGGCGCGGTACGCAGCGCGTCCAGCGCCCCGGTGACGGCAACCTGAACATGACCGACCGGGGCGTCGCCGAGGGCGGCCAGCGCCACCGGCAGGAGATCGGGACGCTCGGCCACGACCGCCATGACGGTCTCGAGGGCCTCGGGCTCGTCGCGCTGTAGCGCGCCCAGCATCTGGATCTGCACAGCGTCGGCGTCGGCCATCGGGACGGACCGGGCGACAGCCCGGTAGTCGTCGAAGGTCCGGATCTGGAGCAGCAGCGAGGCCAGCACAGGCCACAGGTTCCCTGATCCCGATACCGCCCGTTCGATGAGGCCGCTCACCGCGTCCGACTCGGCCCCGTGGCTGAGCACCCAGCTCGCGTGCGCGAATTCGGCGAAGGTCTGATGGAAGAACTCCCAGTCCAGCGCGAACTCTCGCAGCACCCCCTCGCTGATCAGCGAGTCGAGGCCGTCGCGCAGGCTCCCGTCCACGTCCGCTTTGGGCACGCGCAGCGCGATCCGGCCGGTCTTGGTCACGACGTGTCGGGCCAGCTCCAGCGCCGCGTGCTCTTTGAGTGTGCCGTGCGCACGTACGCGCGCCTCCCAGTAGGCCTGGTAGAGGTCGGTGACGCTGAGATCTACCGGCAAGTGACCCCGGTCGGCGAAGGTCGCACAGGCCAGGGCCAGCCGGACGGGCAGCGAGCACACCTGCCGCAATGACCTGCTGGCGGAAATGCCGCCGGACAGCGACTCGATGAAGATCGAGCGATCGGCGGCTGGTTCTCCAGACCGCAGATACCACTCAGCCCAGGTGACGATCTCCAGCTCGTCGAGCGGCGGCAGAGCGAAGGTGGTCACGCGGCCGGCCAGCCGTGGGACCGGATGGAGGTAGGTGGTGAACTCGTGCGTCCGGCAGGTCATGATCACGTCGGCGATGCCGAGGGTCTCGGCCAGGAAGACGGCGATGCTCACCGCCGTGTCATCGTTCAGGAGCAGGTCGACCGTGTCGACTAGCAAGGTCACGACGCCATAAGCCTCCCGTTGCCCGGCCAGGAGGCGAAGCAGGCCGCCGCGCCCGCGGGCAGGGTCGGCGGCTATACCCAGGACCTGATCTACTGACTCCAGGTCCGTCAGCTTCGCGCTGGGCGGCACATTGCCGCAGGTGACCAGCACGACGGCCTGGTCGGCACGGCCTTCGAGCTGGTCAAGGTACTGACCGAGGAGCACGGTCTTGCCGATGCCGCCTTCCCCAGTCAGGGCGAGGATCTGCCGGCGGCTCGCGTTGCGCGCGTGCCGGTCGCGCTGATCGATGGCGGCCTTCAGCAGGCCCTCGCGGGGCACCGCACCAGACACCGATTGGAGTCGCAGGGACTCCCTGTCCTCGGCGAGAATCCGGGGATACCCGGCGGCCGGGCTCTGAATGCCCGCGATAAAGCGTTTGACCTGGCCGTACACGACCGAGCCACGACCGGCTGGCTTACAGATGTCGATGTGGTCGGAGTCGACCGGAATCGGCCTCACCCCGGGCAGCCCCGGATTGGACGATGCCTCGTCCACAACCCGCACTCCCCTGGTTTGGTGCGTCTCGAAGAAGACCAGATTCCGCAGGCTCGTGTCGGCGACCACCCAGTCGCGGTAACGGTCGTTGAGGTGACGAAGGTGGGCACTGTTGCGCTTGAGATCCTCCACCGCGCACGTTCCCCGGTAGACGGCCCCCAGCGCGTCGACGAATCTGGCCAGGTCGGAACCAGTGTGCGGGGTGCCGAGGAACACGACTCCCTTGGCGACGATGGCGAAGGGGGCGAAATGATCGCGGCCCTCGGCCGCGTGCAGCATCATCTCCTTGACCAGCAGCCCGCCCATGCTGTGGGTGACGAAGCACAGCGGCCGTTCACCGATGCCGTGACTCTGTAGCTGGGCCAGCAGGTTGATCGCCCGGTCCTGCAGCGGCATCGCACGCCCGCGCCATTTGCTCGACCAGGCGTCGTAACCGACCGACCAGACCGCGATACCCTCGATGTCCTCGGCCAGCCATAGCGGCCAGAACGAAGACGTTTCCTTCCCGCGCCAGGAGCTGCGCGCACCCCCGTCCAGGCCATGGATGAAAACCACGTCCAGCCCAGCATCCACCGGGGTATGCACCGCGACGACTTCTGCCACCCCGATCCCCTCCTCGGCAACGGCCACGAAGCCGCGCTCCATGTTAGGAGGTCAACCGGGCGGCTTCTCCCAGACCGAGACGTGCTGGCGGCTCTCGCTGGTGAAGGGCTCGCGGGACCAGCCCGCCCAGCGGTCGCGCAGCCGCATCCCGGCCAGCCGCGCCATCAGGTCCAGCTCGGCCGGCCACACGTACCGGAACGGCATCGTGCTGTACTCGCCGCGGCCGTCGGTGAAGCTGACGTAGTGCCCCGTCATCGCCTGGGTGGCCACGTCGAAGGAATACGAGACCCAGCGGTCCGGGCTGATGTGCCACGGCAGCACGTCCTGCCCCGGCGGGAGCCTGCGCAGGTCCGGGACCCTGGTCTCGACGACGAAGCAGCCGCCCGGCTCCAGGTGAGCCGCAGCGTTGCGGAAGCAGGCCACCTGGGCGTCCTGCGTGGTCAGGTTCATGATCGTGTTGAACACCAGGTACGCCAGCGAGAACGTGCCGTCCATCGTGGCCGTGGCGAAGTCGCCGATCGTGACGCCGATGGCGTCGCCCCCCGGCTTGGCCTTCAGCCGGGCCACCATCGCCTCGGACAGGTCGATACCGTGCACCTCGACGCCGCGGGCGGCCAGCGGCAGCGCGATGCGCCCGGTCCCGATGCCGAACTCGAGGGCCCGCCCGCCGTCGGCCATTTCCGCCAGGACGCCGACCACCGCGTCCATGGTCCCCGGCTGGAAAATGTCCGGATCGTCGTCGTACGTCGCCGCAACGCGCTCGGGGAAGTAGTCCTGAGGCACGCCCATGGTCAGGACGCGTCGCGCGCCGTGACCGTGGCCGCCGCCGCGGCGGCACCGACGACAGCGGCGCCGCCGGCCGACGCGGCGACCAGCCACTTGGTCAGCCGCGGCAGTTCGTCCCAGGAGGCCAGGCTGGCCGCCACGTCCAGGGCATCGGACAGGGCGCCCGCGGCCACCCAGGTAGCGGCCTGGCCCGGGTCGGCGCCCGGGCCATGCAGGGCGGCCAGCGCGCCGAGGCCGAGCGCGAGGTCACGCGCGCCCAGGGCGCGGCCGAATACCCGCGCGGTCAGCTCGCCTGCCGAGGCGCCGACCCACGGCCGGGCCGGGACCGAGGGCCAGGCCAGGGCGGTCAGGCCGAGTGCGACCCGGCCGGCCGCCACCAGTGTGCCGCCGCGGCGCAGCAGCCCCGGGACCTCAGTCAGGGTTACCCGTGTTCTCTTGCCCGGTGCACCGGGCTCGTCCAGGCGTGTAAGCACCGGACGATCATAGGTCAGTTCTCCCGCGAGCACTCCCCGCGGCCGGGCTGGCCGGGCGCGAGCCGAACCAGGCCGACGGCCGGTCCAGCTTCGCCGTGCTCACCGCCGTAGGCCGGGAAGCGCTGCGGCGCGCGTGGCCGGTGTCTACCGGGAGGCCATCCGCCGGCACCTGGCGGCCGGGCTGAGCGTGCTGCAGTGCCGTGCGCTGGCCGCGCTGCTCGACCAGGTGATCGAGGGCGCCGAGGCCGGCCCGCCGGCCGAACGCCAGCTCCCGTAGATCGTCGCTCTTGCGAAAAATGGGTGGTAAGCCCGTACGGTAATGGCGCGCTCACAAGAAGACGCACCAGCGGCCACACATGCCCCACCGATAGGGACACTGGATCACCACGGATCGTAACCCGTAGAAAAGAGACGGGTTCCGAATGGGAAAACGTGTATGAAACCCGGGTTCCACCGCGTTCGAACGCACTGGAATCCCGGTTTCATCATGGTCAGCCAGGCCTGATGGCTGGCACAGGAACCACCCGTATCTCACAGGCCACACAGGTCACGTCGCGGCCGTCATCGTGGATCGAAACCCACGGGAAAGTAAGCGTTCCACGATCAAGTAATCGATTATGAGATGCCCGGCCTGCGCGGCGAATGGGGCTGCGGTGGTAGGTGGGATGGCTAGCGGGAGGCCGGGTCTGCCTCGGCGGCCTGCTTCAACGCGGCTAGCGTGACCGGGATGCCGCGCCGCGCGGCCTCGGTCCGGTCCGCGATCTGCGCCTCGGCGTCGTCGCCGTAGCGGTCGTGGAACCGGGTGATGCCGTCGGGGAGGAACTCCCAGGACTCGGTGACCTGGGTGCCTCCGTCCACCGGAGTGAACGTGTAGCCCCACCGGACCCACGCGCCGCCGACGACGAAGGCGAACTCCTGGCCGCGGTCGGCCGCCACGACCTGGGAACGGGTCTCCCAGGTCCGCTCGGGCAGCTCGTTGCGGCCGGTGAACCAGGCGCCGGGCCTGGGCCCGTCGCCGTCGTCCCACCAGCAGGCCGTGCAGATCGGGCTCCACTCCCCCATCCGCGTGACGTCGGCGACCATGTCGTACAGGTCCTCCGGCGGGCGGCCGACAACGACGGACTCGGAGTACCGCGGGTTGCTCATGCGGGACAGGCTAGTGGCCGCGGAAGACGGGCGGGCGGCGCTCGATGACGGCGGCCAGGCCCTCCCGCGCGTCCGCGGTGCCGGACAGCTCGGAGACCTTGCGGGCCTCCTCGGGCAACTGGGCCTCGACCCGGGTGCCGAGACCGGACCACACCAGCCGCTTGGCCGCAGCACCAAGGCCGGCCTGATCTCGCTGGCCCGCACGGTGGCCAGGGAGAACGGCCGGCACGGCGTCCGACGAACGGGCCAGGAATCCGCTCAGGGTAACGGGTTCCCACACCGGGAACCGGGCACGCAGCGCCGCCCGGCGCGCCTCGATATCGCCGTTCACAGCTTCATAGTTTAATCCTGATTCGATTCGCTGGTCAGGCGGCCTCGAAGATCGCGGCGACGCCCTGGCCGCCGCCCACGCACATGGTCTCCAGCAGGTAGCGGCCCTGGCGGCGGCGCAGTTCGTTCAGGCCGGTGGCGAGCATCCGGACGCCGGTGGCGCCGATCGGGTGCCCGAGGGAGATGCCGGAGCCGTTCACGTTGAGCTTGTCCGGTTCGTTCCACTGCCATCCGGCCAGGACGGCGAGCACCTGAACGGCAAAAGCCTCGTTGAGCTCGACGAGGTCAAGATCGGCAAATCCGAAACCCGTTCGGGAAAAAAGCTTGGCTACGGCCGGGACCGGGCCGATCCCCATGATGGCCGGGTCGCAGCCCGCGGCCGCCCAGCCGGCCAGGAAGCCCAGCGGCTCGAGGCCGAGCGGGCCGAGCCGGTCCTCGGCCACTACCAGGCAGGCCGCGGCCGCGTCGTTCTGCTGGCTGGAGTTGCCCGCGGTGACGGTGCCGCCGGGCATGATCGTGCGCAGCTTGGCCAGGGTCTCGGGGGTGGTGCCGGGCCGGACGCCCTCGTCCCGGCTGACCGTCACCGGGTCGCCGCGCCGCTGCGGCACCTGGATCGGGACCACTTCGTCGTCGAACCGGCCCGCCTCCCACGCGGCCGCGGCGCGCTGCTGGCTGCGGGCGGCGTAGGCGTCCGCCTCATCCCGGGTGATGCCGTACTTGGCGGCGAGGTTCTCCGCGGTCTCGATCATCCCGGAGATCTTGCCGAACCGCCATTCCGGCTGCGACCGCTCCCGGCCCCGGTCGATGCGGTCGTACAGGATCTGGTTCCCGGCCTTGGCCCCCCAGCGGACCGAGGTGGTGTAGTGCTCGGCGTTGCTCATCGACTCGGCCCCGCCGGCCAGCACCACGTCGGCGGCGCCGGTCTGCACCATCATGGCCGCCGTGATGACCGCCTGCAGGCCGCCGCCGCAGCGTCGGTCGATCTGCAGGCCGGGCACGCTTTCCGGCAGGCCCGCGTGCAGCGCGGCCCACCGCCCGATGCAGGGCGTCTCACCGCTGACGTAGGACTGGGCGAAGGAGACGTCGTCGATGAGCTCGGGGTCGATCCCGGTCCGCTCGATCACCGCCATGACCGCGGTGGCGGCGAGGTCCTCGACCGGGACGGCGCGCAGGCTGCCACCGAACGTGCCCACCGGGGTCCGCCGGGGGCCGACGATCGCCGCCCTCCGCATGGATGTCGTCATCGGAGGTCCTTCGCGTAGGTGGCTTTGAGCTCGGACTTGACCAGCTTGCCGGCCTCGCTGCGCGGCAGGTGATCGACGAACCGGACGGTCCTGGGGGCCTTGAAGCCGGCGATCTTCGACTTCACGAAGGCGATGATCTCCTGCTCGAGCTCGGGGCCCGGCACGGCACCCGGCGCGGGCTGGACGAACGCGGCGACCGCCTCCCCCATCTCCGGGTCGGGTACGCCGATGACGGCGACGTCGTAGACGGCCGGGTGCAGGGCGAGCACGTTCTCGGTCTCCTGCGGGTAGATGTTGACGCCGCCGGAGATGATCGTGAACGCCTTGCGGTCGGTGAGGAACAGGAAGCCGTCCTCGTCCAGGTAGCCGATGTCGCCCAGGGTGGTCCAGTTCGGGTGCTGGGGATGCTGGGAGGCCCGGGTCTTGGCCGGGTCGTTGTGGTAGGCGAACGGGATCTCTTCGGCCTCGAAGTAGACGCTGCCGGCCTGCCCCGCGGGGAGCTCGGTCCCGTCGTCATCGCAGATCCGCACCCCGCCGAGGATGGGGCGTCCGACGGTGCCCGGCTTGGTGAGCCAGGTGGCGCTGTCGATGGCGGTCATGCCGTTGCCCTCGGTGCCGGCGTAGTACTCGAACAGGACCGGGCCCCACCACTCGATCATCTTCTGCTTGACCTCGACCGGGCACGGCGCCGCGGCGTGGATGGCGATCCTGAGGCTGGAGACGTCGTACTTATCCCTGGTCTCCTGCGGCAGCTGCAGCATCCGGACGAACATAGTCGGCACGAACTGGGCGTGGGTCACGCCGTAGTCCTGGATGGCCTGGAGTATCTGCTCGGCGTCGAACCGCTTCGTCATGACGACGGTGGCGCCGAGGACCTGCAGGGAACCGGACCAGCGCAGCGGGGCGGCGTGGTAGATCGGCCCGGGCGACAGGTACACGGAGTCCTCGTTGGCGCCGAAGAACATGCTGGCCAGCCCGGCCAGGGCCTCGCCCGGTTCGGTCACCTGGCGGTCCGGCAGCGGCGGCCGCACGCCCTTGGGCCGGCCGGTGGTACCGGAGGAGTACAGCATGGTGGCGCCGGACGGCTGGTCGGCGAACGGCTCCGCGGACGCGGCGGCGATCGTCTCCTCGTAGCTGCCGTACCCGTCGACCGGGCCGCCGTAAGCCAGCCGGAGCGTGGCCGCCGGGATCTCACCGGTGATCGTGGCCGCGGTCGGGGCCTGCTCGGCCGACACGATCAGCGCCTTGGCGCCGCTGTCGGCGACGATGTAGGCGACCTCGTCCGGCTTGAGGTGCCAGTTGACGGCGGTGATGTACAGGCCGGACCGGATGGCGGCCCAGTACACCTCGAAGGCGCGCAGGTGGTTCTCGGTCAGCAGCGCCACCACGTCGCCGGGCCGCAGGCCCGCCTCGTGCAGCACGTGGGCCAGCTGGACCGAGCGCCGCTCGAGGTCCCCGTAGGTGAGGGTCTCGCCGGTGCCGGCCATGACCGCCGCGAGCTTGTCCGGCGTCGCGGCCGCGTACGTTCCGGGGTACATGGTCCTCCGCCGGGGCGATGGGGTGAATTAGTCAAGGCTGCCTCAAACGTAGCTAGGTTCCCCGGCGGCAGACAAGCCCGGGCCGCTGGCTCTGGGCTACGCGTCGATGGCGGCGTAGGCGGCGGCCCAGAAGTCCGTGACGAGCGGGACGGGTGCGGGCGAGGTGGCCATCCGCTGGGTCAGCAAGATGCCGGTCAGGCCGCCACCGGGTTCCCGGCTGGTCGAGCAGCGGCAGGCTGGCCAGGCCCGCGATCCACTGATCGGGGGTGAGATCCGGCGGCGGCCACGGCGGCCCGAGGGTCTTGAGGCCCAGTTCCTGTTCGGCCTGCTGGGTCGGTGGCACACCGGGTACGCGAGAAGTACCCGGGCGCGATGAAACTGGACTTCCAGCGCGTTCACACGCGCTGGAACCGGGGTTTCATGCCGCTTTCACACTTGCCTGGGAGCAAGTATTTTTATAGGAAATAAAAACGTTTCTTCAGGGCGAAACGCTGGGCGAGCCTGAAAGGCCGCCCGTGGCCGGCCAGCCGAGGGCGCGAGCCTATAATTTGATGCGTGCCTAGAAAACAGGAGGTGGCGGCGGCCGAGGAGGCCGGTTCCAAGTCCGCGCGGACCAGGGAACGGATCCTTGACGCGGCCGCCCACGTCCTCAGCCGGAAAGGGTACGCGGGCACGCGGCTGAGCGACGTCGCCGACCAGGCGGAGATCCAGGCACCGGCCATCTACTACTACTTCCCGTCCCGCGACGACCTGATCGAGGAGGTCATGTGGTCGGGCATCGCGCACATGCGCGAGCACTTGACCCGGATCCTGGCCGCGCTGCCGCCGGACGCCGACCCGCTGGACCGCATCGACGCCGCCGTCGAGGCGCACCTGCGCTACTGCCTGGAGATCTCGGATTACACGACGGCCTCCATCCGCAACGCGGGGCAGGTCCCGGACGGCATCGCGGTCCGCTACGCGGCCGAGGCGTCCCAGTACGGCGACATGTGGCGCAAGCTGCTGCAGGACGCCGACAACGCGGGCCTGCTCCGGCCAGACCTTGATCCCATGTCGGCCCGGATGATGGTCCTGGGCGCGCTCAACTGGGCCGCCGAGTGGTGGAACCCGCGCCGGGGCTCACTCGACACCGTCGTGCGGACCGCGCAGTCGCTGGTCAGGCATGGCCTCGGCGTCCCCGCGGAAGGCGGCGACGCAGCGGGTACGGTCCCGGGCGCCGCATCGCGCAAGCCCCGGCCCCGCAGGCGGTCGACCCCAGGCTGACCGCGCGGGCGGCGAGGTGCTATCCGCGGCACGGGTGCTACGGAAAGCCGTTCGTCGAGTTCAGCTGGCTTCGATGAGGATGACCGCCGCGGTCAGGACGCGACGGGGGGCGATCGCCAGGCCGATCTCGCCCAGGGCGGCGCCGGAGACCTGGACGCCCGGGATCCCGGGCTCGTCGAGGCCGCTGCGGCGGGGGCGCGGCGGCCCTGGTGTCACGTCGGTGACCTGGTAGCGCCGGGCCGGGTCGAGCCCGGGGACGCGCAGGGCGGCCGGCTGGTCGTTCCTCGGCTCGTCCAGCTGCACGTAGCTGACCAGGGCGGCGGACCGGTCCGTCGCGACGACGCCGTACATCCAGGCCGTGTCGTCCGGGGTGTCGATCCTCACCACCCGGCCGGAGTGGATGAGCCCGCGGTGCCGTTTGTACAGTTCGATCCACCTGGCCAGCTCGGCGGTTTCGTCCGGGCTGAGTTGGGTGATGTCCGCCTCGATGCCGAAGTGGCCATACAGGGCGGTCGCGCCGCGCAGGGACATCGGCATGTACCGGCCGGTCTGATGCGAGAACGGAGCGGAGACGTGCGCGCCCAGGTACTCGGGCGGGACCAGCTGGCCGGTCCAGCGCTGGATCGGCTGCCGGGCCAGGGCGTCGGTCATGTCGGAGGTCCAGACGCGCTGGACGCGTTCCAGCATGGCCAGGTCGATCCGGCCGCCGCCGGCCGCGCACGATTCCCACTCCACGTCCGGATGCCGTTTCCGCAGCTCGTCGAAGAGCGCGTACACCGCGAGGGCCTGATCGTGCGCGGCCGGGGCACCGTCGCGCGCGCCGCTGCCCGCGTCGACGATGTCGCGGTTGCAGTCCCACTTGACGTAGGAGATGTCGTAGTCGGACAGCAGCGCGCCGATCCGCTCGAGCAGGTAGCCGCTGACCTCGGGGCGGGTCAGGTCGAGGACCAGCTGATGGCGCTGCAGCGGCGGCCTGCGGTGCCCGGCGGACAGGATCCAGTCCGGGTGCGCGCGGTAAAGACCGGAGTCGGGGTTGACCATCTCGGGCTCGATCCACAGCCCGAACTGCAGGCCGCGGTCACGCACGTACTCGACGAGCCGGTGCAGGCCGCCCGGCCAGACGTCCTCGTCGACCCGCCAGTCGCCGAGCCCGGCCCGGTCGCTGCGGCGGCCGGTGAACCAGCCGTCGTCCAGCACGAACCGTTCTGCCCCGAGGCCGACGGCGGCATCGGCCAGCGCGGTCAGCTTGGCGAAGTCGTGCCGGAAGTAGACGGCCTCCCAGACGTTGAGGTTGACCGGGCGGGGCGGGCCGGGATGCGCGGGCTGGGCGCGCAGGTAACCGTGGAACTGGGCGGACACGTCGTCCAGCCCGTTCCGGCCGGCCGCGAGGTAGACCCACGGCGTGGTGTAGGACTCCCCCTCGGCCAGGCTGATCTCGCCCGGCAGCAGCAGCTCGCCGCCGCCGATGGTGGTAGTTCCGGGGAAGATCGCTTCCACACTCCCGCCTCCACCCCCGCCCACCGCACCCGTGCTAGCCATGCCCAGGCCCGAGGGCACCCGCTCGACCCGGTGCACGGTGTTACCGCTCCACGCGACGTGCAGGCCGAAGACCTCGCCGTGGCCGAAGTTGAAACCGGGCACGCCCGCGACCAGGACGGTCGCCGAGTCGTGGCCGGTATGCCCCCGGCGGCCCTCGCGCAGCCACAGCCCGTCCCCGATCTGGTGACGCTGCGGGATGCGCTCGGCGGTCTGCCGCCCGGTGAAGTCGAGGACCTCCCCCACCCGCCCCGGCAGCGGGAAGACCACCTCCAGGTGGTCGACGAGGTAGGGCTGGCGGCCGAGGTTGGTGACCGTGTGCCGGGCGCGGATCGCACCGCCCGGCACCGCCTCGACCTCGGTCACCAGTCCCAGCCCGGCGGCGGAGTCGGCGGCCTCGACCCGGGCCCGGCGGCCGTCGTGCTCGGATCGCACCGGCCGGAAGAGCGGCGACCAGTCGCGCCCGGCCACCGCAGTGCCCGCGGTCCCGAGCCGGTGACCGGCCAGGCCGGGCCGGCCGAACCAGCCCTCGCCGTGCTCGGGTAGCAGCGGGCAGGGCCGGACCGCGGCCAGCAGCGCCGCGGCGTCGCCGGGGTCCAGGCCCGGTGCCGCCGGACCGGTCCACGCGGCCGGCAGCGCGTCCGGCCGCGGGAACAGGATCAGGCCGGTCCCGGCGCCGCCGGCACCCGCCACCAGGATCGGTGCGGGGACCGGGGCGGCAGTCCGGTCCCCCACCGCGGACGCGGTCAGTTGCCGGTTTTCAGGGCGTAGTTCGCATTGCCTTCGGCCGCTTTCAGCGCCGAGCTGACCGACTGCGAGCCCAGCCAGGCCGGGCCGAGGTCATTGACAATCTGAGTCAGGGCGGCGCCCATGCCCGAGCTGACCGGGAAGTTCACCACCTTGCCGTGCGCCTCGGTGAGGAAGGCCGACATGTCGATGCCCTGCTTGGCCCAGTACTGCTGGAACAGCGGGTCCAGGCTCTTGATGGCCGGCCACACGTAGCCGCCCGCGCCCAGGATCCGCTGCGACTGGGCGGACCCGAGCCACTGCTCGAGTTCCCAGGCCTGTTTCGGATGCGTGGTGTGGCTGTTCAGGCCGTCGATCAGCCCGTTGAACACGCTGACCCGGCCGTCCGGGCCGATCGGCAGCGTGGCCACGCCGACCGGGAAGCTCACCGTGCCCTTGACCGTGGTGGTGTTCCAGTCGCCAGCCTCCCACATGGCCACCTTGCCCTGCGTGAACAGCGTCAGCAGGTTGTTCCCGTTCGCGTTCGGCCCGGTCTCGGCGCCGGGCACGATGACGTGGTCGTTGGTCAGCGTGCCGGTCAGGAACGACATGCCCTGCTGGAACGCGGGTGTGGTCACGCTGGTGGTTGGCGCGTACGGGTACGGGATGATCTTCCCGCCGAGCTCGGCCACGTAGTTGCCCCAGCCGGACTGCGGGTCGTTGTAGACGCCGAGCGCGTACGTGGCGATCTTGCCCGGGTCGAACTGCGGCGACAGCGCGTTGTGCCCGCTGGTGTCGGTGGTCGCCTGCTTGAGGAAGTTGACGAACGACCCGGTCCCGTTGGCGCTCCAGGACAGGTTGGACGGGACCTGGAGGCCGATCTTCTTGAAGTAGTTCTTGTTGTAGTAAATGGCGATCGTGTCCCAGTCCTTGGGCAGGCCGTAGATGGCGCCGTTGCGCGAGTGCAGCGCGACGAGCTGCGGATAGTACTGGGACATGTCGATGTGGTTGGCTTTGATCTGCGGGGCGATGTTGGTCAGGATCCCGTCCTTGACGAACGTCCCCAGCCACGGGGTGTTGACCCAGAACAGGTCCGGCGCCCCGCCGGTGATGAACTCGGCCGTGATCTTCTGCTCGTAGCTGCCGTACGGGACGTTCTCGATGTTCACCTTGATGTCCGGGTGGATCTTCTCGAACTCGTCGATCGAGGCCTGGTAGCCGATCTGCTCGTGCGGATCCCACAGGGCGTAGGTGAGCGTGACCGTGCCCTTGGCCCCGCCCGTGCTGATCCCCCAGCCGGCGCAGCCGGACAGCGCGGTCAGCGCGGCCACGGCGATCGCGGCCAGGGCCAGGCGCCGGGGCATCCGGGCGCTCACCGGTTAATCCCGGTCAGCGAGATGGACCGGACGATGTGCTTCTGGAAGATCGCGAACAGGATCACCATGGGAATCAGCGCCACCAGGGAAGCGGCCAGGACCAGGTTCCACTGGTCGGCGAAGTTCGAGTTCAGGTTGGCCGTGCCCACCGACAGCACGTTGAGCGAGTTGGAGTTGGTCACGATCAGCGGCCACAGGAAGTTGTTCCAGCCGAAGACGAACGCGAGCAGGGTGGCGGTGATGATGATGGGCCTGGAGATCGGCACCACGATCCGCCACAGGATGCGGGCTTCCGAGCAGCCGTCCAGCCGCGCGGCCTCCATCACCTCCTTCGGGATCGTCATGAAGTTCTGCCGCATCAGGAACACCGCCTGCGGGACGCCGAGCACGTAGGGCAGGAAGATCGCCCAGTAGGTGTTCAGCAGGCCGGCCTTGGCGAACATCACGTACATCGGGACCAGCGTGACCACGTTCGGCACCATCAGCGTGGCCAGGTACATCCAGAACAGCGCGTCCCGGCCGGGGAAATCCATCCGGGCGAACGCGTAGGCGCCCATCATGGAGAAGGTCACCTGGCCGGCCGTGAGGATGACCGTGACCATGAGCGTGTTGCCCAGGTACCGGGCGAAGTCGTCCTGGGTGAAGATCTCCTTGAAGTTGGCCCAGGTCGGGCTGGTCGGCGGCCGGGCGGGAGACTGGGCCAGGATGTCACCCAGCGGCTTGAACGCGGCGAACAGCGAGAACAGGTACGGCGTGATGAAGACGATCACGATGAGCAGCAGCACCAGGTAGTACCCGGTCCGCAGCAGGCCGCGGCTGGGACCCGGTGTCCTGGCGTTAACGGAGGCGGATTTTGAGGTGGCGGAGGGGGCCGCCGATGTGACCGAGGCCATGGCTTTAGCTCCTCACGCGATCTCGTAAGTCGTGCGCCGGTTGAAGTAGGTGAACTGGGCGACCGTGACCACCAGGATGATCAGGAACAGGATCACCGACATGGCCGAGGCCTCGCCGATCCGGAACCCCTGGAACGCGGTGTTGTAGATGTTCAGGTTGGCCACGTTGGTCGCGTTGCCCGGCCCTCCGTCGGTCAGCACGAACGCGGTGTCGAACACCTGGAACGAGCCAATCACGCCGGTGACCAGGACGAACAGCAGAGCGGGCCGGAGCAGCGGCAGGGTCACCCGGCGGAACTGGGCGATCTTGCCCGCGCCGTCGATGGAGGCCGCCTCGTACAGGCTGGGCGGGATGCCCTGCAGGCCGGCCAGGAAGAACAGCATGTTGTAGCCGGCGTACTGCCAGATGCTGGCGAACGCCACGATCGGCATCGCGGTGGCGCTGTCGGACAGCCAGGCCGGCCCGGTGATCCCGACGTGAGCCAGCAGCTGGTTCACGATCCCGTTGGTCGGGTCGAAGAACCAGGTCCACACCACGCTCATCGCGACCGGGGTGGCCAGGAACGGCAGCACGGCCACGACCCGGACGAACGCGCTGCCCCGCAGCTTGTTGTTCAGCAGCAGCGCCAGCCCCAGGGCCACCACGGTCTGGACCGGGATGTTCAGCAGCACGTAGTAGGCGGTGACGATCAGCGAGTGCCCGAACCCGTCGAACCGGAAGATGTTCGCGTAGTTGCTGAACCCGACCCACTTGATCGGCGTGAGCAGGTTCCACTGGGCCAGGCTCAAGATGATCACCAAGATGACCGGGATGACCAGGAACAGCACCACGCCGACCAGGCTGGGGGCCAGGAAGGTGAAGGCGGTACGGATCCGGCGGCGGCGCTCGGTATCACCGGTCACAGCCGGTGCTTTATGTTTTCCGATGGCTGTGGTGGCCGCAGCAACGCTCATCGCGCCTCCCGGACAGGGCAGATTTGCCCGTCTAGTCGTGTTAGCAGGCTTGATGGAAGCTTCCACCAGTTATGAGAACGCCGGGCTGATCGAATGTCAAGACATATTCACGCACAATGTCAGCAGCACGATTTTCCTGACCGCCCGAACGGAGAGCCGGTGGCACCGCCCGAACACCGGACGCCAGGCGTGACGCAGCCGCGCAGCGTCACGCTCAAGGATGTCGCCCGCGCCGCCGGCGTGGGCAAGTCGACGGTGTCGAACGTGCTCAACGGGAGCGGCCGGGTCGGCGACGCCGCTCGCGCCCGCGTGCTGGAGACGATCGACCAGCTGGGCTACCGGCCGAACCACGGCGCCCGCAGCCTGCGGTCCCGCCGGACCATGCAGCTGGCCTACTTCATGCCGCTGAACCAGCTCGAGCCGACCAACCTGATCATGATGCAGTTCATGCAGTCGCTGCTGCGGGCGAGCGCGCGGCAGCACTACCGGGTACTGGCCGTCGCCCAGGACGCCGACCCCCTCAACGACATCCGGGCCCTGGCCGCGGGCCGCATCGTGGACGGGGTCGTGCTCTCCGACCTGCAGCCCGAGGACCCGCGGACGGAGCTGCTGGCCGAGCTGGGCCTGCCGTTCGCGTGCTTCGGCCGGGTCCGCCCGGGGCTGCCGCAGGCGTGGGCCGACGTCGACAACGTCACGGCGGAGGCCGAGGCGGTGCGGCACGTGGCCGAGCGCGGCTACACCCGGCCGGCCTACATCGGCTACGCGTCCCGGACCTACTGGGACGCCGAACGCGAGGCCGGCTTCCTGGCCGGTCTGGCCCGCTGCGGCATCCCGGGTGACGGCGCCGGGCTGCTCCGGGTCCAGCACGACGCGAGCGCGCGGGCCGAGATCCTGTCGTTCCTGTCCTCGGCCCGGCCCGACGCGGTGCTGACCGGCAGCGACATGATCGCCATCATCGTCTACGGCGCCGCGGCCGAGCTAGGCCTGCGCGTCGGCCGCGACCTCGCGGTCGTCGGCTTCGACGGCACCGCCGGCACCGCGCTGCTGCACCCCCAGCTGACCAGCGTGGTCATACCGGTCGACGAGATCGCGGGCCGGGTGGTCGGCCGGGCGCTGCGGCAGATCGAGCGTGGTCACGACGACGACCCGGGCGAGACGGTCGCGACCTGGCTCCGCGAGGGCGCGAGCGCCCCGCCCCGCAGCTAATGGAAACGATTCCAATTGTATTTCTTATACAGAACCGCCAGTGGGCAGTCGCAGACCTGCGGCGAGTTCCCGGTGTGCTTGCGGCATTCCGGTCGGCAGGTCGCTGAGGCTGAACAGCCGGGCTTCGAGTACTTCTTTTGCGTCGAGGTCCAAGCCGTCGAGTCCGCCGACGAGGACGGCTTCGTAGTAGATCTCGATGCGGTACCGGAAGCCGCTGCGGACCTTCAGCAGGCGCCCGGCCTTGACAGTCAGGCCGGTCTCCTCGCGGACCTCCCGCGCGATGGTGTCCTCGTGCCGCTCGCCCTTGATCGCGTACCCGGTGGGGAATCCCCACTGCCGGTCCGGCGGCCACAGCCGGTGGCGGAGCAGCAGCACCTGCCCGTCGCCGTCGCGGACGACCCCGGTGATGCCGCAGATGAACTTGGCGTGCATCAGCCACAGGAACCGCCACTGGAGCGGCTTCCCCAAGCGCCACAGCCGGCTCAGCAGGTCGTACACGGCTACGTCACCGTCCTTCCGATGCCGCTCATGGTAGCGCGGCGATGACAGGCGGCAACGCGGTTTGCATAGCGCGCAAATCGCTTGCACGTCATGACAGCCAGCCCCGCCGGAACGCCGCGTGGTGGTGCGATCAGGTCACCGAACTCCCTGCCTTCCGGAGGCTTCCATGACATTCCTCCCCCCGGGCGAGCGCATCGACGGGACCACCGCGGAATGCGCCCACCTGCACCTGCTGCTCGCCTGCTTCCGCGCTAGCCCGCCGCCAATGCGGCTCCCCGACGTCACCGGCTGCTCGCTCCCGGAGCTGCTCGCCGCCGGGATCATCGACAAGGACGTATTCAGCGCCGGGTACGAGATCATGGCCGACCGTTACGGACAGCTCGGCATCAGCGCGCTGCTGCCGCCGGAACGTGTCTGGACCGGTACCAGGTCAGCCGCCAGGCCGGGCACGGCACGGAGCTACGGCGGGTTCCATCACCCAGCCCAGGGTTACCGGCACATCCAGATGGACGCCACCGTCACCCTGTTCGGCGATCTCACCGGTCAGGCCCCAGTATCCCCGCAGTCCGCCGCTCTTGACCTGATCCGCTCGTATGCCCATGACTGCCTGCACTACGCGACGTTCCGCCGCTACCAATTGACCGACCGGGGCGAGATCGCCCGCGTGCAGTACGGCATCAACTTCCGGCAGCCCGACGGCCGCACCTACTCCGCCCCCGACGACCCAGGCGACGGCCCGACCCGGAACCTAGGCATCGTGATGGAGGGCGCCACCGACGCCGAGGCTACCGCCGTCGCCCGGCAGGCCGCCGCCGCCTGCGGGATCACCGTCATGAACCCCGAGCCGGGAGCGCCCGGCCTGGCGCTCGCCGATGCCACGGGCACCATCACTACCAGTGAGGCTGTGCTGTCGTCGGAGCATCCTTACGCCCGGTCGCTGGGCAGGTTCGCCCGCACGGTCACCGCGCGGTATCGGGCGCTGCTGGCAGGACTCGCAGATGGCGGGGGATATGACCGCGATGAGCAGCGGGCAGCCCGTGCGCCGCGAGCTCCTCGGTCACCACGACCAGCTCGGCCAGCCCGGCCCCGCCGCCCCCGTACTGTTCGGGCAGGTGCACGCCGAGCAGCCCGGCTTGGCCCAGGTCGGCCCACAGCTCGGCGATGTGGCCGCCGTCCCGGGCCCGCTCGGCGTAGTAGCCATGCCCGTACCGGGCCGCGATCGCCGCGGTGCTCTGCCGGATCAGCTGATGATCGCTGCTGTCGGTGATAAGTCCGGTCATCGTCCCTCGAAGTCAGGCTTGGTCTTGGCCATGAAGCTCGCGATACCGTGCGCCGCGTCCCGGGTGGCGCCTGTCCGGGCCAAGGCCTCGCTTTCGTCCCTGAGCTGGTCGCCGAGCTTCGCGCCGTATGAGCGGCGCAGCAGCGCCCTGATCTCGCCCAGGGCCCGGGTCGGGCCGGCGGCGAGCAGGCGCGCGGCCGTCTCGGCCTCACCCCAAAGATCTTCATCCCGAACGTGCCGGGTGATAAGCCCCCATTCCGCTGCTTCCGGCGCCGTAAGCACGCGCGGGCTGAGGCACAGCTCCGCCGCCCGGCGCGCGCCCACCAGGCGCGGCAGGAACCAGGTGCCGCCGCTGTCGACGGATAGCCCCAGCCCGGCGAACCCCGCCGCGAACCTGGTGCTCTCCGCGGCTAGGACGATGTCGGCGATGTAGACCAGCCCGAGGCCACCGCCCGCCACCGCGCCGTGCACAGCCGTCACGACGGGCACCGGTAGCTGGTCAAGCAGCTGCAGGGTGGCGTGGTACACGGCGGTGATGCGGCTCAGCAGGGCGGGCAGCTCGGCGACGGGGATCTCGGCCATAGCCGCCACGTCGCCGCCGACGGTGAAGGTGGGGCCCTCGGCGCGGATCAGGACCGCCCGTACCGCCTGGTCGGCGGCGCAGCGCTCGACGGCCTCGCGCAGGTCCTCGGTGAACTGCGGGTCGATGGCGTTGCGGGCCCGCGGCCGGTTCAGGGTGATGACGCCGACGCCGTCCGCGGCGGAGAACTCCATGGTGCGCTCCCCCATGACACCAACCTAACCGGCCCGGCGAGGCCTCCCGACATCTAATTAATCTAGATTAAATAAATCTAACCCAGGGGCACGCGTGCGGACAACCGCATCCGAGTAGTGAGGCGCAAGGGTCCGGAGCGCGGCGACCGCAGCCAACCGGCCTCGGTGATGCCCGGCAGGCCGAGAGTCCCGGTCTCACGCAGCAGGGGTGCGCGGCATCGCTCCTCGCCCCACCCAGAACGCTTCGGCGAGGATTGTTCCGCCACTCGTTCATGATTGAGGTCAAATGAGGCCCCACCCACCCATTTGCAATAGAACGCCACCAACGCCCCGAATCATGATCAACTTATGGCAGCGAGAGGGAGAAAAATGGGCCGGATTAATGCACGTACTCGTTTAACGGTAATTAAATACCGTCAGGTAAGGCGGTCCGCTTTGCCTGATCTCATAGGTCAAAGTCGCTTAGCTTAAGTTGATCTTGGTATTACGCCACTTACGTCACCGACGCGCTGACCGCAAAGGCCAGCACATCCAGGCAAACGGGACATTTCCGGCGACCCGCCAGGCCAACTTCATGATCATGGGCATTATCGGGCGCTATTTGTACCAAACTACCCATGATCATGAAGCACTCCTGTGACAAGCTAAGTGGCATTGGCTCGTAGGTCCGCCTACGTTATGGCAGTAGATATGCAAAATGGTCTGCGGCGCCTGTCCGCATCCGTGTACGGTAAGCGCCGTGCCAGTACGAAGGCCGGCAAAGAACAATAAAGCGGACTATCCGTGGCAGGTATGCGTCGAGGACGGCGGCGCAGTCTGCGGAGCTGGCATCATGCTCGACGATGAATATGTACTGACCTGTGCGCATGTCGTGCCACCGGGATCGGGGGAATCATCCTTGCGGATTCGCTTCGACAGCCGGGAGAGCGGGCCTCACCTCGAGGCTGAGATCGTCCCGGCCGGCCTCTGCCTGGCGGACCACGATACCGGGCGAGGAGACGTGGCGCTGCTGAGGCTGCGGGCGCCCGTGCCCGGTCAGCCGCGAACCCTGTTGCAGCGCAACTGGCGGGTCGGACAGCGGGTCCGTGCCTTCGGCTACCCCGTTGACGTGCCGCACGGCATGTGGGCGGATGCTCAGATCGCGGGCCGGGCGGCCGCCCGTAGCCGGCTCGTGCAGCTGAACGTGCCCCATGAGAGCCCGCGAATAGAACCGGGTTTCAGCGGTGCGGCCGTCATTGACGGCGACACGGGGGACCTCATCGGCATGATCAGGAGAACCGAGCAAAACCCGGGCCGGGCCTGCTGGATGATCCCGGTCGACGCGATCGTCAAGGAGCTGCCTCTGGTCGCTCGCTACGTGTCCGGCCCGTCGACGGATCCCAGGTTCAGCGACCCCAGGGCCAAGCCGGTGCTGGACGCCGGGCAGCGCGAACTGCTGCGTCAACTCGCGCACTGGCTCGGGTCCGACGGAGCCGGCGGAGTCTGCGTCATCGCGGGTGACCGGGATTCCGTGCGGGAAGCCCTGTTCAGCGGGCTGGCTCAGCGGGACGAAGCCGATTCAGGGACTGCCTCGGAAACCAGGGCAGTCGACGTGGCGATCCACGCTGCGGGAAAGACCACCGACGAGGTCTCGCGGCAGCTCGTCACCGGTCTTGGCGGCGGAGCGGAGGCCGGAGCCGACGTCGCCCGGCTGGTCACGGACCTCGGTTCGCCAGCCGGCGTCGTCGTTGACGCGATGGACGCCGTCAGCGAGCCCGGGACCCTCCTTGACGAGCTGGCCGGCCTGGTGACCAGGTTCCCCCCACCCCCGCTCAGGCTGCTACTCGGCTTCAGCACCCCGGTACCTGACCGTTTGCGTAATGCGCTGGTGGCCGAGTTCCCTGTGCGGCGGCGGCCCGGTGACCCGCCGACTCCCGTTCGTCTGCGGGCCGGAGCGGACGCCCGCCTCACGGAGGCGGAGGCTCGCCTGAACGGGCTGATCACCGCCGAGGACGGGGTCTCCCGTGCGCACGCGAACGTCGCGACCCGGATCATTGACATCCCGCCGCCTGACGTCGCCGCAGGCGCGGCGCTGCAGGTCCGCTTGGCCGTGCTACGGGCGACCCGGGCGGATGCAGGCACCGGATGGTACACGGAGCTTGAGGCGTGCGAGCACATGCTCGGGAGCCGTCAGGCCCAGGTAGCGGACATCCTGACCGGGCTAGATGGCCTCCTCGCCCGCCGTAATGGTCTCCGCGAGCAGCTGCATATCTTCAGTGAGCTCGCGGCTCGCGACGGCCTGGAAGAGGACGAACAGCTGAGCCCGTACTACCGGACGGCGTACGAGATGCTGCGGCGCGCGCCGTGCGACCTCGACCGCGCGGAGCAGACCGTCCGGTCTTACTACCACGCCATCATGCGGCGCCGGGAGACATGATGACAGCCTGTAACCGGCCCGGTTGCACGGGGACCGTGGACGAGGCGGGCTACTGCCGCGAATGCCTCGAACCGCTAGCGGACGAATCCGCCGGGCCGCCGAGCGCAGCCTCTGCCCAGCCGACCGCCACGGACGGGCCGGTCGCTACGACGCAGCGAACGGCGGACAAGGCCTGGTGGGGACTTGATCTTGTCGTGCTGCCCGACCGCCCTCCCGCCAACCCGGTGGCGCAGGTGCAGGTGGACCCCCGCCTTCCGCCGTCCCGGCGCGTCTGCCGGGCCTGCTCGCCCCCGACTATGGTCGGGCAGAGCCATGACGGCCAGGAAGCACTGCTGAGCGGAGCGTGCCACCGGTGCGGGAAGCGGTATTCGTTCGAGCCGAGGCTGGCGTCCGGTGTCACCGTGGCGGGCAGGTACCAGATCATCGGGTGCATCGGACACGGCGGGCTCGGCTGGGTCTTCCTGGCCGAGGACACTAACCTGCGCGAGCAGGTCGTGCTCAAGGGCCTCATCGACCCTGGGGACCGCGAGCGGCTCACCGAACAGGAACTGGAGTTCCTGAAGGCCGTGGATCACAAGAACGTCGTGCGGGTCCGCGACTTCGCGGCGCACCTGGAGGATGACGGGACAGCCGACAAGTACATCGTGATGGAATACGTCAGGGGACACACGGTAGCGGACGCGGTGGCCCGGGGCAGCGGCACTCCGCTGGAGCATGTGATCGCCTGGTGTCTCCAGATGCTTCTCGGACTCGACTATCTGCACCGCCATCTCGGCTGGCTGCACTGCGATATCACGCCGTCCAACCTGATGGTCGCCGGGGATAGCGTCAAGATCATCGATCTCGGCGCGGGCTGCCGCATCGGCACTAAGGGGCATACCTGGGGAACCCAGGGTTACCGTGCCCCCGAAGTGGGAGGCGAGACCACGGGCAACCAGGGTCGGACTGAAAGCACCGATCTCTACTCGGCCGGGATGACCCTGAAGGACATGTTCGACAGGTCCCTGGAAGGCCGCGCCGCCCGCTCGGAAGCAGGGGAGCACGCCGTCGGGCCGTCCAGCCTGGCGATCGAGTCGCTGGAGCACCTCATCAGGCGCGCCGCCGCCGAGGATCCGGCTGAGCGCTTCCGCACCGCGGCCGAGATGGCCGGCCAGCTCAGCGGGGTGCTCAGGGACTTCGTCGCGCTGCGGACCGGGTGCCCCTATGCCGCGCCGATCTCCCTCTTCAGCCCGGAGCCCGCGCTGCCCGACGACACCCTCGACCGGACGCTCGGCAGCGACCTGCCGCTGACCTGGTGGACGGCCGAGGATGCATTCCGCGCGGCCGTCGACGGAGCCAGCCGACCTGTTCCCGGCCTCCTGCCCCCGCCCGCCGCGGCCGTCGAGCTGCTGCCCTCGACGTGGCCTGATCGGGAGGACCCAGCCGCCGACCTGGTCCTCTCGCTCAGCGGCCGGGATCCCGTGGCCGCGCTCGAACAGGCCGCCGGTCAGGACTCGGCCGAGGCTGACCTGCTTCGCTGCCGCGCGGAGCTGTCGCTTGGCGGCGTCGAAGAGGCGCGCAACGCCTGGACGCGGGCCAGGGACCGATGCGGCGACGGCGACTACCGCGTCCAGTGGCACAAGGCGCTGATCGAGCTGTCCGCGGGAAACGTCGAAGGTGCTCTCGCCGGATTCAGCGCGGTCCACCGGGCGGTACCCGGCGAGGTCGCCCCGAAGGTCAGCCTGGGCCTGTGCGCCGAGTACCTAGCGAACACGGCCATGGCGGAACGCTGGTACCAGATGGCATGGCAGGCCGACCGGTCCTACGTGAGCGCGGCATTCGGCCTCGCGCGGACCCAGATGCGCCTGGGTAACCGAGCGGCTGCGGTGGCGGCCGTCGATGAGGTGCCTGATTCGTCGAGGTATGCGCGCTGCGCACGCGTCGTTGCCTTCCGCCTTTTGACGGGCGGAGCCGGAACATCGGCCTACCCCACGGAAGAAGAGCTGAACGAGGCCGAGTACCGGCTCGGCCGACCGCCGCTGCGGGACGACAAGCTTCGGGTAACCGGTGACCGTCTCGATGCGGTGCTGCTCGAGGCGAGGCTCGGGCGTGCCCGCTCGCGGGCAGGTCGCGGTTCACGAGCGGCCATCGCCGGGTTGCGGGCCCGGCTTGAGGCCCGCTACCGCGACCTGGCGGACCATGCGCAGAGCAAAGACCAGCACACGATCCTCATTGACCTCGCCAACCACGTACGAACCAGGACGCTCGACTAGTGATCAGCAGGTTAGAAACCTCATGAACGAGACCGGTGTCTTTGCCCTGGAGATCATCCAGCATGACCGCTGGCCGCCAGACACGGCCGAGATCCAGGCCCTGATCCGGGTCACGGCCACGCCGGGTGACCATCCAGGCGACGGCCTGACCGCGGCGGGCCTCGCCGAGATCATCATCATGGACTGCTCCGGTTCCATGGGCAAGCCTCCCGGCAAGCTGCGAGCGGCGAAACGAGCAGCGCATGCCGCGGTCGACACCATGCGCGATGGCGTCGAGTTCGCGGTGCTCAGCGGCAGGAGCAGGGCGGAGGCTGTATATCCGCACGGTCCCGCCCTGGCCCTGTCGGCACCGGACACGCGCGACGCGGCCAAGCGTGCTATCGACCGGCTCTACCCGAATGACGGGACCAAGATCAGCAGCTGGCTCCGCCAGGCTCACCGGCTGCTCAGGCCGTACCCCCGGCACATCAGGCACGCGATGCTGTATACCGACGGCCAGAACCACGATCTCCAGGATGGCCGCCTCGACCAGGTGCTCGATGCCTGCCGCGGCGTCTTCACCTGCGATGCCCGCGGCATCGGCGACCAGTGGGAGCCCCGCGACCTGCGTAAGATCGTCACCGTCCTGCAGGGACGGGCGGACGGGCTCCCGGACCCGGCCGACCTTGAGGACGACTTCCGCGTCGTAATGCGCGAGGCCATGCGCAAAGTCGTGCCCAGCGTCGCGTTGCGGATACGAACCCGTCCGGGGGTCTCCGTCCGCGAGATACGGCAGATGTACCCGGCCGATGCCGACCTTACCGGGCACGGGACAGCGGCCGACACGACCGCGACTGACTTCTGGATCGGCTCGTGGAGTGACGAGACCCGCGACTACATGGTGAGGCTCGGCGTCGCTCCCGGCGACTTCGCCATCGGAAAGGAAGTCCGGCTGGCGCGCGTCGACGTCACGGTGCCTGGCCCGGACGGCCCGCGGATACTGCCGGGGCCTGGCTTCATCGTGGCGTGCTGGACGCGAGATGACCTGTCGATGCGAACCTGGCTGCCCTCCGATACCTACGTCAGCCAGCAGGCCGCCGGCGATGCCATCACGGCCGGCTGCCACGCGTGGCTCGGCGGTGACGCCGCCGGTGCGGCGGCGGCATGGGGCGAGGCCGCCCGGCTCGCCAGTGCGGCGAATGATGCCGAACGGCTGGGGGTGCTCCAGTCGCTGGTGCAGATAGTGGACGCTGGCGCCGGCCGGGTGCGGCTACGAGACGACCTCAGCCGCGCGGTCGTGCTACAGGCCGAAGCTCGAGCGCCTACATCGTCTTTCGTGCCAGACCAGGACCCACGGCCGCGAGATAGACCGACCGCCGGTGCCGGGACGCCGCCCGTATGCCCGGGCTGCGGTCGTACATCGCCGCTAGGGGCCCGGTTTTGCGAGAGATGCGGCCGCCGGCTCGACGAAGCCGGTCCCGATCGGGATGGGACCGCATGATGAGCGTCACGGCGCCGCAGCGGGCTCCGTCGACGACACCCCTGCTGCTTGACCGGCTGTGTGCCGTGCTGATGACGCTGGCGCTTCTCACCGGGGGAACGGCGCTGCTCGTGACCTGGCAAGAGCACACGGTCGTCGTCGCGGCCGGGGAGCATACCGCCACTGCCGTCATGGAGGCCTACGCAGCGGGCCAGGCGCTGGCCGATGCGGACAGCCTGGCGATCCAGACCATCCCGCTGGGCGCAGGCCCGTCCGGGCAGCACCAGGACGACATCGCAGCGGCCGAGCAGAGCCTGGAACAGGTGGCCGAGAACAACGCGGCGGGCGCGTCCGGCAGCCAGGCACTGCAACTGATCGAGGGTCTCGTCCCCGCGTACACCGGGCTGGTGGAGCAGGCCGACGCGCACTACCGGATGCAGGTCGCAAGCGATAGCGGAGTCGGCCTCGAGGACCTGTGGTCCGCCTCGGAACTCATGCACGGGCAGCTCCTCACCGGCCCGGACAGCCTGGGTTTCCTGCAGTCCGCCGAACGGCGCGCACTCGTCAGCCAGCAGTCATCGCCTTGGGTGAGTCCGTGGCTCAGCGCTCTCTGGATAATTCCTGCCCTCGCCCTGCTCGGCACGCTGGCCGCGACCCAGCGCCTTCTTGGCCGGCGATTGCGCCGCATCCTCAGCAAGTACCTGACGGTGGCGGCGGCGGCCGTGATCGCGCTGTGCCTGATGGGGAGCCACGTGATCGATTCCGAACGTTCGTTTAGAGCCGCGTCTGGCCCGCTCCAAGCGGTGGTAGCGCTCCAGGAGGTGCGGACGGACATCACCGACGGATACGGACAGGCAACCCTCAAGGGGCTCTTCGGAACTCACTGCGGCCAGTGTTCGGCCGAGCAGCGGGAGGTGCAGCACATAGTCACGTTCGACGCCACCGCTAAGCGGAAGGCGGACAGCCAGGCCCCGCCGTGCCCCACGACGAAGATCCTCGGCTGCATCTCGACCGAGGAAAGCCTCGTCGCCGCCGACGCCGCCGCCGCAGTGGCCAGTTACAGCAGGTCCATGGCATTCATCACCGGCCTCTTGATCCTGCTCCTGCTCATGATCCCGCTCGGGTTGCGGTCCCCCATAGACGAGTACAGGTACCGGAGGATATGAGACACCCCACAGCCGGCATCACACTCCGCCTCGCGACCGGGGCCGCCCTGATCGTGGTGGTGGCAATTTCCGGCAGCGCTTCCGGTACCGGGCCTGGTGATCAGGCGTCGCCGGCCGGGACGGTCACGGTCATCGCGTCCTGGACCGGCACGAAGCCGGGCACTGAAGGATACGACTTCCGGACGGTCCTCAAGGCGTTCCAGGACGCTACCGGCGTACATGTGATCTACACCGGGACACGTGCGCTTGACCAGCTGCTCCAGTCGGACGTACAGCAGGGCAGCCCGCCTGACCTGGCTATCCTGCCCAGTCCGGGCGAGCTCCTTCAGTACCAGCGGCAGGGCTACCTGCGGCCGCTCAGTCCCAGCGTGCTCGCCGAACGGCAAGTGGCCTCCGCGTACGGGCCGCAGTGGCTGAGCATCATGAAGCTAGGCACCGCCAGGCTGTACACGCTGCCGGTCAAGGCCGACCTGGAAAACCTCGTATGGTACGACCCACGGGACTGGCCCGCCGGCAGCATGCCCGGCAATTCGTCACTGCCGTCCTGGTCCCGGCTGACCGCGCTGGAAAAGCGGGCCGCGGCCCGCGGCGGCGCTACGTGGTGCCTTGGCCTGGACTCGCCGCCCACCTCAGGATGGCCAGGCACCGACTGGATCGGCAACATCCTGCTGGCCCAGTCCGGCACCGCGGTCTATCAGCGGTGGGGAGACGGCCAGCTCGCCTGGACCTCACCGCAGGTCGAGGAGGCCTGGCGGACCTGGGGCAGCCTGGTGGCCGGGGCAAGGCAGGTGTACGGCGGAAGCGCCACCGCGCTGGTCAGTCCGTGGCCCGGTCCGGGAGCGTCCGTGTCCACCGAGCCGCTGTTCACCCAGCCGCCCGGGTGCTATCTGCAGAACGCGGCGTCGTTCATCACCCTCCCCTACCAGGAAAGCCCCAATGACCAGCGGCCGGGAATCGGCTACGACTACTTCCCCTTCCCGTCTACCGGGTTGCCGGACCATGCGACTGGGGCGGTGACCGACGCATGGGAGGTGTCCGCGGACCTGCTTGCCATGTTCCGTGACACGCCTGACGCCGAGCGCCTGGTCCAGTTCCTGGCGAGCGAACAGGCCCAGCGCATCTGGCCTGCTATCCCGGACGGCGGCGCGTCCTCGGCGGACGGACAGGTGCCGTTGAGCACCTACCGCGACCAGGTGAGCCGGGCCGTCGCCCGCACCCTGACGAATCACAGCGCCACGCTCTGTTTCAATGCCTCCGACCTCATGCCCGCCACCATGCAGGATGCCTTCTACCAGGCGGTCATGGAGTACCTGGGAAACCCCGAGCAGCTAGCGAACATCTTGGGCCGGCTCGACCCGATAAGGCGGGCAACCTACAAGACGTTCCCCGGGGGAGACCCGGATTTCAGCTGCGGCCACTGACATGGGAGACGATGATGGAAGAACTGACCCGCTTCACGCTCGAAGATGGCAGCGCAGTCATAGTGCAGACACGGGTACCCGATCCGGCCCGGGTCGTGGACGCCGGCCTGAGCCGGAAAGCGGTAGCCGACGCTGCGGTGCCGTTGCGGGCGGCACTCGGAACCGTCACCGCGGCAGCGTCCGACGTTCTTGCGGGCTTCGCATCCATGCAGCGTCGTCCCGACGAGGTGGAGATACAGGTCGGCGTTTGCTTCGACGCCACGTTCGGCATGGTGATCGCGAACACCTCAGCCGGCGGCCACCTCGACGTTACCCTTCGCTGGTCAGGAAATGACAAGGCGGCGGCAGGCGATGGCACGCCCGCAGATTCATCCGCGGACTAAGAGTCTCGGGCGGATCCCGGGCCGGCCTTCAGGTGGCGGTGACCGTGTACCCGGGCGGGCGAGTGCTGCTCGCGGTCACCAGGCCGCGGTGCTCCAGCAGGTCCAGGTGCGCGGCGGTCTCGGTGACGGCGAAGATCCGCATCTGGCCGCCGTACTGGTTCCAGGGGCGGGACCAGGTCAGCTCTCCGGCCAGCAGCCACGGCGTCGAGCCCGGGTGGCGGCGGACCGCGGCCAGCAGCTCGGCGAGCCGCCGTTCGTGATGGGCGGTGATGGCGTCGACCCGGGCGGCCAGCCCCGTGAACCGCCACTCGTGCGCGGGCAGGACCTCGTCCACGTCCAGGTCGCGGGTCCGGGCCAGCGAGTCCAGGTAGGACAGCAGCGGGCTGCCGGGGTCGCCGCGCTGGGCCGAGATGTTCGGGGTGATCCGGGGCAGCACGTGGTCACCGGAGAAGAGCCGGCGGGAGCGCTCGTCCACGAAGCACAGATGACCGGGGGTGTGGCCGGGCGTGTGCAGGGCGCGGAGCTTCCAGCCGGGCACGTCGGCCAGTTCCCCGTCCTCGAGCAGCCGGTCGGGCAGGGCCATGCCCGCGAACTTCTCCCAGTCGGCGGCGGAACCGACGGCCGCCGCCGCCTCGGCCGGGGTCGCGCCCAGGCCGTAGAGGAAATCCGCCTCCCGGGCCACGGCCAGCTCCGCCCGGCGGTAGTCCGGGAGGCTGAGCACGGCGTGGTCGGCCGGGTGCAATGCGATCCACGCACCACCGGCCTGCCGGATCCGGCCGGCCAGCCCGATGTGGTCGTAGTGCAGGTGGGTGACCAGGACGCCGCGGACGTCGGCGATCCCGGCGCCGATGGACTCCAGCCCGTCCGTCAGGGTCCGCCAGGACTCGTCGCTGCCCCAGCCCGCGTCGATCAGCACCAGGCCTTCGCCGGTGCCGAACGCGTACACCGACACGAACCGGAGCGGGTTGTCCGGGATCGGCACCGGGATGGACCACAGTCCCGCGTCGAGTCGCTCGACCGGCGGCATGACTCGCTCCAGCCAGGCCTCGCGCTGCCGCGTTCCGGTGATGATCAGCTCGCCGGGCGCCATCAGCGGACCGCCGTGGTCAGCGCGGATTCCAGCCCGGCCCGGAGCCGGGGCGGGACCGGCCGCTTGCCCGAGCCGTCGGTGCTCACGACCACGTAGACGGTACGACCGGTCGAGCGCACCTCGGCGCCCACCCGGACCGAGAAGCACAGGGTGAAGCTGGTCGAGCCCACCCGTTCGGTAGAAACATCGATGGTGATCTCCTCGCCGTAGCGCACCGCGTCGCGCCAGTCCGCCTCGGTGTGCACGAGCTGGACGTCGAGGCCGTCGGCGTTCATCACGGTGTACGGGTAGCCCACCTCGCCGAGGAACTGCGTCATGGCGTCGTCGAACCAGCCGAAGTACCACATGTTGAACACGACGCCCTGCTGGTCGTACTGGAAGTAGGAGACGGGGACCTGGACCGCGACGGCGGGCACCTTTCCTCCTCAAAACACGCTCATAAGATCAGAAATGCCAGCGTAGGCAGCGGCTGGTGGCGGTTGACCAGCAGGACCTGCTTTCCGGCCAGCCGGAGCTCGCCGTCCACCAGGCACAGCCGGTAGGTGACCCGGCCGGTCCAGGTCTGGATCCCCCGCTCACGCGACTCGGCCAGCACTGCGTGGTCTGGCCCGGCCATAGCCTCCTCTCCCCGGCTCCTTTAATGGGAATTAGAATATCATCGGCCTCGGAAGGCGGGCTGGTGGCGCTCGCCGAAGGCCGCGATCCCCATGGCGCCGGCCAGCATCACCCGCAGCTCGAGGTCGATCGCGTTTCTGCGGCCGGAACGGTTCAGCGTGAGCACCCGGACCCGGTCATGATCTTCGGCCAGGACGATGCCAGAATCGCTATGAAACTCCTGGTTGATCTCGTTCGAACGCACTGGAAGTCCGGTTTCATCTCGTACGGGCCAGGGCTAGGCGGCATTCCCTTGTAACCGCGAGTTTTTTAACTTAGATTTTCCACGCGAGGAGGGGTTGCCGATGCCATCGAGCACCTTCAGTTATACGTCAGCGGACGGCACCAAGATCGCCGCCTACCGGTGGGACCCGGCGGGTGAGCCGCGGGCCGCGGTGCAACTGACGCACGGGATGGGCGAGCACGCGCTGCGCTACGAGCACGTGGCCCGGGCGCTGAACGACGCGGGCTTCGTGGTCTACGCCCAGGACCACCGGGGGCACGGCGCCAGCGCCCGGGGACAGGGCGCTGATCCCGAGGCGCTCGGCGACCTGGGGAAGGGCGGCTGGCCCGGGCTTGTCGACGACATCGGCCTGCTGTCCGCGCACATCCGGGCCGAGCACCCGGGCCTGCCGCTGATCCTGCTCGGCCACAGCATGGGGTCGTTCGCGGTCCAGCAGTACCTGTTCGACCACAGCGCGGACGCCGACGGCGTCGTACTGACCGGGACGGCGGCGATCGACCTGCTCGAGGGCGCGCTCGACCTGGACCAGCCGATCGACCTGTCCGCCTTCAACGCGCCGTTCGCCCCGGCCCGCACCGACTACGACTGGCTGTCCCGGGACGAGGTGATCGTGGACGCCTACGTCGCCGATCCCCGCTGCGGCTTCGGGATCGATACCAGTGGGGGCAAGGCCATGTTCGCCGGCGCGCGGCGCGGCGCGGACCCGGCTCAGGTCGCCGCCATCCGGTCCGACCTGCCCCTGTACATCGCGGTCGGCGAGGCGGACCCGGTCAACGGCGGGCTGGCCCTGCTGACCCCGCTGGCCGAGCGGTACCAGGCCGCGGGCCTGACCGACGTGACCGTCCGCACCTACCCGGATGCCCGGCACGAGATCCTCAACGAGACCAACCGCGCCGAGATCACCGCCGAACTGATCACCTGGATCAACCGCGTGGTGAGCTGAGCGGGGCAGGCGCCAGCACACCGGTCGTCGGGCTGTGCGTTCCGCGGGGAAGGTCGCTGGCCTAGCCTGGCTGGCCGCGAAGCGGCCTAAGTCGCACCAGGGCCGTCCCGGCGCAGGCCTTCCTCGGCGTATTCGGCTATCAGGTCGCTAATGGACAGGCCTCGCTGTTCGGCCCGGGCCGCGAGTCGCTCGGCCAGGACGGCCGGCATGACGACGGTACGGTGCACGCAGTCATCGCTCTCCCACGCCTCGTCAGGCACTTCGGTCACGTGCTTTCTCTTTCCGGTCGACGAGTTCCGGCCGTCCGGCCGGAACATACGGGCGCAGGATGCGGTCACTGAGCAGGCCGAGGCAGCTCAGGTTCGGGAATCCCGGGCCCTGAGCCAGCCCGGCCAGGACCGGCAGGTGAAGCGGCGGGTTCAGGCCGGCCACCGACAGGTCGACGTCGATCCGCTGCTCGAGCCCGGCCCCGCCCTCGGCGTGGCCGAGCCGACGGCGCGCCTCGTCTCCGAGCAGCGTCTCGAACCAGCGGGCATGGAAACCGATGGCCACGATGACCAGGTCGTAGGCGACGCGCTCGCGCTCGTGGCCGTACTCGATGGTGACGACGACCTGCTTGTCGCCCGCGTCGATCTGCACCGCCCGGCCGGCCAGCGTACGGAAGCCGCGCGAGGCGTTGAGAGCGGCCTCGGCCTGCTGCGAGAACACGCCCCGGTCGGTGCGCGCGAGGAATTCGCGCCGGTGCGCCTCGGCCAGTGCGGGCCAGTCCCCTGGGTCAGAGTACCTGCGGTTCTCCTCGTGGCTCTCCCCTCGCGAGTAGAGGACGCCGCGGCTGGTCAGAACGTCGATGACCGACCGCCGGTGCGCCTTGTCCAGCAGGTTGACCACGACCGCGGCCGCCGTCTCGCCGCTGCCGATGACGCACGTGTTCATCGCCATGCGCCCTTTGTAGGCGGACGCGGCCAGCCAGTAGCTCCGTCCGTCAAGGACCCGCGGATGCCGGTGCGGCTGACCGTGGACGCGGATCGGCGGCCCCGTGCCGGTGACCACCACGCCATCGGCCCAAATCGGCTCCCCCGGATCCACCGCCAGCCGCCATCGCTCGCCGTCGACCTCCATCTCAGTGACCTCGGCCGTGACGATCTCGGCCTCGGCCCGGTCCGCGGCGTCCCGCAGGTAGTAACTCCACTGCCGGTGGGTGGGCCGCAGGCGGCCGCGGTCGACCCAGTCGGCGTAGGCGCCCCGGGCGATCAAGTGCCGGTGCCAGCTGTATTCCGCCATCGCCGTGGTGACCGCGGCCGAATGCGCACCCCAGCTGTCGGCGTAGGGGTAGCCGACGTCCTTCTCCGGCGGCGTGCCCAGCGGCAGCAGGCCGCTGGTGTAGCCCTGCTGGCCGGTCCAGTTCCCGGCGACCGGACCCGGCTCGATGAGTATGACCCGGGGGGCGGGAAGGCCCGCGGCGGCGAGCGCGCGGGCCTTGGCCGCGATCGCGATTCCCTTCGGCCCAGAGCCGAGGACGGCCAGCGTCGGCATGATCGCGAATATAGCGGGGAAGATGGGGTACCTGCCCCATGCGCTGGTCACCCGGGCCGGGCCATCCTCGCGAGCCGGACACCGGTGCGGGCAGTCACGTAGCCGAGGCCCGGCTTCGCATGATCCGGGCTAGGCTGGCCAGGATCTTCTCCAGGTTGGCCTCGGCCGCGTCGACTACGCCGAGGAAGGCCGCGAAGCCGTGGATCAGCCCGGGGCCGGGCACGTACTCGACCGGGACCCCGGCGTCCTCGAGCCGGGCGGCGTAGGCCGCGCCCTCGTCCCGCAGTGGATCGAACTCGGCGGTGGCCACGATGGCGGAGGCTACCCCGCCGACGTCGGCATGAGCCAGGTCGGCCTCGGCGGCGCTGGCCACGCCGTCCGGCAGGTACTGCCGGTAGAACCAGTCCATGTCGTGCCGCGTCAGGAAGTAGCCTTCGCCGTTCTCGGTGATGGACGCGCTGCTCATGACCGGGTCGGTGGCCGGGTACAGGAGCAGTTGCGCGGCCAGCGGGATCCGCTGGTCCCGCGCCCGGATCGCCAGCCCGGCGGCCAGGGACGCCCCGGCGGAGTCGCCGGCCACGCCGACCGCCCGGTCAGGATCCTGGCCCCGCAGCCAGCGCAGTACCTCCTCGGCGTCATCCAGGGCGCCCGGGAACGGGTGCTCGGGAGCGAGCCGGTAGTCGACCGACACCACCCGTGCCCCGGTCCGGTTCGTCACCCGGCGGCACAGCGGGTCGTGGGTCTCCACGTCGCCGACGACCCAGCCGCCGCCGTGCAGGTAGATCAGCGTGAAGCCGCCGGGCGAGGCCGGTTCGTAAACCCGCACCGGCACGCCGCCCGGCGAGCGCAGGTCGGTCACCGAGGCCACCTCTTCCGGCACGAATCCCGGCCCTCGGCGGCTCAGCGACAGCGTCCGGTAGTGCGCCCTGGTCTGGGCCGCGTCGCCGCGGACCAACGGCGTCAGCCCGGAGCTTTCCAGCGTGTCGAGGATGGTGCGGAACTGCGGGTCCAGCGGCATGCGGATCCTCCCAGCAGGCGTTACGGATGGCGGGCGGCAGCGCCCCCTCCATGATCATCTATGCCGTAAATTACGCGGGTAGGGGCGCGGGTGTTTTCCGGATACGCTTCCGCTATGTCCGACGAATGGCGGGTAAGCCTGGTCCTCGATGGCCGCCCGGGGGTGCCGAAGAAACTGGTGGAGGACCTGCGCGTCCGCCTTGGTAATGACATCGCGGTTTCCGCCGACAAGGCGCATGTCTACCTGTACGCCGGGACCGAGAAGGCCGCCGGGGAGGCCGGGCAAGTCGCCCAGGACCTGCTGACGGTGGAAGGCCGGATCGCGGAATCATCCGTGCTCGAGCGCTGGGACCCGGACGGCCAGAAGTGGCGGGACCCGCGGATCGAGATACCGGATGACCAGCCGCCGTCCCAGCGGTCCGGCGGGTCCAAACTGCTCGACGGCGTCCTCCAGATCATGAGCGAGGCCCCTCCGTTCTAGGGGGGCGGGGTTACCTCCATACTTGGGGGATGTTCGACAAGAAGGTCCAGGGCGAGGCGCTGATCCTGGACGACGAGGGCGCCGGGCACGTCGTGGACACCGACATGCACGGCGTGGACTGGGACCACCACAAGTACATCGTGGAGGTCCGGCCGGACGGCGGCGAGCCGTTCCGGGTCGAGACCAAGGTCAAGGTGCCGATCTTCCACAAGCCCCAGCCGGGGGACGTGGTTAAGGTCAGTTACGACCCGAAGAGCCACAAGACCGAGATCCACATCGAGGGCGACCCGCGGTACGACCCGAAACTCATCCGCGCGCGCACCAAGCAGGAGCGCTCGGCCCAGGCCGAGGCGCTGCTGAACGGGGCGCCAGCACCGGCTGCCTTCGGCGTGGTGCACCACATCGTCGACGACGAGCCCCAGTGGAACGTGCCCGCGTCCTGCCCCGAGTGCGGCGCCCGGGTCGACCAGTCGACCGCGGCGTTCGCCGAGCACCCCACGTGCACGTACTGCGCCAAGCCGCTCCCCTGCGAGCCCGTCGGCCGCGAAGACTACTAGCAGAGGACTGCTAGCGGCTGCCCTCTGGGAATGTCGGTGGCGTACGCGATGATGGCCTCGGCCGGATGGCGGACGGGAGGCAGCGGTGCGCACCTTGATGGGCCAGTCAGCATGGGTGCACTACGGGCAGATCTATGTCGAGAGCGGGGACGACTGCCCAGACCTGGCCGAGTGTTTCGGCGGCCAGAGCAACGGGCTGTGCGGAGCGGCCATGCCGGGCATCCTGTTCCTGATAACCGGCCTGCACACCGGCAGGGTCGGCTTCACGGTGGAGCTTTACGATGACCCGCCGCCGGTCGATGAAGCCTGGCCGGAGGTCGTCGAGGCGTCGTTTCGGCCTCTGGGCGAGGTTGGGCTGGTCGGCTGGGGCGGCGAGCAGTACTGGCCACTCGACCTGACCGAGGCCAGCTACCGAGTCCGCTACAGCGCCACGGGGATGGATGACGGCAAGGAACTGGACACCAGGATGGAAGAGGACCCGGAGACCGACCGTTACCTCCTGCAATTCTGGCCGGCCCCGCCGGAGCCGGACAGGGTGATGAAACAGACCAGTGAGATCGCTGCCTACTGGCACGGATTCGCGCGGGAGCAGCCGCCGCCCCCGACGCCCGAGGAGAAAGCGGCCGCCGCGCAGCGCGCCCTGGCCGAGCAGCAACGGGCAGCGGAGCAAGCACGTCTGGAGGCAGAGAAAGAACGGTGGAACGGTCGCCTGCCCAGTCAACGACTGCGTGATCTTGGCGGCAACGTACGTAATGTTGCCCGGCTGGACCGGTCGTTGGTTGACGCGCTCGGCGAGGCGGATCCGGTCACCCAGCGGGAGGTCGCCCGCTGGGTGACCAGACGCGGTATCGCCGAAGCCCGGCTCCCGGACATCGGCTGGATTGCCGCGGCCCTGGACGCAATGGATCGTGGCGAGCCGCTTCCGTGGCCATTCGACGGCGACGACAGGCGGGCGTGGGACCTGCTCTTTTCCGACGAGCAAGTTCCCAGGACTATCGTGACCTCGCTCGATGGGCGGCACAGCAACTTTCGCCAGCAGGCTGCGGCGTTCCCGGCGCTGTTCTCAGCACGTGAGCAGGACCCGCTGAACGCCGCCATCGACGCGCTCTGGAATGCCTCAGCCGCTTTCGGCCGCGACCGGCTCCAGGTCCTGTTCAGCGAGGTCCGGCAGGCGTTCCCGGCGCTGGCCGCAGGCCCGCGCTAGCCCTTGCCGGGGTTGAAGATGGCGCGGGGGTCGAGGGCGTGGCGGATCGCGGTCTGCATGGCGAGGGAGCCGGGGTCGAGTTCGCGGCGCATGCCGTCGCGCTTGAGGATCCCGACGCCGTGCTCGCCGGTCACGGTGCCGCCCAGCGCGATGGCCGCGTCCAGGAACTCCTCGAACGCCGCCTGGGCGGACTCGCGGGCCGCCTCGTCACCGGGCTGGGTGATCAGGCACGGGTGCAGGTTCCCGTCGCCGGCGTGCGCGACCGTGGCGGTCCGCACGCCGTGCCGGGCCGCGATCGCGGTGATCTGCTCGAGCATCTCGGGCACCTTGGACCGGGGCACGCAGACGTCCTCGGTGAGCACCGGGCCGAGCCGCTCGAGCGCCGGGTAGGCCAGCCGCCGGGCGTCGAACAGGGCCTCGGCCTCGGTGTCGTCGGTGGACTGCTCGGCCCACAGGGCCCCCGCCTCGGTCATGGTGGCGGCGATCGCGGCCGACTCGGCCGCGCCGGAATCTCCCGGGGTGTCCACCCGGGCCAGCAGCAGCGCCGCCGCGTCCGCGTCGAGGCCCATGTGCTTCCACTCCTCCACTGCCTCCAGGCAGGCCCGGTCCAGGAGTTCGAGGACCGCCGGGGTCAGCCCGCGCCGGGTGATCTGCGCCACGGCCTGGCCGGAGGAGACCAGGCTGGGGAAGGCACCGACGACGGTCCGCGGCGTGCCGACCGGGGCGGGCCGCAGCCGCAGCGTCACCTCCGTCACCACGCCGAGCGTGCCCTCGGACCCGACGAACAGCCCGGCCAGGTCGAGGCCGGCCACGCCCTTGGTGGTGCGGCGGCCCAGCCGGACGGCGTCCCCGTAGGCGACCGGCCCGCCGACGACCGCCCGCAGGCCGAGGACGTAGTCGCGGGTGACGCCGTATTTCAGGCAGCACAGGCCGCCCGCGTTGGTGGCGACGTTGCCGCCGATCGTGGACCACGGCGCGCTGGCCGGGTCCGGCGGGTACCACAGTCCGTGCTCGGCCACCGCCGCCTTGACGTCGTTGTTGACCGCACCCGGCTGCACCACGCACATCAGGTTGTCCGCGTCGATCTCGAGCACCTGATTCATCCGGGAAAGGTCGAGTACGACGCAGCCGCTGACCGCGTTGGCCCCGCCGGACAGCCCGGTGCCCGCGCCGCGCGGCACGACCGGCACGCCGAGCTCAGCGCAGGTGCGGACGACGTGCTGGACCTCGGCCTCGGTCCGGGCCCGCACACCGACCGCGGCCGCCTCGGCCGGCGCCCACTCGGCCTCGTCGTGCGACATGGCCGCGAGCACATCCGGGTCGAGCACTAGGCAGTCCGCGGGCAGGTCGCGGCCCAGCGCCTCGACGAGGGTGGTGACGGTGGTGGTGACGGTGGTGGTGGTCAAGACTGTGCCTCCGCGATCAGTTCGGCCGTGGCCCGGGCGCCGGTCATGGTCACGCCGTGGATGGCGAGGACCGGTTCGGTACCCGACGTGAACGTCTCGACGGCGAGCTGGCCGCCGGGCACCTCCACTGCGATGACCTCGTGGCCAGCAGGGTGCTCTGATGTCATGACCCGACCCTAGGCTTCTCGTCATGACACCACCACCACCGGCCTGGTTCACCGCCGCCCTGGCGACCGCGCCCGAGGAGCAGGCTACCGAGTGCGAGGGAACCACCATCGCCTACCGGGCGTGGGGGGATCCGGCGGACCGGAACATCGTGCTCGTCCACGGCGGCGCCGCCCACTCCCGCTGGTGGGACCACATCGCCCCGCTGCTGGCCCGCGGCTGGCGGGTGATCGCCCTGGACCTGTCCGGTCACGGCGACAGCGGCCGGCGGGACCGCTACAGCCTCGACACCTGGGCCCGTGAGGTCCTCGCCGTCGTGACCGACGCCGGGACCGCCGCCTCGACCGTCGTCATCGGGCACAGCATGGGCGGCCTGGTCACGCTGCGGCTGGCTACCCTGTCGGGGTCGCTGATCGCCGGGGCGGTCGCCATCGACTCGCCGATCAGGGACATGGCCCCCGAGGACCGCGCGGCGCGCCAGCACCGGGCCTTCGGGCCGCTGCGCGTCTACCCGACCCGCGAGGCGGCCATCGCCCGGTTCCGCCCGATCCCCGATCAGCCGGTGCTGCCCTGGGTGGCCGAGCACGTGGCCGCCACCTCGATCCGCCCGGCCGAAGGCGGCTGGACGTGGAAGTTCGACCCGCAGGTCTTCGTCCGGGACCACCTCACCGCCGAGCTGCTGACCAGGCTCGACTGCCGGGTCGCGCTGTTCCGGGCGGAGCACGGGCTGGTCACGCCGCAGCAGGGCGAGGCCATCTATGACCGGCTCGGCCGGGTCGCCCCGCTCATCGAGATCCCGGTCGCGGGCCACCACATCATGCTCGACGAACCGGTCGCGCTGGCCGCGGCGCTCCGCACCCTGCTGGCCGACTGGGACCACTCGATACCGCACCGTTAGGCCCGTAGCATGGCCTGCGTGGCCAGGCTATCGCTCGTCGAGATCGACATCTTCCTGACCAGCGCCAGCCCCGGCCAGCGGGACATCGTCCGGGCCCTGCGGGAGATCATCACGCGCCGGGCGAGCGGGCTGGCCGAACGGGTCAGCCGGGACAAGACGCTGACCGGCTACCTCCTCTACGAAGGTCCCGGAGATCAGCTGGTCTTCGCCATCGGGCTGACCGGGGCGCGGACCGTGACCCTGCGCCTGATGCCGTACGACGGCTCGCGCGAGTTGCAGGCCCGGTACGGAGCGGCGTTCGGTCCCTTCCAGGTCGGGCAGGACTCACTGCGGTTCGGTGACCTCGCCGAGCTGCCGGCCGAGGCGATCGGGGCGGTCGTCGACGCGACGCCCGGGTATCTCGAGGCGGCGCCGGGGGCGAAGAGGCGGCGACGGAGGTGACCGGGCAGCGGATCAGGCCGTCGCCCGGGTCTGGAGCAGGTGGTCGAGGGCCGCGGCGGCGTCTAGCGGGTGCGTGATCGCGGCCCAGCGGGCGCCGGCCAGGGCGGCCAGGTGCGCGGCCTGCTCGTGGTCGTCGCCGGGAGCCAGGATGATCAGCTCGTCCAGGGTCCGGGCGGCGGGCAGCGTGTCGTCCTCATCGGTGCTGCGGCAGTCGGACAGCAAGATGACCACCCGGCGGCGGGCCCGGGCGGTCGCCAGTTGCTCCCCCGCCGCCTTGAGCGCGTCACCCAGCCTGGTCACGCCGTGGCCCCGCACCCGAAGCAGCCGCTCGGACACCGTGGCGGGCGTGATGTCGCTGACCAGGGGGCGGATCACGTCGACGGTGCCAGCGAAGGACAGCACGGCGTGCTCCTGCGGGGCGCGCAGCGCGCAGGCGGCGGCGACCGTCGCGGCGGCCGCCAGCCGGGCCCCGGTCATCGAGCCCGACCGGTCGACCACGACGGCGAACGCCGTAGGCGCCTTGGCCCACTGCACGGTGACCAGGTCCTCGGCCGACACCGGCCGGGCCTCGGCGCGGGCATGTGACACGCCCTCGATCGAGGCGTCGATGTCCAGGTCGCCGTCGGTCGCCCCGCGGACCGTCCGCAGCCGGGAGATGCCGCCCATCGTGGGCCGCCCGGCCCGGGCCCGCTCGAGGACGATGCTGGCGGACAGGCGGATCGCGGCGGCGCGCAGGTTCTCGTCCGTCGCCCTGGTCATGGCGGCCAGCAGCTCGAACGCGGCCGGGTCGTCGGCCAGGGCCCGGCTCATCGCCTGCTCGTCCAGGATGCCGACCTCGGGGCTGATCTCGGCGAAGCGAGCATGCTTGGACAGCTCGCGCCGCCCGGTGGTTCCGCCGTCCGGCCGTCCCGTCTTCGATTGAGGCCGCTGCTGGGGCCGCGGCGGGAGCCCGCCGGCCCCGGGAGCGGCCGGCGGGCTGGTCATTCCCCCAGGCTGGTCTCACCTCCCGGCTGGGCCGCGGCCCGCACCCGCCGGAAGATCTCCTCGATGACCTCGTCGGCGGAGCGCTGGCAGGACTCGTGCCGCCGCACCCTCCCGGACAAGGTGGTCAGCGCCGCGTCCAGGCCGGCTTGCCAGTCGTCGGCGGGGACGGCGCGGACCTCGGCGAGCTCGGGGACCAGCCGGGCGTAGTCGATAGCGCCCCGCACCGAGGCGCCGGAGCGCAGGTCAGGATGCTCCCGGGTGGCCCGGGCCAGCTCGACCGCCTCGGTGACCAGGGCCTGTTTGGCGTGTTCGGCCGCGAGCTGCACGATCTGGCGCTCGTGCTCGGCGTTCTGGTAGCCGACGGCGACCCGGCAGGTCCGGTCGTACAGCGCCATCGACAGCCGCGACGTGCCCACCGAGTCGTACGGGTTCATGGCCGCGACCAGCCGGAAGTTCTCGTCCGCGGCCACCCGGCCGAGCCGCGGCACGTTGATCTCCCCCTCGGACATGACGGTCAGCAGGACGTTGATGGTCTCTTCCGGGACCCGGTTGAGTTCCTCCACGTACAGCAGGCCGCCCTCGCGCATGGCGCGGACCAAGGGCCCGTCGGAGAAGTTCTCCGGCCGGTAGCCCTGCTCGAGCACCAGCGCCGGGTCGAACGAGCCGATCAGGCGGGCCGGGGTCAGCTCGGCGCTGCCCTCGACCAGCACGAACTCGGTGTGCCGGGACTCCGCGACCTGCCGCAGCAAGGTGGACTTGCCGGTGCCCGGCGGGCCTTCGAGCAGGATGTGGGCGCCAGACGCGAGCGCGGCTCGCACCAGCTCCAGTTCGCGCTGGCGCCCTACGACCTGTTTCGTCATCCGGGTCCGGTCAGTGCTCGTGGACCATGACGCCGCGGACGTTCTTGCCGGCCAGCAGGTCGTCGTAGCCCTCGTTGACCTCTTCCAGCTTGTACGTGCGGGTGATGATCTCGTCGAGCTTGAGGTCGCCGGCCTGGTAGAGACCGAGGATCTTGGGGATGTCGGTGGTCGGGTTGCAGTCGCCGAACAGGCTGCCCTTGATCGACTTGCGGAACAGGGTCAGGATCGACCCCGAGACCGTGACGGTCGGTATCTCCAGCTTGTTCAGCCCGGTCACCACGACCGTGCCGCCCTTGCCGATGGTGTTGAACCCGGCCTCCACGACCTCGGCGGTCATGAGGTCGACGGTGAGGATGGCCGAGTCGGCGCCCTGTCCCCTGGTCATGTCGGTGATGGCGGCCTGCGCCTCCTCGGCCGTGGCGAACGCGTGGGTGGCGCCGAGTTCCATCGCCTTCTCGCGCTTGTTCTCCAGCGGGTCGATGGCGACGACGTTCTTCGCGCCGGCGTAGCGGGCACCCTGCACCGCGTTGATGCCGATGCCGCCGATGCCGAAGATCGCCACCGTGTCGCCAGGGGCGACGTTCGCCGTGTTGACGGCCGAGCCCCAGCCGGTCGGGACGCCGCAGCCGACCAGCACCGCCTTCTCCAGCGGCAGGTCGTCGTCGACCTTGACGACCGAGGTCTGGCTGATCGTGCCGTACTGGCTGAAGGTCCCGATCATGCACATGGCGCCGTACTGGCCCCGCGGTCCGGTCATCGGGAAGCGCTCGCCGGGCAGGTAGCCCTCGAGGATCGTGGCGCCCATGTCGCAGATGGACTGGCGGCCGGTGGCGCAGTAGCGGCAGACGCCGCAGTTCGGGATGAACGAGCAGACGACGTGGTCGCCGGGCTTGACCCGGGTCACGCCCGCTCCGATCTCCTCGATGATCCCGGCGCCCTCGTGGCCGAGCACCATGGGCAGTCGCGCCGGGAGGTCGCCGTGCGCGATGTGGATGTCGGAGTGGCACAGGCCCGCGTGGGTGTACCGGATGAGAACCTCGCCGTCCTTCGGGCCATCCAGGTCGAGCTCTTCGATCTCGATGCGCTTACCCGGCTCGTAGACGACTGCGGCCTTGGTCTTCATCGACGCTCCTTCGGTTTATGGCTCTGCCCTGGTCCGGACGTTACATGGTTTAAATAGTGACATGATCAGGGGGGCTAGAGACTCACCTGGTGGTGCCTGATATCGTGCGGCGGCTCGTAGAACGCGGTCCGCCTGAGCTGGGCTTCCAGCTGACCTGGGCGCCGCCGGGCACAGGATGATCATGCCAGGAGCAGCTTGATGCGGTCCATCGCGGCCAGGGCCGCGTCGGGCTGGCGGCGGCCGAGACCGCAGCTGGTCGAGACGTCGACCGGGTGCCCGGCGGCGTCCTCGATCATCTCGCGGATCCGGAACTGGACGGCCGCGTCCTGGTCCTCGTGCGCGAAGCCGGCCACGAACCTGACGCCCGCGCCCAGTTTCAGGCCGGCCAGCGGCCGGTAGAAGGCCGGGCTGGCCGGGGGCGGGTCGTCGGCGGCGGCCAGCGGGGCGTGCACGTAGCGCAGCGGGCGGCCGGCCGGCCAGCGACTGGTCACCGCGTTGGCCAGCAGGACCAGCGGAGAGGCGTCAGACAGGCGCCCCAGCGCGTGGTGGTTCATGTCGCCGAGGCACAGGTGCAGCCCGAACTGGGATCCGGCTGGCGCCCCCTGCGCGAGCGCCGCGATCCGGCGGGCCAGCAGGCCGGCCAGCGCCGGCCGCAGCCCGGACGGCGCGCGCGCCAGCGCCACCGACTCCACCGGCACCTCGAGCTGGAACAGCACGTCGTCGCCGAACAGCGCGCGGACCTGGTGCATGGTGGTGGCCAGCGCCTCGGTAAAGGGCCGCAGGTGGCGCACGGGACCGGACGGCCCGAAGGTGAACATGGCCAGGTCGACGTCGCCCGGGATGCCGACCAGGAAACGCGGCCCGGACCGCTCCTCGCCGGCCAGCGCGGCCCGCAGGGTGTCGAACTCGGACATGGCCGCGCGGGCCGCCGCGGCGATGCCCAGATCCAGCGCCGCGCCGTACAGCCGGTGGCCCGGCTGGAGCGCGAAGCGCGGTGTCTTGTCGTAGTCGGACCAGTCACCCTCCTTGACCAGCCGCAGGTCAGGGTGGTTCCGGAAGCCGTCGATCATGCCGATGACCCAGTTCCGGCGCACGCCGGTCTCGCCGTCAGGCAGGTAATCGAGCTCGGGCCCGAGCCTTTGGACCGCAAGCCGCATCGCTTCCGCCGCCGTGATCGCGGGAATGCTGCCGACTAGATGAGCACGCCTAACCCCCACGCCAACCATCCCTCCCCTGGAACGGCCTCTGATCAGCCGGTTCCTGGCATTGCACCACAAATAATCACTAAATGAGAAGAATCGCCGTGAGTACTACAGTGCCCGCTGGGTAACTCCATCGAGTCGATGGACCTGGGCTTCGCGCTGCAGGCCCGCTGCCTGGAGGCGGTGGCCCGGCGCGACGTCGACGCCGCCAGTTGCGTCGTCCCGGTCCCCCGGCCCATCGACGCAGCGGTCGCCCGCGCCTATCTGGACCTGAAGTACCCGGCGCCGCCCGCGTAATTGGGCCCGGGAAGTTGTTGGCGGCCGGGGGTCGTGCGGCTCATATCCGTGAGCGACCGCGGGCAGGCTCGGAGCCAGGCCCGATAGCAGGAGTATGACCATGCGGACCCCGAAGGCCAGGACAAACCGGAAGCCATCAGGCGCGCTGCCCTGGCAGGACGCCGATGAGGACCTCAGCCGCACGGTCGCCGCCATCTATCAGGAGCACTACCAGCCACTCGTTCGGCTCGCCGTCTTGCTTGTATCGGACCTGGCCACCGCGGAGGAGATCGTGCAGGAAGCCTTCGCCAACCTGCACGGGACGTGGCACGCGCTGCCCGGCCAGGGCGCCGCACTGCGCTACCTGCGCCGGTCGCTGATCCGCCGTTCGCGGGCGGTGGCAGCGCAGCAGGCCGGGTCAGATGCCGGCCCGGAGGACGGCCTGCTGCCGGCGCTGCGCGCGCTGCCCGCCCGCGAGCGCGAGGTCCTGGTCCTGCGTTACTTCGCCGACCTGCCTGAGGCCGAGATCGCCCTGCTGACCGGGATGCGGATCCCCGTCGTCAGGACCTACGTGACTCGCGGGATGTCATCGCTGCGGTCCGGGCTGCCGAGCGACGTCGCCTGAGGGCGGAGCCGCAGCGGCGTGCTGCTGGCCGCGCTGAGCGCGGCCAGCAGCACGAAGCCGGCGCAGGCGGCGAGTGCAGGCTTGATAATGATTATCATTTTCATGTAGTCTGCTTAACGTACCCAACCGGCTACGCACAGGAAGGACCCAGCCATGTCACTGGCTGTCCCCGCGGACCTGCTCGACCAGGCCCGCCACGGCGACGTCGACGACGACGCCTTCACCGCGTGCATCCAGGCCTCGCTGCCTTATGCCTGGCAGCTCATCGGCGACCTGACCGGGCAGCTGCGCGCCACTGGCGCCGACCAAGCCGACAACCAGGTGCCGCCTCCGGACGAGGCGGCCCGGGGCCAGTTGCTCCGGATGATGGCCAGCGACGCCATGCGCGCCGCCGCCGAGCGTCACTTCGGCGTGCGGCTCGCCTTCCAGAACTGCCACCGCGCGGCGGTGTTCCGTCCGGAGGCGACCCGGGCCCGGGCGGAATTCACCACCGCCCGCGCCCAGCTGCTCAACCAGAGCCCCGAGTTCATCAACTGCTGACGCTCCGCCGTGCTGGCCTCGGCTGCCCGGGATCCGGGGGGGCGAGGCCAGCACAGCTCGGCGGTGCTACAGGACGGTGTCCTCGTATCCGGCCGGACGGCCCTCGAGGACGATGAACTTGGTCTCCAGGAAGTGCGGCAGTCCTTCATGGATGCCTTCGCGGCCGATACCGGACTGCTTGAAGCCGCCGAACGAGACGCTGAAGTCGGTGCGGAACGCGTTGTGGCCGACGGTACCGGAGCGCAGCTGCCCCGCGACCTTGCGGGCCCGGTCGACGTCGTTGGTGAACACCGAGGCGTTGAGGCCGTAGATGGTGTCGTTCGCGATCCTGACCGCGTCCTGCTCGTCCTGGGCCGGGATCACCGACAGTACCGGGCCGAAGATCTCCTCCTGCGCGATCACCGAGGAGTTGTCCACGTTGCCGAACACGGTGGGCTCGACATACCAGCCGCGGTCCAGCTCCTTGGGCCTGCCACCGCCGGCGGCCAGGGTGAAGCCGTCCGCGATGCCTTGAGCGATATAACCCTCGACCCGGTCCCGCTGCCTGCTCGCGACCAGCGGGCCCATCTGGGTCTGCTCATTGAACGGGTCGCCGACCCGGACCTGTGAGAACGTTCCGGCCAGCGCCTCCAGGAGTTGGTCGTGGCGGCTGCGCGGAACCACGATCCTGGTCAGTGAGGAGCAGACCTGGCCGGACAGGAAGCACTCCGACTGGGCCAGGGTCTGCGCCGCGGTCTCGATGTCGATGTCGTCGAGGATGACCGCGGCCGACTTGCCGCCCAGTTCCAGCGTGCACCGGGCGATCCGCTCGCCGCAGATCGAGGCGATCCGCCGCCCGGCCGCGGTCGACCCGGTGAAGGTGATCTTGTCCACCCGCGGGTCACGGACCAGCAGCTCGGAGACCTCCCGGTCCGCGGTCACCACGTTGAGCACCCCCGCCGGCAGCCCGACCGCCTCAGCCGCCTCCGCGATCAGGTACCCCTCACCCGGCGCCTCCGGCGAGGACTTCAGGATGACGGTGCACCCGGCTAGCAGCGCGGGCGCGACCTTGTTGCTGATCAGCGCCATCGGAGCGTTCCACGGGATGATCGCGCCGACCACCCCGACCGGCTCGCGGACGAGCAGGCCGAACTGCCCGGCTTCGGGCTTGGCCGGCTCCTCGAATGCGAACGTGCTGGCCAGGCCGGCGAACGCGTCGAAGGTCATCTGCGCGCCCATGCCGCCGAACTGAGCGATGGAGTACAGCACACCGGATTGACGCGGCCAGATCTGGCCGATGTCCGCGCCCCGCTTGGCCAGCTCCGCGCCGATGGCACGTAGGTACCCGGCCCGTTCGGCATGGGTCAGCCCTGGCCACGGGCCGGTGTCAAAGGCCTCCCGCGCCGCCTCGACCGCCCGTGAGATGTCCGCCGCCTGGGCTTCCGCGACGGTGAAGTAGGTCTCTTCGGTCCCCGAGTCGATCACCTTGATCGTGGAGTCGGACGACGGTGAGACCCACTGTCCTCCGATGAAAAAGCGATCTGCGTGGCGGATCGGCGCGTTTGTCTCGCTCGCCAGGCTCATCCGGTTTCCTCCGATCACGGCCCCGAAGCGGCACGTGCCCGGGGCAGACGCCGCCAAGGGACCAGTAGTCTCATTGCGACAAGCCTAAGCTGCGCCGAAGTCGATGACCACCCGGGCCGGCTTGACGGCGCGGGCCGGCTGCGGACACGGTGAGACCTGACCTGATCACCGCCGGAGGAGGCTGGGTGGAGAACTTCACGGTGCCCGAGATCACCGTCGCCGACCATATGCTCGGGCCTGGCGACGCGCCCGTCACGGTGCTGGAGTACGGCGACTACGAGTGCCCGTTCTGCCGCGGCGCGGCCCGGGACCTGCACCGGATGCTCGACCTGTATCCGGGCTCGATCCTGTTCGTGTTCCGGAACTTCCCCATCCCGCAACTGCACCCGCACGCGGAGCAGGCCGCCGAGGCGGCCGAGGCGGCCGCCGCTCAGGGCAAGTTCTGGGAGATGTACGACCTCCTGCTGCGCCCGTCGGCCGGCCTCGACCTGGACTCGCTGCTGGGGTACGCCCGGGACCTCGGCCTGGACGTGAATCAGTTCGGCAAGGAGGTCACCGAGCGCTCCCACGCCGCGAAGATCGAGCAGGACGTGGAGGAAGGCTTCAGGAACGGCGTCAACGCCACGCCGAAGTTCTACGTCGACGGCAGGCGCATCGACGGCAAGTTCCCGTTGGAAGGGCTCGAGGACGCCATCCGGGCTTCGATCCGGGCCGCCTCGGACCGGGAGTAACGAAAAACGAGCCCGGGCGCGTATGCGAAGCAGGCGCGTCCCGCGTGGAGACGGGGTGAAGGTTAGTCCGCGGACAGCGTCCAGACGGTCGTGCGCACCACGTCGCGGCTCTCCAGCGCGCCCAGGCCGGGAACGTCGTAGCTGGCCAGCGCGGCCAGCCGGGAGTACGGCAGGTACCTCCGGCCGAAGTCGCCGACCAGCACGCCGGCGCCGCGCGCCCGGCAGCGCCCGAGGAACGTCGTGACCTGGCCGGCCAGGTCACGCTCGTAGAAGGCGTCGGCGACCAGGACCAGGTCCGCGCCCGGAGACGGCGGCCCGTCGGCGCCGAGGATGTCGGCGCCGACGGCCCGGATCTCGACGCGGTTGGCCGCGGCGTTGACGCCGATGGCCGCGACGGCGAGCGAGTCGGTGTCGTACGCGGTCACGGCCCCGGCCCCGGCCTTGGCCGCCGCGATGGCCACCAGGCCCGAGCCGGATGCGATGTCGATCACTCGCCGGCCCCGGACCGTCTCCGGGTGGTCGAGGAGGTAGCGTGCCAGCGCCTGGCCGCCCGCCCAGGGAAACGCCCAGAACGGCGGGTCCAGGTCGTCCTGGCCCGTGGCCTGCTCGGTCTGCTGCCACATGCTGATCGGGTCGGCGGCCTGGTACAGGCGGATCTCCGGGAGCAGCGGCATGGACCTGAGCTCGGTGCCCGTCTGGATAATCTCGGGTCCTGGCTGGATACGGCCGGTCATCACGGGTCTCCCGGGACTACCTGGCCGCCCGGAGGTCCGAGGCAGCCTGATCCGGTGCGCCCGCCCGCCTCCGGCCCGGGCGCCGCCCGGCGGGCTTCTTCTGCGGCGGCGCGGTGCTGGCCCGGACGACCAGCGACGTGGTCAGCTCGACCCGGTTGCTCGAGGTGTCGATGCGGCCGTCGAGCAGCGCCAGGACGGTGCGCGTGGCCATGGCCGCCATCTGCGCGAGTGGCTGGATGATCGTGGTCAGCGGCGGCGACACCCAGCCCGACATCGGCAGGTCGTCGAAGCCGACCACGCTCAGGTCGTCGGGGATCCGCCGCCGGTGCAGCCGGGCCGCCTCGTAGACGCCCATGGCCTGCATGTCGCTCCCGGCGAAGATCGCGGTCGGCGGGTCGTCGAGCTCCAGCATGTCCGTGGCCGCGACCAGGGCCGCGTCGAACTGGAAATCTCCGGAGTAGACCAGCGCCGGATCGGCCGGGATGCCCGCCCGCTCCAGCGCGGCCCGGTACCCGTCCAGCCGGGCCTGGCTGCACAGCAGTGACGGGCGGCCGGTGATGGTCCCGATCCGGCGGTGGCCGATCTCGATCAGGTGCTCGGTCGCCATGAGGCCGCCGGCCCAGTTGGTCGCCCCGATCGACGGGATCCGCGGGTCGGGCTGGCCGACCGGATCCACGATCACCACCGGCATGTGCATGGCCGCGAGCCGCGCCCGGTAGGCGGGTGACAGCTCGGTCAGGACCAGGATGACGCCGTCGGTCTGGCTGGTCGACAGCCGGGCCAGCCACTGCTCGGTGTCGGGCTCGCCGGACACGACCGAGACCGCGATCCGGCAGCTCTCGGCCGACGCGGCTTCCTCGGCGCCGCGGATGATTTCGACGGCCCACGGACTGAGGTCGTGGAACACCAAGTCGATCAGGCAGGACCGGCCCGCGCGCCGGGGGGCTGCGTAGTTGTAGTCCGCGAGCAGCGCCTCGACCCGGGATCTCGTCTTGGACGCGACGTCAGCGTGGCCGTTGAGAACTTTCGAAACGGTCGGCACGGACACTCCGGCGGCCGCGGCGATGTCGGCCAATGTCACCCGGTCCCGGGCGGCCCTGGGCTCGCTTGCCATTCATGCTCCCTTCGGCCGGGTCAGCACCAAGGGAGCCGCCTGCACGCCGCGACTGCCCGGCCGGACAGCGTCATCGTAATGCGCCCGCGATCTCGAGGTGCGCACGGTATGGTCCAGCGCACGCTCGCCCGGCCCGGCCCGCACGGCCCGGGACCGCGCGCGACCCGATCGCCGCAGGAAGATGAGGATGCCGAACGGGTTGGCTTCAACCGGACGGTGCCGCTAGCTTGCGAAACTTTTCTCCGAAAAGTTAATACGAGTGCTGATGGCCTCGGTGGCCCGCGGTCCGGACGCGACGGCCCGCGGTCCAGACGCGATGAAACTGGACTTCCAGTGCGTTAGAACGCTTCAGTCGCAACGCTAGCTAATCGGCATTGGGTCATGAGGCGTCCAGGTGAGCCCAGAGCGATCGAAATGGTAAATGAGCCGTACGGGGTAAATGTTAAACTTGCTTATTAAGAAAGGAGAGGGAGAACAGGTAAGAAATGTCAGGCATTGACCTGATGCAGGATGCATTTTACAGTCGAACCAAGGCACGAGCTGGGCGCTGGCCAGGCACGCGCTGTGTTCTGGCTCGGGCACGGTACTTGAGGAAGACCCGGCTGGAAAGGCGCTTCAATGACGAGCGAGAACCAGGCAACCGCGAGCCAGGTGGCCACGGAATTCGACGCGATCATCGTGGGGGCGGGTTTCTCCGGCCTCTACATGCTGCACTCGCTGCGCGAACTCGGACTGTCGGCGCGGGTGCTCGAGCAGGGCGGCGGGGTCGGCGGCACCTGGTACTGGAACCGCTACCCCGGTGCGCGCTGTGACAGCGAGAGCGTCTATTACATGTTCTCCGACCGCATGTCGAGGGAGATCCTGGACGAGTGGAACTGGTCGGAACGCTACGCCGCCCAGCCGGAGATCCTGCGCTACCTGGAATTCGTCACTGACCAGATGGACCTGCGCCGGGATATCCAGTTCAACGCGCAGGTGACGGCGGCGGCCTACGACGCCGGGCGCAACCGCTGGGACGTCACGCTGGCGGACGGCGGCGCCATGTCGGCACGGTTCCTGGTCACCGCGGTCGGCTGCCTGTCGGCGACCAACACCCCGGAGTTCCCCGGCGCGGGCACATTCGCGGGCCAGAGCTACCACACCGGGGCGTGGCCGCACGAGGGCGTCGACTTCACCGGCCGGCGGGTGGCGGTGATCGGGACCGGTGCCACCGCGGTGCAGGCCGTACCGGAGATCGCCAAGCAGGCGGCGCACGTCTACGTCTTCCAGCGGACCCCGAACTACGACATCCCCGGCCGGAACAAGCCGCTGCAGGCGGACTACGCCGCGCGGGTCAAGGCGGATTACCCGGACCTGTGGCAGAAGGCCCGGCTGTCCGGATTCGGGCTGCCGTATGAGGTGGAAGAGCGGTCCGCGGTGGACTTCACGCCGCAGGAGCGCCAGCCCATCTTCGAGGCCGCCTGGGCCAAGGGCGGCTTCTACATGGGCCTGGAGACGTTCAGCGACTACCTGGTCAACAAGGACAGCAACGACACGGTCTCCGAGTTCATCCGCACCAAGATCCGCGAGATGGTCCAGGATCCGGCCGTCGCGGAGCTGCTGGCGCCGAAGGACCATCCGTTCTTCACCAAGCGGCCGCCGCTGGAGAACGGCTACTACGAGACCTTCAACCGGGACAACGTAACCCTGCTGGACGCGCGGTCCGTGCCGATCGAGGAGATCACCCCGCACGGCGTGCGGACCGGCGAGCGCGAGTACGAGGTCGA
>JBEKJP010000030.1:0-106350 GCA_050011155.1 Streptosporangiaceae bacterium
AACTCCCCGGACTCCGGCTCGGGCTCCTCCTCGTCGTCCGCGCCGAACCCAGGCGGCGGCTCGTCACCATCCGCCGCGGCATCACACCACGCCAGCCACTCGTCCTCGGACATCCAGTCCGGGGTGGGAACAGGATCGCCGGGCCCTGAGGCGGGATCCGCGTGAGCCGGGTCGCGAGACATGAGCACCTCCCCGTTCGGAGGAAATTAATCTAGGGAACATAATATCGAAGAACAGGAAGTCGTGCAGAGAAACGAGCATATTATCGAATTAGTGTACGATATATTTAGGATGTCGAGTCGCGACCGCTGGACCTGGGCCGGAGCGAGTTCCGATCAGGTCTGCGGGAATCAAGTGGAACGCCCGACCATCAGGACCGTGCGTATCTGGTCCTTGAGCAGGGCCGTGTTGGTGTTTGCGAGGAGCGCGGCGCTCCCGCCGGTTTCCGGGCAGGCGTAGGCCGCCGCCTCGAAGCCGGGAAAGCTGCCGCCGTGCCCGACCAGCCGCACCGAGCCGTGGTCCTCGACCTGCACCCCGAGCCCCTGCCAGGCATCCGGCCCGCACCGGACATACGGCACCAGCATCTCGCGAGCGGATTCCGCCGACAGCAGCTGCCCGTCGATGACAGCGGCGGCCAGGGCAGCGGCATCCCGGGCGCTCGCGACCAGATCGCCTGCGCCCAAGGCGAGGACCGCGCTCGGCCGGACCGGGAAGACCAGCCCCGCGTCGAAGGCATGACCGCTCGCCACGGACCCGCTCGCCGCGGAGTCACGCGCCGGCGGCAGTTCCGGCAGGCTCGCCGACTCGGTGAGCCCAAGCGGCCTGAGTACCCAGTCTCGCAGGCACTCACCGAACGGCACACCAAGCAGGTCGGCGGCCAGTGCACCCAGCGCCACGAACCCGAGGTTGCTGTATGCCCACCGCCCGCCCGGCCCGTCGGCGCGGATGCCCGCCGCGAACAACGCGGGCACGGGTCCCGCGTAATGCCGCAGGCCCGAGCCCCTGGGCAGGCCGGCGGTGTGCGTGAGCAGTTGCCTGACGGTGACGAGCGAGGAACCGCCGTCGCGGTCGAGCAGGCGTACCGAGCGCAGTTTCCCCCCGGCGGGTTCGTCGAGATCGACCAGGCCGCGATCACGCAGCCGGAGCATGAGCAGCGCGGTGGCGATCTTCGTCACCGACCCGGCCCGGAACCTGGTATCCGCGGCGACCCGCACGCCGCGGCCCGGATCGGCCCAGCCGTATACCGCGGTCCGGGTCGCCTGGCCGGCCCCGGCCTCCGCCCAGGACATGCCGATCACCGGCTCCTCGGCAGCGATCGCGGCCAGCGCCGGATGCGACGCCAGCGCCGGATGCGACGCCAGCGCCGGATGCGACCCCAGCGGGTGGCCCGGGCCAGCCGCCTGCCATTCCCCGCCGGGCGCGGCATCGCAGAGCGTCCGGTGCACCTGCCCGCGCAGGGCCCGCGCGGACGACCCCAGGGCGGCGAGCGCGCCGGCCACCGGCTCGGCGTCCAGCAGGCCGAGCAGGAGATGCTCGGTTCCGATATAGCCGTGCCCCCGCCGCCGGGCTTCGTCCTCGGCGCGACGCACCCACCGGTCCCGGTCCTGTTCCCGACCATCCTCGCCCGAGACGCGCTCCGCCCCCGCTACCAGCGCCTCCGCGTCCAGCCCGAGCCGGGCCACGGCTCGCGCGGCCACCGTGTCCCGGTCGGCCAGCACCGCTCCGAGCCGGCCGACCGCATCCGGCCGACCCAGGCGACCCAGGCGACCCAGGCGATCCAACGCCGCGACCGCACGCGGCATGACCTCCAGCATGACCACTCCCAGCCGATCAGCCGATCAGCCGATCCTAGGCCGCCCGCCCCTATCCGCACCGCAGGCCGCCGGCTACCGTCAGCTTCAGTTGGCAGACCCACCAGCAGACCCACCAGCAGACTCACCAGCAGACACGCCCAAACACCCCAGCTGACCAGCCCCTCAGCGGCGAGGAGGACCATCCATGGCCGACATCAACGGGACCTGCGACCCTAGATTCGAGGCGGTACGCGACGCCCTAGCCAAGAACGTGGACGCGGGCGAGGAAACCGGCGCGTCGATCGTGGTGGACCTCGACGGCGACATCGCGGTCGACATCTGGGGCGGCTTCCGTGACGAGGCGCGCACCACACAGTGGGACGAGCACACCATCACGAACGTCTGGTCTACCACCAAGACCGTCACCAGCCTCGCCGCCCTCATGCTGGCCGAACGCGGCCAGCTCGACGTGGACGCCCCCGTTGCTACGTACTGGCCGGAGTTCGCCGCCAACGGCAAGGAAAACGTCCTGGTCCGGCACCTGATGTCGCACGCCTCCGGCGTTTCCGGGCTCGACCAGCCCGCCGTGGTCGAAGACCTCTACGACTGGGAGCAATCCACCGCCAGGATGGCGGCCCAAAAACCCTGGTGGGAGCCGGGCACCGCGTCGGGCTATCACGCGCTCAACTTCGGGCACCTCATCGGCGAGGTCGTCCACCGAATCAGCGGCAAGCCGCTGAAGCAGTTCGTCGCCGACGAGATCGCCGGCCCACTCAACGCCGACTTCCAGATCGGCGCCAAGGAAAGCGACTGGGGCCGGATCGCCAACGTGACGCCGCCGCCGCCGCTGCCGATCGACCTGGCCGCCCTGGGCATGGAAAGCCCGGCGGTCAGGACGTTCACCGGGCCCATCCCGAACGCCGAGGACGCCAACACGCCCGGCTGGCGGAACGCCGACATCGGCGCGGCCAACGGGCACGCGAACGCCAGGTCGGTCGCCCGGATCATGTCGGTCATACCCCGCGGCGGCGAAGTGGACGGCATCAAGCTGCTCAGCCCCAAGACCATCGACCTGATCTTCCGCGAGCAGCAGAACGGCGTGGACCTGGTGCTGGGCGTCCCGCTGCGGCTCGGCATCGGCTACGGGCTGCCCCAGGCCGACACCATTCCTTACATCCCGGACGGGCGGATCTGCTTCTGGGGTGGCTGGGGCGGTTCCCTCATCATCATGGACACCGACCGGCGGATGACGATCGCCTACATGATGAACAAGATGGGCCCCGGCGTGGTCGGCTCCGACCGCGGCGCCCAGTACGTACAGGCGGTCTACGACGCCGTGGCGTCCTAAGGCACCAGGAAACGCGAAGCGGGCCCCGGGGGGATCCCCGGGGCCCGCTTTACTGCTCAGTCAGCCTCAGTCAGCCTCAGTCAGCCTCAGTGACCGGTAAAGAACGCCGGCCCCCGCGGGGTACCCACGCCGGTCTCGTCGTCGTAACCGGGACCATCGTGGATGGTCGTGGTCTGGACGTCGATGGTCTGCAGCTTGTAGTCCTTGCCCTGGCTGTCGTCCACGCCGTTCACGAACTCGGTGCGGACCTGGGCCAGCTTCGACGTCGGCGCCACGATGTCGTGCAGCGCCGAGGTGCCGATCTCGCTGTAGTACAGCGGGTTGATGAAGCCGAGCGCCTTGTGGTGCGCCTGGTCGGCCACCGCCACCATGCCGGCCAGCAGCGGGGAGGCGAGGCTGGTGCCGCCGATCCGGTACTGGGCCCAGTAGGTCCCGTTCGGGAACACCTGGGTCTCGCCGACGATCATGCCGGTGTTGGGATCGGCGTCCACCGCGATGTCGGGCACGGTCCGCATCGGGACGTTGCTGAAGTACTCAGACTCGCTCGTCGGCACCTTGCCCTGCTGGTACCAGGGCTGGGTGAACAGCGTGCTGGTGCCGCCGCCACCGCCGGAGCTGTACACCGGGGTGCCCCACGTGCCGTTCTGCAGCGTCGAGTACGCGGTCTGCCAGCCGTGCTCGCCGACCCACTGGCCCTTGCGGCCGATGAACACGCTGGTGCCGCCGACGCCGGTGACGTAGGGCAGGTCGGCCGGGAACTCGACCGTCTTGGCGGCGGTGTCGGTGCCGCCGACGGTGTCGTCGCCGTCGTCGCCGGAGGAGAAGTTCACCGTGATGCCGGTGATCGCGGCCTCGGTGGAGAACTGCTGGTAGAACGTCACGTAGGCCTCGCCGAGCAGCGACACGTCGTCGATGCCGTCGTTCCAGGAGTTGGTGACCACGTCGGCGAAGTGGCTGTCGATGATGTTCGCCCAGGCCATGTCCAAGCCGCTGAGGCAGTCAGACGCCCCGACGTAGATGACCTTGGCCCCCGGCGCCATCGCGTGCACGGCCTCGACGTCGAGGCTCTCCTCGCCGTACCAGCCCTGCGGACCGCACAGGTCCTCGGCGTCGTAGCCGTCCGAGTCCGGGGTGATCTGCTCGTACTGACCCGGCTTGAACAGCGGCTGGCCGTGCACCCGGTTGTACTTCTGCGCGTCGGCGAGCATGGTCGGCGCCGCGTAGGCGTCGGTAATGGCCACGGTGACCCCGCGCCCGTCGATGCCATGCTTGATCAGCGAGCGCTCCCCGTACGCCGACTGGAGCTGCGACGGGGTGTAGCCGCACACCGCGTACGGCTGGTGCTTGCCGTAGGCGGCCGGCTTGCGGGTGGCGATCTTCTGGCCGTAGTACGCCGAGCACGGCTGGACCCCGAACCGGCCGCCCGGCGGCGGGCCAGGCAGCGTGTCGGCGGTCTGCTTCAGCTCGGAGCCTTGGTCGACCCCGACGATCCCGCTGACCGCGCCGGTGACCGCGGCCGGGGTACCGGCCGGCAGGGACAGCTGGCTGGTGTTGGCGTAGATCTGCTTGCCCTGGTACGCGTAATTGTGGATCTTCGAGCCGAACGTGCTCTCGACCTGGCCGATCGTGCCGCTGACCTCGACGTACATCCCGCTGGGGAGGGTCTTGTCGACGGTGAAGCCCCGGTCGCGGAGCCAGTTCCGCACCGCGGAGACCGAGGACTCGGCCGGGGCGTACCTGGCGTCGAACTGCTTGTTGGTCAGGTAGTGGCCATAGCTGGCGCTGGACGGGTCGGAGACCGCCTTCAGGGTGGCCTGGGCGCCGGCGGCGTCCCGCATGCCCAGCAGGATGCCGAAGGTGGCCGGGTCGGTCGTCACGGTAGTGCCCATGTCACGGGCGAACGGCAGCCATTTCGGCGTGCTGCCGGCCAGCGGGTGCGGGGCTGACGACACGGCCGTCGCGGCCGTCGCGGCCCCGGCGGTCACCGAGAGGCCGACAACGGTTGCTCCGGCTAGCAATCCGACCGCAGCCCGGCGAGCAAAACGAGACGAGACCATACACAGGCCCCCTTAATAGAAGAAAATCGACATAAGCAAACGGATGCTAGCTAATACCGCAGGTCAGAGGACCGTCAAGCGACATGACCAGAGTGATGCGCCTTCGAGACGTTACGCTGAGCAACCGTTTGTGCCTACATTACGCCTAGCGACCAAGAAGTTCACGCAGCGTGGCCATTACGTCTTGTGCGGCGCCGGACGCGGTGATGTCCGGGTCGCCGAGCGACAGCGGGATGCCCATCCCGTCGGCCGCGGCCACCGCGAGCACCGCGACCTTGTCGGCGTCGTACCGGCCGCTGAAGGTGCCGCGCTCGATGCCGCGCCGCACCACCCCGGCCACCAGTCGCCGCCAGGCGGTGTTGTCGCGCAGCGCGTCGGCCCGCATCTCCGGGTCGCGGATGCCGAAATGCCAGGACTCGATCCACAGCCGCCCGGCGTCCGGCGCCTGCGGCTCGTATCCGGTCAGCGACCGGGTCAGGATGGTCTCGAGCTGTGCCCACGGGTCGTCGATGGCAGCGACTTCGGCCTCCAGCGCGGCGATCTCCGTGCTCGAGGCGTGCCGGAACGCCGCGACCAGCAGGTCTTCCCGCGAGCCGAAGTAGTACTGCAGCGTGCTCACCGGGACGCCGCTCTCCGCGGCCACGTCGGCGAACCGGGTCGCGTCCGCGCCCCGCTCCGCGATCACCCGGCAGGCGGCCTCGAGCACGGCCGTCTTGCGCCGCCCCGCGCGCCGGCCAGGCCCGCGACCCCTTGAGGGGCCACGGGCCGGCGGCTCGGCCGCAGCCGAACTAAGCGTCATCGCGGATGCCGTGGGCGAAGTAGTTCCGCTGGAACCTGGCGCTGACAATCATGACGACCACTCCGACGACGAGGGAACCGGCACCGATCAGGAAGATACCCCCTACTCCGTGGAAGCTGGAGTAGCTGCTCGCGGCCGGCCAGTACGACTTGATCGACAGGACGAACGCTCCCAGCAGCACCAGCCCCCCCACCAGCGGCAGGATCCCCTTGGTGACCAGGTTCCGCGGGCTGCTGAACAGGGTCCGGCGGAAGAACCAGACGCAGGCGAACGCGGTGAGCCCGTAGTAGAAGGCGATCAGCAGCCCGACCGACGCGGCCGAGTCGGCCAGCACGTTCTTCGACGCCGCCGTCAGCAGCACGTAGAACAGGGCCGAGATCCCGCCCATGACCAGGGTGGCGGTGGTGGGCGTGCGGAACCGCGGGTGCATCCGGGCGAACCACTTACCGATCGCGCCGTGCGCCGACATGGCCAGCACGGCGCGTGCGGTCGGCATGATCGTGGTCTGGCAGGAGGCGGCCGTGGAGGTCAGCACGCACAGCACCAGCAGCTTGCCCAGCGCGTTGCCCAGCACCGAGTTGGCCATGGCACCGAGCACGTCGGTGCTGTGCGCGGCCAGGAACGCGGGCCCGGCGTAGGCCAGGGCGGCCACGCTGATCACGGCGAAGATGGCGACCAGCATGACCGTGGACATGACCGCCGCGCGGCCCGGCGTGCGCGCCGAGTCCTTGGTCTCCTCGTTCACAGACAGTGCGCAGTCCCAGCCCCAGTAGATGAACACGGCCAGCAGGAACGAGTCCGACAGGCTCCCGAACGAACCGGTCCACGGGCTCAGCCAGGCCACGCTTGGCTGCGACGCGCCCGGCAGCGCGTGCCCGGTCCCCGCCTTCACCAGCGCGACCACCGCGAAGATGGCCAGCGCGCCCACCTCGATGATCAGCAGCACCTGCTGCAGCCGGGCCGACACCTCGATGCCGCGGTAGCACACCCCGGTGAGCAGCGCGATGAACACCACCCCGACCACCGTCACCCAGGCCGTCCCGGCGTGTTCCGCGCCGATGAGCTGCAGGAAGTACCGCCCGGCGATCTGCGCCAGGCTGGCCATCACGATCACGTCGGCCGCGATGATGCCCCAGCCGCCCAGCCAGCCCGCCCGCGGCCCGAACGCCCGCGCCGCCCAGGTGAACGTGGTGCCGCAGTCCGGGTCGGCCTGGTTGAGCTCGCGGAACGCGTAGGCGATGCACAGCATCGGCAGGAACGACACGATCAGCGTGCCCGGGCTGTGCACGCCAACCACGGCCACGATCAGCCCGAGCGTCGCGGCCATGCTGTAGGCGGGCGCGGTCGACGAGACCGCGATCACCACGCTGGAGACCAGCCCGAGCGCCCCGGCCCGCAACCCCTTGTCGCTGCTGGTCCGAGTTGGGCTGGTCCTGATGTCAACCGCGGGAGCCGCCGTCCCCGCGTTGATGAGAGTTGCCATGGTGAGCACCGCCTTGATCCGCCCGCGCCGCATGCTCGGGCCATGGCAGTACTGTATCTCGATACCATATTGCTGTACAGGTTTAAAATACGGTAATTTCCAGGCTGAGGTCCTCCTCTCCCTAACCGCTCCGCGACCAGCATTTTTATGCCAAACGGGGTGGGCTGTCCGCCCAAGTATCCGCGTCCCGCAGTCCTGAGCCCGGTTGACACAGAGCCATGACCGCGGTGCCTGGCGGGTCCTAGCCCTGGCCGTGCCGCTTGCCGAACCCGAGTCCGTGGCCTCCGCTGTGGCCGGTACCGTGCCCGTTGCTGTTTCCGGTCCGGCCGCTTGAGTCCCCGCTGCCCCGGGCCACGGCGATCACGCCGAGCAGCGCGGCCAGCGGGACGGCCACGGCGATGAAGTCCGACGAGGTGAAGTTGCCCAGCGCGTCCAGCGCGGCGGCGAACCCCACGATCAGCACGGCCACCACGACCAGGCCCCAGCCGTGCAGGAACAGCCGCAGCGTGAACGGCGGTGACGGGTCAGGCACCTCGGCCACGGCGGTGACGGTCTTGGTGGCGCGCCGCTCGGTCAGGCCCTCGCGGATCCGGGCGATGAGGGTCAGCTCGCCCGGCTGGTCGGCGATCAGCAGCAGGTCGCCCGGATGGGCCGGGTCGGGCGCGTGCGACACCGCCCCAGCCCCGCCGACCGCCCATGTCACCACCTGGTGCGGCCCCAGCGGCTGGACCCGGAACCTGGACTGCTCCCCGGCCGTCACCTCGTCCGGCCCCTCGATGGCCTCCGGCGGCACCTTCTTGGCCCGAGCCGTGCCTTCCCGAGCCGTGCCTTCCCGGGCCGTGCCTTCGACGGCCGCCACGTCCTCCCCGGGCGCGCCCCCCTCGATCTCGCCCTTGGCCCCCGGTACCCCGCCGGTGATCACGAACTGCCGTCGGGCCAGCTGCTCGGCCAGCCGGATCTGCCGCACGTTCACGCTCCACGCCATGGCCACCACGACCGCGGCGACCGCCACCGTGCCCATCGCGAGCCACGCGGCCACGGCGGGATGACTGGCACCCTGAGCAAGAGCTTCGAACATGTCATCTATTAAAACATGTAATCGAACATCCTGGGAACCCGTTCGGCGCGCGCATCAGGGACGGGGGAGGCGGGCGGCTCGCTGCTGGGTGCTCTTGTCGAACAGGGCGGCGCGCAGGACGGCGTCGACCGCGGCCAGCTGGCCCGGGTCTACCCGAGCGGCCACCTCGCGGTTGAGCTCGCCGATGACGGCGATGACGTCCCGGGCGTAATCCTGGCCCACGGCGGTGAGGGCCACGTTGAGCTGCCGGGTGTCGTCCGGGTCCCGGCTGGTCGTGGCGAAGCCCCGCTGCGCCAGTCCTTCGGCCACCTTGCGGGCGGCCTGCCTGGTCACGCCCAGCGCCGTCCCGAGCTGGCCGACCGGGACCTGACCGCGGCGCAGCAGCAGCCTGGTCGTGGCCGCGTCGGTCCGCCGGTAATCGTCGTAGCCGCGCTGGGCCAGACGGCCGGCCATCTCGGTGAGCCAGCTCTGCCTGGCCAGCGCGAGCAGGTCTCCGAATGGGTACGCGGCTGTTGACTTCCCCGTCATAACGGCAGCATACTCAAGATATGCAACTAGGTTGCGCATTGATCGGCCGGCTACGTGCCGAATGGCTGGCCCGGTTCACGCTGGCCGGGATCGTGGTCTACGTGGCCATCGACGTCCTGCTCGCCTTCCTGCGCCCCGGGTACAGCCTGCTGCACAACGCCGAGAGCGATTACGGCCGCGGCCCGTGGTTCTGGGTCATGGACGTGAACTTCCTGCTGCGCTGCGCCCTGTCCCTGGCTCTGGTCGGCGCCCTGTACCGGTCCGTGCACCCGCAGGACCGGCCCCGCGGCGGCCTCCGGCTGCTCACCGCGTGGGCGGTCTGCTCGGGGCTGCTGGCGTTCTTCGCCGACGATCCCGCGGGTTATCCCCGGACCGGCAGCGGCCAGATCCACGTGCTGCTGGGCTTGATCGCGTTCGTCGGCATCGCGGCCGGCGCCATCGTCGTCTCGGTGAAACTCAGGGCCGGCCTGTCCCAGACGGCGCTGTCCCAGACGGCGCTGTCCCAGACGGCGCTGTCCCGGGCCGCGCTGCCGCTGGCCGTGGCCGGAGCGGCCGCCTTGGTGCTGTTCGTCGTTACCGCCGGGCACAAGCACGCTCCCGGCGGCCTCTACGAGCGGGTCTTCCTCGGGATCGAACTGCTGTGGATGGCCGCGGCCGCCGCCCGTGTCGTCGTGCGGCGGCCGCAGCCGGTGCCTGTACCCGTCCCGGCCTGAGGACGGTCAGCTGGCGGCGGCGGGCGGCGGGCCGCTGGACCGCAGGCTGTTGAGCTTGACCACCAGGCCGAACCAGAACTGGGCCCCCGGGGTGAGGGCCACGATCGTGGCCAGGAAGCCGATGAGGGCGAGGATCACCTGCCAGGGCGAGCCGTCGCCCGGGGTGGTGATTCCGTGCTGCTCCAGCCAGCCGCACTTCTGCGCGTCGCAGGCCGACACGACGCCCCAGCCGAGCGGCAGCCCGGCCTGCGCCGCGTCGGACACCTGCTTCTCCAGGTTCGACAGGCAGTCCGGCCGGTTGCTCGCGGCGGCCGGGCACGGGTTGCCCTGGGTCGCTACGGTGCTCACGGCCGTACGCGCGGCGCTGTCGCTGTACAGCGCGCGCCCGATGGTCACCGCGTTGATGTTGAGCAGCAGGACCAGGATCACTCCGACGCCGAGCGTGATCCAGGCGGTGCGCCGCTTGTACCAGCCGGACACGCGGTCCATGTGATCGTCGTACCAGTGCTCGACCGACGTACGGAACTTGGTGACGTCGCCGCCGGCGTTCATGACCAGTGACTGCAGCGACGCCTTCATCGAGCCCATCGAAGCAGGCAGCCGGCCGATGGAAGCCTGGATCTCGCCCATGTTGGTCTGCCCGGACGCGTCCGGTATCACCAGGCCGAGGACCGCGTCCGCGAACGAGCGGGACGAGATATAAGACGGCAGGCTCCGGCGCATGCTCAAGGTGCCCAGCCAGCCCGTCTTTTTCTGCGCAGCCGCCGGCTCGCCGCTACCGGCCGCGCTCGCCGCCGCCCCGTTCGTCGCTCCAGGGTTCGTCGCTCCAGGGTTCGTCGCTCTGGGGTTGGTGGCCTTGACCTTCATGCCCGTCACCGTCAGGTGCCGGCTGGAGATGTTCCCGGTCATGCCCTGGCTGCTCAGGATGGGACTGCCCAGCACCGCGCCGGTCGCCGACGGCTCGGCCGGGGTGCCCGCGGCCCCGCCAGCCGCCCCGCCAGCCGCCGGGTCGGCCGGGCTGGCGACCCCGGTTACCATCGTCCGCGCGCTGGCGAAGTCGGCTTGTGCGTTTCTGAGCACGACGGACGTGCCGTCGCTGTCGAGGAGCTCGCGCAAGCCAGCCAGCAGAAAGGCACCGCGCAGGCCGAGAAAGCGCGCCACCAGTTCGGTGATAACCGAGGCCAGCCCGGCGGTGGCGCCGAAGATGAAGGCCATTCCGATGGCCAGGTCGACGATCCCGGAATTCAACACGATTCACCCCCCGTGACATGATTCCCTATCTCTTAGACCCGGGAGTGCTATCCCGTCAAGCGATCAGGCGGTATCGGACGGTATGAGGTAATCGAGCACCGACGCCTCGTCGGCCGGGATGCCGCTGACGAACAGCGGCGGCGCCATCGTGTGCGAGTCGGCCGCGACGATCTTGACGTCGGCCTGTCCGATGGCCAGCTCGGCCGGCCTGCCGGCCAGCAGCTCCCGGACGGCGGCCGCGGCCCGGTCGAGCGCGGCGGCGGGGGCGCCGGCGTGATGACCCACGACCATGTGCAGGTCGTTGTCGACGTCGCCGGGGCGGGCGTGGTACCGATGCAGCAGGCCCGCTCCGTTCATCTCGCGCCGTAGCTCGTCCAGTGGCCTGCCGGCGCCCGCGATGGACGCGGTCGGCCATCCCACCAGCACGAACGCCCGGTCTTGGACCGAGAAGGACCGCTGCGCGGGATGCTGCCCGCGGCTGGTGAACGGGGCGGCCTGGTCCGGCCGGAAGCCGCCGATGCGCACCGGCAGCGGCGTGGCGAACCGCCGGGCCAAGATGTCCATCACCCGCGGCAGGTCCATCTCCCGCCGCTGCCCGGCTAGCTCGAGCATGTACTCGCTGACGACGGCGCCGCCGTCGCGCACGCCGTTGAGCGCGATCAGCGTGGCATGCACCTGCTCGGGGGTGTACGGCAGGAAATCGTCGCCTACGTGCCTGGCGATCAGGACCTGCACCCCGGCCACGAGCTCGCGCAGCCGGCCGGACTTGGGCCCGTAGAAGGCCACGGCGGAGACGAAACGACTTCCCACCGCCCCGATGGTACGGGCGATAGCGTACAGAGATGCATTTCGCGCTCTTCTACAACACCGGTGCGCTCGGCACCGACCCCGATCTGCTGCTGGCCGCGGCCCGGCAGGCGGAGGATTCCGGCTTCGAGTCCTTCTACGTCCCCGAGCACATCGCGCTGTACCCCGGCGCCACCGTGGGGCCGGCCACCATCCCGGCCACCACGCCGGTCGCCGACCCGCTGCAGTGCCTGAGCTTCGTCGCGGCGGTCACCTCGCGCATCCTGCTCGGCACCGGCGTCCTGCTGCTGCCCTACCACCACCCGGTGGCCCTGGCCAAGCGGCTGGCCACGCTCGACGTGCTGTCCCGGGGCCGGATGCGGAGGCTCACCGTGGGCGTGGGCGCGCTGCCCGGGGAAGCGGCCGCGGGCGGCGTCGACTTCGCCACCCGGGGCCGCCGCGCGGACGAGGCCATCGACGTGTTGCGGCTGCTCTGGGACGGGGGAGAGGACGGCGTCAGCTACGACGGGGAGTTCTACTCCTTCACCAGCCTGTGCAGCTACCCCAAACCGCTCGGCCGGCTGCCCATCCACGTCGGCGGGTCCAGTCGCGCGGCGGCCCGCCGGGCCGGCCTGCGCGGCGACGGCTACTTCCCCGGCGGCCGCCTCACCCAGGCCGAACGCGACGCCCAGCTCGAGCTGATGCGCGAGACCGCCCAGGCGGCGGGCCGGGACCCCGGCGCGCTGGAGTGCACCCGGTGGGGATCGATCGACATGACCGCCGACGACGTGGCGGCGCACGCCGCGCAGGGGACGACCCGGCTCGTGGTCGGGCCGGGCGCGACCGACGAAGCCGGGCTGCGGGCCGAGATCTCCGCGTTCGCGGCCCGGCTGAGCCCCGTCGGCGGCTGAGCCCCGCGGCGGCTAATCCCCGCCCTCGCCGGGCCGGCCCATGCTGGCCCGGGCCAGCTGCCGCAGGTCGCTCAGGGTTTCGCCGGGCTGGCCGGTCAGCACCGGCAGCCCGGCCGCCTGAGCGATCTCCGCCGCCGCCTGGTCGGCTAGCGAGGTGGCCTCGGTCGTGGACGACGACAGCACGACGAGCCCGGCGCCGGTCGCCCGGGCCAGCTTGATCACCTCGGCCACGGGCAGGTCGGCGGCCAGGTGGTGCACCAGCCAGCGGTCCTCGCGCAGGCACGTCGTGGCCATCAGGGCCGGGAGGCCGTGTCGTTCCCCGGGCGGCGTGGCGACCACGGCGACGCCCCGCGGCCGGCCCTGCGGCTGGTGCGCGCGGGCGGCGATGAGCCGCTCGCAGATGGCGCTGGCCCGGTGCTCCTCCGCGATCGATACCTCGCCAGCAGCCCAGCCGTCGCCGATGCGCCGCAGCGCGGGTGCGATGACCCGCTCGCACAGCTCGACCAGCGGCACGCCCCGGGCCAGCCGGTCGAAGACGTGCCGGGCCAGGGTCTCGTCCCCGGCCATGACCGCCGCGTACAGCCGGTCCGCCTGGGCGTCCCAGTCGCGCACCCGGATCTGCAGTCGTGGCGCGGTACCCGAGGCCCGGCGGGCCGCCAGCGCGCTGACGTCGCTCTCGGTGACGTCGTAGCCCCGGCCGGTCTTCCTGGCGGGGAGCACACCTTGCCGTACCCACGCGTAGGCGGTCTGATAGTGCACCCCGAGGACCTCGGCGGCGTCGCGTAGCTGCATGGGCCTTTCCCGTACTCGGGGGTTCAGAGACTCAGGGACCCAGAGACTCGGAGACCTAAAAGTTTAGTGTAATTTAGCATTTATTGGGGAGTTGCTGGGCATCGATGTGGTAGGGGGCGGAAACGCGATGGGATTGACGTACTCCAGTGTGGTGGACGCGAGCTTGGGTGACGTGTTCTCCTGGCATACAAGGCCAGGAGCGATCACGCGGCTGACTCCGCCGTGGCTGCCGATCCGGGTGCTGCGCGAGGCCTCGTCGCTGCGGGACGGCCAGGCGGTGCTCGGCCTGCCGGGCGGGCTCCGCTTGACCGCCGTCCACCAGCCGGCCGACTACGACCCGCCCCACTCGTTCGCCGACGAACTCTCCTCGCCCCTGCTGTCCTGGCGGCACCTCCACCAGTTCAGCATGGCGGGGGAGCGGGCCACCCTGGTCACCGACGTGGTCGAGACCCCGCTGCCCGCCCGCGCCGTCAAGTCCATGCTCGTCTACCGGCACCGCCAGCTCGCCGCCGACCTGGCCGCGCTGAACCGCGCCCGCGCGATCGGCCCCGCGACCGGCCCCGCGACCGGCCCCGCGACCGGCCCCGCGACCGGCACTGCCGACCCGCTGACGATCGCGGTCACCGGCTCCGGCGGCCTGATCGGCACCGCGTTGACGGCGCTGCTGACCACCAGCGGGCACCAGGTCATCCGGCTGGTCCGCCGGCTGCCCCGGCACGCGGGGGAGCGCTACTGGCGGCCGGAGGACCCGGGTCCCGAGTTGCTGGCCGGGGTGGACGCGGTGATCCACCTAGCGGGCGCCTCGATCGGCGGCCGGTTCACTCCGGAACGCAAAGCCGAGATCCGCGACAGCCGGATCCTGCCCACCCGCCGCCTGGCCGAGCTGGCTGGCGCCGGCCAGGCTGGCGCCAGCCTGGCCGGCTCCGCCGGCGGGGGGACTGGCCACGAACACCTCAAGGCCTTCGTCACCGCGTCGGCCATCGGCTTCTACGGCCCGGACCGGGGCGACGACGTGCTGACCGAGGACAGCCCGCGGGGCGAGGGATTCCTGGCCGACGTGGTGGCGGACTGGGAGGACGCTACCCGCCCGGCCGCCGCGGCGGGCATCCGCACGGTCCAGGTCCGCACCGGCATCGTGCAGACGCCCCGCGGCGGCATGCTGCGCCTGCTCAGCCCGCTGTTCGAGGCGGGCCTGGGCGGCCGGCTCGGGTCCGGCAAGCAGTGGCTGGCCTGGATCGGCCTGGATGACCTGCTCGATGTCTACCTGCGGGCGGTCCTCGACCCCGCCCTGTCCGGGCCGGTCAACGCGGTCGCCCCGGAACCGGTGCGGAACGCCGACTACACCCGGACGCTGGCCGCCGTGCTGCACCGGCCGGCCTTGCTGCCGGTGCCGGCGTTCGGCCCGCGGCTGCTGCTCGGCGAAGAGGGCGCCAGGGAAATCGCCCAGGCCAGCCAGTGCGTCCGCCCGGAGCGGCTGATCGCGGCCGGGCACGAGTTCCGTCAGCCGGAACTGGAGGGGGCGCTGCGCCACCTGTTCGGCCGCGAGTGAACGCCTGGCTCAACAGAGAAAAAGAACCGGGCCAATCCGGGATGCGTCTGGCCGCGAATATCCAGCCGTACTACAGGAAGGACGGGAGTCTACGGAAGGAGGGCGCGTGACTACGCGGAAGATCGCAGTGATCGGCAGCGGCGTGAGCGGGATCACCGCAGGTTACATTCTGTCACATACTGATTACGTAACGATGTTCGAAGCCGACGGACGGCTCGGCGGCCACGCCGACACCCACCTGGTGACGCCGCCATCGGGTCCTCCGATCGGCGTCGACACCGGCTTCATCGTCTACAACGAAAGCACCTATCCGCTGCTCACCCGGCTGTTCGGCGAGCTCGGGGTGGCCACCCAGCCTTCGGAGATGAGCATGTCGGTCCGCTGCGCCGGCTGCGGCCTCCAGTACGCGGGCCGGCGCGGCCTCGGCGGCCTGACCCCCGCGCTCACCCACGGCCGGGCCCTCGACCGAGCCCGCTACCTGCGGATGCTCACCGAGATCCCGCGGTTCCACCGCGCCGCGCGGCGCCACCTCACCGAGGAGCCCGCGAGACCAGACAGCCCAGACACGCAGACGCTCGGCGAGTTCCTCCGCGCCCGCCGCTTCGGCGACTACTTCACCGCGCACTTCGCCCTGCCGCTGGTCGCCGCGGTGTGGTCGTGCCCGCCGGGGACCGCGCTGCGGTACCCGGCCCGGTACCTGTTCGCATTCCTGGCCAACCACGGCATGCTGGCGGTCTCCGGGTCCCCGCCGTGGCGGACCGTGACCGGCGGGTCCCGCGGATACGTCGAGCGCGCCGCCAAGCGGCTGCACGACATCCGGCTCTCGACCCCCGTGCGGGCGGTCCGCCGCCACCCGGACGGCGTCGAGCTCCGTGACGCCTCCGGCGAGACCCACCGGTTCGACGCCGTGGTCATCGCCACCCACCCGGACCAGGCCCTGCGCCTGCTCGACGGGCCCACTCCGGCCGAACGCGACGTGCTCGGCGCCTTCGCCTACACCCGCAACCCGGCCCTGCTGCACACCGACGCCACCCTCCTGCCGCGCCACTCGGGTATCCGGGCCTCGTGGAACTACGAGATCGGCGGCTGCCGCCCCGGTGCCGGCCCGGCCCCACGGATCAGCTACGACATGAACCGGCTGCAGAGCCTGCCCACCGCCCAGGACTACGTCGTCACCCTGGGGGGCGAGGGGGCAGTCGACCCGCAACTGGTCATCGACCGGATGGACTACGAACACCCGGCCTACACCCCCGCCTCGGTCGCGGCCCAGCGTCGTCTGCCCGAGCTGAACACGGGCGTCACCGCGTTCGCCGGCGCCTACCACGGCTGGGGCTTCCACGAAGACGGCTGCCGGTCCGGCGTGCGGGCGGCCCGGGCGCTCGGAGGCACCTGGTGACCGCGGCGCTGGCTCCGCGGCTCTACGAGTGCCGGATCAGCCACACCCGCACGGTCCCGCTGCGCAACGTGTTCACCTACCGCTCCTACCTGTGGCTGGTCGATCTCGACCAGCTGCCCCAGCCGGGACCACTCACCCACTTCAGCGCCAAGGACCACCTCGGCGACCCGCACCTCGGCATCCGGGAGAACCTGGACCGCTTCCTGGCCGCGCGCGGCGTCGACCTGGACGGCGGCCGGGTGCTGATGCTGGCGCACGCGCGGGTGTTCGGGTACGTGTTCAACCCGCTGACCGTCTACTGGTGCCACCGGGCCGACGGGACGCTGGCCTGCGTCGTGGCCGAGGTGCACAACACGTACCGGGAGCGGCACGCTTACCTGCTGCACACCGACGAGCGCGGCCGGGCCGAGGTGCCGAAGCAGTTCTACGTCTCGCCCTTTTACCCGGTCGACGGCCGCTACCGGATGAGCCTGCCCGAGCCCGGCGACCGCCTCGCGCTCAGCATCGTGCTCAACCGAGGCAGCGGCCCAGAAAACAGCGGCCCAGAAAACAGCGGCCCAGAAAACAGCGGCCCAGAAAACAGCGAGAAGTTCACCGCGGGCGTGCGGGGCCGTGCCGTCCCGGCCACCGCGCGGACGCTGGCCGCCGCCGCGCTCCGCCACCCGTGGTCCACCGTCGTCGTCTCCGCCCGGATCCGCTGGCAGGGATCCAAGCTCTACCTGCGCGGGCTGCGGCCAGTGCCGCGACCCGCCCATCAACCTCAGGAGGGGGTCCAGTGACCACACGCACCATGGCCGGCCCGAAGGCGGCCACGAAGAAGCCAAGGCCGGCCAGCACTGCGCCGGCCCCGGCCAGCACCGTGCCGATCGACGCGGAGCGGTGGCCCGACGTCGCCGTGGCGGCGGGGTCACCGGTCCGGACGGCCGTGGCGCAGGCCGTGTTCACTGGCGCCGTGGCCGGGCTCCCGCTGCTGGTCAGGCTGCCCGATGGCCACCTCATCGGCGGCGGGGGACCGGGCGCTCCGGTCATGGTCCTGAGCCGGCCGCGGGAATTCTACCGCCGGTTCGGCGCCTCCGGCCTGATCGGCTTCGGCGAGTCCTACCTGGCGGGCGAGTGGGACGCTGCTGGCGAAAACGGGGACGACCTGACCAGGCTGCTCACCGTGCTCGCCGAGCACGCCGCCGAGTTGGTGCCGCCCTGGCTGCAGCGGCTGCGCAAGCTGGCCGTCCGCCGTCAGCCGCGCGGCGACCGGCAGACGGTCGCGGGCGCGCGGCGCAACATCGGCCGCCACTACGACCTCTCCAACGACCTGTTCGCGCTGTTCCTCGACGAGACCATGACCTACTCCTCGGCCCTGTTCACGGACCTCGACGAGACCACGGACCTCGCCGGGGCGCATCTCGCAGAAGCACAGCGCCGCAAGATCGACCGGCTGCTCGACCGGGCCGGGGTGAGCCGCGGCTGCCGGCTGCTCGAGATCGGCACCGGCTGGGGCGAGCTGGCCATCCGGGCCGCCCGCCGGGGCGCGACCGTGCACACCGTGACCATCTCCCGGGAGCAGGCCGCACTCGCCACCCAAAGGATTGCCGAGGCCGGGCTGGCCGGTCAGGTCCACGTCGAGCTGTGCGACTACCGCGACGTCCAGGGCCAGTTCGACGCGATCTGCTCGGTGGAGATGATCGAGGCGGTCGGCGACCGGTACTGGGACACCTTCTTCACCGCCCTCGACCAGCACCTGGCCCCGGGCGGCCGGGTCGGGCTGCAGGCGATCACCATGGCGCACGACCGTATGCTGGCCACCCGGCACACCTACACCTGGATCCAGAAGTACATTTTCCCCGGCGGCCTGCTCCCTTCGGTCACCGCGATCGGCGACAGCCTGTCCCGGACCCGGCTGCGGATCGTCTCGCGCGAGGACTTCGGCCTCCACTACGCGCAGACGCTGCGGCTCTGGCGGGAGCAGTTCGGCGCGCGCGCCGACCAGGTCGCCGCCCTCGGCTTCGACGAGGTGTTCCGCCGGATGTGGAACTTCTACCTGAGCTACACCGAAGCCGGCTTCCGGGCCGGTTACATCGACGTCAGCCAGCTCACCCTGGCCCGCACATGAGCAAGCCCCCGCCGCCCGCCCCCGTCGCCCAGGTCATCGCCGACCTGCTCAAGAACCAGGCCGGCCTGGACCTGCCGGTCCGCCTGCGCGCCTGGGACGGCAGCGAAGCCGGCCCGGAAAACGCCCCGGTCCTGGTCGCCCGCTCGCCCCGCGCCCTGCAGCGGATCCTGTGGCGCCCCGGCGAGCTCGGCTTTGCCCGCGCCTACATCAGCGGCGACCTCGACGTCGAGGGCGACCTCACCGAAGGCCTGCGCCTGTTCTTCGCGGCCCGCCCCGCCCGACGGCCCGGCCCGGCCACGCTCGCCGCTTACGCCCCAGCTGCCCTCGCCACCCTGAGAGCCGCCCTGAGAGCCGCTGGCCAGCTCAACCTGCTCGCCCCGCCGCCGCCACCCCCCGCCTGCGAGCTCCGCGTCCGCGGCCGCCTGCACAGCCGGGCCCGCGACCAGGCCGTCATCGCCGGCCACTACGACCTGCCGGCCGCGTTCTACCAGCTCATCCTGGACCCCAGCATGGCCTACTCCTGCGCGTACTGGGACAGGCAAGAGGACCTGGCCAACGCACAGAAAGCCAAGCTCGACCTGATCATGGGCAAGCTCGCCCTCGAGCCCGGCCAGCGGCTGCTCGACGTGGGCTGCGGCTGGGGCTCGCTGACCCTGCACGCGGCCAAGGCCCGGGTCCAGGTCACCGGCGTGACCCTGTCCCGCGAGCAGGGCGGCTACGTCCGCCAGCGCGCCCGCGGCCTGGGTCTCACAGAAAGGGCCGACGTCAGGATCCAGGACTACCGCGACCCCATCGACGAGACCTACGACGCGGCCGCGTCGATCGAGATGGGCGAGCACGTCGGCGACGCTCAGTACCCGCGGTTCTGCGCCGCCCTCTACCGCCGGCTGAAGCCGGGCGGCCGCCTGCTGATCCAGCAGATGTCGCGGACAGGCAGTAAACCAGGCGGCGGCCCGTTCATCGAGTCCTACATCACCCCCGACATGGACATGCGCCCGGTCGGCGACACGATCAAGCTGATCGAGCAGGCCGGGTTCGAGGTCATCGGGGTCCAGGCCATGCGCGAGCACTACGTGCGCACCATCCGGGCCTGGGCCGAGAACTTCGAGCGCAACCTGCCCGCCATCAAGGAAATCCTCGCCCCCGAACAGGTCCGCGTCTGGCGCCTCTACCTAGCCGGCGGCGCGCTCGCCTTCGAGGAAGGCCGGATGGGCGTCGATCAGATTCTCGCCACCAGGCCCGCACGGTGACCGGGCTCGAGCCGGGCCCGTTCGGCCTCATTCTGGCGGCCACCGCCGCGGCGCTGCTGGTCTTGCAGGGCCTGACCTTTGCCATCGCCATCAAGATCAAAAAGCATTCCGTCGTGGACACGGCCTGGGGAATCGGCATCGCCCTGGCCGCCCTCACCGCCTTCCTCACCTCCACCGGCCACGGTCAGGCCGAACGGCGCTACCTCCTGCTCGCGGCCTCCGTCCTGTGGGGCGCACGGCTGGCCGGCTACGTAGGCTGGCGCAACCACGGCAAGCCCGAGGATCCCCGCTACCACGACATGCTCGACAAGGCCACCGGCAATAAGAACCTCTACGCGCTGCGCATGATCTACCTGCTGCAGGCCGCGATCTTGTGGCTGGCCACCGTCCCGGTCCAGGCCGGCATGGACGAACGTGCCGCGGCCGGCCCGCTCACGATCATCGGCGCGGTGCTGTTCGCGGTCGGGTTCTTCTTCGAGTCCGTCGGCGACTGGCAGCTGTACCGCTTCAAGGCCGATCCCGCGAACAAAGGCCAGGTCATGGACCGCGGCCTGTGGCACTACACCCGGCACCCGAACTACTTCGGCGACTTCTGCATGTGGTGGGGCCTGTTCGCCATCAGCTACGGCTCCTGGCAGGAACTGCCCGCGCTGGTCGCCCCGCTGCTGATGACGTTCATCTTGACCCGCGGCACCGGCGCCAGCATGACCGACCGCCGGATGAAGGCCTCCCGCCCTGGATACGTCGACTACGTCGAGCGGACCAGCGGCTTCATCCCGCTCCCACCTAAGCGGGCGCCAAAACGGCGTGGCGCAGGCCCAGCCCCGCGGGGAAGGGGCTGAGGTAGGTCTGCTCCGCCAGCCACGGGAAGTCCCCGCCGCTCGCGTGGTGCGCGAGCAGCGCCACCGGGACGCTGAGCGGCTCCTCGCCGCGCCGGCAGGCCTCGATCCGGGCCAGCAGGTCGGCCCGCTGCGGCCGCCCGAGCTCGCGGCCGATCCGGCTGTAGGCGTGCTGCAGCGCGTTCGCGTGCCGTCCGGCCGTAGCCGGCTGGGCCAGGGCGCCGAGGAACAGGTCCCGGTACGCCACCAATATGACCGAACGGGCTGTCGTCCCCGCCCCGGCCACCACCTTCCCCGCCGCCCGATAGCGGGCCGGGTCGTGGGCCAGCAGCTGCAGTTTGTGCCGCGCGTGGAAGGCCACCAGGTCAGCCGCGGTCCATTCGCTGACAAGCAGCGCCCGCAGCCGGGCGGCCGCGAAGATCCGCTCGACGAACGCCTCGCGCAGCCCCGGGTCGTTCAGCCGCCCCTCGTCCTGCGCCGCCAGCAGCGGAAACGCGCTCAGCACGCGGGCCGCGTACTGCCCGCGCCCGGCGTGGTCGACGGCCACCCCGTCGTCGCGGTACCGCGGGATGGCCCGGATCCCGCAGCTCGGCGACTTGGCCTTGAACACGTAGCCGTCCAGCCCGTCGGCGCCGTTGTCAGGGAGCGGCAGCGCCGCCATCGCCGCGGTGTGATCGGCGGTGCCGGCCCGGTTGACCAGCCGGCCGTCCGCGGTCAGCCGGATCGGCTCGCGCGGCGTGCCGAGCCCCATCGAGACCTCGGGGCAGAACGGCACCCAGTCCACGTGCGGGCCGAGTTCGTCGGTCAGGAACCGGGAGCGCTTGTGCCCGCCGTTGAACCGGACCTCCTCGCCCAGCAGGCAGCTCGACACGCCAACGCGGGGACGGTCTGTCATGATGCCACCCTAAACTGTGAGCGGAGAGTAACCAAAGGAGTCAGATGGACACGGCGATCGTGCTGTTCACCCGCGATCTGCGGTTGCACGACAACCCGGCCCTGCACCAGGCCTGCGACCGCGCCCGGCGGGTGGTCCCGCTGTTCGTGGCCGACCCGGCCCTCGACGCCGCGAAACGCAGTCCCAACCGGGCCGCCTTCCTGGCCCAATCCCTGGCCGTCCTGCGCGAGTCCTTGCGCGAGCGCGGCGCCGACCTGATCCTGCGCGAGGGCGCCCCGGCCGCCGAGGTGATCCGGCTGGCGGCCGAGGTGAACGCGGAAGCGGTCTACCTCGCCGACGACGTGTCGCACTACGCCGCCGCCCGCCGCCACCGCCTCGAGCGCGATTGCGGTCAGCACCGGATCGACCTGGTCCTGACCCCGGGTCTGACCGTGGTGCCGCCCGGCGACCTCAGCCCGGCCGGCGGCGGCCACTACCGGGTCTTCACCCCGTACTGGCGGGCCTGGCGCGCGGCCGCCTGGCGCGCGCACTGCCCGGTGCCGCGCCGCATCGAGATGCCGTCCGTGGCCGAGGCCGGCCGCCTGCCCGCGCCCGGCGCCAGTGCCTATCCCGGCTCCTCGCCTGACCTGGCGCCCGGCGGCGAGGCGACGGGCCGCGAGCGCTTCGTCAGCTGGCGGCAGCGTCTGCTGGCCGACTACGACGCGAACCACGACGACCTGGCCGGCGACGCGACCTCGCGGCTGTCCGCCTACCTGCGGTTCGGCTGCGTCTCGGCGCTCGAGGTGGCGATCGGCGCGCTCGACCGGCCGGCCGGGGAGGAGTTCTGCCGCCAGCTCGCCTGGCGGGACTTCTTCCACCAGGTGACCGCGGCGTTCCCCGACATCGCCAGGAAGAACTACCGCCCCGGCGCGGCCTGGCACGCCGATCAGCACGCGCTGGACGCCTGGCGGGCGGGCCAGACCGGGATCCCGATCGTGGACGCCGGCCTGCGCCAGCTGGCCGCCGAGGGCTTCATGCACAACCGGGCCCGCATGATCACCGCCTCGTTCCTCACCCGCAACCTCGGTATCGACTGGCGGCACGGCTACCGGCACTTCGACTACTTCCTGGCCGACGGCGACGTGGCCAGCAACGCGGGCAACTGGCAGTGGGTGGCCGGAACCGGCAACAACACCCGGCCCAACCGGGTGATGAACCCGCTGCGCCAGGCCCAGCGCTTCGACAAGTCCGGCGCGTACGTCCGCCGCTACGTGCCCGAGCTGGCCGGCCTGGACGCGTCCGCGATCCAGACCCCCTGGAAGCTGCCGACGGCGCAGCGCGAGCGCCTCGGCTACCCGAGCCCCATCGTGGAGCTCAGCTAGCCGAGGCGCGCTACTAGTTCTTAGGACGACTAGTTCTTAGGACGACGGGGGCGTCAGCACGGAGCTGATGATGTAGACGGTCGCGTTGGCCGTCTGCACGTTCCCGCAGACCACGCTGGCCTTGTTGACCATGTAGGTGCCGTTCGCCAGGCTCGGCGTGACCATGCCGCCCTCCAGGGTCTTGAGCCCCATGCCCGCGGCCAGGTCGGCCGGGGTCTGGCGGCCGCTGGCCACGTGGTAGGTCAGGATCTTGGTCAGCTCGGCCTTGTTGTCCAGGATCTTGGTCAGGGTGGCCTTGGGCAGCTTGGCGAACGCGGCGTTGTCCGGCGCGAACACGGTGATGTTGGCCGCGGAGTTGAGCGTGTCCACCAGGCCGGCCTTCTTGACCGCGGTGACCAGCGTGGACAGCAGCGGGTTGGCGGAGGCGGCGGTGGCCACGGGCGCGGTGGCCATGCCGGTGAAGCTGCCCGCGCCCGACGCCGGCACCGACGCGCAGCCAGGACCGAAGTCCTTGGCGGCGGTGGCGGCCCCGGAAGATGACGCCGACGACGCCATGGGGGAGGAGGCGGACGCCATCGGCGAGGACGACGACGAGGCCGGGGCCGCGGCCGTGGAGGACCCGGACGAGCTGCACGCGGCGGTGGCCAGGCCGAGGCCGGCGACCAGGGTGGTGGCGGCGATAAGGCGGTACTTCATGGTGTTATCTCCTTGACTGATGTGTAATCGCTTGCTACGGGTTGATGTCATCCCGCGGATGCGGCGCCGTCACGTGACGGTCACCACGGTGGAGTCCCAGCCGCTCGCGCCGTTGGGAACGGGGCCGGCGCGCTGCGCGGTCTGCGTCGCGCCGGTCTTGTCGGTGGCCCGCACGCGCAGCGTGTGCAGGCCGGGGGCGGCGTCCCAGTCCCAGCGCCACTGCCGCCAGGTGTCGAGCCCGTCGGCGGCGGCCAGCTCGGCCTGGTGCCAGGGCCCGCTGTCCGCGGCGACCTCGACCGCGGCGATGCCCTTATGCGGCGCCCAGGCCACCCCGGCCACGGTCACCGGCCCGGCCTTGACCTGGGCCAGCGGCTTGGGCAGGTCGATCCGGGACTCGGTCTTGATCGGCGCCCGGGCGGCGTAGCCGCGCTGCGTCCAGTAGGCCTTCTGCCGCGCGAACGTGGTGAGCGTGAGCTTGGTGACCCACTTGGTCGCGGACACGTAGCCGTACAGGCCGGGGACGATCATGCGGGCCGGGAAGCCGTGCGCGACCGGCAGCGGCCGGCCGTTCATCCCCACCGCGAGCAGCGCGTTGCGGCCGTCCATGATCGTCTCGACCGGGGTCGAGATGGTCATCCCGTCGGTGGCGGAGGACAGCACCTGGTCGGCGCCGGCCTGGACTCCGGCCCGGCGCAGCAGCCCGGCCAGTGGCACCCCGAGCCAGCGCGCGTTGCCGTTATACGTGCCGCCGACCTGGTTTGACACGCACACCAGGGTGATGTCGGCCTCGGTCAGCGGCATCCGGAGCAGCTCGGCGAAGCTGATCTCCAGCTCGCGGTCGACCATCCCGTCGATCGTCAGCGTCCAGGTTTCCGGCGACAGCTGCGGCAGCACCAGGTCGGTGTCCACGCGGTAGAAGCTGGCGTTCGGCGTGACGAACGGCGTGAGTCCCGGTATCCGCAGGTCGACCCCGGCCGGGACGACCGGCGCCCGGAATGCGGGGCCGGGCAGCCGTACCTGCCCGGGCGCGGCCCCCCCGCGCCCGAGCAGGAGGCTCCCCAGCCCGCCCGCCCCCGCGGCCACCACCGCCGTCCCCGCTCCCGCAATCAGGAGGCGGCGGCGGTCCATCCCGGTGGGTGCCTCTACTACCCCACCGGGTGTTCTCCAAACCATTCGTATCGCTCGCATCAGTAGCAATAGGGCCACCATGGCCACCATCGCTCCCACGAGCGTGGGCACGATATCGGCCGGGGTGGCGGCAGGCAGGCGGACCGCCGCGGCCACTCCGATCGCGGCGAACGCCGCCAGCCCGGCCAGCCCGAACGCCAGCCGCCGCAGCGCCAGCAGGCCGATCACCGCGGCGAACCCGGCCAGCAGGACCAGGATCCCGGCGATCAGGGCTTCCTTGTCGTGCGTCCCGAAGTGCGTGATCGCGAACTCTTTGACCGGTATGGGGGTCAGGTTGATCGCGGTCTCGCCCACCGCCACGACCGGGGCTCCCCGCGCCCCGGTGGCCGCCGCGGTGAGCTCGGACACGCCCAGCGCCACCGCCCCGGCCAGCAGGCCAGCCAGCGCCCCGGCCGCCTCTCGGATGAAGTTCATGGCGGCTATTCGCACGTACCCCCGGATCGGATTGGTGCGTGTTTTCGCAGGCAGACCAATCCTCCTGGTCCTCGGTCGCGAATAAGGGATCATGAGCAGGCCAGAGGTACGACCTACGTGGCAGCCGGAGCCCGAAGCCGCGGCTCCGGATCTCGCCGCCTTGCTGACCCGGGTGGCGCGCGGTGACCACCACGCCTTCGAGCTGGTGTACGGCGAGCTGGCCGGGCCGGTGTACGGGGTGGTGCGGCAGGTGCTGCGCGATCCGGCCCAGTCCGAAGAGGTCGCCCAGGAGGTACTGCTCGAGATCTGGCGCACCGCGTCCCGGTTCGATCCGGCCCGGGGCAGCGGCGCCGCCTGGGCCCTGACGATCGCGCACCGCCGCGCCGTCGACCGGGTCCGGACCGAGACGTCCACCTCGCGCCGCGAGCACAAGGTGGCGCCGGACCTGAGCGCCGCCGAGGAGGACGTGGCCGACGTGGTGGCGACGTCGCTGGACCACCAGCGGGTACGCCGTTGCATGGACGGCCTGACCGAGCTGCAGCGCGAGTCGATCAAGCTCGCCTACTACAGCGGGTACACCTATCCGCAGGTCGCTCAGCTGCTCGGGGTAGCGCTCGGCACGGTGAAGACACGGATCAGGGACGGATTGATCAGGATGCGCGACTGCATGGAGGTGACCTGGTGAAGAACATGCGCGACGATCTGCACGTTCTCACCGGCAGCTACGCTCTGGACGCCCTCGGCGAGGGCGAGCGCGCGGAGTTCGAGCGCCACCTGCAGACCTGTCCCTCGTGCGACGCGGAGGTCCGCGGCCTGCGCGAGACGGCCGCCCGGCTGGCCATGGCCCGCGCCGTCACCCCGCCGGCCCGGATGGAGCGGCGGGTGCTGGCCGCCACCTACCAGACCAGGCAGCTCCCGCCGCTGGCGGGCGACCGCCCGCGCGCGGTCCGCTCCTGGCCGCGGCGGCTGGCCGTCGCCGCCGCGGCGGCCAGCGTGGCCGCGGCCGCCGGGCTGGGCGTGGCCCAGGTGTCCACCCAGCACCAGCTCGATTCGGTCCGGGCCAGCGGTGCCGCCATCGCCCGGGTGGTTACCGCCGCCGACGCCCGCGTCGAGACCGCGCGGGCCCACACGGGCGGCAGCGTCACCGTGATCACCTCCGCCGCCCTGCGCGAGTCCGTGGTCAGCGCGACCGGAATGGCCGCCCTGCCCTCCGGCCGGGTCTACCAGGTGTGGGTGATGAGCCCGGCCGGCGCCCGCTCCAGCGCCCGCTCCGTCGGCCTGCTCCGGGACACCCAGCTCCTGGCGCACGCCGTCACCTCCGGCGACCGCATCGGCATCACCGTCGAGCCCTCCGGCGGCACCACCCGGCCCACCACCACTCCGGTCGCGGTCCTGCCCGCCTAGAGCGCGCCTCGTAGATCATGAAGCGGAGCCGGCCAAGCTGAGCCTTGACCGGGGTACCGCCTCACCCGCCCCTCTAATCCTGGCTCAGTGGCCCGCTGCTCGTGCTGATCGCGCTGGCCTACTGGCCCAGGCCGGCCGGCTCCGGACGCTCGGCCCCCTACTCCTGTTCGACCACGGCCTTGATCCGCTCCAGCGTGGTCCGCATGCCGTTCAGGTTGGTCCGCAGGCGTGCGGGGCCGCCCAGGCTCCAGTAGATCCGGTTCACCAGCGTGGCGGGCATCGCGAAGGACTCCGTGACGTCGGTGCCGTCCCCGGCCGGCTCCAGCTGATACCGCCAGGTGTTGGCGGTGGCGCCGCCGAGCCCGGCCACGCTGAACGCGAACTCGCGCTCCGGCTCGGCCGCGGTCACCGTGCACGTCGTCCAGTACACAGGACCGCGCCCGTTGCGCCGGACGTGGCCGCGGAAGCGCGCCCCGGCCCGCGGGCCGGTCGCGCCGTCCAGCCACTGCGCCTCGAACGTCTCGGGGCTGAACTCCCCGATCCGGGTGACGTCGCTGACCAGGTCCCAGACCCGGTCCGACGGAGCCGCGATATGCACGGTAACGGAACCTTTCACTTGACGAGCATATGGCAGGTGGGTATCTGGGTCGCCAGGGAGGACTGTATCGCCTTGCGCTATATTGTCTCGCGCTATAGTGTGAGGCGATACAAACGTGAACTCGGGAGGCGACGTGACCGACAGGCTGGATCGATGGGCTGATCCGCCCCTGCTCGTGCTGGCCAGCCTGGCTGACGAGCCCAAGCACGGCTACGCGATCACGCAGGACGTGGCGGAGACCATGGGCGTGCGGATCAGCGCCGGAACCCTCTACGCGGTCATCGCCCGGCTGGAGGGGCGCGGCCTGATCGAGCCGCTCGAGTCGGACGACCGCCGCCGGCCCTACCGCATCACCGCGGCCGGCGCCGAGGTGCTGGCCCAGGAGTCCGAGCGGATGAGCAAGGTCGCCGCGGTGGCCAGGGAGCGGCTGAGCACCCGCCTCGGCTGGGCCAGCGCATGAACGGCCCGCTGAACCCCCGCCACCCCCGCCACCCCCGCCGCCCGGCATCCCTCCTGGCCCGCATGGCGCTCGCGCTCTACCCGCCGTCCTGGCGGGCCCGCTACTCCGGCGAGGTCATGGCGCTGCTCGAAGACTCCGGCGGCCGCCTGGGCGCGGTCGCCAGCGTCGCCTGGCGCGCGCTGCCCGCCTGGTTCAGCCCGCCCCCGCACCTGCACGACGGGCCGGCCCGGATGCGGGCCAGCCTCGGTACGGCCCTGCTTTCCTGGTCCATGCTGGCCGGCCTCGGCCTGCTCTTCGCCCAGCTCACCCAGCTCCAGGGCTTCAACCCGGCGGGTCACCCCGTCATCGGCTGGGCGTACGCGGTCTTCGACGTCGCGCTGGCCGTCTCGGCCCTGGTAGCCGGCCTCGGCGGGCTGCCCCTGTGGCTGCTGATGCTGCGCCGGGCCCGCCGCGAGCGGCGGGCCAGGGACCTGGCCTACCTGCTGCTCCCGGTGATCGCCCCGGTCGGCTACGTGGCCGGCCTGACCCTGACCGCCCGGCTGGCCGGCGGTCCGCAGGGGGTCAGCCTGGCTGTGTTCGGAGCCGTTACGCTGGCCGGCTTCGGCGCGGCCGCCATCGCCGCGGCCGGCCCCGGCCTGGCCCTGCGCAGGCTGCGGCCACGGGGGCCAGCCCTGCGCCTGGCCGCGACCGCCGCCGGGGTTTCGGCCGCGGTCACGGCGGTGGCCGCCGGAGCCATCGTGGTCGCCGTCACGGGCCTGTGCCTGTGGGCGCCCTCCTTCGCCGGCTATCACCATCCCGTGATTCCCGCCCTCTACCTGGCCCTGGTCGCCGCCGCCGCCACCGTCACCACGGTCAGCGCCGCCCGCGGCGTCCGCGCTGCCCATACTGGAGCGTGACCTACACCCAGACCAAGGCGGACGCCGCCGTCAGGGTCGCCGCCGCCCTGGGTATCCACTCCAGCGACCCGGTGATCCTGGCCGACGGCGCCAACGTGGTGGTGCACCTGAGCCCTGCCCCGGTGGTGGCCAAGGTGGCCGCGAGCACCACCGAGGTTCGCCCCGCGGCCGCCTGGCTGCGGCGCGAGCTCGACGTGACCGGGTACCTGGCCGGCCGGGGCGCCCCGGTGATCCCGCCGAGCCCGGAGGTGCCCGCCACCGTCCACCACGGCGACGGCCAGGTCATGTCGTTCTGGGTGTACGTGAGCTCACCCGGTGACCTGGCCGGCGAGAACGTCATCGGCCCGATGCTGCGCGACCTGCACGCCGAGCTGAGCGCCTACCCGGCTGAGCTCCCGGTCCTCGCCCCGCTGGAGGACATCCCGGCCTACCTGGCCCGTCCCCAGACCCGCCTCACCCCGGCCGAGTCCGCCGCCCTGGCCGCGGCCCACGCCCGCCTCCTGGCCGAGCTCGGTTCGTTCCCCGCCCGCCCCCTGCACGGCGACGCGGGCGCGGGCAACCTGATGGCCACCGGGTCCGGCTGGGTCTGGCACGACTTCGAGGACACCTGCTCCGGCCCGCTGGCCTGGGACGTGGCCGCGTCGACGGCCAGCCAGCGGCTGGACGCCGCGCGCGTCCTGGCCGCCTACGGCGACCCGGTCGACGCGGCCAAGCTCAGCGCCTGCGAGCAGCTCCGGCGCCTCCACCTGACGGTCTGGTACAACCTGTACGCCGAACGCCTGCCGGACCTGCGCCCCCGCGCCGCCGAACTCGCTGCTCGGTGGCCGCCGCCCTAGGCGCGGAACGGGGTGGATCCGGGTTATGGGGTGGATTCGGTACCCCCCAGGGTCCCGGATCGGACCGGTAACCCGAAACAACCCCGTTAACTTACAGCTGGGCGGGCAAGTTTGCGGCTCATGTGGCGGGTGCTTCTTCTGCGGCTGCCGCGGGCGTTACGGAACCGCACTGGTGGCACACCGGGTTAGCTAGGTAAGCGTTCCAGAGCAAGGTGCGCTTCCGGCGTCGCCGTTCCCGGACGTGGTTTCATGCCACTCGCGTCACGCGGCCGGGAATCCTTCGGCTGGCGCACGACGCCACGGGCACGACGCCCCGCCAGCCGCGGGAGCCCCGCCAGCCGCGGGAGCACCACCAGCCGCGAACCTGCAAGCGCGGTGGCAAGTTAACCGGGTGGATCGGGGCTTCCGGGTGGATAAGGGGGACCATGGTGCACAAAAATCACCCCGAAGCCCGAAATCACCCCGCTATTCCCGCGGCACAGCGCACCACCGGCCCCCCAGGACACCACAGCACCCCACCGGGGCTGTATGAGCGCGATGCCGCCGACGGCGGGGCGGGGCTGGCGAGCCCGGTGAGGCACGAGGGGTGACCGAGGTGAAAACCCAACCCCGTTCGGCATAAAAATCCCGAGGCCTGGAGGGGCGGGCCCGCCGCAGGTCAGAACAGGGCCCGCCGCGGCCAAACCCGCCCGCCGCGGCCAAACCCGCCCGCCGCGGCCGAACCTGCGCGCTGAACCGATATTTGAATCCTTACGTATCGATGAATATGCAGGTCGGCAGGGCGGCGCCGGCACCAGTAGCGGCCATTGCCCAGGAACAAGCACAGGAACAAGCAGCGCGTCATAACTGAACTGAATTGCCCGTCCGCACGTGGTCTCTAACGGGAGACCGCTTAGCAGCACATGGGGAGACAACCGAAATGCAGAAGATACTGGGAGTGGCCGGCCTGGCTGCCCTCGCCTTGACCATATCCGCCTGTGCCAGTTCGGGCAGCAGTTCGACGGCCAGCAGCACCCCGGCCGCCGCCGCGAGCAGCAGCAGCGCCCCCGCCGCGAGCAGCAGCGCGTCCGCCGCCTCGGGCGGCGGCACCGTCTCGATGATCACCGTCGGCGGCCAGCAGGTGCTGACCAACGCCAAGGGCGACGTCCTGTACTGGTTCGTGCCTGACACGTCGACGACGTCCAAGTGCTCGGGTTCCTGCCTGACCTTCTGGCCCGCGGTCCCGGGCCCGGTCACCGCGGGCTCCGGCGTGACCGGCACGCTCGGCACCATCACCCGGTCCGACGGCAGCAAGCAGGCCACCTACGACGGCCACCCGCTGTACACCTTCGCCGGCGACAAGTCTCCCGGCCAGAACAAGGGCAACGACGTCAATGCCTCCGGCGGCCTGTGGTGGGAGATGACCGTCAGCGGTTCCACCCCGTCCGCTAAGGCCGCCACCGGCGGCTACTAAAGCTCGCGCTCTCCGTCCGGGCGCGTGGTGTCCGAAGCGGCGCGCGGCCTCGCCAACGTGCGGGGCCGCGCCCGCTGAGGGCACAATCTTTTATAACGAACGTCCCCCCGCCGCGCCTCGGTCACGGCGCACGGAACGCTGGACATCGCCATAATGGGTGCGAGTGGAAGCTATTCAGGACGGGCCAGCTATTCAGGACGGGCCGGCGGCACGGGCCGTGGACCTGCACAAGACCTACGGGTCCGGGCAGGCCGCCGTGCACGCCCTGGCCGGGATCAACGTGACCATCGAACGGGGCCGGTTCACCGCGGTGATGGGCCCGTCGGGCTCGGGCAAGTCGACCCTCATGCACTGCATGGCCGGCCTGGACCGGCCGACATCGGGCCAGGCGTTCGTGGGCGGCCAGGACGTCGGCCGGCTCGATGACGCCGGGCTCACCCGGCTGCGCCGCGACAAGATCGGCTTCGTCTTCCAGTCCTTCAACCTGGTGCCCACGCTGACCGCGGCGGAGAACATCACCCTGCCCGCCGACCTGGCCGGGGCCAAGGTCGACCGGGACTGGCTCGGCCACCTGGTCGGGCAGCTGGGCATCGCCGACCGCCTCACGCACCGGCCCGCCGAGCTGTCCGGCGGCCAGCAGCAGCGCGTCGCCTGCGCCCGCGCCCTGATCAACCGGCCCGACCTGGTCTTCGCCGACGAACCCACCGGCAACCTCGACTCGAACTCCTCGGCCGACGTCCTGGGCTTCCTGCGCCAGTCGGTCCGCGAGTTCGGCCAGTCGGTCGTAATGGTGACGCACGACCCGCGCGGCGCCGCCTACGCCGACCGGGTGGTGTTCCTGGCCGACGGCACGGTCGTCAGCGAGCTGAGCCAGCCGACGGCTGATTCGGTCCTCGAGCGGATGCGCACCCTGGGGGCATGAGGTGCGCAACGTCACCCTCAAGGGCCTGCTGGCGCACAAGCTCCGGCTGGCGCTGACCGCGCTGGCGATCATCCTCGGGGTGACGTTCATCTCCGGGACGTTCGTCCTGACCGACACGCTGCAGAGCACGTTCAACGCGCTGTTCGGCACCATCTACTCCAAGGTCGACTTCCAGGTCCGCGGGGCGGCCCAGCTCGGCAGCGGCGCGAACGCCACCCGCCGCCCGATTCCCGAGTCGCTGCTGGCCACCGTGCGCGCGGTGCCCGGCGTCGGGGTCGCCGACGGCCAGGTCCAGGGCTACGCCCAGTTCATAGCGCGGGACGGCAAGGCCATCGCGACCGGCGGCGCGCCCACCATCGGCGTCAGCTTCGACCCGTACCCGCAGCTGTCCGCGCTGCACCTGATCGCGGGCGGCCCGCCCGTGAGCCCGCACGACGTGGTGATGGACGCCGGGACGGCGCAGAAGTACGGCTTCGCCGTCGGGCAGCGGGTCCGGGTGCTGACCCTGGGGGCGACGCAGACCTTCACCATCACCGGCATCGCCCAGTTCGGCACGGCCAGCAACCTGGCCGGGGCCACGCTGGCCGCGTTCACGCTGCCGGTCGCGCAGGCCCTGTCCCTGCTGCCGGGCCAGCTCGACGACATCAACGTGGTCACCGCCCCCGGCGCCAGCAAGGCCGCGGTGCAGCGGGCCATCGCCCGGGCGCTGCCGCCGGGGACCGAGGTCGTCACCGGGCAGACCGTGGCCCAGGAGAACACCACCTCGATCGACCAGCAGCTGTCCTTCTTCTCCACCGCGCTGCTCGTCTTCGCGTTCATCTCCCTGTTCGTGGGCGCGTTCACCATCTACAACACGTTCTCGATCATCGTCGGGCAGCGGACCAGGGAGCTGGCTCTGCTGCGGATCGTCGGGGCCAGCCGCCGCCAGGTCTTCGGGTCGGTGCTGGCCGAGGCGGCCATCACCGGGCTGGCCTCCTCGGTCATCGGGCTGGGGCTGGGGGTGCTGGCCGCGATCGGGCTCGAGGCGCTGCTGCGCGGGTTCGGCATCACGCTGCCGCCGGAGTCGCTGGTGTTCGCGCCGCGGACGGTGGTGGTCGGGCTGGTGACCGGCACCGCGGTGACCGTGGTGTCCGCGATCGGCCCGGCCCGCGCGGCGGTGCGCATCCCCCCGGTGGTGGCGCTCGACGATCGTCAGCCTCTCGCCACCGCCTCGCTGCGGCGCCGGCTGATCTGGGGCGCGGCCCTGGCCCTGGCCGGCGTGGCCGCGCTGGCCATCGGGCTGACCCAGTCCGCCATCGGCCTGGTGGGGGCGGGCGCGGCCGGGCTTTTCCTCGGCGTGGCCATGCTGTCCCCGGCCATCGCGCGCCCGCTGGCCAGCGTGATCGGCCGCCCGCTGGCCCGCGTCCTCGGCGTGGCGGGCAAGCTCGGCCGGGAGAACTCCATGCGCAGCCCGCGGCGCACCGCCCAGACCGCGGCCGCGCTGATGATCGGCCTGGCCCTGGTCTCCGCCATGGCCACCTTCGGTGCTTCGCTGTCCCGGTCGGCCACGGCCAGCGCCGACCAGGCCATCCGGGCCGACCTCATCGTGACCCCGAGCGGCACGGGCCGGCTCAGCGCCACGGCCGCCTCCGCCGTGTCCAGGGTTCCCGGCGTCACCACCACGACCGCCTTCTACGCCGGGCGCTTCGAGGCCGGCGACACGCTCACCACGCTCACCGCGGTCTCCACCGCGCACCTGGCCGACACGGTGATCCTGCGGATGACGGCGGGCACGGCGGCCGCCCTGGCCCGCGGCGAACTGCTCATCGACTCCACCACCGCCACGTCCCAGCACCTGGCGGTGGGCGACACCATCCGGGCCAGGTTCACCCTGGCCGGCCGGACGGTGCTGCGGGTCGGCGGGATCTACCAGGCCAATGCGCTGATCGGCAGCTACCTGGTCAGCGCCGCGTTCTTCCTCGCGCACTACACCCCGCGGCCTCCGGCCGGGCTGCTGCTGCGCACGGACAGCCCCAGCGCCGACCGGGCGGTCACCCAGGCGCTCGCCCCCTATCCGAACCTGCAGGTCCAGACCAGGGCCCAGTTCGAGCAGACCCAGGTAGCGAGCGTGAACCAGCTCCTCGGGCTGGTGTACGCGCTGCTCGGCCTGGCCGTGGTCATCGCGCTGGTCGGGATCGTGAACACGCTCATGCTGTCGGTATTCGAGCGCACCCGCGAGATCGGGCTGCTGCGCGCGGTCGGCATGCGCCGCCGTCAGGTCCGCACGATGGTCAGGTCCGAGGCGGTGATCCTGGCCCTGTTCGGCGCCATCGTCGGCATCGTGATCGGCACCGCCCTCGGCCTGGCCCTGGTGGCCTCGCTCCGGCAGCAGGGCATCACCGAGACCGTGGTGCCGGTCTCCAGCCTGGTGATCTTCCTGCTGCTTTCCGCCGTGCTCGGCCTGATCGCCGCCACCTGGCCCGCCCGCCGAGCCGCCCGCCTCGACGTCCTAGCCGCCATCGCCGCCGAATAGCGAACTCCTTACCGGCCGGTTACGTGACCGGGGGGCAGCCGACCAGGCCCGGTGAATTTACGTATCACAGGAACATGAGGCGTAGGAAAGCATGGGCAATCCCGGTCCTGATCGCCACCGTGGCCCTGACCGCCACCGCGTGCAGCAAGGCCACCGGATCGGGTTCGCAGGCCGGCGGCGCTTACGGCGCCACCCCGGCCAACAGCATGTCCGCCACCGCGGGCGCCATGTCGGGCGGCGTCCAGACCGCCGCCCTCAAGGTCGAGCGGACCAGTGCCGGGATGGTGCTGGCCGGCAGCAAGGGCCTGACGCTGTATTACTACACCGCGGACAAGCCGGGTAGCGGCAAGTCGGTCTGCACCGGATCCTGCGCGACCGCCTGGCCCCCGCTGACGGCGCCGGTCAAGGCGCCCGCCGGGGCGAAGATGCCCGGCCCGATCGGGATGATCACCCGGACCGGCGGCGCCAAGCAGGTCACCATCAACGGCTACCCGGTCTACTACTACGCCGGGGACATGGCCCCCGGCCAGGCCAAGGGCAACGGCGAGGGCGGCACCTGGCACGTCATCAAGATCCGGGCGGCCGCCGCCACCGCCGTGCTCAAGGTCGAGCACACCACGGCCGGGACGGTGCTGGCCGGGAGCAAGGGCCTGACGCTGTATTACTACACCGCGGACAAGCCGGGCAGCGGCAAGTCGGTCTGCACCGGATCCTGCGCGACCGCCTGGCCCCCGCTCAAGGCGCCGGTCAAGGCGCCCGCCGGGGTGAAGATGCCCGGGCCGTTCGGAGTGATCACCCGGGCGGGCGGCGTCAAGCAGGTCACCCTCAACGGCTACCCCCTTTACTACTACGCCGGAGACATGGCCCCCGGCCAGGCCCAGGGCAACGGCAAGGGCGGCGTGTGGCACGTCATCAAGCTCAAGACGAGCTCAGCCAGCACCGCGACCCCGGCCAGCACCGCGACCCCGGCCAGCACAGCGACCGCGGGCAGCGGCGGCGGAGGTTACGGCTACTAAACTCCCGGACAGGAACCAGCTTCAGCGCGCCGACAGGAACCGGCTCAGGCCGTTCCTGGTAGCCAGGATGATCAGCCGGTCGCCCGCCGACAGCAGGTAGCCGCGGTGCGGGGACCAGTCGAGGGTGGCGCCGCCGATGCCCAGGGCCAGCACCCGGACCTGCCCGTCCTGCTCCGTGTCGGTGATGAAGCTTCCGGCCAGCCCGGCCTGGTCGGCGATCCGGATGTCGGCGATCATCAGCACGTGCCGGCCGACCGCGATGGTGCGCAGCACCTGGTGCTCGAGCATCGCGGTGGCGAAGGCCGGCGCGGCCAGGTACGGCACGCTCCGCGAGATGATGTTCGCGGTCGTCTTCCCCAGCCGTTCGGCTAGGTCGTCGTCGGCCAGCCTGAGCACGACCCGCAGGTCCGCGCGGAGCGCCCGGGCGGTCAGCGCGGTCTCCAGGTTCACCACGTCCAGGCTGGTCACCGAGACCAGCGCCAGGCAGGTGTCCAGGTGGGCGTCACGCAGCGTCTCCTCGCGGAACGCGTCCCCGATCACCACCGGCAGGCCGAGGTTGCGGGCCAGGCCGATCCCGGGGGCGTCCGGCCGGTTGTCCACGCACACCACGTCGAAGCCCAGGTCGTGCAGCTGACCGGTCACCGCCGTCCCGACGTTGCCGAGCCCGACCACGATGATGTGGCCGCCCGGCGGCCGCGGCGCCTGGCGCACCCGGCCGGTCAGCCGGGCGCCGACCACGATCGCGGTGATCACCGGGATGACGGCCATGCCGTCCAGCGTCAGCAGGACCTGGGCTATCTTCTCCGCCGGGCGGTCGGTGTGGTCGGTCAGCGCGGACCCGGTCATGTCCATCACGCCCAGGTACAGCGTGTCGCTGACGGAGTACTTGGTGGACAGCAGCACCAAGCCGATGCCAAGCACCCCGAGCAGGACCCCGAACACCAGCCCGAACTTGTGCCAGACCAGCCGCCGGAGCATCCCGGCCAGCGCCGCGGCCGGGTGGCGCCGCCGGGCCAGCGGATCCCGCGGCGTCCCGTCCGCCACCGCGAGCACCAGGTCGGCCGGGTACCCGGGGCCCGAGCCGGGCGGGAGCAGCCGCGGGCCGGCCGGCTCGTCGGCCAGACCGCAGATCACCGCGCCGGCCGGCACGTCCCCGGCCCGGGCCACGTAGAGGGTGCGCCGCTGCACCCGGACGTGGCTGGGCGCGGGCTCGCCCAGCGCCGCCGCGACGAACGACGGGGCCGACATCGCGGTCCCGGACAGCACCGTGCAGTCCGGGAACAGCAGCCTGATGTGGTCGCCCAGCCGCCGGTTGAAGATGGCGAGGACCAGCCGCAGGTCGGGGTTCAGCTCCTGCGCCCGCAGCCCGGCGTGCAGGTTGCCGACGTCGTCCTGCCAGACCACCGCCACCGCCCGGGCCGACCGCACATCCGCGTCGCTGAAGGCCTGGGTCGACAGCTCCGGGTACTCCAGCACCCGGACCCGGGACAGCGCGCTGATCTGCGGCCCGTGGTTCAGCCGCCGGGACGGCAGGATCACCGTCACCCGCTCGCCGTACCGGGAGGTCAGCTCGTCGGTGATGCGGTACGCCAACGGCCCGTCACCGCAGACGACGAGGTGGCCGCCGCGGCGGTCCGCGCGCCGGGGGAGCGCAGGCATGAGGGTGATCATAACGGGCGTTGACATGATCACAGCCCCCTTGAAAGGCTCGGCCCAGCCCCGCGGAAACAGGGCCGTCGGAAAAGGGGAACCCAGTGGCAACTGTCGAGAGCGTCCGGGGACCGGTCGAGCTGAGCGACCTGGGCCAGGTCCTGATGCACGAGCACGTCTTTGTCATGTCCACCGAGCACATGCAGAACTACGGCGCCGACTGGTGGGACGAGGAGTTCCGGGTCGCCGACGCCATCGCCAAGCTCAACTCGATGCACGCCAAGGGTATATCGACCATCGTCGACCCCACGGTGTGGGGATTGGGCCGGTACATCCCGCGGATCCAGCGGATCGCGCAGCAGACGCCGGTCAACATCATCGTCGCGGCCGGCCTGTACGTCTACGAGGAGCTGCCCCAGCAGTACGCCTACCGCGGGCCAGGCAACCTGATCGACATCGGTGAGCCGATGGTCACCGACTTCAGCCGCGACGTCACCGAGGGCATCGCGGGTACCGCGGTCAAGGCGGCCTTCCTCAAGTTCGCCCTGGAGACCCCGGAGCCGTCGCCCGGCGTCGAGCGGATCGCCCGCGCCATCGCCCGCACCCACGTCGAGACCGGCGCGCCCATCACTGTGCACACCTCGGGCCCGCACCAGACCGGCCGGGTCGCGGTCCGGATCTTCCGCGACGAGGGCGTCGACCTCACCAAGGTGGTGATCGGGCACGCCGGCGACAGCAACGACCTGGACTACCTGAGCGAGCTGGCCGACACCGGGGTGACGCTGGGGATGGACCGTTTCGGTCTCGACCTTTTCAACCCTACGGCCGAACGGGTGAAGACGATCGCGGCCCTAGCGGCCCGGGGCTACGCCGACCGGATGGTGCTCTCGCACGACGCCAGCTGCTTCATCGACTACTTCGGCGCCGCTCACGACGAAGCCCGCGCCGCCGCCGCGCCCAACTGGCACTTCGAGCACATCACCGACGACGTGCTGCCCGCCCTGCTGGCCGCGGGCGTCACCCAGGCGCAGATCGACACGATGATGATCGAGAACCCGGTCCGCTACTTCACCAAGGGCCCTGTCACGAGCGGAGGGGCCTCATGACGGATCACAGCGAACTGGGTGGCATCTTCGACCTGACCGGCGTCGTCCGCGGCCCGGACGGCATCAAGCGCTACGAGGGACTGCCCCGCAACCTGGTCCAGATGCTCGCCGCCTCGGTTGAGGCGCACGGCGCGGAGGAAGCCATCGTGGAGACCGGTGGCGGCCCTCGCCTCAGCTACACCGAGCTGTGGGACCGCGCGGCCCGGGTCGCGGGCGGCCTGCGCGGCCTCGGCGTCCAGCCCGGCGACCGGGTGGCGATCCGGCTGGGCAACGGCATCGACTGGGTGCTGGCCTTCGCCGGCGCCCTGCTGGCCGACGCGATCGTGGTCCCGGTCAACACGCGCTTCACCGACTCCGAAGCCGAGTACGTGGTCACCGACTCCGGCGCCAAGCACGTGTTCCTGCCCGGTGCCCCGCTACCCGTCGGCGAGCCGCTGGTCGTGGACGACCAGGAGCCGTCGAGCCCGGCCGCGATCTTCTACACCAGCGGCACCACCGGCTTCCCCAAGGGCGCGGTGACCACCCACGAGAACTTCCTGTCCAACGCCGAGACCTGCCGCCGCGCGCTCGGTGCCCCGCCCGAGGGACTGCGTACCCTGATCTCGGTCCCGCTGTTCCACGTGACCGGCTGCAACAGCCAGCTCCTGGTGGCCTTCTACGTGGGCGGCACCGCCGTGATCATGCCGGTCTTCGAGGTCGGCGCGTTCCTGCGCGCCATCGCCGAGGAGCGGATCGACACCATGGTCACGGTGCCGGCCATCTACTGGCTGGCCATTAACTCGCCCGCCTTCGCGGAGACGGACATCTCCCGGGTGCGCTCGGTCTCCTACGGCGGGGCGCCGATCGCGCCCGACCTGGTAGCCCGGCTGGCTAAGGCGTTCCCGCAGGCGCGGCTGGGCAACGGGTTCGGCCTGACCGAGACCGCGAGCGTCTCAACCTTCCTGCCGAACGAGTTTGTGGCTTACGCCGACTCTGTTGGCTTCCCCGCCCCCGTCTGCGACGTCCGCCTCGACGACGTCGGCCCCGACGGCACCGGCGAACTGCTCATCCGCGGGCCGAACATCGTCTCCGGCTACTGGAACAAGCCGCAGGCCACCGCCGACGCGTTCGTCGACGGCTGGCTGCACAGCGGTGACCTGGCCCGGATCGACGACGAGGGCCTGGTCTACCTGGTCGACCGGGTCAAGGACATGATCAACCGCGGCGGCGAGAACGTGTACTGCGTCGAGGTCGAGAACGCCCTGGCCGGGGCGCCCGGCGTGTACGAGGCGGCGGTCCTGGGCGTGCCCGACGAGATGATGGGGGAGAAGGTAGGCGCGGTCGTCGTCCCGATGCCCGGCGTCACCCTCGACGTGCCCGCCGTGCTCGGCTACCTGGGCGAGCACATCGCCGACTTCAAGGTCCCGCAGTACGTCGCGGTCAGCGCGGCCCCGTTGCCTCGCAACCCGGGCGGCAAGCTGCTCAAGCGCAAGCTAAGGGAGGAAACCGACTGGGCCGCCGCCACCCGCCGCTGACGGGAATGCGGGCCGGTCACCCGTTCCCCATTCGACACTTCCGGCCCACCGCACACCCAGGTGGATCCCTCGCAGCAGCATCAGACCCCGGTTCCACCCCGATACACAGAACCAGGAGTGCGCTCGGGTACCACGGCACGCACGAGCACCGCGCGGGCAGCGCTGGCCGAGGCAACAGCGTGGAAGGATAACGAGCCGCGACGACGGACGGTCCCGGTGACGGGCACCGCGACCGCTCGCATCAGTCTGTGAAACCCGCCCGGGTACGAGATCTGGACGCACGGCGGGCACCGGTCTAACCCGATCCGGTCGCTCGGGTTACCGTAGACACCGTGGGGGAAAGTTCCGCGCGGACTCTGGTGGTGAGATCATGAAGGTTCGCACCCTGAAGCGCCGGGCGGCCAGCCAAGCCAGCCAGGCCAGTCGGCCTGCCGCCGGCACCAAGGTAGCCACGAAGCCGGTCGGCAAGGCCGCCGCGAACAACACCGCCCGCATCGTGTCCACCGCGGCCCGGTGGATCTACGAGGGCCGCCGCCTGGACATGCAGGGGCTGGCCGACGAGCTCGGCGTGTCCCGGGTGACCCTGTTCCGGCGCGTCGGCAGCCGCGAGGAGCTGATCAGCCAGGCCCTGTGGCGCCTGACCGAGCGGATGCTGGAGATCGCCGTCGAGCGCTGGGAAGCCGAACGGCCCGAGGGCGAGCTGCACAGCCCCGGCACCATCCGCCACATCAACGCGATGGTGGCCGGCTCGACGGGATTGCGCCGCCTGCTCGACGAGGAGCCGGCCCTGACCCTGCGCGTCCTCACCGATCCGCGCGGCCGGGTGCAGAGCGGCATCGTGGCCTTCAACGAGGTCCTGCTGCGCCAGGACATGGAAGAGTTCGGCCTGGTCACGATCACCGAGCCGAGCGCCCTGGCCTACGCGCTCGTCCGGCTGGGCGAGTCCTTCCTCTACGCGGACGTGATCGCCGCGCGCAAGCCCGACGTGGAGACCGCCAACCGCCTCCAGCAGGCCATCATCGAGGGCATCCTCCCCTGAGCCGTAAACAAAGGAATCCTCCTCCGGGGATTAACCCCGGAGGAGGATTCCTTCTGGCGCTCTAACTAGACAGTAGCCTGCAGCTTGGCCATTTCCTCCTGGACCTTGGCCTCGTGCTCGGCCTCATCGCGCTTGGCGTCACGCGTCCGCCAGCGGCCGCGCAGCAGCGGGATGCTGAGCAGGAAGAAGATGATCCCGCCGAAGCAGATCCAGTACCACGTCTTCCACTGCCCGACGGTCTTGGCCGCGGCGCTCTGCACCGCCGCGGCGTGGGCCTGGAGGTAGGGGAAGACCGCCGGCGGCACCTTGGACAGCGCCGTCAGCTGCGCCGAGTACGGCGCGATGGTCGTCAGCTGCGCCGAGTACGGCGCGATGGCCGTCAGGTCCGCCGCGTACGGCTGGATCTTCTGCAGGTCAGGCGCGACCGCGATCACGCCGTTGATGGCGGCCTTGTTGGCCGAGATGGTGGTCAGGATCCCGAGGCCCTTGGCGCCGCCGCCGGCCGCGGCGACCGCCTGGCTCACCAGCGCGGGCGGGATCTTGGCCGGGTTGCTGTAGCTAGCCAGCTTGGTGAACAGCGCCGGATTGGCCTGGATCACCGCGAGTTCGGGCTGGAATTTCTGCGCGTTGGCCAGCTGGACCGAGTCCTTCTGGGCCAGGGCGATCACGCTCGGCGGGACCTTCTGCGCGTCGGCGATCACGCTCGGCGGGATCTTCTGCGCGGTAGCCACGACGGCCGGGTGCGCGGTGGCGAAGGCTATCTCGGTCTTGTACTGGGTCGCGTAAGCCGACACGGTGGCGCCGTAGTTCACCAGCGGGGTGACCGAGTTGATCACCAGCGGGAGCAGCAGGTAGGCGAGGAAGACCACGATCCGGATGATCAGGCCCCAGATGGCCAGGCCGGTGGCGGTGAGCGCCGGGTTGCGGGCCTCCACGGTCTCGGTGAAGCTGGCCATCCACGGGGTGTAGGCGATGCCCAGGCCGAGCGACAGCAGGGCCAGGATGAGCGCCACCGTGTAGTAGCCGGGATGATGGCCCGCCTGCTCCAGGTAGACCACGACCATGACCGCGCCCAGCACGCCGCCGATCACCATGAACGGCTTACGCACCCGGAACCGGTCGGAGATGATCCCGACCAGGATCACCGCGATGACGTTGAAGCCCCAGTTCCAGTTGCCAAGACCGTTGGCGTCCTTGAGATCGAACCCGAACACGGTGCCCAGGTAGATCACGCTGAACGCGACCGAGGTGTAGTAGATCAGCAGCATGATCGACACCGCGAGCGAGGAGACGATGACGTCGGGCTTCATCAGCTGGCGGAACGGCTGGCGCAGGGCCGCCGCGATGTCTTCCTCGGTCAGGCCCCTGGCCTTGGCCTCGACCAGCGCGCGGTCGCGCATGCTGACCATCAGCTGGTCGCGTATCGCCGGCGACAGCTCCTTGAGCCCGAACAGCGCGATCAGGAACACGATCAGGCCGGCGATGCCGCAGATGCGGTACTCGTGGGTCCAGAACCGCGGGTCGTTCACCACGGCGGGGATGGTGGCGGTGCCGACCACCGAGACGATCAGGCTGCCGAGCACCGGGCCGCTGGTCCAGAACCCCATGGCCGTGGCCCGGCCCACCTGCGGGGAGAAGTCCCTGATCAGCGCCGGGGTGGCGACCAGGCACATGCCCTCCACGAAGCCGACCACGAAGCTCTCGATGGTGTACGTCCACTTGTCGGTCGCGGCCGGCAGGATGAACAGCACGAAGACCCCGGTGAACAGCAGGCCGAAGACCACCAGGTTGGCCCGGCCGAGCCGGTCGGTGATCCCGGCGAACAGCGAGCCGAGCGCTCCGACCAGCGCTCCGAACGCCAGCGTCTCCACGAAGAACGTGAAGCTCATGTGCAGGTTGTTGAGGATCAGCGTGGACACCGAGCCGCCGACGTACAGCTCGTAGTACAGCGTGATCGTGGCCAGCACCGTGATGGCCAGGTACATGATCCTGGCCCTGGTTTCCGGATAATGGTGGATCTGGCGACTAATGAGCGAGCCAGCCAATCCAGGCCGGCTGGGGACGGGCTGCGCGGCGGTCCCTGACATGCGGTCACCCCTTACCGTGGAGCGCTCAGGCCCAGGTCTGATAGTGACTTGAAGGTAACCCCGCACTAGGTAACAGATCAATGATTTGTTTCATCTAGATTGCACGACACGGGAATATCCTCCGAAGACCAGGGGGAGGCGAGGCTGATGGGGATCGTGCGCGTGGCCGTCCGGGTGGCGGGCGTGGTCCAGGGCGTCGGCTTCCGCCCGTTCGTCTATTCCCTGGCCACGGGCCTGGGCCTGACCGGCTTGGTCGGCAACGACACCGACGGCGTCTTCGCCGAAGTCGAGGGTCCGCCCGCCGCGGTGGCCGAGTTCCTGCGACGGCTCGAGGCCGAAGCGCCTCCGCTCGCGCGGATCGAGCAGGTCACTACCCGGGCGATCAGCCCGGCCCGTTCGGCCTCATTCGTCATCGCGGCCAGCACCTCCGGCGGGCCGCGCCGGACGCTGGTCTCGGCCGACACCGCGACCTGCCCGGACTGTCTCCGGGAGCTCGATGACCCGGCCGACCGGCGCTACCGGTACCCCTTCATCAACTGCACCAACTGCGGCCCCAGGTTCACCATCGTCCGCGACGTGCCCTACGACCGCCCGCTCACCACGATGGCGCCGTTCGCGATGTGCGCGGCGTGCGCGGCCGAGTACCACGACCCCGCCGACCGCCGCTTCCACGCCCAGCCGACCTGCTGTCCGGCCTGCGGCCCCCGGCTCGCTCTCGACGGTGAGGAAAAAGAGCCGATCGAAGCCGCCGCCGCCCTCCTGCGAAACGGCAAGATCCTCGCGATCAAGGGCCTCGGCGGCTACCACCTGGCCGCCGACGCCGGATGCGAGGCCGCCGTCGCCGGACTCCGCTCCCGCAAGCACCGCGAGGACAAGCCCTTCGCGGTGATGGCGGCCAGCCTGGCCGCGGCCGCGGAACTGGCCGAGATCGACGCCACCGCCGCCGCCCTGATCACCAGCCCGGCCCGCCCGATCGTCCTGCTGCCCAGGAAGCCCGCGGCCAGCATCGCGCCCGCCGCCGCCCCCGGCAACCGCCAGCTCGGCCTCATGCTTCCGTACACTCCGCTGCACCACCTGCTTATCAACGCGACCGGCCGTCCCATCGTCCTGACCAGCGGCAACGTCTCCGACGAGCCGATCGTCTACCGCGACCAGGAAGCGCGGGAACGCCTCGGCGCGATCGCGGACGCGTTCCTGGCCCACGACCGGGCCATCCACGTCCGGACCGACGACTCGGTGGCCCGCGTCGTCCGGGGCCGGCCAGCGCTGGTCCGCCGCTCCCGCGGCTACGTCCCCGAGCCGATCGCCCTGGCCAGCGGCTTCCGCCGCCCCGTGCTGGCCTGCGGGGCCGAGCTCAAGAACACGTTCTGCCTGGCTCAGGGGCGGCACGCGTTCGTCTCCCACCACATCGGGGACCTGGAGAACGCCGAGACCCTGGCCTCGTTCACCGCGGGCATCGAGCACTTCCGCCGCCTGTTCGACATCGAGCCCCAGGTCATCGCGCATGACCTGCACCCGGAGTACCTGTCCACCAAGTACGCCCTCGACCTGGCCGAGGCCGAGGAAAACCTGGACCTCGTCGGCGTGCAGCACCACCACGCGCACATCGCCGCCTGCCTGGCCGACAACGGCGAGCGCGGCCCGGTCATCGGGGTGGCCTTCGACGGCACCGGCTACGGCCCCGACGGCACCATCTGGGGCGGCGAGTTCCTCATCGCGGACCTGAAAGCGTCCGAACGCGGCGGCCACCTGGCCCCGGTCCCGATGCCCGGCGGCGCGGCCGCGATCCGCCAGCCGTGGCGGATGGCCGCCGCCTACCTGGGCGACCGGGCCGGCGATGTAGCGGAACGCAACGCCGACCGCTGGGCCGCCGTCACCGCGATGGCGGCCAAGGGCGTGAACTCCCCGCTGACCTCCAGCGCGGGCCGCCTGTTCGACGCGGCCGCCGCCCTGCTCGGCGTGCGCGACACGATCAACTACGAGGGCCAGGCCGCCATCGAGCTCGAGCAGCTCGCCGACCCCACGGAGGAGGAAGCGTACCCAGCGGGCCTGGAGTACGGTACCGGTCCGTTCCAAGCGCGCGGGTCCGACCTCCTGCACGCCGTCGCCGCTGACCGAACGGGTGGGCTCCCCGCCCCGGTCATCGCCGCCCGCTTCCACCACGGCGTCGCCGCCCTGATCGAAGCGGGCTGCCTAGCGCTGCGGGACCAGCACGGGCTGGACACGGTCGCCCTGTCCGGCGGCGTGTTCCAGAACACGTTCCTGCTGGACGCGACCGTAACCCGGCTCGAGGCGCGCGGCTTCCGCGTGCTCCTGCACACAAGGGTCCCGTGCAACGACGGCGGCATCAGCCTCGGCCAGGCGGTGATCGCCGCGGCCGCCAGCTTTTAGCAGTGCTAGCAAATCCTCGGCAGCGGGTCACCCACCAGCAGGTCCACGATCCTGGTGCCGCCGAACGCGGTCTTGATCTGCACGATCCCCGGCTGCTCGGCCCGGACGTGGCCGATCACCGCGGCCTGCTCACCGAGCGGCTGCGCGCGCAGCGCGGCCACCGCGCGGTCCGCGTCCTGGCCCGGCACCACCGCGACCAGGCGCCCCTCGCAGGCCACGTACATCGGGTCGATGCCGAGCAGCTCGGAGGCGCCGCGCACCTCCGCCCGGACCGGGATGTCGTCCTCGTGCACCAGCACGCCGACGTCGGCCGCCTTGGCGATCTCGTTCAGGATCGTGGCCACCCCGCCGCGGGTCGCGTCGCGCATCGCCCGCACCGCGGGCACCGCGTCCAGCAGCCCGGCCACCAGGCCGTTCAGCGGCGCGGTGTCCGAGCTGATGTCCGCCTCGATGTCCAGCTCGCCGCGGGCCAGCATGATCGTGATGCCGTGGTCGCCGATCGGCCCCGGCGTCGCCCGGCCGGGCCCCGGCCACGCCCAGGCTCCCTGGGGCCGCGTCCCGTTCGACCACGCCGACGCCGGCCGTGTTGATGTAGCAGCCGTCGGCCTTGCCCTTCTGCACCACCTTGGTGTCGCCGGTGACGATGTGCACCCCGGCCGCGGCGGCCGCCGCCCGCATCGAGTCGACCACCCGTTGCAGGTCGGCGACGGGAAAGCCTTCCTCCAGGATGAACCCGGCCGACAGGTACAGCGGCCGGGCCCCGGACACGGCCAGGTCGTTGACGGTGCCGTTGACGGCCAGGTCGCCGATGTCGCCGCCGGGGAAGAACAGCGGGGAGACCACGTAGGAGTCGGTGGTGAGCGCGATCCGGGCCCCGCCCACCGTCAGCTGGGCCGCGTCCTCCAGCGGCTCGAGCAGCGGGTTGCGGAACGCGTCCAGGAAGACCGCCTCGATCAGGGTGTGCGTGGCCTTGCCGCCGGCGCCGTGCGACATGGTGACGCGCTCTTCCCTTACCTTGGGGCGGCGCCGGCGCGCGCGGTCGATCCGGTCCAGCACCTGCTGTTCCCGATCGGCCAGCGGCAGCTGGCGCCGCCCTTCGGCGGCGAGACCCTCGTGCTCGGCAAGGGCCTCGTCGATCCAGCTCCGGCTCATGACCGGACCGTCTCTGCTGCTGTTTTTGCCTGGGGCACGCGATTGCGGTTCATCCGGCCGAAGTTGTAGTACGCCGCACAGGCTCCTTCCGGCGACACCATGCAGGTGCCGATCGGGGTCTCCGGGGTGCACGCGGTACCGAACACCTTGCACTCCCACGGCTTCAGCACGCCCTTGAGCACCTCGCCGCACTGGCAGGCCTTGGGGTCGGCCACGCGCACGCCCGGCACCGAGAACAGCCGCTCGGCGTCCATGGCCGCGTACTTCTCCTTGACCTGCAGCGCCGAGTGCGAGATGAAGCCGAGGCCGCGCCACTCGAAGTACGGCCGCAGCTCCATCGTCTCGCCGATGGCCTTGAGCGCGACCAGGTTGCCGTCCCACGGCACCACGCGCGCGTACTGGTTCTCCACCTCGGCCCGGCCCTGCGAGAGCTGCAGCATCAGCAGGTAAATGGACTGCAGGATGTCCAGCGGCTCGAACCCGGCCACCACCACCGGCTTGCCGTACTGCCGCGCGATGAACTCGTACGGCCGGCAGCCGATCACCGTGGACACGTGCCCCGGGCCGATGAAGCCGTCGAGCCGCAGGTCCGGCGAGTCCAGGATGGCCTTGATGGCCGGCACGATCGTGACGTGGTTGCAGAACACCGAGAAGTTCGTCAGCCCCTCGGCCGCCGCCCTGATCATCGTCATCGCGGTGGACGGCGCCGTCGTCTCGAACCCGATGGCCATGAACACGACCCGCTTGTCCGGGTTCTGCCGGGCCAGCTTGAGCGAGTCGAGCGGCGAGTACACCATCTTGATGGTGGTGCCCTCGGCGTTGGCGTCGAAGAACGACCCGCCGCTGCCCGGCACCCGCATCATGTCGCCGAACGACGTCATGATCACGTCCGGCTGCGAGGCCAGGTGGATCGCGTCGTCCACCCGCCCCATCGGGATCACGCAGACCGGGCAGCCGGGCCCGTGTACCAGCGTGACCGACTCCGGCAGGTAGTCTTCCAGGCCGTGCTTGTAGATCGTGTGGGTGTGCCCGCCGCACACCTCCATCAGCTTGTACTGGCGCCCCGGCTCACACAGCGCCGCGATCTTCGCGGACAGCGCGCGGGCCTTGTCGGCGTCACGGAATTCGTCGACGAACCGCATCGTTCCCCACGCTCCTTCTACTCGATCAGTGATTCCTTCAGCGCCGTGAGCTCGTCCTCGTAAGCCTGCCCGACGCCCTCCAGGTACTGCAGGGTGGCGGCCGCCTCCTGTTCGTCGATCTTCGACAGGGCGAAGCCGACGTGGATGAGCACCCACTCGCCGGGCGCCGGCGGGTCGTCGGCGAGCAGGCCGATGTTGATCATCCGCCGGACCCCGCTCACGTTCACCTTGGCCAGGTCGGGCTGCTCCGGGTGGAGTTCGATGACCTCACCGGGTATGCCGAGGCACATGTGCCATCTCCTCCATCGTCAGTTCCCAGAACACCTGGTAGGTCGTGGTCTGCGCCTCCTGGACCCGGTGCACGGAGGACGACGGCACGACGAACAGGTAGTCGATGCTGTCCAGCTCGGCCATCTTGCCGCCGTCGTAGCCGGCCAGCCCGATGGTGAGCATGCCCCGCCGGCTCGCCTCGTCGAAGGCCCGCAGCAGGTTCTCGGAGTTCCCGCTGGTGGACAGCCCGACCGCGATGTCGCCGGGACGGGCGAACGCGGCCAGCGGCCGGGCGAAGATCACCTCGGGGCCTACGTCGTTAGCCAGCGCGGTGATCACCGAGGTGTCGTTGGCCAGCCCGAACGCGGGCAGCGGGGGATTATCCCTATCCGGAGCCCCACCCCCGCCATCCGGGGCGAGGAACAGCGTGGCCAGCTGGGCCGCGTCGGTGGCGCTGCCGCCGTTGCCGAAGGCGAACAGCCGCCCGCCCGCGGCGAACCGGGCCGCCGCCTCCCGCGCGCACGCCTCGATCCGCGCCCCGTCCCGCGCGGCGACCGCCCGGCGCAGGTCGCCGATCTCGGTCGCCTTGGCCACGGTGGAGGCACGCACCTGGTCGAGCACGGCGGTCAGGTCGCTGGTACCGGAGTACAGGAACGGGTACAGCGCTTCCAGGTCGTCACTCATGGGCGCTTACCACCGCGATCGCTTCCCTGGCGTGCACCAGGATCGTGTCGCCCACCCCGGCGGTCACCAGGGCCACGCTCACGGTTTCCTCGCCCGACCCGGTGTCGACCAGGGCCATCTGGTCCTCGAGCAGCCGGACCACGGTGACCTCGACGGCCATATCGGAGCAAGTAATGCAGACGTCATTTACGCACTCTGGCAGAGGTTCGCTCATGTGACCACCCCCGGACCCAGGACCCCCGGCTGCTCGAAGAACACGTGAACCAGTTCCCACAGGATGTGGTACAGCGTCACGTGCATCTCCTTGACCACGCGGGGATCGGCGGAGGCCGCCACCAGCACGTGGTCGGCCACCTTGGCCGCCGGCTGCCCGCCGTCGCCGCCGGTCAGCGCCACTGTCAGCAGTCCCAGTTCCCTGGCTGTCTCCAGCCCCGCCAGCACGCTCGGGCTGTCCCCGCCGGCCATGATGCCGAGCGCGATGTCGGCCGGGCTGGCCAGGTACCTGAGCTGGTGGGAGAAGATCGCGTCGATCCCCCTCCGTTCGGCGATCCCGGTGACGGTGGCCACGTCGGCGGTCAGCGAGATGGCCGGCAGCGCGCGCTTGCCCACGATGACCGGGTGCACGAACTCCACCGCGACGTGCTGCGCGTCAGTGCTCGGGCCGCCGGTGCCGAACACCACCAGCCGGCCGCCCCGGTGGAACCGCACCGCCATCGCGTGGCAGGCCGCCGCCACCGCGTCCGCCTGGCCGGCCAGGTCGTCCGTGGGCGCCTCGCGCAGGCCGAACAGCCGCCGCGCCGCCGCGCCGGGATCCGCCCGCGCCCTGTCCTCAGGCATGACAGCACCGTAGGACACATGTGTATATGCGTCCAGTAGCCAACAGGACACATCTGACTGGGGAAATTCCCCGAATTCCCGTCAGCAAGGAAATCGCCGCTTCCCATTTCACGACGCGCCGTCTGCGCCTCCCTGATCCGTGCCGTTCCCATGATCGCGAAGACTTCTATACCGCACAGCGTAGTCAGCCCTTCGCGATCATGGATACCCCGCGCTAGCCGCCGTGCCGGCCGCGCGGGCCCGCGGTTACGCCAGATACCGCCCCAGCGGCGTCCGGCGGCGAGGAACCACATCCATTCGGAACTGCGCCGAACAGAGAAGGAGAGAGTTGTAACCATTGAGCCGGGATGTTACGGGTGGGGTCACGCTCTGCCGTAACAAATCACTCGCGATTATGGAATTTCGCCTTTCTCGGGCTTCGCCGGCGCGGACTTCTCCCGTCCGTTAGCCGTCCTGTCCCGGCCCGGCCGGGAGGCGCCCCTCGAGCGCGGCCAGCCGGAGCTCCAGCTGGTCGACCCGGTGCCGCAGGATTTCGAGCTGGGCCTGGTCGGCTAGCCGCCGTTCCGTGCCGTGCCGCAGCCGCGGTGAGGCCTCGGCCCGGGCCGCCACCAGCGCCAGCGGCACCAGCCGCTGCGGGCCGTGCGGGCCGTCGACCAGCCGGGAGGGGATCTGCCCGGTCCGGTACCAGGTGCGCAGGACGGCCCGGGACGCGCCAGTGTCGGCGGCCGCGCGCTCGAGCGTCACCCAGTCCGAACCCTCCAGCCGGGCCTTCAGCTCCAGCTCGAGCTCCCACGCGTCGAGCCGTTCTTCCCAGTCCATGCCCTATTAATAGCATGGTATTGACAGGGTTAGAATCAGGCTGAACCCTAATCCCATGTTTGAGCGATTCACTGACCGCGCGCGCCGCGTCGTCGTCTTGTCCCAGGAAGAAGCCCGCCGGCTGAAGCACCACTACATCGGCACCGAGCACATCCTGCTCGGCCTGCTCGGCGAGGCCGACGGAGTCGCCGCCCGCGCCCTGACCGGCCTCGGGATGTCGCTCGAGAGCGCCCGCGAGGAGGCCGCCGAGCTGGTCCCGCCCGGCAGCGTCCAGCTGACCTCGCACATCCCGTTCACCCCGCGGGCCAAGAAGACCCTGGAGCTCTCGCTGCGCGAGGCGCTGCAGCTGAACCACAACTACATCGGGACCGAGCACCTTCTCCTCGGCCTGATCAGGGAGGGGGAGGGGGAGCAAGGCGGCCGGGATGAAGGCGTCGCCGTCAAGATGCTGACGCGGCACGCCGAGCTCCCGGCGATCCGGACGGCGGTGCTGAACCTGCTGCCCCCGGCGAGCGGCGAGGCGCCCGCCATGCGGCGCTGGCGGCGGGCCCGGCCGGTCGGCCTGGGCGACCTCACCCTTCGGGAAGCTGGCGTTGAGCGGACGGCGGAGTATGCCGGGCTGAACGCTACCCCGGCAGCCGACGTCACCCTCAGTGAGGCGGCCAGGCTGGCCGGGACGCAGCCGGTCGGCTCCCACCACCTGCTGCTCGCCACGCTGGCCGACCCCGAATCCGCCGCCGCCCGGACTCTGACCGTCCTGGGTGTGAACCTGGACCACGCGCGGGAGGCGCTGCGCGACGTGGACGTGACCGGGACCAGCGACGAGCTGCCCGAGGAGGCGGGCCGGCGGCAGATGTCCGTCCGGGTGATCGGGGACCGGCTCACGCTCGAGGCGAGCGATCCCGTCCTCGTCAAGGCCGGGAGCGAGGCGATCGCCGCGCTGGGCGACGAGCAGAAAGAGTCCGGCACCATTCCCGGCCTGCTGCCCGCCAGCGCCAGCCTCAGCCGGGTCTGGCAGGTGCTCCTCGAGAGCCTCGAGGACATCAAGCGCCGCGCGACATCACCAGCCGCCCCGGCAGGCGACTCACCTCCGCTACCTTAACCCCCCACCCCGCTGCATGATGCGCCAGCATCTTGATCACGCGTTTGGCCTGGGGGTCGGGCGGTCCAGGACGCGGGCGCGGTGCTGGGAGGGGGTGCCCCAGGTGGAGATGAGCGCCTGGATCTTGAGCAGCCACAGGCTCACGTCGTGCTCCTCGGTGTAGCCGATCGCCCCGTGCACCTGGAGCGCCGCCCGGGCCGCCCGGTGAGCGGCATCGGCGCAAGCCACCTTGGCGGCCGAGACGTCCCGGGCCACCGTGCTTTCCCCCGCCCCGCTTTCCCCCGGCCCGAGAGCAGTCGCGGCGGCGTACAGCAGCGGCCGGGCGAACTCGAGCCCGATGGCCACGTCCGCCAGCTTGTGCTTGACCGCCTGGAACGCGCCGACCGGCCGGCCGAACTGCGTCCGCACCCGCACGTGCCGCACTGACGCCTCCAGCAGCGCCCGCCCCGCCCCGAGCAGCTGCGCCGAGCAGGCCAGCGCCCCGAATTCCAGGGCCAGGGCGGAGACCGTACCCAGCACCTCGCCGTACGCCACCTCCGCCACCGACCGGGCCGGATCTACCGAACGATGCCGCGTACCCGCCCGCCCTATCCGCACCACGCCATCCGCCGCCAGCAGCACGAGCCCGGCCGCCTCCGTGTCCGCGGCGAACGGCACCCACGGCGGCATGGCCAGCGTGCCGATCAGCTCTCCAGCCGCCAGCGCGCCCAGCCACTGCGCCGCCAAGCCGGAACTCAAGCCCGAGCCCAGCCCCGCCAGCAGCACCGGCACCGCCGCCAGGGATTCCGCCACCGGCCCCGGCACCGCGTGATGACCGAGTTCCTCGCCCGCCGCCACCAGGTCGAGCGGGCTCGCCCCCAGCCCACCCTGCTTCTCCGGCACCAGCAGCCCGGTGACCCCGACCCCGGCCAGCCGCCGCCACAACGCCAGCCCGGGCGCCAGGTCCCCGGCCGCCCACCGCCGCGCCACGGCCGGGACGTCCGCGTCGTCCAGCAGGTCGTGGAGCACCCCGGCGAACTCGGGGCCGCTCATCGGGGCAGGCCAAGGACGCGTTCGGCGATCAGGGTGCGCTGGATCTCGTTGGTGCCCGCGTAGATCGGGCCGGCCAGCGCGAACAGGTAGTCCTCGAGCCAGCGCCCGTCCGGCCCGTCCCGGTCCTCGGCCACCGGACCCAGCAGGTCGAGCGCCGTCTCGTGCAGCGCCACGTCGAGCTCGGACCAGAACACCTTGCCCAGGCTGGCCTCCGCGCCGAGCGTGCCGCCCGCGGCCAGCGCGCGGGCCACCGCCGCGGTGTGCAACTGGTAGGCGCGGGCACCGATCCAGGCGTCGGCCACCCGGTCACGCAGGCCCGGATCGCCGCCTGCCCGCTGCCACAGTGCGGACAGCCGGGACGCCGCCGCCAGGAACCGGCCGGGACTGCGCAGCGACAGGCCGCGTTCGTGGCTGGCGGTGGACATCGCGATCCGCCAGCCGTCTCCTGGCTCGCCGATCACGTCGGCAGCGGGGACGAACGCCTCGTCCAGGAAGATCTCCGCGAACCCGGTCCGCCCGCCGAGCTGGCGGATCGGCCGCACCGTCACCCCCGGCGCCCGCAAGTCGAACATCAGGTACGTCAGTCCCCGGTGCCGCTCCGCGGCCGGATCCGACCGGAAAAGACCGAACGCCCGGTCCGCGAACGCCGCCCGCGAGGACCACGTCTTGGTGCCCGACAGCAGCCAGCCCCCGGGCGCCCGCACCGCCCGGGACCGGATCGCGGCCAGGTCGCTGCCCGCGTCCGGCTCGGACCAGGCCTGCGCCCACACCTCGTCGGCGCGAGCCATCGGGGGGAGCAGCCGGTCGCGCTGTTCGTCAGAACCGTGCGTGAACAAGGTAGGAGCCAGGAGTGAGAGCCCGTTCTGTCCGACCCGGGCGGGAGCGCCGGCGGCGTAGTACTCCTCCTCGAACACCAGCCACTCCGCCAGCGTGGCCTCCCGCCCGCCGTACCGGGCGGGCCAGGTCACCACCGCGAGCCCGGCCGCCGCGAGCTCGCGTTCCCAGGCCCGGTGCCGCTCGAACCCTTCGGCGGTGTCCAGCGACGGCAGCGGCGGATCCGGCACGTGCGCGGCCAGCCAGTCCCGCACCTCGACCCGGAAAGCAGAAGTCACCCGGACGCCTTCATGCCGCGGGCGTCGAGCCCGCCCAGCGAGTGCCCGGACACCTCGGCGTTGTGCGCGTGCGCCAGGTGGTGCAGGCCGAACACCGAGTCCATCCCTGGCCGCATCCCCATCAGGTCCTCGCACTGGTTGACCGCCCGCTTGGCCAGCGCCAGCCCGAACCGCGGCATCTCGGCCACCTTCTCCGCCAGCGCGAAAGCCGCCGACTCCAGCTCAGGGCGCGGCACCACCTGGCTCACCATGCCCACCTGGTACGCCCGCTCGGCGGTGAAGCGGCCGCCGGTGAACAGCACCTCCTTGGCGAAGCGCGGCCCGAGCACCCACGGGTGCGCGAAGTACTCCACCCCCGGGATGCCCATCTTCACCACCGGGTCGGCGAAGAACGCGTCCTGCGCCGCCACGATCAGGTCGCACACCCAGGCCAGCATCAGCCCGCCGGCGATGCAGGCACCGTGCACCATCGCGATGACCGGCTTGGGGATCTCCCGCCAGCGCCGGCACATGCCCAGGTACACCTCCATCTCGCGGGCGTAGCGCGCGTCGGCCCCCTCCTTGCCCACGTGATCCCACCAGATCACGGCCTCGCGCTCGAAGGACTGGTCCGCGTCCCGCTCCGGGGTGCCGATGTCGTGCCCGGCGCAGAAGTGCTTGCCCGCCCCGGCCAGCACCAGCACCGCGACCTCGTCGTCGTTCACCGCCTGGGTGAAGGCCGCGTCCAGCGCGTAGGTCATGGCCGAGTTCTGCGCGTTGGCGTACTGCGGCCGGTTCAGCGTGATCAGCGCGATCCGGCCGCGCCGCTCGTAACGGACCTCGTCCGCCATCAGGGCTCCTCCTTCAACACTGCCTTGAGCACCTTGCCCGAAGGATTCCTCGGCAGCTCGCCGCGGAACTCCACCCGCCGGGGCACCTTGTAGTTGGCCAGCCGCTCCCGGCAGAAGGCCAGCACGTCCTCCGCGGCCAGCACGAAACCAGGCCGCGGCACGACGAACGCCCGCCCTACCTCGCCCAGCCGCGCGTCGGCCATACCCACCACGGCCGCGTCCGCCACCCCGTCCAGCCGGGCCAGCACCTGCTCCACCTCGGCCGGGTACACGTTGAACCCACCGCAGATGTACATGTCCTTGAGCCGCCCGGTGATGGTCAGGTTGCCCGCGTCGTCCAGCCGCCCCGCGTCGCCGGTGCGCAGCCAGCCCTGCGAGTCGATGGCCGCCGCGGTCGCCGCCGGGTCGCCGGCGTAGCCGAGCATCATGTTCGGCCCGCGCAGCAAGATCTCCTCCGCCGGGCCGATCCGCACCTCGAACCCCGCCGCCGCCCGCCCGGACGTGCTGGAGACCACCGAGGGCTCGTCGCCCGGGCGGCACATCGTCGCCACCACCGCCTCGGTCAGGCCGTAGGCGGTGAGCACGGTCTCGAAGGTCAGCTCGCGCCGCATCCGCTCGATCAGCGCCACCGGCACGTCCGCCGCCCCGGTCACCGCGAGCCGCAGGCTGGACAGGTCGAACGAATCACGCGCGGGGTGATCCAGGATCATCTGGTAGATCGTCGGCGCCCCCGGCAGGACGGTGATCCGTTCGGCCGCCACCAGCCGCATCGCCTCGTCCGCCGCGAAGACCGGCTGCGGGACCAGGGCCGCCCCACTGACCAGGCACGCCAGTAGGCCGGCCTTATAACCAAAAGTATGAAAGAACGGGTTGGCCACCAAGTACCGGTCTCGCTGCGTCAGCTCCCCGCACTCCGCCCAGGCCCGGGCCACCGCCAGCGAGCGTTCGTGCGAGGTCATCGCGCCCTTGCTTCGCCCCGTGGTGCCGGAGGTGAACATGATGTCGCTGACGTCCCCTGGCCGCACCGCCTCGGCTCGCTCGCGCACCACCCCGGCCGCGACCGTCGCCCCACGCGACGTGAACTCCGCCCAGTCCTCAGGGACCCGCACCACCAGGTCGAGCCGGTCCAGGCTCCCTTCCGCGTCGGCCGCGCCCGCCGCGGTCCGCAGCGCGCCCAGCCGGTCCACGCCTAGGAAGCCGCCCGCCACGAACAGGGCCCGCGCCCCGCTGCGGCTGATCACGTCCAGCGCCTCGGCCCCGGTGAACCGCGTGCTCACCGGCACCAGCACCGCGCCCGCGCTCAGCGCCCCGAGCGCGGCCAGCATCCACTCGGCGCCGTTGGGCGCCCACAGCGCCACCCGGTCCCCAGCGCTGATGCCCGAACCCACCAGAGCGCCCGCGACCGCGGTCACCTGCTCCTCCAGCTCGCGGTAGCTGAGCCGGAGCCCGCCCGGTACCGCTAGTGCCTCCGCTTCCCTGAACTCCCTCGCTGCCCACGTCACAACCGCCGGGACCGTCAGCTCCAAGGCTCCTCCCGCTAGCAAGCAAGTGCTTGGTAGGTTTAGCCTACGCACCAGGCGCGAGCAGGAGGAGGCCCAGGGTGCGGTTCACCGCCCAGGACGAGGAGTTCCGCTCCGAGGTCCGCGCATGGCTCGAAGCCAACCTGACCGGCGAGTTCGCCGGCCTGCGCGGCACCGGGGGACCGGGGCGCGAGCACGAGGAGCCCGAGGGGCGGCTGGCCTGGAACCGGCACCTGGCCGCCGCGGGCTGGACCTGCCTGGGCTGGCCCGCCGAGCACGGCGGCCGCGGCGCCTCGCTGGCGCGGCAGGTCATCTTCTACGAGGAGTACGCCCAGGCCGCCGCGCCGGCCCGGATCTCGATCGTGGGCGAGGAACTGCTCGGCCCGACGCTGATCGCCTACGGCACACCAGAGCAGCAACGGCGCTTCCTGCCGCCGATCAAGGCCGTCACCGAGCTGTGGTGCCAGGGCTACTCCGAACCCGGGGCCGGCTCGGACCTGGCCGGGGTGGCCACCCGGGCCGCCCGGGACGGCGCGGAGTGGGTGATCACCGGGCACAAGATCTGGACCTCGCTGGCTCACCTGTCCGACTGGTGTTTCGTGCTGGCCAGGACCGAACCCGGCTCGCGCCGCAGCGCCGGCCTGTCCTACCTGCTGGTGCCGATGGACTCACCGGGTGTCACCGTCCGCCCGGTCAAGCAGCTGACCGGCACGGCCGAGTTCAACGAGGTCTTCTTCGACGGGGCCAGGACGGCCGCCGCCAACGTGGTCGGCGCGCCCGGCGACGGCTGGCGGGTGGCCAAGGCCACGCTGGCGGTCGAGCGCGGCGCGGCCATGCTGGGCCAGCAGGTCGGCTTCCGGCGCGAGTTCACCGACCTGGCCCAGCTGGCCCGGCGCACCGCGGCGGCCCGCGACCCGCTGATCCGCGACCGGCTGGCCCGGGCCTGGATCGGCTTGCAGGTCATCCGGCTGTACGCGCTCGACACGCTGGGCGGGACGGACGAGTCCCGGGCCTCGATCCTGAAGGTGCTGTGGTCCCGCTGGCACCGGGACCTGGGCGAGCTGGCCATGGAAGTGGCGGGGGTGGCGGGCGTGGCCGCCGGGTCGGCCGAGTTCGACCGCTGGCAGCGGCTCTTCCTGTTCAGCCGGGCCGACACGATCTACGGCGGCTCGGACGAGATCCAGCACGAGATCATCGCCAGCCGCGGCCTCGGACTGCCCAGATGAACGGCCATAACCTGCTCGAGGGAAAAGTGGTGGTGATCACCGCCGCGGCCGGGACCGGCATCGGCTCCGCCGCCGCCCGGCGCTGCCTGCAGGAGGGCGCCCGGGTCATGATCAGCGACCAGCACGAGCGGCGGCTGGCCGCCACCCGCGACGAGCTGGCCCAGGCCCACGGCCACGCCGCCGTCGCCGCCCGGCCCTGCGACGTGACCGACGAGGCGCAGGTCCAGGCGCTGATCGAGGGCGCCGCGGAGCACTACGGCCGGATCGACGTGATGATCAACAACGCCGGGCTCGGCGGCACCAGCCCGATCCTGGAGATGACCGACGAGCAGTGGCTGAAGGTCCTCGACGTCACCCTCAACGGAACGTTCCGCTGCACCCGGGCCGCGCTGCGCCAGTTCGTGGCCCAGGGCGGCGGGGGAGCGGTGGTCAACAACGCCTCGGTGCTCGGCTGGCGCGCCCAGCCCGGCCAGGCGCACTACGCGGCGGCCAAGGCCGGCGTGATGGCCCTGACCCGGTGCGCCGCCCTGGACGTGGCCGAGCACGGCATCCGGGTCAACGCGGTCGCGCCCAGCCTGGCCATCCACCCCTTCCTGGCCAAGGTGACCAGCGAGGACCTGCTGGCCGAACTGGCCGCCCGCGAGCCCTTCGGCCGCGCCGCCGAGCCCTGGGAAATCGCCAACGTCATGGTCTTCCTGGCCAGCGACTACGCCAGCTACCTCACCGGCGAAGTCATCTCCGTCAGCAGCCAGCACCCCTAACACCCGCTCGATGATGGTGGCGGTGGCCATGGCGCCGCCCGCGCACATGGTGATCAGCGCGGTGCTGGCGTCGCGGCGCTCGAGTTCGTGCAGCGCGGTGGTGAGCAGCCGGGCGCCGGTGCTGCCGACCGGGTGGCCGAGCGCGATCGAGCCGCCGTTGACGTTCACCCGGTCCTCGTCCGGCCGGTGCACCCGCATCCAGGACAGCACGATCGAGGCGAACGCCTCGTTGACCTCGAACAGGTCGATGTCGGCCATGGTCATGCCGGTGCGCGCCAGCACCCGCGTCGTCGCCTGGACCGGGCCGTCGAGGTGGTAGTACGTCTCGGCCCCGATCAGGGCTTGGGCCAGGATCCGGGCCCGCGGCCGCAAACCGAGTTCCAAAGCCCGGTCCGCGTCAGCCAGCAGCAGCGCGGCCGCGCCGTCGGAGATCTGCGACGAGGTGCCCGCCGTGTGCAGGCCGCCCTCGACCACCGGCTTGAGCCGCGCCAGGGTCTCCAAATCAGTCGCCCGCAGCCCCTCGTCCCGGTCCACCACCCGCGACCCGGAACCGTCCGCGAGCGGTGCCTTGACCGGTATGACTTCCCGGTCGAATCGCCCCTCGGCCCAGGCCTGCTGGGCTAGGGTTTGAGACCGGAGACCGAACGCGTCGGTGTCCGCCCGGGTCAGCCCGCGCCGCTGGGCGATGCGCTCGGCGCCGACGAACTGGTTCGGCAGGTCGATGGACCAGGAGGCAGGCTTGGGCATGCCCTTCTCGCCGCCGAGGACCGCGGCCCCGAGCGGCGTCCGGCTCATCCCCTCCACCCCGCACGCGATCCCGACGTCGATCGCGCCGGCCGCGATGAGCCCGGCCACCAGGTGCGCCGCCTGCTGGGCGGAGCCGCACTGGGCGTCCAGCGTCAGGCAGCCCGTCGCCTCCGGCAGTCCGGCGTGCAGCCAGGCCGTTCGGGTGATATTGCCCGTTTGCTCGCCTGCCTGGGTCACGCAGCCGCCGGCGACCTGCTCGACCAAAGACGGGTCGGCGCCCGCGCGGTCAAGCAGGCCCGTCTGCACGCAGCCCAGGATCTCGGCCGGGTGCATGCCCGCCAGCATGCCGTTGCGCTTGCCGACCGGGGTCCGTGCCGCCTCGACGATCACCGCCGTGCCCATTGGCCCACCTCCGTCATCCGTGGTTCAATCAAAATTAGAACACGTTCCATTATCCGCCAAGGAGGCTGCCGTGGCCGTTCCGGACATCCCGCCTGGCTTCGACTTCACCGACCCCGAGATCTACACCACCAGGGTGCCCAACGAGGAGCTGGCCGAACTGCGCCGGGCCGCGCCGGTCTGGTGGGTCAGCCAGCGCCGCGGCTCGGCCGGGTTCGACGACGAGGGCTACTGGGCGGTCACCAGGCACGCCGACATCCTGGCCGTGTCCAAGACCCCTGACGTCTTCTCCTCCACCAGGAACACCGCGCTGATCCGGTTCAAGGAGGGCACCCCGCGCGAGTCCATCGACATGCAGGGGATCATCCTGCTCAACATGGACCCGCCCCAGCACACCAGGATGCGCGGCATCGTCTCCCGCGGGTTCACCCCCCGCGCCATCGGCAACCTGCGCCAGGTCCTGACCGAACGGGCCGAGCGCATCGTGGCCGGCGCGGTGGAGTCCGGCACCGGGGACTTCGTCGCCGACGTGGCGTCCGAGCTGCCGCTGCAGGCGATCAGCGAGCTGATCGGCGTCCCCCAGGAGGACCGGAGCAAGATCTTCGCCTGGTCCAACCGGCTGATCGGCTACGACGACGAGGCGCCGGGGCAGGAGAACAGCGGAGAGATGGCCGCCATCGAGATCCTCGGCTACAGCATGGCCATGGCCGAGGAGCGCCGCAAGTGCCCCGCCGACGACATCGTCACCAAGCTGATCAGCGCCGAGATCGACGGCCACGCGCTGGGCGACGACGAGTTCGGGTACTTCGTGATGATGCTGGCGGTGGCGGGCAACGAGACCACCCGCAACGCCATCACGCACGGCATGAACGCCTTCTTCGAGTACCCGGAGCAGTGGGAGCGGTTCAAGGAGACGCGCGCGGAGACCGCCGCCGACGAGATCGTCCGCTGGGCCACCCCGATCACCGTGTTCCAGCGCACCGCCACCAGGGACACCGAGCTCGGCGGCCAGCAGATCAAGGCGGGCGACCGGCTCGGCCTGTTCTACCGGTCGGCCAACTTCGACGAGGAGGTCTTCGACGAGCCCGGCCGGTTCGACATCGGCCGCGACCCGAACCCGCACCTCGGCTACGGCGGCCTCGGCACCCACTACTGCCTGGGCGCCAGCCTGGCCAAGCTGGAGATCCAGCTCATCTTCAACGCCATCGCCGACACGATGCCGGACATCGCCCGGCTCGGCGACCCGGTGCGCCTGCGCTCCGGCTGGATCAACGGCATCAAGAGCCTGCCCGTCACCTACGCCCCCTAACACGAGGACGGGGACGGACTGGCGCGGCACGGCGTTGGCGAAGCCCGCGGCTACGGTGCTCATCACCAGCCCGATGACCGGGAAGAACATCAGCATGAGCAGGTACCCGGCTACGTTGTTGCCGGTATTGAGCTCATAACGGTAGGTGGCGAGCGCAGTCATGGGCCGGCCGTGGGTAAGCCAGTGCACCAGCCATGGGGACCTGATCATCAGCAGGGCCGTGCCGGCGCCGAGCACGCTGGTGAACATGGCGGCGAGCCCGTTCGCCAGCAGCCCGGCGGCGACGCCCTGGCCGAACCTGACCAGGTGCGGCGGCCGGGCGCCGTCGGGCTCGCGGCACCGCCGCCCGGCCAGCACGCCGGCCGCGGCCGGGCCGCCGAACAGCAGGATCCAGGCCAGCGCTACCAGCGGGTCGGCCGTTGAGCCCGGCAGCCACGGATTGGTGGCCGACTGGGCGAGCCCGAGCGGGTCCACCGCGAACATGACCGCCCCGAACAGCACGCCGGCGCCGATGCCGGTAACCAGCGTGCTCCGGGTGAGGTCGGCTCGCCGTGAGGTCAGGAACAGGGTGACGCCCACGTATCCGATGATCATCAGCATGACCAGGATCTCGGCTTGCCAGCTCGGCCCTCCGACCGACCGGCCGGGCACCACGCCCGCGCAGCCCTGGCCGCCGCAGAAGATGCTCAGGTAAGCAGGCTGCCTCGGCGCCAGCCGGTTGTGCGCATCCAGGACGGTGAAGGCCGGCACCAAGGCCAGGGCCGCCGCGCTGCACAGGACGCGCATGGACCGGGCGACCCGGCTGGGACTGGCCGGCCCGAAGAGCCGCCGGGACACCAGCGGCAGCACGGCCACCACCAGCAGCGCCGGGGCGATCGCGTTGAGCCGGCCTTCGGCGACATGGCCGGCCCATGGCTGCGGCCAGGCCGCCCACGCCGCCGCCGCGGCGGCCGCCGCGCACAGCAGCGCGCGGCCGAGCCGACGCGGTGTCAGCGCCTCCCGCGCGAGCATCCACACCCCGCCCGCGCGCCAGGCCAGCCGGGTCAGCCCCGGCGGCACCTCGCGGGCCTCGGCCCAGATCGCCGCGACCCAGTCCCGCCGCCCGGCGGGCAGCAGCCACGCCACACCCCGCCCGACCGCGGCCAGCACCTGGTTCGGCTTACCCACGGGATCCCCCTACCGCCCCTGAGCCGCCTGCGGCATCAACTGGCCGTGATCATCGAAAAACGCCTCTCTGGGCCTGGTCCCGGCCACCCCCGCCGCCGCCATGAACAGGCCGATGACCGGGAAGGCGACGCACATGAGGGCGTACATCTGCGTCCCCATGCTGGCGTTGAGCTCGGTGTGGTACAGGGAAAGCGCGCTCAGGTGCTGGCTGTGGTAGAGCCAGTCCCGCACCGCGGCCGACTTGAGCATCAGCGCTGTCGTGCTGGTGCCAAGGCCGGTGACGAGCAGCGCGCCGGTCAGGTTGGCCAGCACCCCGGCCGCGATGCCCTGCCTGATCGCGGCGCCGGCCATGGGCGCCGACCCGTCCGCCCCGCGGCAGTACCGGGCGGCCAGCACGGCCGCCGCCACCGGCCCGCCCACCAGCAGCAGCCAGGCCAGCGCGACCAGCGGGTCGACATCGGACCCCGGCAGCCACGGGTTGGTGGCGTACAGGCCGAGGCCGAGCGGCGCCACCGCGTACATGACCAGGCCGAGCAGCAGGCCCGCGCCGGTGCCGATCGCCAGCGTGCTCCGGCTCACCAAGGACCGCTGCGAGGTCAGCCAGAGCAGCACCGTCACGTACCCGGCGATGACCAGCAAGATGGTGATCTCACCCTGCCAGGGCGGTCCCCCCGACGACGCGCCCGGCACCCCGGTGAAGTTGTAGAGGTTATAGACGCGCAGGTAATCCGGCTGCCGCGGGGTCAGTTCGGCGAACACCTCGACGATGACCCGGGCCGGGATCAGGGCCAGGATCGCGGCCCAGCAGAACAGCCGCAGGGCGCGTCCGGCCCGGCTTGGACTGGCCGCACCGAAGAACCGGCGAGCCAGCAGCGGCAGCCCGGCCAGCAGCACCACCGTCACGATCACGCCGACCTGCCCGACCAGGGCGTGGCCCACCGTCGGCTGCGGCCAGGCCAGCCAGGCGGCGGCCGCCGCGGCCGCCCCGAACAGCGTCACCTTGAGGAGCCGGCGCGGCAGCAGGATCTCCCGGGCGACCATCCAGATCCCGCCCGCGCGCCAGGCTAGCCGCGGGAACCCCGGCGGCACCTCGTACGCCTCGGCCCAGACCGCCTCGATCCAGTCCCGCCGCCCGGCCGGCAGCAGCGACGCCAGCCCGCGCCCGGCCACGGCCATCATCCGGTTCAGTCCGCTCACGACCTCACCCGCCTGTCATCGCACCACGGGGCGTCGGCGCCGGCCGCAGGCCCGCGCGCACCTTCCGGTTACCCGCCTGCCCCGCCGCCAGTTGGGGCGCCCGTTCGGCCAGGCTGGCCAGCGCCCCCGTAGCACTGGCCAGCCCGGCCGCCGTCAGCCGGTACAGGTGCCGTCGCGGCCGCCCCGGCTGCGGCTCGTCCTGCCAGCACGCCTCGACCAGGCCCCGGTCAGCCAGCCGGATCAAGATCGGGTACAGCGTGCCCGACTTCAGCTCGGTCTGCTTGGCCAGCGCGTACCCGTGCTGCCACTCCGACGGCTGCTGGCTCAGCGCCGCCAGCACGGACAAGGTCTGCGCGGAGAACTCAGAACGTGACGCCACCCGGCCAACTCTACATAGGTAGGAACCGAACGTCTATATAAGTAGGCCAGGCCGGCCGCCACCATCACCACGATGGAACCCCGCCACCATCACCACGATGGAACACAGTGGTGGTCAGGCGGGCTGTCGCAGGATCATGATGTCCCGCGGCTGGGCGCTGGGCGCTGGGCGCTGGGCGCTGGGCGGCTGGGCGCTGGGCGGCCGGGCGGGTGGCTGGGCGGCTGCGTGGCGTGGCGTGGGGTGCTGTGGTGTCCTGGGGGGCCGGTGGTGCGCTGTCCCGCGGGATTAGCGGGGTGGTTTCGGGCTCCGGGGTGATTTTGGTGCATCATGGTCCCCCTTTTTCACCCGGTAGCCCGGATCCACCCGGTTAACTTGCGACTGCGGGTGCAAGTTTGTGTCCTGATCTCCTCGTGGCCGTGACCCGCCCCACAGCACCGATGTTCCGTGTTAACTTCCGCCATCCGGGAACCCCCCGCCGGGCGCGGCCCGGCCGTCGTGGCCGGAATGAGGCTCAGGGGCCTACAGGGTCAGCGGGGTCGCGGTGAACAGTTCGAGCGAGGGCGGTGAGCTGGCCAGCGCGGCCGCGGTCCGGACGAACCGGCCCGAATCCGGGACGGCGAAGTGCGCCCGGACCGCTTCGGTCGACTCCCACCGCTCGAAGAACACCAGCCGCAGCGGGTTCTCCACGTCCCGGTGCACCGCGTGCGAGATGCAGCCCGGCTCCGCGCGGGATCGCCTGACGTGCTCCAGGCTGGCCGCCAGCAGTTCGTCGATCGTTTCGGCCTTGCCCGTCACGCTGCCCGTGATGATGATCATGTGCCAGCTTTTACCCCGGCGTGCTGGCCACCACCCACATGGAGAAGAACTGGGAGCCGCCGCCGTAGGCGTGCCCGAGCGCCACTCGCGCCCCTGGGACCTGGTGATCGCCGGCCTTCCCCATCACCTGCAGCGCCGATTCGGCGAAGCGCAGCAGCCCGGACGCCCCGATCGGGTTGGAGCTGAGCACCCCGCCCGACGGGTTGACCGGGATCTTGCCGCCGATGGCGGTCTCGCCCGCCTCGGTCAGCCGCCAGCCCTCGCCCGGCGCGGCGAAACCGAGGTTCTCCAGCCACATCGGCTCGTACCAGGAGAACGGGACGTAGATCTCGGCCACGTCGATCTCGTTGATCGGGTCGGTGATCCCGGCCTGCCGCCACAGCGCCGCCACGCACTCCCGGCCCGCGGCCGGGTTGACGTGGTCCTTGCCGGCGAACATGGTCGGCTCGCTGCGCATCGAGGTCGCCCGGATCCACGCCACCGGACCCGGGGCCGCCGCTGCGGCCTCCGCCGAGCCGATGACCACCGCGCACGCCCCGTCCGAGGACGGGCAGGTCTCGTCGTACCTGACCGGATCCCACAGCATGGGGGAGGCCTGAACCTTCTCCAGCGTGATGTCGCCCTGCTGCAGGTGGGCGTACGGGTTGAGGGCCCCGTTGCGCCGGTCCTTGACCGCGACCAGCGCGCCGATGTGCGAGGGGGCCCCGCTGCGCCGGATGTAGGCGCGAATGTGCGGCGCGAAGTACCCGCCCGCGCCGGCCACCACCGGGATGCTGAACGGCGGCGCGATCGACAGCGCCCACATGGCGTTGGACTCGGACTGCTTCTCCCACGCCAGCGCCAGCACCCGCCGGTGCACGCCCGCCTGCACCAGGCTGGCCGCCACGTTCCCGGTCGCGCCGCCCACCGAGCCGGCCGTGTGCACCCGCAGCAGCGGCTTGCCCACCGCGCCGAGCGCGTCGGCCAGGTACAGCTCGGGCATCATCACGCCCTCGAACAGGTCGGGGGCCTTGCCCACCACGACCGCGTCGATGTCCGCGAACGTGAGGCCGGCGTCGAGCAGGGCGCGGTCGACCGCCTCCCGGCACAGCCCGGCCATGGACACGTCGGCGCGCTTGGACCGGTGCCGGGTCTGCCCGACCCCGAGCACCGCCGCCTGCTGCTTCATGACGCCTCCCCGGAAAGGACGCACACCAGGTTCTGCTGCAGGGCCGGGCCGCTGGTGGCGTGCCCGAGAGCCCGCCCGGCCTGGCCGGACATGACGGCCCGGGCCGCCGACCCGATCCGGGCCAGCCCGGCCGCGAACATCGGGTTGCCGCACAGCGCGCCGCCCGACGGGCTGATCGTCACCTCGTCGCCGAGTCCCAGAGCTTCCCGCAGCAGGATCTCCTGATGGGTGAACGGCGCGTGCAGTTCGGCCACGTCGACTCCAACCCCGGAAACCCCGGAAGCCCCGGAACCGGCCGAAGCCAGGGCGCCCGCCGCCGACGGCACCGAGAGCAGGTCCCGCGCGCCCAGCGAGCCCGAGTCGACCCGGTGCGCGAACCCGGTGATCCAGGCGGGCCGCTCGCACAGCTCCCGGGCCCGCGCCGCCGACGCGATGATCACCACCGCGGCGCCGTCGCCGACCGGGGCGCAGTCATGCGCCCGCAGCGGCTCGGCCACGTAGGGGCGGCCCAGCAACTCCGCGGCCGAAACCGGACCCGACACCTGGGCCGCCGGGTTGGACACCGCCGCCGCCCGGCTGCGCGCCGCCACCTCGGCCATGTCCTTCTCGGTCCACCGCCCGGCCGCCAGGCCCAGCCGTGCCTGCAGCGCCGCGACCGACACGGCATCGGGCCATAGCGGGGCGACCAGGTACGGGTCGAGTTGCAGGGCCATGACCCGGCGCAGCTCCGCGCCAGAGGACTTGCCGAACCCGTAGGCCAGCGCGATATCCGCGTCGCCGGTGAGCACCTTGACCCAGGCCTCGTACAGGGCCCAGGCGCCGTCCATCTCGACGTGCGACTCCATCGTCGGCGGCACCGCCCCGATGGCGTCGACCGCCGAGACGAAGGAGAAGGCCCGCCCGGCCAGGTAGTCCGAGGAGCCCGAGCACCAGAACCCGATATCGGCCTTGGTCAGCCCGCACGCGCCGAACGCCTCCGCGATCGTCGGCACCAGCATCTCCACGCCGCTGGTGGTAGCGTCATCGCGCACCGCCACCGGCGACTGCGCGAACCCGACGACCGCGACCTCGCTCACATGAACCTCTCATACGACTCGTAGGGCGCGTCGGCTTCCCCGTTCGGCTCAAAATGACTGACGCCTTCGCCGCCCCATACCGCCCGGACCCGCATTCCCATCCGCACCTCGCTGGGGTCGCAGCCCAGCACCAGGTGCCCGAAGGCGATGTCCGCCCCGTCCAGGAGGATCTGCGCGGCCACGTAAGGCGGGGTGACCTTCTGGCCCGGATATCCGACATTCACGATGCAGAACGTGGTCACGGTGCCGCTCTCCGCCAGCTCCACCTCTTCGTTGGTGGGCACGCCGTCGGCCGGACAGGTACCTCGCGGTGGCACGTAGACCTGGCCGCAGACGCCGCACCGCTGCCCCAGCAGCCGGTGCTCGGCCAGCCCGCGCAGGTAGAAGCTCTCGCCGGGCGACGCCGTGTGCATGTAGTGCAGCCGCACCGGCGTGATCGTCATCCCTGGCGTCATCCCAGAGGCCTCGGCCGTACCCGGATCCGCGGCGGTATCGGCGGTACCGTTCGCTGGCCCGTCGGACGGCTCGAAGCACGCGATATCCCTGATGCTGCCGGTCCGGGCCGCCGCCCACCGGGGCCGCACCCGCAGCCCGGTCCGCATCGCGGCGGCCGAACCCGCGTCCACCGCGTGCAGCAGCGCGGTGTCCGCCCCGTCCAGCCGGATCAGCGCCCAGGCGAACGGCACCGTCAGCGGCTGGTCGGTCAGCGGATCCGGCATCCAGGACCAGCTGAGCACGGTGCCTTCCGGCCCCACCGGCACCAGCTCTCCCGGTGGTTCGGCGGTCACCGGGTCGTACTCGAACGGCGGCGCGTGCACCCGCCCGTCCGCGCCCCGGGCGCCGAGGATGCGCCGTTGCGCCAGGGCCGCCATGAACTGGCTCAGCACCGGCCCGAGCGAACGCGTGTAGTCGAACTCGATGTCCAGCGGCGCCCGCAGCGGCGCCGTCGCAGGCTGGGTCACCCGACAACTATAGAACGTGTTCTAGTTAGCGGGCAGGCGCGGGGGCCCCTGGGTTGTCCGTTAATAGAACGTGTTCTAGATTGGCCGGGTGACCGACATCGGCTTGTGGAACATCGCCGCGGGTGCCCCGGACCGCCTGGCCGTGGTCGAACCGGGTGGCGGCACCGTCAGCTACGCCGAGCTGGCCGCCCGGGCCGACCAGTACGGCCGGGGCCTGCAGGCCCTGGGTTTGCGCCCGGGCGATTGCGTGGCCGGGATGCTGCCGAACAGCACCGACGCGCTCGCGCTGTTCTTCGCGGCCGCCCAGACCGGCCTGTACGTGGTCCCGGTGAACTGGCACCTGGCCGCGGCCGAGGTGGCCTACATCCTGAGCGACAGCGGGGCCGCGGCCTTCGTGGCCCACGAGCGGTTCGCCGCCGTCGCCGCGGCGGCGGCCGAACTGGCCGGGATCAAGGAAAACGCCCGGTTCGCGGTGGGGGAGGTACCCGGCTTCACCCCGCTGGCCACGCTCGGGGCGGGCGGCTCGGGCCGCCCCGAGCCGCGCACCGCGGGTGCGCCCATGGTCTACACCTCGGGCACCTCCGGCCGTCCCAAGGGCGTGCGCCGCCCGCTGACCGGCGAGGATCCGGACCGGCCGCCGCTAGCCGCGGGCTGGTTCTTCGGCATCTTCTCGCTCACGCCGTTCGACGACAACGTGCACCTGTGCTGCTCGCCGCTCTACCACACCGCGGTGCTGAACTTCGCGACGATCTCCCTCCAGGTCGGCCATCCCGTGGTTCTCATGGACCGCTTCGATGCGGAAGAGCTGCTCAAGCTGGTGGAAAAGCACCGGGTGACCCACAGCCACATGGTTCCCACCCAGTTCCGCCGTCTCCTCGCGCTGCCCGAGGAGACCAGGGACCGCTACGACGTGTCGTCGTGGCGGTCCGCGATCCACAGCGCCGCCCCGTGCCCGCCGGACGTCAAGCGGCAGATGCTGGACTGGTGGGGCCCGGTGGTGACCGAGTACTACGCGGCCAGCGAGGGCGGCGGCACCGTGATCACCGGTGCGCAGTGGCTGGAGCGGCCCGGTTCGGTCGGCCTGCCCTGGCCCGGTTCGCAGATCCTGATCCTCGACGAGGAAGGCGGCGACGTCCCGGCCGGCCAGACCGGCCTGGTCTACATGAAGATGGGCGCCTCGACCTTCGACTACTACAAGGACGAGGCCAAGACCCTGGCTTCCCGGGCCCGCGGCATGTTCACCGTGGGGGACATCGGCTACCTGGACGCGGACGGCTACCTGTTCATCTGCGACCGCAAGAGCGACATGATCATCTCCGGCGGCGTCAACATCTACCCGGCCGAGATCGAGTCCGCGCTGTCCGCCCACCCGGACGTCGACGACGTGGCCGTGTTCGGCATCCCGCACGAGGAGTGGGGCGAGGAGATCAAGGCCGTGGTCCAGCCGGCTGCCGGGGTCGAGCCCGGCCCCGAGCTCACCGCCGCGCTGCTGGCCTTCGCCGGCGGCCGGCTGGCCCGGTTCAAGCTGCCCAGGACCATCGACTACGTGCCCGAGCTGCCCCGCGACCCGAACGGCAAGCTCTACAAGCGCCGCCTCCGCGACCCCTACTGGGCCGACCGCGACCGCTCCATCTGACCGGTTCCGTCCCAGCCTGTCTTCTTGATATGCGATTCACATCCTGGGATATTGAAGCCGTGACCTACGACGGGGACTGGCGGGAGACGTTCCGGCCCGACATCCCGACCCCGGCCCGGATCTACGACTACCTGCTCGGCGGGAAGGACAACTACCCGGCCGACCGGGCGGTGGCCGAGCAGATGATCGTCCAGCTGCCGAACGTGCGGCAGGCGGTCAAGCTGAACCGGGCCTTCCTGCGCCGGGTGGTCCGCCACCTGATCGGCGAGGCCGGCATCAGGCAGATCATCGACATCGGGGCCGGGCTTCCCAGCGCGGGCAACACGCACGAGGTCGCGCTGGACATCTGCCCGCAGACGCGGGTGGTGTACGTCGACAACGACCCGGTGGTGCTGACGCACGCCCGGGACATGCTGCACTGCGTCTCCGGTGCCGCCGTGATCGGCCAGGACATGCTGGAGCCGGAGAAGATCCTAGCCGATCCGGCGGTCCGTGAGCTGATCGACTTCGGCGAGCCGGTCGCGCTGCTGTTCCTGTCCATCCTGCACTTCATCGCCGACGAGGACCACCCGGCCCAGATCATCGCCCGGCTGCTGGCCGCGTTCCCGGTCGGCAGCTACGTGGCCATCTCGCACGCCGCCTACGACAGCGCCCCGGAGGTCAAGGAGGTCGAGCGGGTCTTCGACGAAGCCTCCAGCCGGGGCCACGTCCGCACCCGGGCCGAGATCGCGCAACTCATCGCCGGGATGGAGATCCTCGAGCCCGGCCTGACCTACCCCCAGGAGTGGCGCCCAGACCCCGGCGACGTCGTCCCGGACGACGCCCGCGAGACCTACTACTGCGTCGTCGTCGCCCACAACTGAGGCGCGCCTCCGGCGCTGGGTGAAATTCAGCGGTCCTTGAATTGGGGGCGGCGCTTCTCGGCGAACGCGCGCGGGCCCTCCTTGGCGTCGTCGCTGGCGAACACGGCCATGCCGGCCTTGGCCTCGAGCGCGAACGCCTCGTCCTCACCCATGCCCTCGGTATCCCGGATGACCTGCAGGATGGCCCGCACCGCGATGGGCCCGTTGGCCGCGATCGCGGCCGCGATCTCCAGGGCCCGGTCCAGCGCCTGCCCGTCCGGCACGACGTGCCCGATCAGCCCGATCGACAGCGCCTCCGCGGCGGGGATGTGCCGCCCGGTGAGCAGCAGGTCCGCGGCCATCGTGTACGGGATCTGCCGGACCAGCCTGACCGCCGAGCCGCCCAGCGGGAACAGCCCCCAGCGCGCCTCGGACACGCCGAACCGTGCGCTTTCACCCGCCACCCGGATGTCACACGCCTGCAGGATCTCGGTACCGCCCGCGATGGCTGGGCCCTCCACCGCCGCGATCAGCGGCTTCGTCAGCCGGCGCCCCTTGAGCAGCGACTCGATCACCGACAGGTCCATGCCCCCGCCGCGGAACGCATCGCTCGGATGCGAGCTGGTCATCGCCTTGAGGTCGGCGCCGGCGCAGAACGCCCCGCCCGCCCCGGTCAGCACGCAGGCGCGGATGTCCGGGTCGGCGTCGACCGTGTCCCAGGCCTGGCGCATCAGCTCGAGCATCGGGCCGCTCAGCGCGTTGCGCGCCGCCGGGCGGTTCATCGTGACGATCAGGACGTGGTCCCGGCGCTCGATAAGCGCGTGGGGTTCCTCGGCAGGCCCTGATGCGAGATCGGTCATGGCGGTGACTTTTCCTCCGTTCAGCCAGGCCGAAAGGCTTGCTCAAAACAGTAACACGTTCTAGTTTCGACCCATGGCACTGAACATGGCCGACTTGTTCGAGCATGCCGTCGACGCTTTCCCCGAGCGGGTCGCGCTGATCTGCGGCGACCGCCGGCTGACCTACTCCGAGCTCGAGGACGAGGCCAATCGCCTGGCCCACCACCTGGCCGCTCAGGGAGTCGGTCCCGGCGACCACGTCGGCCTCTATGCCCGCAACTCCATCGCGGCCGTGGAAACGCTGCTCGCCGTCATCAAGCTGCGCGCCGTCACCATCAACATCAACTACCGGTACCTGGCCGGCGAACTGGCTTATCACGTGCGGGACGGCGACCTGTCCGCCCTGGTCCACGATCAGGACCTGGCCGACATCGTGGACGCCGTGGCGCCGCCCGGACTGCCCCGCGTGACGATCGGCGGAAACTTCGACGAGGCGGTAGCGGCCGCTTCGGGCGCGCGTGACTTCGGCCCGCGCAGCCCGGACGACGTCTACATCATCTACACCGGCGGCACCACCGGGTACCCGAAGGGCGTCATGTGGCGTCACGAGGACATCTGGCGCACGCTCGCGGGCGGCATCGACTTCCTCAGCGGCGAGCCGCTGGCCGACGAGTGGGCGCAGTCCCGCAAGGGTGCCGAGGGGTCCGGCCTGGTCCGCATGGCGCCCGCGCCGCTCATCCACGGCGCCGCCATGGTGGCCACGCTGGGCTGCCTGTTCGCCGGGGACACGGCCGTGGTCCTGCCGAAGTTCGATCCGGACGCGCTCTGGGAAACGGTGCAGCGGCACCGGGTCAACACGCTGTCGGTCATCGGCGACGCGATGGCCAGGCCGCTGATGGAGGCGCTGGCGGCGGGCGACTATGACACGTCCTCCCTGGTCAACCTGAACTCCACCGCCGCGCTGTTCTCGCCCGCGGTCAAGGACGTGGTCGTCAAGGCGCTGCCGAACGTGTTCCTGACCGAGGCGATCGGCTCGACCGAGACCGGCTTCACCGGCATGGCCCTCCACAGCGCGGGCGGCGAGCACCGGGGCGGTCCCACGGTCACGGCCGGCCCCGACGTCATCGTCATCGACGAAGCCGGCCGCGCGTGCGGACCGGGGCAGACCGGCAAGCTGGCCCGCGGCGGCCACATCCCGCTCGGCTACTACAACGACCCGGTCAAGACCGCCGAGATGTTCACCGAGGTGAACGGCAAACGCTACGCGGTGCCGGGCGACTGGGCGCGGGTCGAGGAAGACGGCACGATCACCCTCCTCGGCCGCGGCAACACCTGCGTGAACACCGGGGGCGAGAAGGTCTTCCCCGAGGAGGTCGAAGGCGCGCTGAAGTCGCACCCCGACGTGTTCGACTCACTGGTCCTGGGCGTGCCCGACGAACGCCTCGGCCAGCGGGTGGCCGCGCTGATCCAGCTTCGCCCCGGCGCCGCCGCCGACGCCGCCGCGCTGCAGGCCCATGTGCACGGCCAATTGGCCGGCTACAAGGTGCCGCGCAGCGTCTGGTTCGTGGACTCGGTCGGCCGGACCGTCTCCGGCAAGGCCGATTACGGCTGGGCCCGTGCGTACGCCGATACCCACGACCCGGCCCTCGAGTCGGCCCAATGAAGGCGGCACAGTGACCGTGCGCACCCCGCTCTGCGACCTGCTCGGCATCGAGCACCCCATCGTCGGCTTCACCCCGTCCGAGCACGTCGCGGCCGCGGTCAGCCGGGCCGGCGGCCTGGGCGTGCTCGGCTGCGTCCGCTTCAACGACCCGGCCGAGCTCGACACCGTGCTGACCTGGATGGACGAGAACACCGGCGGCCGCCCGTACGGCATCGACGTGGTCATGCCGGCCACCGTCCCGACCGAGGGCGCGGCCACCGACCTGGACCAGCTCATCCCGGACCAGCACCGCGATTTCGTCGAGAAGACCCTGCTCGACCTGGGCGTGCCGCCGCTGCCGGACGACACCAAGTCCGGCGACGGTGTCCTCGGCTGGCTGCACTCGGTGGCGCGCAAGCACGTCGAGGTGGCGCTGGCCCACCCGGCCGCTCTGATCGCGAACGCGCTCGGCTCGCCGCCGCCCGACGTCATCGCCAGCGCGCACGACCGCGGCATGCTGGTCGCCGCGCTGGCCGGCAAGGCCGAGCACGCGCGCCGTCAGGTGGCCAACGGGGTGGACATCGTGGTCGCCCAGGGCCACGAGGCGGGCGGCCACACCGGCGAGATCGGCACCATGGTTCTCGTGCCCGAAGTAGTAGACGCCGTAGCGGTTCCCGTCCTCGCCGCGGGCGGGATCGGCTGCGGCCGCCAGATCGCGGCGGCGCTCGCGCTCGGCGCGGCCGGGGTCTGGATGGGCTCGGCCTGGCTGGTCACGGCCGAGTACCAGCAACTGTCGGCCGCCCCCGCGATGCAGCAGGCGCTGCTGAAAGCCACCTCCTCGGACACGGTGCGGTCCCGGATCTACAGCGGCAAGCCGGCCCGGCTGCTGAAGAACCGCTGGACCGCCGCCTGGGAGCAGCCGGGCGCCCCCGCGCCGCTGCCCATGCCCCTGCAGAATCTCCTGGTCAGCGACGCGCACCAGCGCCTGATGCGATCCGGCCAGCCGGATGTGGTGCCGATGCCGGCCGGCCAGATCATCGGCCGGATGAACGAGGTCCGCCCGGTCGCCGACCTGATGGCCGATCTCATCGACGAGACCGATGAGACCCTCGACCGCCTCCGGGGCCTGCGATGACAGCGCCTGCGATGATGGCCCTATGAGGACTTCCGTCTCGGCCGGCTACTGGTCGGCCGGCCCCCCGCCCGGTGCCGCCGACCTGTTCGAGACGGCCGAACGGATCGGCATCGACCAGATCTGGACCGCGGAAGCCTACGGCAGCGACGCCTGGACCCCGCTGGCCTGGTGGGGTTCGCGCACCTCCCGGATCCAGCTCGGCACGGCCGTCTCCCAGCTGTCCGCCCGCCCGCCGGTCACGCTGGCCATGACCGCGATGACCATGGACCACCTCACCGGTGGCCGGGTCCTGCTCGGCGTCGGCACCAGCAACCCCCAGGTGGTGGAGGGCTGGTACGGCCAGCCGTACCCGCGCCCGCTGGGCCGCACCCGGGAGTACATCGACATCCTGCGGAAGGTCATCGCGCGCGGCGAGCCGGTGGCCTACGACGGCCAGCACTACCAGCTGCCGCTGCCCCCCGAGAAGGGTGCCACCGGCCTGGGCAAGCCGCTGCGCTCGATCCTGCACCCCTACCGCACCGAGATCCCCATCTACCTCGGCGCCGAGGGCCCGAAGAACGTGGCGCTGGCGGCCGAGGTCGCCGACGGCTGGAACGTCATCTTCTACTCCCCGGCGATGGACGATTTCTACGCCACCGCCCTGGGCGAGGGTTTCGCCCGCTCTGGCGCACGCCATTCCCGCGACACGTTCGATGTAGTGGGTGGCCCGATGGCCATCATCGTGGCTGACGATACCGAACGTGCGGCCGATTTCGTTCGGCCTACTCTGGCTCTTTATATTGGCGGGATGGGCGCTCGTGGCGTCAACTTCCACTACGAGGTATTCGCCCGGATGGGCTACGAAGCCGAGGCCCGCCAGATCCAGGACTTCTACCTAGCCGGCGACAAGAAGAGCGCGATCGCCGCCGTCCCCACCAAACTGGTCGAAGACGTCGCCCTGGTCGGCCCCTGGGCCAAGATCGCCGACGAACTCCAGCGCTGGAAGCAGACCGTGCTGACCACGTTCTCCCTCAACTGCGACCCCCGCTACCTGGAAAAACTCGCTGACCTAGTACGCAGCTAATGCGCACGTAGCTCTTTACCTGCACGTTTTACATCGCTATTGCTCTTCTGTAATCTATTGGCCGTCAGCCCGACTATTGATAACCGCGCAGAGGAGCCTATTTTGTCGTCGCCAACCCCTCCACCTGGCCCTTTGTTCGTCAGCTATGCGGTCGTTCCCGATGAGACCCTGCCGGTTAATACGTTCCGCTTCTCGGTCACCCCGCCGCCGGGGGATCCGCGGACTTTCAGCTGCAATCTTTACAATTCCGCCGGGGTCATGGTATGGGATATGACGACTACCGGCGTGACGACCCAGTCCTCGCCCGAGTCGTTCGGCCCGTTCTCCGGCAATGCCCTTTCCGCGCACCTGAACGTCGACGGCGGCAGCCAGCCGGACACGGTGATCCCGCTGGCTTTCGCCGATGACCTGGCCACCGCGCTGAACCAGCAGAACATCACGTTCACCTGGTCCGCGGCCTCGGTCCAGGTGACCCCGGCGGCACCGGCCCCGCTGATCGAACTGGACCCGCAGGGCTCGCCCGTGCTGCTCAGCTACGACGTGCCCGAGCCGACCAGCTTCCGCGGCCGCAACGTGATCGAGTTCGACTTCCCGGTGGGCTTCTTCGTCCCCCAAGTCGACCCGACCGCGGTGCTCAAGGCCCCCGCGGTCCAGGCGAAGGCGACAACGCCCAAGACGGCAGCGGCGAAGGCCGCCGCGGCCCCGGCGATCGCCCCGCCCAACATCCCGCTGCCCCCGGTCACCGGCCTGTCGCCGGTGTACGCCAGCGACACCCCCATCAACGGCAGCGAGGTCCCGCCGACGCGCGCCACCGAGTCGAGCCTGACCGAGGGCCGCGTCGCCGGCGCCTTCTCTGTGGCCCAGGGCACCGGCTACTTCGACCCCGAGGTCTTCCCCAACGTGGCGGCCGGCAACGACCCGTTCACCCGGTTCGCGCTGATGGGCGCCATCGCCGACCTGGACAGCAGCGCGGTGGTGGCCCAGCTCACCGGGGGCAACCGGCTGGCGGTCTACCGCGACACCAGCAGCCGGTTCACCTACAAGTTCATCCCGGTGCCACAGCGCGGCATCCCCACCCTGCTGCTGGTGGAGTACTACCGGCTGTCCTCGTTCCCGGCCCGCTACGGCGCCGGGCGCACGATCAAGACGTTCTCGCTGCTGCCGGGCGAGAAGAGCAAGATCCGGGTCAGCACCTACCGGCGCAGCGAGCAGAGCTCGCGGCAGGCTACCTCGATCCTGGACTCCAATAGTTCCGAGGCCGAGAGCGACTTCGAGCGCAGCGTCCAGGCCGAGGCGTCCAGCCAGGACAGCACCAGCAAGAGCCTGGAGTACCACGCCGAGGCGGAAGCGTCGGGCAGCGCCTCCTGGGGCTGGGGCAGCGCCAACGTCACCGCCAGCGGCGGGGTGTCCGGCGCCTCGCAGGCCTCCCGCGAGGAATTCGCCAAGAACGTCAGCAACGCCGTGACCAACAACGCGACCAAGGCCTCCTCCCGGCGCGACGTGCAGGTGGACACGAGCCTGGACATCAAGCTCGAGGCCACCGAGGAGCAGGCGGTCGAGCGCGAGCTCGAGAACATCAACCTGTCCCGCACGCTGAACTTCGTGTTCCGCCAGATGAACCAGGAGTTCATCTCGCTGCTGCACCTGGTCGACGTGCGGGTGGCCTACTTCAACGGCTTCGGCGAGTCGCGGGTCGAGGTGCCGCTGCCCGAGCTCGACGACCTGCTCAACACCTACATCCTGCCGGCCAACCAGCAGCAGGTCCGCGACGCCATCGCCGGCGAGCTGGCCGCCATCACCGACTACACCGGGCAGGTCAACACCACGTTCGTGCAGACCCAGACGCTCGGCAGCGACACGGCCGCGGTGAGCTACTTCCGGGTCAACCCGGACGCGGTGTCCACCTATGCCCCGGCGCCGGGCGCACCCCCGGTGACCGTCCCCGGGGTCATCATGGCGGCGGACTCCCACGTCATGCGCACCGACGGCGTCGTGGTCGACACCTTCCTCGGCCTGGGCAACGCGCTGGACGACTACTCCGTCGGCGTGCAGGTCCAGGAGGTGCGCGCCAGCCAGCTGGCGAACGACCGGATGCAGGCCGAGATCGACCGGGTGAACCTCGCCATCCAGATCATCCAGTCCGGCGACACCACCAAGGCCCAGCTTTACCAGCAGATCTTCCCGACCCAGCCGATCGTCAACCAGGTCGAGCAGGCGGTCATCGGCACCTCCCCGGCGATCCCGTCCGCCAACGGCCAGGCCGCCGTGGCGGGGAGCTGACCGCGATGTACGGTCCGCAGCCCGGATGGCGGCACGCCTCACCCGCCGACCGCCTCCTGGGCACCGAGGTTCAGCTCGCGAACGGCCGGCAGCGACTGGCCAACAAGAAGGCGATCAGGAACAACCGGAAGGTCCTCGGCGTCCAGGTCGGCCCGGGGTCCGAGGCCGCTCCCGTGAGCACCGCGGCGCCGTCCGTACTGCTGCTGGCCGGCCAGTCCGAGTCGCAAGGCCGGGTCATCCTGCGCCGCCTGGCCCTCGGCGACCGGACGGCGCTGGACGTAGTGGTGGAGGGAGAGCGCGACGACGAGGACGTCCAGGCGCACGAGTGGGGCCTGGCCAGCCGGTCCGGGCAGTTCTGGCTGGTGTCCGGCGCGGAGGGAGAAATCGACTGGTCGCAACTGCCGGGATACCGCCCCATCGCCCATACCCACCCGTACCGGCTGCTCAGGAACGAGCCCATCCTGAGCGGGCTCCAGGTCACCACGATCGCCGGCGCGCTCAACGGATGGGCCCAGGCCTCGTCGTCGGATCCGGCCAACGCCCGCAGCCTCGGCGAGATGCCAGGCGCCCTGTGGTACCTGTTCCCGTCCAACGCGGACCTCGTCTCCGGGTACCTGGGCGAGGCCGGCCTCCAGACGGTGTACACCCCGTACCGGATCGGGCCGGACGGGCTGCTCTCCCGGACCGAGGGGCCAGGCCTCCAGGTGGACTACGGCCCGGCCGGCGGCGTGCTCAGCGCCGACTGGACCGAGACCGCCAAGAATTCCCCGGTCAAGGACGCTGGCCACATCGAGAGCATGTGCCTGCGCTCCTTCGTCGCGCCCGTCTCGTTCGTGACCGAGGACAACATCACCCGCAGCCAGGGCTATCTCCGGTGCCAGGCGTCGAGCGCCAGCGCCGCGGACCCGTACACCGGCTCCGCCGCCTGGTACTTCGCGACCATGCCGCCGTCGCCTACCCCTCCCCGGCCCCGCAAGGCCGTCTTGCAGGCCATCAGGGACTCCCTCGGAACCGGCTGACTGGCGCGCTGGCATCCAGCACCTAGCGGTCACCTACCCCGCGTTCTGCCAGGCCGTCGTGCTACCGGAGACGTCGGTCGAGGGCCGGACCTGCCACGCCCTGAACTCCAGCGCTGGAAGCAGACCGTGCTGACCACGTTCTCCCTCAACTGCGACCCCCGCTACCTGGGGAAAATCGCCGAGATTGTCCGCTAGAGGCGCTGGGTCCGCGCCGGCGCGCCACACGGTCGAGAACGGTGCCGAGTTGCGCCATACGCAGGTCGCCGATCGGCGTGCCGGTGCCGCGGTTGCACACCATCGCCAGCGCCAGGTCGCGCCGCGGGTCGGCCCACCCGCCCGATCCGCCGAAGCCGAAGTGGCCGAACGCGCCGGGGACGGCGCCCCGCGTGGTGAAGGCGCTGTGGTAACCCAGCCGCCAGCTCATCGGCAGGGCTAGGACGAGGTCGGGCCCGCGGGAGTGCACCACGGCGACCTGCCGCAGGGTGTCCCGTGACAGCAGCCGCACGCCGTCGATCTCGCCGCCGTGGGCCAGCAGCCCGTACAGCTTCGCCAGCGACCGGGCGGTGAAGAAGCCGTTCGCCGCCGGGATCTCGGCGTCCATCACCTCCGGGCCCCACAGCACGTCCTCGATCCCGCGCGGTAGCAGCGCGTTGACGAGCCGGCGCGGGTTGACCGGCAGCCGCAGCAGCGACGGGATCCGGCCCACCGGGCCGCTGAGCACCTCGGCCGGCCGCAGGCCGAGCCGGCGGCCCAGGGGGGCGGCCATGGGGGCCAGCGGTGCGACCCGGCCGCGCTCGGCGGGCGGGCACCCGACATACAGCCCGTCCAGGCCGAGCGGACGGGCGAGTTCCTCCTCGACAAACCGTGCGACCGGCCGTCCCGACACCCGGCGGATCAGTTCCCCGGCCAGCCACCCGTAGGTCAGCGCGTGATATCCGTGCCGGGTACCCGGCTGGTAGGCCGGCTCGGCCCGCTCGAGCGCCGCGACCATGTACTCCCAGTCCAGCATCTGCTGCGCGTTGTCCACCAGGGTGCGCATCCGGTGCAGGCCGGCCGAGTGAGTCAGCACATGACGCACCGTGACGAGTTCTTTGCCGCCTTGCCCGAACTCCGGCCAGTACTCGGCGACTGGCGCGTCGTACTGGATACGCCTGCGGCTGGCCAGCAGGTGCAGCGCCGTCGAGACGACCCCCTTGGTCGTGCTGAAGCACATCGCCAGCGTGTCACGCTGCCACGGCTGGCCCTCCGCTCGCCAGCCGCCCCACAGGTCGGCGACCAGCTCACCGTGGTAGTACACCGCGACCGCCGCACCGCCCGTGGTCCGCCCCAGCTGGCGCCGGAACACGCGGGCCACGTCCTCGAAGCCGCCCTGCACCCAGCCGTCCATGTCGTCCACGATGCCATCGCGTCCGGGCACCCGCACAGAGCCGGCGGGCCCGCGGCGCGGGACCAAGGACCCTTCCCGGCCGGGTTGTGTGCCCTCAGGCTGAAGCGGGAGGAAGCATGCCCGGTGAGAACCCAGCCAGCGGTGACGGCTCCGTATCGCGCGACCCGGACTTCATCCGCCGGATGCTGCCCGCCATCGCCCGCTACACCAGCTATTTCACCCCGGAAGTGCGCGGCCTGGACCGGCTGCCGGCGGAAGGCCCCGCGCTCCTGGTCGGTAACCATTCCGGCTTCGTCTACGTGCCCGAGGCATGGGTGTGCGGACAGGCGGTGCTGTCGCGCCGCGGCATCGGCCCGCCAGCGTACGTTCTCGCCTACGACCTCCTGTTCGCCGTGCCGGGGGTCGGGCCTTTCCTGCGCCGGCTCGGCGCGATCCCCGCGAACGTCGGCGAAGCCGGGTCCGCGCTGTCACAGGGGGCGTGCGTCCTGGTGTACCCCGGAGGCGACCTCGAGGCGTGCCGCCCGTGGACCCAGCGGAACAAGATCGACTTCGCCGGCCGGACGGGCTTCGTGCGGCTGGCCCTGCGGTCCGGCGTACCGGTGATCCCCGTGGTCGCCCACGGTGCCCATCACGCCGTCACGGTGCTGGCGCGCGGCGACCACCTGGCCCGCGCCATCGGCCTGCACCGGATGCGAATCAAGGTCCTCCCGCTGCTCGCCGGTCCCCCCTTCGGGGTCAACTCGGTCCTCACCCCGCCGCTGCCGATGCCCGCCCACCTCACCCTCGAGTTCCTGCCCGCGCTCGACTGGACCGGCTACGGCCTTGGTGCGGCCGATGACGCCGCTCTCGTCTCGGCCTGCTATCTCCAGATCACGCGGCAGATGCAGGCGGCTCTGGACCGCCTGTCGGCCGAGCAGCCCCATCCGCTGCTAACCGGCTGCGTGCGGCTCGCCGCACGGCTCCTGCCTTGACATCTACCGCCAGGACCTACGGGAGCTTCTCGTCCGGCGTCTGCTGCGCTCGGGGGATCACCGCGGCCGGGACGCGCGCGACCGCGCCGGGGTTCAGGTCCCGGTTGACCGCCTCCGCGATCCGCTCCACCGTGTCGACCCCGTAACCCATGGACGGGTTGTCCTGGGTCAGCACCACGATGCTGTACTTCTGCCCGTGCCCGGTGAACGCGCCGAGGCTGTTGATCCGCCAGCCGTAGGGGGCCAGCGGCAGCCAGCCGTTCTTGACGTGCACCACCAGGCTCTTCGGCGCCCCGGCGGGGGTGCCCCAGCGCTGGCTGGGGATGACGTCCGCCATCAGGGCCAGCGCGTAGTCGCGGGACGAGGTGTCGAGCACCTGGCCCGGCTGGAGCAGCAGCCACAGCAGCCGGGTCTCGTCGGCCGCCGTGATCCGGGTCAGTCCCCACGCCCCGTCCGGGCCCAGCACGGTGTGCGTCATCCCGGCCGCGTCCAGGAAATGCTGCAGGCGGGTGTGCCCGTCCTCGTCCCACAGCGCGGACGCGGCGCCGTTGTCCGACCGGGTGATCATCGCCCAGGCCAGCGCGCGCTCCGTCCCGGTCAGCGACCGGTGCGCGGCCTGGGCGTCACGGAGCAGGGTGGCCAGGATCGTCACCTTCACCACGCTGGCCGAGTCGAAGTGCGCGGCGCTGTCGAGCTGGCAAACCACCCCCGCGCCGGGGTCGTCCACCTCCACCGCCACGAAAGAGACCCGGCCGTGCCGCGCCGTCTCGATGCCCCGGCTGATCCGGGCCGCGAGCCCAGCGTGGGCGGACGAGGCGCACAGTTCCGGCGCGGTGCTGACCGCGGCGGCCGCCCGGCCGGGCCAGGTGATGAGCAGCGCGAGGGTGAGCAGGAAAGCGGTGCCGGCCGCGGTTACTTTCACGGGTATGCCTCCAGCCGGTCCGTAATAAATTGTGGCATGCCCATGATCCCCGGCATCCTGGTCTCAGAACCAACCTGATTTGACCTGGCCCCTGGGGCCGGCCCCAGCCTGAGAGCACCGGGCACCCGGCCCGGCCCGAGGAGGCGGACGTGGAGCTGATGACCAGCGGGGCCTTCGCCCGGGCCTCCGGGCTGTCCCGCAAGGCGCTCCGCCTGTACGACGAGCTCGGACTGCTCCACCCGGCCCGGGTCGATCCGGACACCCTGTACCGGTTCTACGACCCGGGCCAGCTCGAGCAGGCCCGGCTGGTGGCCTGGCTGCGGCGGCTGGGCATGCCGCTGGCCGGCATCCGCGCGGTGAGCGAGCTCGCGCCCGCTCAGGCCGCCGCGGAGCTGGCCGCCTACTGGGCCAAGGTCGAGGCGGAGGCCTCGGCCCGGCGGGAGCTCGCCGTCTTCCTCATCGGCTACCTGTCGGGAAAGGACACGGCCATGCACGATGACCTCCAGACACTTACCGTCCGCTACGCGGTGCGGTCCGACACCGGCTTGCACCGCGAGGGCAACGAGGACGCCGCGTACGCCGGCGCCCGGCTGCTCGCGGTGGCCGACGGGATGGGCGGCCACGCGGCCGGCGAGGTGGCCAGCGCCGCCGTCATCGAGGCGATGCGGCCGCTGGACACCCACGTGCCGGGCGGCGAGTTGCTCAACGCCCTCGACCACGCGGTCCGCCGGGCCGACAAGGCGCTGCGCGACATGATCGAGGCCAACCCCGCGCTGCACGGCATGGGGACCACGCTGACCGCGCTGCTGTGGTCAGGCTCCCAGCTCGGCCTGGTGCACATCGGCGACTCGCGGGCCTACCTGGTCCGCGAGGGCGAGGTGTTCCAGATCACCCACGACCACACGCTGGTGCAGTCGCTGCTGGACGAGGGCAAGATCACCGCCGCCGAGGCCTCGTCGCACCCGCAGCGGCTGCTGCTGCTCCGCGCGCTCTGCGGCGATCACGCTTTCTCCCTGCCCGACATCCAGCTCCGCGAAGCCCGCCCCGGCGACCGCTACCTGCTCTGCTCCGACGGCCTGCACGTGGCCGCGCCCGCCGACGCCATCGCCCGCGTCCTGCTCACCGTGCCCGACCCCGACCAGGCCACCGCCGACCTGATCGCCCTGGCCATGGACGGCGGCGCTCCCGACAACATCACCTGCATCGTCGCCGACGTAACCGCCCAGCCCTCCCAGCCCCCACCCGCCACCACTTCCACAACGACCGACTCTCCCGCCGCCCCCGAATCTCCCGCTCCTCCCAGCTCTCCCGCTCACCTGAGCCCGCGCCACGCCGTCACCGGCTGACCACGATGCCACACCGCGCGCCCCGGCGGCCGCTCCCGCACCACCAGCACTACCAGCACCACTCGCACCGCGACCCAGAGCCAGCCCGCAGCCCACGGCCCGCCGCGCGCAAAGGGGACAGAAACGGGACACCGTTACCCTGGACGGGGAGACGCACGGGGAAGCGGATACGGAAGGGACCTCACGTGTCGGCACTACAGCATTTCCGGGCTCCACACGGGCTGGCGCCCGGGCCGGGCTACAGTCACGCGGTGACCGGCCGCGGCCGGTGGGTGGCCATTTCCGGGCAGGTGGCCTTCGACGAGGACGGTCAGCTGGTCGGGGCCGGTGACCTGGAGGCGCAGGCCCGGCAGGTCTTCGCCAATCTGGACCGGGCGCTGGCCGCGGCCGGGGCTTCGTTCACTGACGTGATCAAGCTGAACTTCTACCTCACCGACATCTCGCAGATCGCGGTCGTTCGTCCGGTCCGCGACGAGTACGTGGACGCCGCCCGGCCGCCGGCCAGCACGGCCGTCCAAGTCGGAGCGCTGGCCTGGCCCGGGCTCATGATCGAGGTCGAAGCCTGGGCCGTCTGCGCCGACTGACATCCCAGCCGGGGACGCGCACGGTCAGCCCGGGCGCGGGCTCACCCAGTCTCCTTGCGTGCGGCGCAGCGACCGGGTCATCTGCGGGGCAGTGGCCAGGGTGTAATGACCTCGGTGGCACGGCAGGTCGTAGATGAGCTCACCGATATGGCTGCGGACGAACTCCAGCCGCGTCCGGGCTTCGTCGGCGGCGACCGCGGAGTCGGCGGTGGCCAGTTGCTCCTCGGCGCGGCGCATGTGAACCGCGCCCATCTGCGGGGTGAGCTGGTCGCCGCCCGGCGCGGTGAGCGTGAGGCTGCCGACCAGCGGGCGGTAGTCGGCGTCCGCGAGCACGTCACCGCATTGCGGGCAGATGAGCTTCTTGGTCACCCGGATAAAAGCGCGCATCTTGTGAACGTAGCCCGCGCGGGCCAGTTCCAACCCTGAGAAGCACCTTGACCTGCTGCCACTCAGTATTCAAGGCATTTTCGGCCGCTGTTTACGTTTGCCTCGCGAAGATGGACCTGCTTGACGCTCTACACGTACGGGGCCGCCCCCGCTCTGCCACCCATAACCTCAAAGACCGGTCACCACCACCTGCGCCGGGTGCTCCACGGTGAACCGGTAGCGCACCGACGCCGCCTGGCCGCCGTCGAGCTTCAGCTCCCAGGTGAGCTCGCCCAGGTCACTCTGCTCGGCCGGTGAGGGGCTGGCCTCCCGCAGCCGGACCTTGATGTCGCCGTCGGCGGAGACCGGGACGCGGTCCTTGACCGTCACCCGGGCCGGGCCCCGGCGGTGGTTCTCCACCGTGATCTCGTAGCCGATGTCGATGGTGCGGGTCCCGCCGATCACCGCCTTGCCGGTGCTGCGCCGCTTCAGCTCGCGCTCCACCCGGACCTGGTCGTCCACGCCGAGTTGCAGCTCGATCTCCTCGCCGGCCGCCACGGTGTCCAGCGTGGTCTCCCCGGTGAACTGGGTGCCGTGGAAGACCCGGGCCGGCCCGGGCAGGAGCAGCAGGGACGAGGTGTTGGTGGCGGTGGCCCGCAGGTAGGCCTCGGGAGCCAGCACCGGGACCGTGAGGTGGTCGAGCGTGGCGTCGAGGTCGAACCGGGCGATGCTGGTCTTCTGCGGGCCGCCGTCGGCCGGCACGGCCAGCGGGCGCTGCACCCGGTAAGCCACGCCGGCCCAGGCCTCGCCCTGGCCGGCGCCGCCAGCGTCGACCGGCTCGGCGCTGAGCATGGCGGCTTCCGCCGCGAAGCCGACGACGTCGTCGGGCCCGCCCGGCGCCGCCATCTGCGGTGGCAGCATCGGCGGCGGAAGCGGGCCGCCCGACGCGGCCTTCATGGACGCCCGGCCCCGGCCTGCCCGGGCCATCAAGGGCTGCGCCCGCCGGACGTACCAGGGGTCGAGCTCGGGCAGGACCTGGTGCCGCCCGCGCCGGGTGGTGGACAGCGTCAGCTCGACCGCGGGCCAGTCCTCCCCGGTCTGCTGGGTCACCTCGGCCAGGTAGCTGACGGCCAGCCGCTCGCCCTCCAGGGTCAGGTCGTACAGCGGCCGCCAGGAGGCGCCGCCGACATGGTAGGAGACCTCCACCTCGGCCGGGGTCGTCACGCCGTTCTCAACCGCCCCGGCCGCAACCGCCCCGGCCTCGAGCGTCGCGGCCACGGTGGAGAACGCGGTCGGCTGGCCGGCCTGCTTCTCCGCCTCGGCCAGGCGCCGCTCGGCGGCCTCGAGCTCCCGGCGGGCGGCGCGCCGGCGCACGGCGATGTCGCGGCGGCGGCCGAGCGCCTCCGCCGTGTCGCCGGACAGGTACCCGGCCATCGATGTCAGCTCGTCCTGCCCGGCCCGGCCGAAGCTGACCGCCCGGGCCAGGGCCGTGGCCGCCGCGCCGGACAGGTGGATGAGGAACTTGAGCCGGGCTTCCTCGGCGGTGTCCTCGTCGTCGAGGGCCTGGACCGCGTCGCGGCACCGCTCGGTTTCTGCGCGCAGCCGCGCGACCTGCTCCCGCACCGGGTCGGCGGCGTAGCCACGGCGGACCTCGACGTTGAGCAGCGCCAGGTCAGCCCCCCGGGCCGTGACCCGGACCGAGGCCGGATCCAGTCCGGCCGGCAGGCCGGTCACCTCCACCGTCTGGCGCCCGGCGGCCACGCTGGTCGTGCCGGTGCGCTGGATCCTGGCACCGTCGGTAAAGACGGTCACTGCGGTAATAGGGGCCTCCATGGAGGCAACCGTAGCTAAAAGCAACCGTAGCTAAAAGGACGAGCCAATGCGGCGCAGCTGGGCGGTGGCGCCGCCGAGCGCGAACTCGTGGTGCTTGGCCGCGGTGAAGTAGCGGTGCACCGGATAGGACGTGTCGATCCCCATCCCGCCGTGCACGTGGACGGCGGTGTGCGCCACCCGGTGGCCCGCCTCGGCCGCCCAGAATTTAGCGGTCGCCACCGCCAGCGAAACCGCGGCCGCGTCCGAGGCCGAAGAACCGAGCATCCACACCGCCTGCCACAAGGTCAGCCGGACCGCCTCGGCGTCGATGTAGGCGTCGGCCAGCCGCTGCGCCACCGCCTGGAACGCGCCGATCGGCCGGCCGAACTGCACCCGGGTCCGCGCGTGTTCCGCGGTCAGCTCCAGGGCCCGCTCGATGACCCCGGCCTGCGCCGCGCAGTGCCCCACGGTGGCCCGCGCCGCCAGCCAGCCCGCCACCTCGGCCCCGCGCCCGGCCGCACCAAGCACCCGCGCATCGGAAAGCACAACACCATCCAGCACGACCCGCCCGGCCGGGCCGAAGCCCGTCAACGACTGCGGCTCCACCGTGACCCCGGCATCCGACGGCGTGACCAGGAACACCATCACACCGGAAGGCGACGAAGCCGGCACCAGGAACAGCCCGGCCTCCGTCGCCGCCTCCACCGCGGTCTTCACCCCCGACAGCACCCACTGGCCGTCGGAGCGCACCGCGGCAGCCGAAGGCACCGTAACGTCGTCGCCGTCCTCCTCGGCCAGCGCGGCGGTCAGCACCACCGTGCCCTGGCCGGCCGGGACAGCCCAGTCCCGCTGCTGCGATGGCGTCCCGAACTCCGCCACCGCTCCCGCCCCGAGCACGACCGACGCCAGGTAGGGCACGTCCGAGGCCGCCCAGCCCAGCTCGATCAGCACCGAGCACTGCTCGGCCAGGCCGAGGCCCGCGCCGTCCAGCGACGCCGGCAGGGCCGCCGCCAGCACCCCGGCCGTGGCCAGGTCACCCCACGGCGCGTCCTGCTCGGCCAGGATCTTCCTGGTCAGCCCAGCGATTTCCGCCTGCGCTTCGCTCGCACTGAAGTCCACCACGTCTCCCTAACGACGGCTCAGGGGCAGCCCGAGCGCGGCCGCCGCGATGATGTCACGCTGGATCTCGTTCGTCCCGCCGCCGAAGGTCAGGATCAGCGCGCCCCGGTATGCCCGCTCGATCCGCCCGGCCAGCAGCGCTCCGGGCGACCCGGCCCGCACCTCGGCGCCGCCCCCGGAAGCGCCGAGCACCTCCGTCAGCAGCCGGTACGCCTCCACCGCGAACTCGGTGCCGAACACCTTCGTCGTCGACGCGTCCGCAGGCCCGACCACGCCCGCCGACGCGATCCGCCAGTTGAGAAGCTTCAGGAACTCCGCCTTGGCGTGTACCCGGGCCAGGTTCAGCCGGACCCATTCGGCGTCGAGCACCCGCTCGCCGCTGGCCAGCTTGGCCGACGCCGCCCAGTCCCGCACCTCGGCCAGCGCCGCCATCACCGGAGCGGCCGAGGTGAGCGCCACCCGTTCGTGATTGAGCTGGTTGGTGATCAGCGGCCAGCCCCCGTTTTCCTCCCCGACCAGGGACGACGAGGGCACCCGGACCGAGGAGTAGTAGGTGGCCGACGTCGTCACCCCCGCCACCGTGTGCACCGGCGTCCAGGAAAAGCCTTCAGCGGTAACAGGCACGATGATGATCGACAGCCCCTTATGCCGGCTGGCCGACGGATCGGTCCGGCAGGCCAGCCAGACGTAGTCGGCGTACTGGATCAGGCTGGTCCACATCTTCTGCCCGTTGATCACGAACTCGTCCCCGTCCCGCACCGCCGTCGTCCGCAGCGACGCCAGGTCGGTGCCGGCCTCCGGCTCGGAGTAGCCGATCGAGAAACCGATCTCGCCCGCCGCGATCCGCGGCAGGTAAAAGGCCTTCTGGGCCTCCGTCCCGTACCGCATGATCGTCGGCCCGACCGTGTTGATGGTCAGGAACGGCACCGGCACCCGGGCCACCGCCGCCTCGTCGGTGAAGATCAGCTGGTCGAGCATGGTCCCGCCGCGCCCGCCGTACTCCTGCGGCCAGCTCAGCGCCAGCCAGCCGTCCCGGCCCAGCTGCCGGACGACCTGCCGGTAGGCCTCGCCGCTCCCGTAGTCGCCATCCTCGGACGCCAACGCGGCCCGCACGTCCGCGGTCATCAGGCCGCCGAAGTACGCGCGCAGCTCGCGCCTGAGCTCTTCCTGCTCGGGGGTGTAGGCGATGCGCATGCGTTCCCCTAAACTAGAACGTGTTCTAGTCGATCATTCTACCCCGGGAAGGTAAGAATGCCCGAGGCCTACATCGTAGAAGCCGTCCGCACGCCGGTCACCCGCCGCGGCGGCAGCCTCGCCGCCGCCCATCCGGCCGACCTCGGCGCGCACGTCATCAAGGCTGTCCTTGACCGCGCCGAGGCCGATCCAGAAGCCATCGACGACGTGATCTTCGGCTGCGTGGACACGGTCGGCCCGCAGGCCGGCGACATCGCCCGCACCGCCTGGCTGGCCGCGGGCCTGCCCGAGACGGTGCCCGGCGTCACCGTGGACCGGCAGTGCGGCTCGTCCCAGCAGGCGGTCCACTTCGCCGCCCAGGCCGTGCTCAGCGGCACCGCCGATCTCGTCGTCGCGGGCGGCGTCCAGAACATGAGCATGGTCCCGATCGGTTCGGCCATGACCACTGACCCGTTCGGCGGCTCGGAAGGCTGGCGGGCCAGGTACGGAAGCGAGGAGATCTCCCAGTTCCGGGCGGCCGACCTGATCGCGGAGAAGTGGGGGATCAGCCGCGCGGAGATGGAGCGCTACGCGCTCGCCAGCCACCAGCGCGCCATGGATTCCATCAGGAGCGGCAACTTCCAGGCCGAGATCGCGCCCTACCAGGACGTCAGCCAGGACGAAGGCCCGCGCCCCGACACCTCTTTGGAGAAGATGGCCGGCCTCAAGCCGCTCCGCGCCGGCGGCCGCATCACCGCCGCGCTGGCCAGCCAGATCTCCGACGGCGCGGCCGCCCTGCTGATCGCCTCGGACCGCGCCGTGCGCGACCACGACCTGACACCGAGAGCCCGGATCCGCCACCTGTCCGCCCGCGGCGACGATCCCGTGCTCATGCTGACCGCCCCGATCCCCGCCACCGCCCGCGCCCTGGACAAAACCGGCCTGACCATGGCCGACATCGACCTGGTGGAGATCAACGAGGCGTTCGCCTCTGTCGTCCTCGCCTGGCAGCGCGAGACCGGCGCCGACCTGGCCAAGGTGAACGTCGCGGGCGGCGCGATCGCGCTCGGCCACCCCCTCGGCGCCACCGGTGCCCGGCTGCTGACCACCCTGCTGCACGCGCTGATGCGCACCGGCGGCCGCTACGGCCTGCTCACCATGTGCGAAGGCGGCGGCCAGGCCAACGTGACGATCGTAGAAAACCTTTCATAACGAACGGGCCGGTGTGTCACGCCCCCTGATCCCCTCCAGCCGGTCCAGGGTGGCGTCCGCCTCGGTCATGATCGTCTCGATGAGTTCGGCGCACGACGGGAGGTCGCCGATCAGCCCGGCCACCTGCCCCGATGACATCAGCCCGAGATCGGTCCGCCCCTCCACCATCGCCGCCCGCAGCAGCACCGGCGTATTCGCCGCCATCAGCACCTGTCCCATGGTGAGCGCGCTCTCCCTGCGCATGGCTAGTCCCTGGCGGAGCAGATCTCGCCAGCCCATCCCGCTCACCCCCCGGAACCGCGCCGCGTTCCGCGCCGACCGCACCAGCGTCGCCAACCCGCCGCCCCCCGCCACTTCAAGCTGGTCGACCATGGTCGTCCGTAGTACGCGGTGCGGCACTCCGTCGACGCGGCGGGTGACCACCGTGCCGTCCAGGCCCGCGTCCAGGTAGATCTGCTTGACCGCCGCGGCCACCGGGCTGTCGCTGGTGAGCAGGAACCGGGTGCCCATCGCGATCCCGGCCGCGCCCCAGGCCAGCGCGGCGACAAGCCCGCGGCCATCGAAGAACCCGCCCGCCGCGATCACCGGGATGTCCACCGCCGCCGCGAGCTGGGGGATCAGCAGGCTGGTCGGCACCGCGCCGACGTGGCCGCCGCCCTCGCCGCCGGTGGCGATCACCGCGTCGATGCCCCACCCGGCCGCCTTCTCGGCGTGCCGGCGCGCGCCGACCGAGGCGATCGTGACCACGCCGGCTTCTTTGAGCGTGGCGATCAGTTCCGGCTTCGGGGCTTGCGCGAACGAGGCGACGGGGACGTGAGCCGAGGCGATGAGCCGGACCCGTTCGGCCGCATCGGGGGCGTCGGCCCGCAGGTTGACTCCGAACGGCGCGTTGGTACGGCCCGCGGTCTCGGCGATGGCACCTTCCAGCTCGGCCAGGCTCATGGTGGCCGACGCGATCAGGCCGAGGCCGCCCGCGTTGGCCGTGGCCGCGGCCAGCCGGGGACCGGACACGTAGCCCATGGCCGCCTGCACGATCGGGTAGCGGATCCCGAGCAACCCGGTCAGCCGGGTCGCGATCACGGTACCTCGCGCTCCCGCAGCCCGGTGGGGTCGAGCCGGTCGCGGATCAGCGCGAGCTCCGGCGCCGTGGGCGCGCGGGTCACCGGCACCTCGTCCGGGACGACGAGCGGGAAGCCCGTCGCCGCCACTACCTCCGCGACCGCCACGCCGGGATGCACCGAACGCAGCCGCATCACCCGCTCCGGCGTCTCGAAGTCCAGCACCGCCAGGTTGGTCACCACCACCCGCAGCTCGCGCGCGCCGCGGTCGTAGCCGACCCCGCAGACCATGTCCACGCGGGGCGTGAACACCCGCGCCGAGTGCTTCGGGATCCAGTAGCTGACCGGGTGGTTCACCGTGTTGCCGGGGGCGCCGCGCACCCCCAGCAGCTGCGCCTTCGGGCGCTTCCAGTCGCCGATGGCCGAAATGTTCTGGTTCCCGTGCCGGTCGATCTGCGCCGCGCCCATCATCATGTGCCTGCGCCCGGCGGCCAGTATCGTGAACACCTCGCGGTAGGGCATCCAGCCCTCGATCTCGCCGGCCGCGTCGACCAGGTACGCCTCGCCGTCGGTGAGGAGCAGGGCGGGCTCGAACGTGAGCCGGGCCAGCCGGGCGCCGAGCGACGGGATCAGCCCTACCGGGCTGGCCAGGATCGCGCCGTCGCCGCGCCACGCCTCGGCGCACGCCACCACGCAGACCTCGGCCCTGGTTATCCCGGTCATGCCCGCACCGCTTCCTGGTACGCCGCCTCGGTGTCTTCCAGGTACCTGGCGCAGAACTCCGCCCATGCCGCGGGGTCGGCGGCGGCCTTGGCGTACCTCGTCTGGAACGCCTCGTCCCGCGGGTAGTCGGGAACGCAGCTGGTGAAGTGCGCGCCGTTCGGGGTCAGCGCCACGCCGTGCACCATGGCCCGGTTGAGCAGCATGGACTGCGGCGGCCCGGTCAGGCGCGGCACGAGCTGCTCGCAGGAGACGTAGGCGCGCGCGGCGGCCAGGCAGAACAGGTCGTCGAAGTACGGGTCGGGCCCCAGGTACTGCGCGTTGCCCGCGGCGTCGGCCCGGTTCATGTGCACCAGCGCGGCGTCGAGCTTGAGCGCGGGCACCGCCACCAGTTCCTCCCCGAGGCCGAACGGGTCGGCGTAAGGGGACCGTACCGTGCGCAGCTCCGGGTTGACCTCGAGCACGCCCGAGCCGAGCCCGGCCCGGATGGGCAGGAACGGCAGCCGGTGCGCGGCGGCGAGCAGCCCCCAGTAGAGCATGCCCTCGTCGAGCTCGGTCAGCTCGACCGAGCCGTCCTGCCTGGCCCGCCTGAAGTGCGGCTCGAGCGCGATCGAGTCCAGCGACGCGAACGCGGTGACGACCCGCTTGGCCTGCCCGGACGCCACCAGCAGGCCGACGTCGGGACCCGCGTAGGAGACCACCGTGAGGTTCTTAAGCGGCGACCGCAGGATCGCCCGCACCAGCGCCATCGGCTTGCGCCGCGACCCCCACCCGCCGATCCCGATCGTCATCCCGTCATGGAGTTCAGCGACGATCTCGTCCGGGGTCACTGGCTTTTCCCGTCCACGAAAGCCTGCCGGGCCTTGTCCCCGGCGCCGCCCAGCGTCAGCTCGAAGGTGAAGCCCTGCTCGAAACGGTAGGAACGTTTGACGTCGACCGGGTCGATGCCGTTCAGCGACTGCTTGGCCAGCCTGATGACCTGCGGGTCCTTGGCCGCGATGTCCCCGGCCAGGTCACGCGCTTTCTCGCGCAGCTCCGCCCGCGGCACCACCTCGAGCACGGTGCCGAAGGCATGCAGCTCGTCGGCGGTGACGGTCCGGCAGGTGTATACCATGGCCCGCATCAGCGGCTGCGGCACCAGCCGGGCCAGGTGGGTGGCCGCGCCCAGCGCACCCCGGTCCACCTCGGGCAGCCCGAACGTCGCGTCCGGCGACGCCATCACGATGTCCGCGTTGCCGGCCAGCCCGACGCCGCCGCCCAGGCAGAAGCCGTGCACCGCGGCGATCACCGGCACCGGGCAGTCGTAGACCGCGGCGAACGCCGCCGCGCACCCGCCGTTGGCGCCGAGCAGCGCGTCGTGCCCTGTGGTTTTCTGCATCTCCTTGATGTCCACCCCGGCGCAGAACCCGCGCCCCGCGGCGGCCAGCACCACCACCCGGGTACCCGGATCGGCGCCGGTCGCGTGGAGCGCGGCCGCCAGGTCGTACCAGCCTTTGACCGGCAGCGCGTTGACGGGCGGGAAGTCGATCACCACCTCGGCGATCCCGTCCGCCACACTCACCTCAATGCTCACAGCCGCACCGCCGCCCGCCGCCCTGCCCGTCTCGCAGCGCGTGCTACCCCCGATCGTTCGTCAGTTTGTGTCGTTATAACGACACAAACTGACGAACAAGCCATAGTCCGTGCCCGCTCCGCCTGCGCGCTCATGCGCACCGTCGTCTCCTCATGCGCACCGTCGTCTCGCACCGGGTTTGTCGGCAGTTTCGGGGGCTATAACACCCGAAACTGCCGACAAAGCAGCTCCGCGCGACTCGCGCCCCGACCTAGCGTTTGCTTGGTCGCGAGCCTAACATGGCGCCATGCAAAGCGTCGACCAGTCCGCAGCCGTCGACCAGCCCGCGGCCAGCTCAGCCGGCCGTCCCGGCTTCGCCGGCGCCAGGGTCGTCGTAACCGGTGGTACCCGGGGCATCGGCGCCGGGATCGCGCGGGCCTTCCTGCGCGCCGGGGCCGACGTCCTCGTCTGCGGCCGCACCGAGCCCGCAGCCCTCCCCGCCGCAGACGACAGGAAAGCGGCTTTCACCAAGGCCGACGTCCGGGACCCTGAGCAGGCCCGCCAGCTCATCGCGACCGCCACCGAACGCTTCGGCGGGGTAGACGTACTCGTCAGCAACGCGGGCGGCTCCCCGGAGGCCGCAGCCGCCACCGCCTCGCCCCGGTTCCACGCCAAGATCATCGAACTCAACCTGATCGCGCCCCTGCACGTCGCGCAGGCCGCCAACGCGGTGATGCAGGCCCAGCCGGGCGGCGGGTCGATCGTCATGATCGGCAGCGTCAGCGGCAGCCGCCCCTCGCCCGGCACCGCCGCCTACGGCGCGGCCAAGGCCGGCCTGCACCACCTGGTCACCAGCCTGGCCATCGAGTGGGGCCCCCAGGTCAGGATCAACACCGTGATCCCCGGCTTCGTCGCCACCGAGTCCCCGGCCGAGGTCTACGGCGACGAGGACACCGCCGCCGCCATCGCCGCCACCGTGCCCTTGAAAAGGATGGCCACCCCCGACGACATCGCCGCCGCGTGCCTGTTCCTGGCCTCGCCCGGAGCCGCCTACATCAGCGGCACCTCCCTGACCCTGCACGGCGGCGGCGAGCGCCCCGCCTTCCACTCCGTCCGTCCCTAGGCATCGCGCAGACGGAACACGAGACCGCCAAGAACCAGAGCCCCCAAGGCCCACAGGCCCAGCACCCCGAGCCCGCCCCACGGGCTGATCGCCAGCCCGCGCAGCCCGGTAGTCGCCTGGATATTCAGCCCCGCGATCGTCGGCGCCCACCGCTCGAACCGGTGCTGCCAGTGCTCGTTCCCGATGAACGACAAGACCACAGGGAACAGGTACAGCAACGCCAGCACCACGCCGATGGATACGGCCGGGTCCCGCACGACCACCGCGACGCCGAGGCTCAGCAGCGCGATCAGCCCCAGGTACAGGACCGAACCGCAGGCCGCGCGCAGCGCCGGCCCGTAGCTCAGCCAGACCGGATGGAAGCCGCGCGCGGCGGTGAAGCCGTGGCCAGGCAAGATCAGGTGGGCCGCGAGCACCGAGCCGAACACCGCCACCGCGCCGGCCGCCAGCACCAGCGCGGCCAGCAGGATCGCCTTGGCCGCCAGCAGCAGCAGCCGGTTCGGCATCGCCGCCAGCGTGGTGCGGATCATGCCCGAGCTGTATTCGTTGCTGATCATCAGCACGGCCAGGATCGCGACCACGGCCTGGCCAAGCTGGACCCCAGTCAGGCTGAGCTCGACCGGGTCGACCGGGCAGCTCAGGTGGGGTGGGCCCAGATTCGGCGGGCAGTGCGTCGCCCCGGCCACCGCGGCGCCGACCGCGATGGTCAGCACCACCACCCCGAGCAGCAGCCAGGCCGGCCCCGCCACGGTCCGCAGCTTGGTCCACTCAGCGTGGAGAGTGTCGCTCATGCGTCCCGCCGCCTGAGCAGGACCAGCGCCAGGGCAAGAGCCGCCGCCGTCCACAGGGCCAGGACGGCCAGCCCGGCGTAGGGCGACAGCGGGTAGTAACCTCCGGCGGCCGGCGAGGTGACGGTCGTGACCTGGAAGTACCGCGGGACGCTCTGCTCGGCCGCCAGGCCCGCGGCCGGGGTCAGCCGCAGCAGCCAGTCGCCCACCCCGGCCGGGAACACGTGCAGCGCGCTGAGCAGGAACGGCATGACGACAACGAGCACAGAAAGAGTGATCGCGGCCGCGCTGCGCCGCAGGATAGCCCCGAGCGCGGCGGCGAAGACGGCCGCCAGGGCCAGCACGGCCGCCGTGCCGGCGATGACCCGCACCTCGGTCATCAGGGGCACGGTCAGCAGTACCTGACCCTTGTTCTCCTCCTTCGGGACCCCGATAGCGATCGCGATCGTCGCCGCCACCAGGCCGGTGACGAACGCCACCACGCCGATCACCACCGCCTTGGCCGTCAGCACCGCGCCTCGCCGCGGCGTGGCCGCCAGCGTGGTGCGGATCAGGCCGCGGCGGTACTCGGTGCTGAAGAACATCGCCGCCACGGTCACGATCGCGATCAGCCCCACGAACGCTCCGACCAGGCTCTGCCCGATGGTCACGGTCGGCAGCCCTTGTCCCGTCCCCGCCGCGACCGGCGCTATGTCGCCGGACCCGGTCACGGTGAACGTGCCGCCGTTCCGGGTAAACGGCGAGCCCGGACCACGGCGTGACGGCAGCCCGGCCGGCCCCTGGCCGCCGATCGTGGTGCCGGTCCAGGTGCTGGCCGTGGCACCGGTCAGGCCGACGTGATCGAAGACGCCCACGGCCTGGGTAGGTTCGGTGTTACTGGAGCTGCCGCCGAACGAGTTCTGGGTCACCGTGTAGTCCGGCGACGTCGCGAACAGGCCGACCTGCACGGCCCCCGGCAGCCCAGTTACATGCCCAGTTAGATGCACCGCACCGACCCGGGTCCAGTGCGTGCCGTCGGCGGAGTCGTAGCCGGCGATCGTGTCCCCGGAGCGCGTCAGCCGCAGCCAGCGCGGATGCGCCGCCGACACCGAGCCCGGCAGGCCCGCGATGTCCCCGGTGTAGTCGTACTGCATCCGGACGCCGTGACCGCCGGTCACCATCATGGCCGCATAAGCCGAGCCCTGGCTGGTGCTCTGCTTGATTATGATCCCCGCCTTGGCCCACGGCACGAACAGCGGCGCCGTGCTCCCAGGACCGGTATGCTGCTCGCCCGTCAGCGCCGTGACGCGCGCGGTGATGCTGCCGTTCCCGGTCAGCGGCTGCCGCACGAAGGTGAAGCTGTCGGTCACCACCTCGCCACCCGGCCCGTGCGGGACGTACGGCAGGCAGGCCTTCCCGGACTGCTGCGGCCCGCCGGGTATCCCGCAGCTGGTGGACCCGTTCGCGGCCGCGAACCCGCCGAGGAAGATCATCAGCCCCGCGGCCACGAGCATCCCGATCACCCAGCCGCGCACGCTGCGGAACTTGGTCCACTCGGCCCATAGCGCGTCCTTCATGAGGACACCTGCTGGCCGGTGCCTGCGGCGGGCGGCCGGAACTCGACCGCTTCCCTGGTCAGCTCCAGGTACGCCTGCTCCAGCGTGGCCCGGTGGGCCGAGACCTCGGCGAACGGCACTCCCTTCCCGCCGAGCAGCGCGACGACCCGCTCCGCGGGCACGCCCGAGACCGTGAGCACGCCCGAGACCGTGAGCACGTCAGGCCCGGAGGCGACGACGGTGGCCCCCGCGGCTTCGAGCACCGCCGTCGCCTCCGGCCGGGCCGACGTGCGCAGCGTCACCCGGTCGCCGGAGGCGGCCGCGAGCAGGCTCGCCATCGTCGTGTCGGCGATGACCTGGCCGCGCCCGACGACGATCAGGTGATCCGCTGTGTCCTGCAGCTCGCTCATCAGGTGGCTGGACACCAGCACCGTCCGGCCGTCGGCGGCGAGTGATCGCAGGAAGGAGCGCATCCAGACGATGCCCTCGGGGTCCATCCCGTTGAACGGCTCGTCCAGCATGATCGCCACCGGGTCGCCCAGCATCGCCCCGGCGATCCCCAGCCGCTGCCGCATGCCCAGCGAGTAGCCGCCCGCCCGCCGCCGGGCCACCCCCTTCAGGCCCGCCTGCTCGATCACCTGATTCACCCGGCTGGCGCCCAGGCCCTGCGAATGCGCCACCCAGAGCAGGTGGTTACGGGCGCTGCGGCCCGGCTGGAGCGCGGCCGCGTCCAGCAGCGAGCCGAGGACCCGCATCGGCTGCCGCAGGCTCGCGTACGGCTGGCCCGCGACCAGGGCCCGGCCCCGGTCGGGAGCGTCCAGGCCGAGGATGACCCGCATGGTGGTGGACTTGCCGGCCCCGTTCGGGCCGACGAAGCCGGTCACCCGGCCGGGCTCGACGGTGAACGACATGCCGTCCAGTGCCAGCGCCGGCCCGAACCGCTTACGCAGTCCGTCGACTTCGATCGTGGCTTGCATCGGTAATTCCTTCGTCGCGGTGGAAAGTGGCCAGAACCCGTTCTACGGAGGCGGCCGTAACATGGGCCGCACGGAGGCTGTTATCCCGTTGTTAGGCCGGCCGCGCCATGCTGACCTGGGATGGCGGCGCGAGGGAGACAAGGATGAGGCTGCTGCCGGGCCGCACGGTGCGAGTACGGCTGACCGTCCTGTACACGTCCCTGTTCCTGATCTCGGGGGCGCTGCTGCTGGCCCTCGCCAGCGGCGTCACGGTCCACGCCGTCGCCGGGACCGAAGTCAGTTCCAGAAACGAGCCGTCCGTGCCAGCCGGACAGGTGGACGCCGTCCGCATCCAGCTGCTCCAGGCCCAGGTCGCCCGCCTGCAGTCCCAGCTCATCCACCTGCAGTCGGAGACAGGCACCCAGCCCGGCCAGGACCAGCTCAGCCACGCCCTGGTCCTCTCGTCGCTGATCGCGTTGGCGATCATGACGATCGTGTCGGCGGTACTCGGCTGGCTGGTCGCCGGCCGGGCCTTGCGCCCGGTCAGCCAGATGACCGCCGCCGCCCGCCGCATCTCGGAAGACAATTTGAACGAACGCCTGGCCGTCGCCGGCCCCCACGACGAGCTCAAAGAACTCGGCGACACCATCGACGGGCTGCTGACCCGGCTCGAGGGCGCGTTCAACGCCCAGCGCCGGTTCGTCGCCAACGCCTCGCACGAGCTGCGCACCCCGCTCACGACGATGCGCGCCTCCCTGGACGTGGCGCTGGCCAAGCCCGAGCCGGCCCCGCCGCAGACGGTCGCCCTGGCCGGCCGGCTGCGGGCCGAGCTGGACAAGACCGATGCCCTGCTCGAGGCGTTCCTGGTGCTGGCCCGGGCCCAGCACCGGGAGCTGCCCGGGTATACGACGCTGCCGCTGGACTACATCGTCGCCGCCGCCCTGGCCGGCCAGGACGCCGCCATCCGCGCCCGGCACCTGACCGTCCAGGACACCAGCGCCCCCGGCGGCGCGTGGGTCACCGGCAGTCAGGCGCTGCTGTCCCGCCTGGTGGAGAACGTGATCGGCAACGCGGTCGGCCACAACGCCGACGGCGGCTGGATCCAGGTCACGACGCGAGCCGACGGCGACCGGGTCAGCCTGGTGGTGGAGAACGGCGGCGCGGTCCTCGATCAGGCACAGGTCGCCGAGCTGGCCCAGCCGTTCCGGCGCCTCGGCGCCGACCTGACCGGCACGGACCGGACCGGCTCGGACCAGGGCTCGGGCCTGGGCCTGTCGATCGTCGCGGCCATCGCCGAAGCGCACGGCGGCACGCTGGACCTCCAGGCCAGGGACGGCGGCGGCCTGCGTGTCCGCGTCGACCTGCCGGCCGCGGAAGCCGACGTGTTCCGATGAGAGTGCTAGTCGTGGAGGACTCCAGGTCGCTGGCCGAGGTCGTGGCCGAGGGCCTGCGCGATCAGGGCATGGCGGTGGACGTGGCCCACGACGGGCTCGAGGCCGCCGCGAAGCTCGACCTCAGCCCGTACGACGTCGTGGTGCTCGACCGGGACCTGCCCGGCATCCACGGCGACACGCTCTGCCAGATGATCACCGACCGCGACCACCGGGCCATGGTCCTGATGCTCACCGCGGCCGGAGCGCCCGGCGACCGGGTGACCGGCCTGAGCCTCGGCGCGGACGACTACCTGGGCAAGCCGTTCCACTTCCCCGAGCTGGTGCTGCGGGTCCGGGCGCTGGCCCGCAGGCAGCCGGCCGCCCGGGCGCGCACGCTCCGCGCGGCCGGGATCGAGCTCGACCCGCTGCGGCGGACGGTCAGCCGGGACGGGCGCCGGCTCGACCTGTCGGTCAAGGAGTTCGGCCTGCTCGAGGCGCTGATGCTGGCCGCGCCCGCGTTCCTGCGGGCCGAGGACCTGCTGGAGCGGGTCTGGGACGAGCAGGCCGACCCGTTCACCAACACGGTCACGGTCACCATCGGCCGGCTGCGCCGCAAGCTCGGCGACCCGCCCGTCATCTCCACCACCCCCGGCGTCGGCTACCGTATCGACGGCCCCGCCACTTAGCTGAACAGCGGTGCTAGCCAAGGCGGGCCTGGGGCTGTCGATCGTCCGTTCGGTCAGCGCCGCCCACGGGGCCGAGCTCGACCTGCGCAGCCAGCCGGAGGGCGGCCTCAGCATCCGCGTGATCCTGTGAGAACCCGGCCGGCCGGCTCCGCCCTGGCTCAGCGTGGTGAGGGCGGGAGATCCAGCGAAGAGGTGCCGTTCTCCGGCCCTTCCCGCGGCCCGCGCCTGCGCTCGTCCGGCTGCCCGTCTTCGACGATGATCTGGCTGACGTCCGCCCGCAGGTCAGGATCGGCGAGCAAGTCGTCGGCCGTGAGCACGCTCAGCACCGAGGCCGACGGCTGGCTGGCCAGGATCCGCCGGTAAACCCCGGCCGCCAGGCGCCGCCGGTGCCGGACGGACAGGTACAGCGTGAACACGCCGAGGACGATCAGGAGCACGGCGGTGAGGGCGAACACCAGGATCAGGGCGCCCAGGGGCGAGGAGAAGCTCATCGCGCCTACCCCTGTCTCTTGATGGTCAGGGCGGTGCTGTAGTCCTCGGCCAGGCGCCGCAGGCCGGTCAGGATGAACCCGCTCCAGCCCAGCAGCACCACCACCAGCGCGGCGGTGGGGACGAGCGTGATCGCGTTCAGCTTGGTCTTTTCCTCCACCGCGGTGGCGATGAGCCCGGTGAGCACGGTCACCGCCGCCCCGGCGGTGCCCTTGGCCAGGGTGAGGAGCCGGTCCCGTTCCCAGTCGTACAGCTGGAGTATGGCCGCGGCGGCGTCGTCCGTCCTGCTGGCCGCCCGGACCGCGGCCAGCGACACCGAGGGCACGAACAGCGACCTCAGCCTGATCCAGGCGTTGTCGAGACGCTGCCCGTCGTGCGCTGGCGCCTTCCCGGCCGCGGCCAGCGGGTTGCCGGTGGTTATCACGCGCGCAGCGCTCCTCGCCGGGCCGGAAAGCCAGGATGGCAGTGACCTCAGCCGGTTGAAGGACACATCCAGCGTGCTCAGGCTGGCCAGGTTGCGCAGCGAGCCTGGCAGCGAGGTCAGGTGATTACGGCTCAGGTCGAGCTCGCTGAGGCTGGGCAGATTCGCTAATGAATCCGGGAGGACGGTCAGCTGGTTGCCGTCGAGCTTCAGCCGGGCCAGGCTGGCCAGGTCGGCCAGCCGGTCGAGCGTGCCGGGGGACCGGCCCAGCCGGTTGTCGCTCAGCTCCAGGGACGTCAGGGCGGTCAGGCCCCGCAGCCTGACCGGCAGCTCGGCGAGCTCGTCGTCGCTCAGGTTCAGGCTGGTCAGCTTGGTCAGGTAGAAAACCGGCCACGGTATCTCGAGCAGCGGGTTACCGTCCAGGGCCAGGCTGGTCAGCTCGGTGAGCTGGCTCATCTCGCGCGGCAGTTCCGTCAGCCGGTTGCCGCCCAGGTCCAGGTGGGTCAGCCTGGTCAGGCGGCCGAGCGAGCCGGGCACGTCGGACAGCTGGTTGCCGCGCACGAACAGGCTGGTCAGCTGGGAAAGGTCGCCCAGCCAGTCCGGCAGCCAGGTGAGCTGGTTCTCGTCCAGGTTCAGGTCGGTGACAGCCGGCAGGTTCCGCACCCAGTCGGGTACCTGGGCCAGCCCGCGACCGGACAGTATGACGCGCGTCCCGTTGCCGCTCACGCTGGACTGGAACTGCGGCGGCACGCCGGGATAGCCCAACTTCTTTCCCTCCCTGCCCGCCTGTGGATCTCCGCGCCTATTGTCCCGGATCGGCCGGCTGATCCGCCCGGTCATTCAGCGAAATCGGCTACCCGGGCGACGGGAACCCGATCGTCTCGCTGGCCAGCCCCATCGTGTCCTCGGACAGGAACCCGACCGCCGGCGCCCGGTCCCGGTACGGATCCAGCGCGTCCCGCACCGCGTCCAGCGTCCACATCCCGTCGGCCGAGCCGTGCCCGGCGGCGTGGAACACCTCCCGCAACCGCGGCGGCTCCAGCACCGCGATCACGCCGCCGTGCACCACGAACACCTCGCCGTTGAGCCCCTCGGCGGCCGGGCTGGCCAGGTATACCACCAGCGGCGCCACGTGCTCAGGCGCGATCGGGTCGGGCCCCTCGGCCGGCGGCGGGCTCATCATCGCGGCCGTCATGGCGGTGCGGGCCCGCGGGCAGATGGCGTTGGCCCGCACCCCGTAACGCGCGCACCCACGCGCGGTCGCCACCGTGAGCGCGGCGATGCCGGCCTTGGCCGCGGCGTAGTTGGGCTGGCCGACCGCCCCGAGCAGGAACGCCTCCGAGGTCGAGTTCACGATCCGCCCGTAGACCGGGCCGCCAGCCGCCTTGCTCAAATCCCGCCAGTGCGCCGTAGCCAGCCGCGTAGTCACGAAATGCCCCCGCAGGTGGACGCGAATGACCAGGTCCCACTCCTCGGGCGACATCGAGAAGATCATCCGGTCGCGCAGCACGCCCGCGTTGTTGACCAGGATGTCCAGCTGCCCGTACGCGCGCAGCGCGGTCGCCAGCATCGCCTCGCCCACCGCCCACTCGCTGACGTCCCCGGCGACCACGACCGCCTGTCCGCCCGCGGCCCCGACCTCGGCCGCCACCGCCTCGGCCGTGTCCGCGGCCAGGTCGTTGAGCACCAGCCGGGCCCCGGCCTGAGCCAGCGCCAGCGCCTCCACCCGCCCGAGCCCCTGGCCCGCCCCAGTGATTATGGCTACCTTGCCGTCCAGCATCAGTACCCCGGCCCCGACAGCAGCCCGCCGTCGGCGAGGAACTCGCTCCCGGTCGAGTACGACGACTCGTCCGAGGCCAGGTAGGCTACCAGCCGCGAGATCTCCACCGGCTCGGCGAACCGGTGCAGCGGCATGGCCTTCATGAACGCCTCGGCGCTCTCGGCCCGCGCGTCTTCGGACTCCATCACCATCCGGGTCAGCACCCCGCCCGGGTGCACCGAGTTGACCCGGATGCCGAACACCGCCAGTTCCTGCGCGGCCGCCTTGGTCATGCCGCGGACCGCGAACTTGCTCGCGCTGTAGGCCGAGAGCCCGGCCGCGCCGGTGAACCCCTCGATCGAGGAGATGTTGACGATCGACCCGCCGCCCGCCCGCTTCATCGGCTCGATCACCGCCTTCATGCCGAGCCAGCAGCCCACCGCGTTGACCTCGAGCACCCGCCGGAAGGCCGCCAGCGTCATCTCCTCGATCGGCGCGAAGGTCAAGATCCCGGCGTTGTTCACCAGCACGTCGAGACGGCCGAACGTCTCCTCGGTCACCGCCACCGCGGCCGCCCAGTCGTCCTCGCGGGTGACGTCGAGGTGCACGTACCGGCAATGCTGCTCGCCTAGCTTGTCCGCCACGTACTGGCCCTGCTCGTCCCGCACGTCGCCGAACACCACCCGGGCGCCCTCGGCGGCGAAGTGCCGCAGGTGAGACTTGCCCATGCCGCGGGCCCCGCCGGAAATCAGCGCGACCTTGCCCTCGAGTTTGCCCATGGGTCAAAATTAGAACATGTTCCTGTTTCGCCTCAAGCGGTAATCCCGTCGAACAGCAGCCGCAGCAGTCCCTCGGCCACCTGCTCGGTGGTATAGCCCTCGGCTAGCCGCCACTGCGACGGGATCCACAGCACGTCCCGCAGCAGCCGGTAGGTGAGCCTGGCGTCCAGGTCGGCGCGGAAGATCCCCTCCGCCTGGCCCCGTTCCAGCTGGGTGACCCAGGCCTGCTCGATCTCGCTCACGGCCTTGCGCAGGTACCCGAACCGGGGCTGCCCGCTGAAGTAGCTCCAGTCGTTCTGCAACATGGCCAGCGCGGGCCGGTGCCGGGCCAGCGTCTGGCTGGTCGACCGCACGATCTGCTCCAGCACCGCCCGCGGCGTGCCGCCCGAGCCGACCGCGGCCCGGTAGTCGGCCAGCACGTCGTTGATGAAGCCGGACAGGATCTCGTCGCCGATCGACTCCTTGGAGTCGAAGTGGTGGTACAGGCTGCCCGACAAGATGCCCGCGGCGTCCGCGATCTCGCGCACGGTGGTGGCCCGGAAGCCCTTCTGCGCGAACAGCTCGCCCGCGAGCTGCACCACGTCGGCCCGCCGTCCGGACCCTCGCTCACGTGTGCTGCTCACCCGGTAATTATCGCAGCTCCGCGGTCAGACCTGAGAAACGCGCGCCGACGTCCGCTTCGGTGAGCCCGAAGTCCTGGAGCGTGTACCGGTGGGCCGGCCGGACCCCGGTAGCGCCGCCCTCGGCGGAAAGAGCACGCATCGCATCGGCCGCGGCCACGGTGAACGGCAAACCGAAGTAGGCATAAGCCGCCTCAGCCGTCCCCACCGGATCAGCCACAAGATCTTCATACCGAACGTCGAAAAACGTCGCCTGGTCGTGCCGGGCCCGTTGCGCCCGATTTCTGGAAGCGCTGAACCGCTCAAGCCCGGACGCCCACAGCTCGAGCTGGTCCCGGCCGACGACGTCGCCGGTGAACAGCTCCGACCAGCCGGCCGACGCCTGCGCGGCCAGGCTGCAGACCGAGGCGATCGCGGTGGCCGGGTCGCGGTGCGTCTGGATGACCAGGGCGTCCGGGTAGACCTCGAGCAGCGCGTCGAGCGCGAACAGGTGGCTGGGGTTCTTAAGCACCCACCGCTTACCGGCGTCCGGCAGGCCGATGAGCTGCAGGTTGCGCCGGTGCCGCCGGTAAGGCCCGGTCCAGTCCTGGGTGCTCAGCCAGGCCGAGTAGGACGGCAGGTGGGCCAGGCACTCCCAGGAGATCGACCGCATCGACTGGCGCAGCAGCTGCCAGCACTCCTCGACCTGGTCGGCCGCCATGTAGTGCACCCCCATGAACTCGGGGTGCGCGACGTGGTGCTTCTCGCAGCCGGCCTGGATGTACCGGAAGACCGGGTCGTCCGCCCAGCTCGCCCGGGGCGGGCGCGGCTGCGGCACCTCGCACAGCCACATCTCCAGACCCTGATGGGCCGGGTCGGCCACCAGCAGCCGGTGCAGCGCCGTGGTGCCGGTCCGGGGCAGCCCGGTGACGAACAGCGGCCGGGTGATTTCGACCTGGGCGTGCTCCGGGTGCGCCCGCCAGGCCGCCTCGCTGATCAGCCGGGCGCTCAGCGCGCCCCGGATCATGGCCCTGGTTACCCGGGTACCCCTTGGAGTCAGGGCCGCCTCGCGCTCGTACGAATCGAGCAGCACCGCCAGCCCGTCGGAAAAGTCATCGGGCCCGAAGTCCTGCAGCCCGGTGGCCTGCGCCGCCAGGTCTTTCAGTTCTTCAACGCTGCCCAGACCGCTCAATGGTGATACTCGCCGCAGTTGACGTCCAGGCACTGCCCGGTGATGGCGCGGGCCAGCGGCGAGGCCAGGAAGACCACCGCGTCCGCGATCTCGTCGGGCACCGGCAGCCGGCGCAGGTCGATGTTCGCCGCCGTCTCGTCGTAGATGTCCTGGACCTCGACCCCCCGCTTGTGCGCCAGGTACCCGAAGTACCACTGCAGCGAGTCGCCCCAGATGTGCCCGGGCGCGACCGAGTTGACCCGGATGCCGCGCGGCCCGAACTCGGTCGCCAGGCTCTGCGCCATGGCCAGCAGCGCCGCCTTGGTCAGCTTGTACGGACCCATCCCGAGCTGGGAAAACCGCACCACCATCGAGTTGACCATCGTCACCGAGCCCTGGCTCTCCTCCAGCAGGGGAGTGAACAGCCGGGTCAGCCGCAGCGCCGAGACCACGTTGCCGTCGAAGCTCGCGCTCAGCGCCTCCAGCGGCACGGCGCCGAGGCCCTTGATCGGCGGCATCGCCAGCGCGTTGTAGACCAGCGCGTCGACCCGGCCGAACCCGTCTCGCGCCGCCGCCGCCAGGTGCTCCTGGGCCGCGGCGTCGGACAGGTCGGTGGGCACCGGCAGGGCCCGCCGGCCCAGGCCGTCGACCTCCTTGGCCACCTCGTCGAGCCGGGCCGCGGTGCGCGCGGCCAGCACCACGTCGGCGCCCTCGCGGGCGGCGGCCAGCGCGATCGAGCGACCGAGCCCCGCCCCGACGCCGGCCACCACGACCACCTTGTCCTGCAGCATCATGGTTAACCCAGCATCCTTTCCGCCACCGCGGCCTGCCGCGCCGCGATTCGGTCCCGCCACTGATCCGGCGTCACCCGGGCTTCGCCGTAATGAGGAAGGCAGTCGGGAACGTCGCCGAACGGCACCACCGCGACCTGCGGCCCGTCGTCCGCGGTGAGGTCCCGCCGCAGCTGCTGCCAGCGGATCTGCACGTAGCCGCGGCGCCGCCCGGTGAGCTCCAGCCAGTTGGCCACCCCCGGATCGCGCTCGCTGATCACGAAGCGCAGCATGCCGTCCGGGTCGGTCCGGGCCTGGTCGGCGGTCAGGCTGGTCTGGTGGTTGATGTAGTCAAGCGAGATGTACCACAGGCTGCCGAGCTGGATGCCCTGGTAGGGCGCGACGTCCCGGCCGGCCGCGGGCACCGTCACGATCATCGCCTGGTCCTGGTCCAGGTCGAAGTGCCCGGCCGAGGAGAACTGGGTGGCCAGCCCGCCCGGCGTCAGCCGCGGCGGCGTCATCGTGTTGACCGGCTCGTTGAGGTAGAACCACTCGGGGAAGGCGATGAACGTCCGCAGCCGCGACAGCAAGATCTTGCCCGCTACGGCGTACCGCCTGGCCAGCGCCTCGGCGTCCGGGGCCGGCGGGGCCAGGCAGGGCAGGTCCTCCCGGCGGATGGTGATCGTGCCCCGCCGCTCGCGCGCCCAGTCCGAGTACACCTCCCGGACCAGCAGCATCGAGGAGCCCGGGCCCAGCCTGAAGTAGTTCGGCCCCGGCTCGCCCGGACCGAACCGCACCTCGAACGACCCGTCCGCGCCGATCTCGATGGCCCGGTCGTCGAACGCGCTCAGGCTGTCCGGCACCTCGACTGGGGAGTAGTCGCCCCTGAGAACCTGGAAGTTCAGGTCGGCGGTGCTGCCGCGCCGCCCGCTGACCACGTACTCCGCGTCGTCGCGCAGGTAAGAGTGGAAGTACAAGGTGTCCGGGTTGTCCAGGCCCAGCTTGGTGTAGGGCCCGGTGGACATCACGAAGTACGGGAAGTCCTTCTGGTAGGCCCAGGCCAGCCGGAGCGAGGCCTGGATGCTGCCCGCCAGGTAGTCGTACCCTTCGGCCAGGTCCTGCTCGGTGGCGACGAACGGCGCTTCGGCGATGACCTTCTCCGCCTCCGCGATCGCCTCACTGAACGGCTGTGTCAGCACTGCTTACCTTTGTCACGGGCGGCTCTCCCAGCTTGGCCGTGATCCGGAAGCTCGGCAGGTCGTCGAGCGACATCATGGCCTCGTAGGTCCGCGTGTACCCGGTATGGGCGATCCGCCACCGGCCGTCCGCGCCGCGCTCGTACCGGTCCCGGTAGAAGGCCGCGCCGGTGATCACGACCTTGAACTCGGTCGCGATCACGGTGTCCTCGAACGACCAGATGCCCTCGGCGGTGTCGCCGTCCACGGTGATCTCCGGCTGGCCCGCGCGGTGCACGGTGATCATGGTCGGCCCGAGGTTCTTGCGCAGGAAGGCGACGATCGCGTCGCGGCCGTCCAGCTTGAGCGGCTTGCCGTAGACCTGCGTGCCGTAATCCACCGTGGCGTCCGGCGTGAACACCTCGACCAGCTCGTCCCACAGCTTCAGGTCCACGCACCGCAAGTAGCGGTATTTCACCTGGCGGATCTCTTCGATCGTAGCTAGGTCCATGGAGTCAAGCTTGGCCAAACCGTTGACCAGAAACAAGAACCTGTTCTAGTTTTTTCAGAGTGCGATTCAGCTACGCGGAGTCGATGACGGATCCCTCCTACTACCCGGCGCTCGCGCGCGCCGCCGAGGAGGCGGGCTACGACTCGATGATCGTGCCCGATAGCATCTGCTACCCGCTGCACTCCGACAGCGTGTACCCGTTCAACCCGGACGGCAGCCGGGAGTTCCTCGAGGACAAGCCGTTCCTCGAGCCCTTCGCGCTGATCCCGGCGCTGGGGGCGGTGACGAGCCGGCTGCGGTTCACCACCTTCGTCCTCAAGCTGCCAGTGCGCGACCCGGTGCTGACGGCCAAGCAGGCCACCTCGGTCGCCGTCCTCACCGGCGGCCGCCTGGTCCTCGGCGTCGGCGTCAGCCCCTGGCGAGAGGACTACGAGGTCCTCGGGATTCCCTGGGCCGGCCGCGGCCACCGGATGGACGAGGAGATCGCCATCCTGCGCGGCCTGGCCGCCGGCGGCTACTTCGAGTATCACGGCCAGGTCTTCGACCTGCCCCCGGTCAAGATCGCCCCGGTGCCGCCCGAGCCGGTCCCCAACCTCATCGGCGGCCACTCCGACGCGGCCCTGCGCCGCGCCGCCCGCGTCGTCGACGGCTGGATGCACGGCGGCGGAGACCCCGCCGACCTACCCGGCCTGCTGGACAAGCTGGCGAGGTT
>JBEKJP010000031.1:0-60812 GCA_050011155.1 Streptosporangiaceae bacterium
GTACCAGGTCCTGCTGGCTCGCGATCCAGTCGGCCACGGCGGCTTCGAGGACCCGTGGGAAGCCGCCGCGCTTCTGGTCGAGCTGCGCGCGGCCGGCGCCGGCGCCGCGGTCCAGGCCCTGCTGGACCGGATCACGGCCGGGGTCGGCCGCATCGACTACACGGATTCCGTCGCCTGGCTGCTGGCCGAGTTGCGGGCGGCGGACGCCAGCGGGGCGATCCGGGCCCTGCTGGCTCGCGACCCGGCCCGCCATGTTGACCTCTACGATCTGCGGGATATGGGCCGGCTGGCGGCGGAACTGCACGCGGCCGGCGACACCGAGGCCGTGCGGGTCCTGGCCACTCAGGCGGCCGACTACGCCGCCGACGCTGACGACCCCGGATATCTCGCCGAGCGCCTGGAGGAGTTCCGCGCGGGCGGCGTCGGCCCGGCGGTCCAGGTCCTGCTGGCTCGCGACCCGGCCAGCCGGGCCGTCCTCGACGACCCCGGTAACGTGGCCTGGCTGCTCGACGAGCTGCGCGCGGCCGGGGCCGGTGAGGCCGTCCAGGTCCTGCTGGCCCGTGACCCGGCCGGGCAGGTCCGCCTCGGCGATCCCGCTGATATCGCCCGGCTGCTGCGCGCCCTGCGCACCGCCGGAGCCGACGGCGCGGTGAGGTCGCTGGCCATCCGCGCCGCCGAAGGCGCGAGCCTCGATAACCCGCTGAGCACGGCCCTGCTGCTAGCGGAACTGCTCGCGGCGCGGGCGGCCGACGCGATCCGGGTCCTGCTGGCCCGCGACCCCGCGAGCCAGGTCACGTTTGACCCGGATCAGGCACCAGGGGTCGCCCGCCTGCTGGACGCGCTGCGTGCGGCTGGTTCCGGCCCGGCCGCCACGGCCCTCGCCGACCGAGCCGCCGATATCGGGCTGTTCCACCTGAAGGAAGACCGGGCTGATTACCCGTTCGGGCGCGAGCCGGACGGATCGGCGTCGCCGCCGTGGCGCTGGGCCGAGTTACGGCTCGCTGCCGTCGAGGCACCGCTCGAGCAAAGCGGTCAGCTGGCGGCCCTGGGCCGGGGTGAGCTCGCCGGTCAGGGGGGACAGGGCCCGCGCGACCTGGTCGGCCCCGCGCCCGGCGAGCCCGGCCCCGGCCGCGGTCAGGAACACGTCGACGGCGCGCCCGTCCGCCTGGTTCGGCGCCCGCCCGATCAGCCCCCGCTTCTCGGCCCGGCTGACCAGCCCGGAGATCGTCGACTTGTCCAGTCCCAGATGATCGGCGAGCTCGCTCATCGTCACCCGCCGGTCCCGCAGGATGCCGAGCATCCGGAGCTGCGTCAGCGACAGGTCATGCTCGGCCCCGATCCGGCTCAGCACGGCCATCACGGCAAATGACGACCGAACGAGTGCGTCAATCAGCTCTCGCTGCCCAGTACCTGCTTTTCCCGGGTCCGCCCGCCCTGAGATCGCCACGTCAGAAGCCTAGTTGATTTAGTTGGTACTAGCAACTAAAGTAGTTTGCAATACCAACTATCTGGAGGTTATCATGAAGGCTGCTGTCGTTACCTCGTTCGACTCCGCTCCCCGCTACCAGGAGTTCCCGGACCCCGTTCCGGCCGGGCCGGAGGAGCTGCTCGTCGACGTGCTCGCCGCCGGGCTGCACCCGCGGGTCCGGTCACAGGCCGACGGGTCGCACTACACCAGCACCGGCGAACTGCCCCTGGTGCCGGGCGTCGACGGGGTAGGGCGCGGTCCTGACGGCCGGCTGCGCTACTTCATCCTGCCGGACACCACCGTGGGCGCGATGGCCGAGCGGACGGTCATCGACGCCCGCCGCAGCATCGTCCTGCCCGCGGGCGCCGATCCCGTCGTGGTGGCCGCGGCGATGAACCCGGCCATGTCGTCGTGGGTGGCGCTACGCCAGCGGGTGCCCTTCTCACCTGGCCAGGACGTGCTCGTCCTCGGGGCCACCGGCAACGCCGGGCAGCTGGCGGTCCAGGTCGCGAAGCACCTCGGCGCGGGCCAGATCATCGCGGCCGGCCGGGACGCCGGGCGCCTGGCGGCCCTGCCCGCCCTCGGCGCCACCGCCACCGTGCTACTCGGCTCCGCCACTGGAGCCGAGCGCCTGGCCAAGACCGCGGCCGACGTCGACGTCGTGCTCGACTACCTGTGGGGACCGCCCACCACCGACGCGATGGTCGCCGTCATCACCAGCCGGGCTGACCGCGGCAAGCCGCTGGCCTGGATCGAGATCGGCTCGGTGGCCGGGCCCACCGCGCAGATCCCCTCGGCTGCCCTGCGCGCCGCCCGCCTGCAGCTCGTCGGCAGCGGCCAGGGCTCGGTCAGCACCCGCGAGTACCTGGCCGAACTCGACGTCCTGGCCCAGGAGATCGCATCCGGCGCCATCGCCGTCGACGCCCGCGCCGTCCCGCTCGCCCAGGTCGAGCAAGCCTGGGCCGCCACCGACGCCAAGCACCGCATCGTCCTCGTCCCCTAGCCAGACCCAGCCAGCGTCCACCCACTACCCAGGCCAGCGGCAACCCCATTGGACGCCTCAGTAACATGCGTCCCGCACTCCGGGATTGTTCGTCAATTCGGGTCACTAGAACGACCCAAAATGACGAACGATCGGCCGTCGCGCCCAACCTGCCAAGCAGTCGTGCGCCGTGGCGTAAAACCCGAGCATCACGCTTAACTCAAGTTCTCCAGCGCCCCACCACCACGCCCCCAGCCGCGCGAAACCCCGGCTTTGTCGGCAGTTTCGGGTGCTCTGACGCCCACAAGTGCCGACAAATCGCCGACCCAGGCCGACCCCCATCCGCGCCAACAAGAGGACCAGCCGCCAGGCGAATATAGTTGCCTGCCGATAGGCAGTATCGTATACAAACGTGGCATCCAGCGAGATCGCGAAGCCGCCAGCCGACGTCCCGGTGCGCGCCGACGCCCCGGTGCCAGCCGGCGATCCGCCGCCACCCCGCCGGTACCTGATCTTCGGTGTCACCGCGATCGCCCTGTTCATGGCGTCGATCGACCAGACCATCGTGTCGACCGCGCTGGGCACCCTCCAGCACGACCTGCACACCGGCATCAACTGGGTGAGCTGGACGATCACGGTCTACGCGCTGGGCCAGATCGTGGCCATGCCGGTGGCGGGCGCGCTCAGCGACATCTACGGCCGCAAGCGGCTGTTCCTCGGCGCGGTGGTCCTGTTCACGGCCGCGTCGCTGTGCTGCGGTCTCTCGACGAACATCTACGAGCTCGTCGTCCTGCGGCTGCTCCAGGCGCTCGGCGGCGGCGCGTTCATGCCGTCGGCCACCGGCATCGTCTCGGACCAGTTCGGCGCCGACCGGGACCGGGCCATCGGCATGTTCACCAGCATCTTCCCCATCGGCGCGATCGTCGGTCCGATCCTGGGCGGGGTGTTCGTCACCTACTGGTCCTGGCGCGGGATCTTCCTGGTCAACGTCCCGCTCGGGGCCGTGCTGCTGATCCTCGCCGCGGTCGTCATCCCCGGCTCCGACAAAAAACACCAGCAAAGCCTGGACATCGTGGGGGTAGCCGAGCTCGGCGCCGGGCTGCTCGGCATCATGCTGGCCATCGGCTCCCTGGGCTCCATCGGTTCCCTGTGGTCACAACAGTCGCTCCTCGCGGCAATACCGCTCCTGGCCGGCCTCGCCGCGCTGGCCGCCTTCATCAGACACTGCACCCGGGCTGAGCATCCGTTCGTCGACGTAAAGCTGTTCCGCGAGCGCAGCTTCGCGGTGATGAACGTGATCAACTTCTTCAACGGCGCTGCCGTCATCGGCTTCGCCTCGCTGGTCCCGTTCTACGCCGAGGAGAGGTTCGGCCTCAAAGCCCTCTCGGCCGGCACGCTGCTGACCATGCGCGCGGTCGGGATGCTGGCGGTCGCCGCCCTGGCCACCTTCGCGCTGCGCCGCACCGGCTACCGCCCGCCGATGATCGCTGGCTTCGCCCTCACCGCGGTCGGCACCGCGCTGCTGGCCTTCCCGGCCAGCGGGGTCAGCCCCCACGCCTGGCTCGCCATCGCGGCGGGCGTGACCGGGATCGGCACCGGGGTATCGCTTCCGGCCAGCAACAACGCCACCTTTCAGCTCGCCCCGGCCAAGGCCGCGTCCATCAGCGGCCTGCGCGGCATGTTCCGGCAGGCCGGCGGGATCACCGGGATATCGATCGCGAGCGCGCTGGTCGCGCGCAGCAGCCACCCGGGCCTGACCCAGGCGGCCATGTTCGCCGTCCTGGCCGTGATCATGGTCCTGATGATCCCCCTCACGTTCCTGGTCCCCGAACACCACGGCACATGGTAATCTGTCTAGACAAGCCTAGACAGAATATCGGAGGTGCTCATGGCGGAACCAGTTCCCGATCATTGGCAAATCCAGGAAGCTAAGCAGCGCTTCAGCGAGATGATCCGCGCGGTGACCAGCCAGGGTCCGCAGGTCATCACCCGGCATGGTGAGGACATCGCAGTGGTCATCGACGTCAGCCAATTCCACCGGCTGACCCGGGCCGCGGTAAACCTCACTGACGTCTTGCTCGGCGGCCCGAAGTTCGATGACAGCGTCATCGACGTCTTCGCTGAGGTCGAGGCCGAGCGTAAAGCTGGCCGCGAACGCCCAATTGACTTTGGGGGCACGGACGATCTCGAGGCGAGCGCATGACCTACCTGCTCGACACCAACGTGCTGTCGGAGACCCGCAAGCGCCGGCCGGCCGTGGGCGTCGCCGGATGGATCGCCGCCACACCCCCCGACCGGATGCATATCTCGGTGCTGACCCTGGGCGAGATCGAGCAGGGGATCGCGAAGAGCCGCAGCCGGGGAGATCGAGACCAAGCGGCTGCCCTGGAACGCTGGCTCGCGGACCTCCAAGCCGGGTTCGAGGACCGGATTCTCCCGGTATCCCTCCCGGTCGCCACCACCTGGGGACGCCAGCCGCAGAAGAAGCCCCTCCCTCCCATCGACGCGCTCATCGCCGCCACGGCCCGGGTACACGGCCTGACCATGGTGACCCGCAACGTCAAAGACTTCGAGCCCGTCGGAATCCCGGTCCTCAACCCCTTCACCAGCTGAACCGAGCCCGCCGGGGATCATGGGGACCATGACCACCGCGCCGCCCACCCAGTCACCGTTGTCCGGCATCACCGTCCTCGCCCTCGAGCAGGCCATCGCGGCCCCGCTGTGCACCCGGCACCTCGCCGACCTCGGCGCCCGGGTCATCAAGATCGAGCAGCCGGGCACCGGTGACGCCAGCCGCCACTACGACGGCGCGGTCCGCGGCCTGGCCGCCCACTTCGTCTGGCTCAACCACGGCAAGGAATCCGCCGCCCTCGACCTGACAGAACCATCCGACCGTGACGTCGTCACCAAACTGCTCGAGCGCTCCGACGTCCTGGTCAGCAACCTGGCCCCCGGCGCCCTGGGCCGCCTCGGCCTCGACCCCGAGGTACTAAACAACCAGTACCCCCGGCTGATCATCGCCGACATCTCGGGCTACGGCCGCGGCGGCCCGCTCGACCACAAACGCGCCTACGACCTGCTCGTCCAGGCCGAAGCCGGCTCGTGCGCCATCACCGGCCTGCCCGGCCAGCCGGCCAAGTCCGGCATCCCCGTCGCCGACATCGGGACCGCTCTGTACGCGTACTCCAGCGTCCTGGCCGCCCTGTACGAGCGGGAGCGGACCGGCCGCGGCGCGGTCATCCCGATCGCGATGCTGGACGTAGCGGCGGAGATGATGGGCTTCGCGCTCAACCAGGTCCTGCACGGCGGCGAGGAACCGCAGCCGGTCGGGATGGGCTCGCCGGTCGTCGCGCCCTACGGCGCCTACCCGACCGCCGACGGGCAGACCGCCGTGCTCGGCACCACCAGCGACCGCGAGTGGCACCGGCTGACGAACGACCTGCTAGAAAGGCCCGACCTAGCCGACGACCCGCGCTACGCGCACAACGACGGCCGGGTCCGGCACCGGGCCGAGCTCGACCGGCTCGTGGGGGAGTGGTGCGCGCGCCACGACCTGGCCGAGATCCAGCGCCGCGCCGACCAGGCCCGCCTGGGCAACGCCCGCCTCAACGGCGTCCGTGACCTGGCCGAGCACCAGCAGCTCGAACAGCGCGGCCGGTGGCGCGAGGTCGGCACCCCGGCCGGCCCGGTGCCCGCGCTGCTGCCGCCCGCGCTCGCCGCCGGCTGGCCGGTGATCAGCGGCCGGGTACCGGCCCTGGGGGAGGACACCGCCGCCATCCGGGCCGAGGTCGGCGACAAAGATTTATCTAACGAACGGCCCGGCCATCTCGCTACCCTTCCACCCGCTCGAACACCGCGGCTAGGCCTTGTCCTCCGCCGATGCACATCGTCTCCAGCCCGTAGCGGACCTGGCGGCGGTGCATCTCCCGGGCCAGCGTGGTCAGGATGCGGGTGCCCGTGGCCCCGACCGGATGGCCGAGCGAGATCCCCGAGCCGTGCACGTTGAGGCGCTCGAAGTCGGCCGCGCCGAACCCCCACTCCCGGGTGACCGCCAGTACTTGGGCCGCGAAGGCCTCGTTGAGCTCGATCAGGTCCATGTCGGACAGCTTCAGCCCGGCCCGTTCCAGCGCCGCGCGGCTGGCCGGGACCGGCCCGATGCCCATGGTCGCGGGCGGGACGCCGGCCACCGCCCACGCCACCAGGCGGACGAGGGGACGGAGGCGCAAGGTGCCGGCCCGTTCGGCCGATGTGACTATGCAGGCGGCGGCGGCGTCGTTCTGGCCGCTTGCGTTGCCGGCCGTGACCGTGGCCTCGGGGTCCTGCTTGACCATGACCGGCCGCAGCCGCGTCAGCGCCTCCAGCGAGGCGTCGGCGCGGGGGTGCTCGTCGGTATCGACGACCACAACCTCGCCGCGCCGGGTCGGCACCGTGACCGGCACGATCTCCTCGGCGAAGACCCCGGACCGCTGCGCGGCCACCGCCCGCTGGTGCGAGACCAGGGCGAGCTGGTCCTGCTCGGCGCGACCGATACCGTACTCGCGCCGCAGGTTCTCGGCCGTCTCCAGCATGCCGCCCGGCACCGGGTAGTACCGGCCGCCCGCGGTCACCCGCCCGCGGGCCAGCGCGTCGTGCAGCAGCACGCCGGAACCCTTGACCCCCCAGCGCATCTCGGCCGAGTAGAACGGCACGTTGCTCATGCTCTCGGCCCCGCCCGCGACCACGACCTCGTGCGCGCCGGTGCTCACCTGCATGGCCGCCTGCAGCACCGACTGCAGCCCGGAGCCGCAGCGCCGGTCGACCTGCATGCCGGGCACGGTCACCGGCAGGCCCGCGTTGAGCGCGACCACCCGGCCGATGGCGGGCGCCTCGCTATTGGGGTAGCAGTGCCCGAGGATCACGTCGTCCACCGCGGCCGGGTCGAGCCCGGTCCGGTCGAGCAGGCCGCGCAGCGCGATCTCGCCGAGCTCGGCGGCGGTGAGGGCCTTGAGCGCGCCGCCGTAGCGGCCGATCGGGGTCCGGACCGGTTCGCAGATGACGACGTCGCGCATGAGGCACGCCCCTTCCATTTATCTTGGCCATTTATCTTGGCCGTCTATGTTGGCTGACAAGGAGGCACCTGGTGAAACCATACCGGTCGCTGCTTTTCGTCCCGGGGCACAAGTCTTCCTGGGCGGAGAAGGCGGTAGCCGCGGGCGCGGATGCGATCATCCTCGATCTCGAGGACTCGGTTCCCGCCGCGGACAAGGCCGCCGCGCGCGAGACCGTCAGGCAGACCATCGCGCGGCTGCGCGAAGCCGGCCCGCGGGCCGGCGTCTGGGTCCGGCCGAACAGCTTCGACACCGCCCTGTTCGGTGCCGACGTCGAGGCGGTCCTGGTCCCGGGGCTGGCCGGCCTGCTCCTGCCCAAGGTGTCCGGCCCGCAGGAGATCGTGCGGATCGACGCGGTCGTCTCGCACATCGAGGCGCGCGAGGGCCTCACCGCCGGGTCGGCCGGGCTGATCGTCAGCTTCGAGACGGCGGCCTCGATCGCCCGCTGCGAGGAGATCGCGGCCGCGAGCCCGCGGGTGTCGAGCCTGTTCGGGATCACCGGCCCGAACGCGGACATCGGCCGCGAGCTGGGCTTCGAGTTCACCCCGGAAGGGCTCGAGAGCCTGTACGCGCGCAGCCGCGTCCTCGTCGCCGCCCGCGCGGCCGGCCTGCACCACCCGATCGCCGGCGTGTGGCAGGACCTCAGGGACCTCGACGGTTTCCGGCGCTTCGCCCTTGACGCCAGGCGCCTGGGCTACCGGGGCATGGTCTGCATCCACCCGTCCCACGTGGCGGTGGCGAACGAGGTGTTCACCCCGTCCCCCGAGACGGTCGACTTCAACCGCCGCCTGATCGCCGCCTTCCGCCAGGCCGAGGCCCAGGGCCACGCCGCGGCCGACTTCGAGGGCCAGCACATCGACTACGCCCACCTGAAAACCTCCCAGGCCCTCATCGACCTAGCCGAGTCCCTAGGCCTCTAACCTCCCGCTCTCCCTCCCCAGCCTCTCCCTCCCCAGCCTCACCCTCACCCGCCCTGTCGGCCCGCCTAGTCCCGCGCCCAGTAATCGCATCAGTGGCCACACCAGTCTCGCGACGAGCGATCCGCGATCACCCGGTGGCCTTGCCCTGCGGGGCCGGTGTGGCTGTTGATGCGCCTTCTCCGAGGCGCGCCATCCCGCCATTGGCGCGCTAGCTGGGTCCGGGCACGAGCATGCGAGGAAGCTGGACCGCCGCCTCGATGACCAGGCGGTCAGTCCGGTCCGCCTTTCCGCATTCGGGACCTCTCACTTTCCCGCGGGTTTATGTCCACGGTCGCCGACGCGGTCTGATGCAACTGCAGGGGCAAGTCGAATCGGCCGTATCTGGCGGGGGCCGGGGGCTACTGGTCGGGGAAGGTCAGCTGGGCGTCCTGGCCCGGTGACAGCAGGAAGCAGGCCAGGAACGTGACGCCGTCATCGGTGGCGTCGAAGCGGGCGATGCGCTCGCCTTCCGGTTCGAAGAACACGTCGCCGGCCCGCAGGATCGTCTCCGGCTGGCCCTCGATCTGGTATTTCGACACAGTATTTCGAGACAGGGAGGTCGTCGGCGATGGGCAAGGTCTACCAGCGGATCGATGGCCGGCTGCGGGAGTTCATCGAGCGGCAGCCGGTCTTCTTCGTGGCCACCGCGCCGCTGGCCGGCGACGGCCACGTCAACCTCTCGCCGAAGGGGCGCTCCGGCACGCTCACCGTGCTCGACCCGCACACCGTGGCCTACCTGGACTTCGGCGGAAGCCACGCCGAGACCCTCGCCCACCTGCGCGAGAACGGCCGGATCACGCTGATGTGGTGCGCGTTCACCGGGCCGCCGTCCATCGTGCGCGTCCACGGCCGCGGCGATCCCGTCTTCCGTGACGACCCGCGCTGGGCCGATCTGATCGGCCGCTTCGCCGACGCGGCTGCCCCCGGCATCCGGGCGATCGTCCAGGTGACCGCCGATCTGATCAGCGACACCTGCGGCTTCGCCGTGCCGTTCATGGACTACCAGGGCGAGCGCACCCTGCACGCCGACTACTTCGGCCGCAAGACCGACGAGGAGTTCGCCGCCTACTGCGCCGCCAAGCCGCACAACGTGGCCAGCATCGACGGGCTCCCGGCGGTGCCCTTGCCCCTGCCAGCCCTGCCGATACCAGCCCACGGGTAGCGCCAGTCGCGGCGGCGACGAGAATTAACCGCATGAGCGAGGAGGCCGCGCCAGCCCGGACGAGGGGTGGCTGGGAGCCGTCGGGGACGGCGGCCGCCCGCCGCAGCGCGCACGACGAACGGGTCACCGCCAAGGGCCTGCGCACCCGGGAGGAACTGGCGGCCGCCGCCCGGCGGGTGTTCGAGCGGGATGGCTACGCCGGGGCCCGGGTGGCCGACATCACCACCGAGGCCGGGGTGGCGCACGGCAGCTTCTACACGTACTTCTCGTCCAAGCGGGACGTCTTCGTGGCCGTCGTGCGCCAGGTCGGCGAGCAGTTCGAGGCGGCCGTCACCCCGCCGCCTGGCAGCCGGGGAACCGATCCGTACCAGGCGCTCGACCAGGCGAACCGCCGGTACCTCGCCGCCTACCGGGCCAACAGCGTGATCTGGGCGCTGGTCGAGCAGGTGTCCACGGTCGACCCGGAGATCCACCGGATCCGGCTGGGCGGCCGCCGCAGGCACGTCGAGCGGGTCGCGCGGACCATCCGGCGCTGGCAGGACCGCGGCCTGGCCGATCCCGGCGTCGACCCGGACACCACGGCCGGCGCGCTGGTCTCGATGATCTCGAACTTCGCGTACTGGTGGCTGGCCGGCGGCGACAGCTACGACGACGAAGCCGCCGCGGCCACCCTGACCAGCATCTGGGCCCGGGCGGTCGGGCTGCGGGCCGGCCCATCTTGATGTTCGACATGCATGTCGAATACGCTCGTGCGGTGGGCCCAGCCAAGGTAGGCACAGCCAAGGCCGGCACAGCCAAGCAGTTCGGCGACGTGGCCGCCGTCGTGCACGATGACCACGTGGCGGTGGCGGAGATCGGCCGGCCGCCGGACAACTACTTCGACCCGGGCCTGATCGGCTCGCTGGCCGACGCCTACGAATGGGCGGACGCCGAGGCCGGTGCCCGCGCGATCGTGCTGTGCTCGGCGGGCAAGCACTTCTGCGCCGGAGCGGATTTCGCCGGCCGATCCGGGCACGCGCGCCCGGTCGAGGCCGGAAAGGGACCGGGCGGCGCCGGGGATCTGTACGCCCAGGCGGCCCGGCTGTTCCAGGCCCGGCTGCCGGTGGTCGCGGCCGTCCAGGGCGCGGCCGTGGGCGGCGGGCTAGGCCTGGCCTGCTCGGCCGACTTCCGGGTGGCCAGCCCGGCGGCCAGGTTCGCCGCCAACTTCGCCCGGCTCGGCTTGCACCACGGGTTCGGCCTCAGCGTGACGCTGCCGGCCATCGTCGGCCAGCAGCACGCGAACCTCATGCTGTACACCGGGCGGCGCGTTCCCGGCGAGGAGGCAGCCCGACTCGGGCTGGCCGACCTGCTCGCTGACTCCGACGGGCTGCGGGCCGCCGCGCACGGCCTCGCCGCCGAGATCGCCGCGGCGGCGCCGCTCGCGGTGCGCTCGATCCGGGCCACGCAGCGCGCCGGGCTGGCCGAGCGGGTCAGCGCCGCGATGGCGGCCGAGCTGGCCGGGCAGGACCAGCTGCGGCGGACCGCGGACTTCGCCGAAGGCGTGCGCGCCACCGCCGAGCGTCGGCCGCCCCGGTTCCAAGGCCGATAAGGCCGGTAAGCCAGTGCCGACGACGAGCCACGACGAGGTGCGGTCCGAGCTGCGGACGTGGATCGCGGCTAACTGGGATCCCGGGCTGAGCCTGGCCCGGTGGCGTGAGCTGCTGGCCGATTCGGGCTGGGCCTGCCCGGCCTGGCCGCCCGGCCGGTGCGGGCGGGGCCTGTCCCCGGCCGCGGCCGCCGCGGTGACCGCCGGGCTCGCCGAGGCGGGCGTCCCCGGGCCGCCGGAAGGCGTCGGCGTGATCCTCGCCGCCCCGGTGATCCTGGAGTACGCCGCCGATGAACTCAAGGACCGGCTGGTCCGGGCGACGGTGACCGGCGAGCTCACCTGGTGCCAGCTCTTCAGCGAGCCGGGCGCCGGATCCGACCTGGCCGGCCTGGCCGCCCGCGCCGTGCCCGACGGCTACCAAGGCTGGCTGGTCACCGGGCAGAAGGTGTGGTCCACCGGGGCGGCGACCGCGGATTACGGCCTGCTGCTGGCCCGGACCGACTCCAGCGTGCCCAAGCACGCCGGGATCAGCTGCTTCGCGCTGCCGATGCGCCAGCCCGGAGTGGAGGTCCGGCCGCTGCGCCAGATGAACGGGCACGCCTCGTTCAACGAGGTGTTCCTGGACGGCGCCCGGGTGCCGGCCGGCCACATGATCGGCGCGCCCGGCGCCGGCTGGACGGTCGCCCGGGCCGTCCTGGCCCGGGAGCGCCGCCTGGCCGCCTCCCGCACGACGGCGGTCACCGCGGGCGAGCCGCCCGGCCTGGCCTGGCGGGAAGCCATCGCCGAGCGCACCGCGGCGGCCGAGCCGCACAAGTGGTATCCGCAGCGGGCCGGCCGGCCCGACCTCGTCCTCGAGCGCGCCCGAGCCGAGGGCCGCGCGGCCGACCCGGTGGTCCGCCAGGAGGTCGCCAAGCTCATCGAGCTGGCCTGGACGGCCCGGTGGACGGCGGCCCGGGCCGCCGCGGCCCGCGCGGCCGGTCAGCCGCCGGGGCCCGAGGGCTCGCTGGGCAAGCTGGCCAGCAGCCGCATCGCCCGCCAGGCGGCCCGGGTGCACGCGCTGATCGCCGGGCCGCACGCCATGCTGACCGGCCCGGATTCGCCGCTGGGCGGAGTCGTGGCCGAGATACTGGTGTCGGTGCCTGCCATCTCGATCGCGGGCGGCACCGACGAGATCCAGCGGACCATCATCGCCGAGCGCATCCTCGGACTCCCCCGCGAATAGGAGGACCATGCCGTACCTCGACCGAGCCGGAACCCGGATCTACTACGAGATCACCGAGGGACCCGAGGACTACGGCGGCCGGGCTCCGCTGCTGCTCAGCCACGGGTACGGCGCCTCGTCCGACATGTGGCGGCCGAACGTCGCGGCGCTCGCCGCCGTCCGTCCGGTCATCACCTGGGACATGCGCGGCCACGGCCGCAGCGACAGCCCGGACGACCCGGAGCAGTACAGCCACGCGGCGTGCGTGGCCGACATGGCGGCGCTGCTCGACACGGCCGGGGCCGAACGCGCCGTGCTGGGCGGCCTGTCACTGGGCGGCTTCTTGTCGCTGGAGTTCGTCCTGGAGCACCCGCAGCGGGTCGACGCGGTGATGCTCTTCGACACCGGGCCCGGGTTCCGCAACGACCAAGCCAGACAAGAATGGAACGAACGAGCGGGTAAGACCGCGGCTCGTCTCGAGCGCGACGGCATCGTGGCGCTCGGCGGCTCGGCCGAGGCGGATTACGGTCACCGTTCGGCCCGTGGCCTGGCGCTGGCCGCCCGCGGCATGCTGGCACAGCAAGATGGCCGGGTGATGGAAGGGCTGACCTCGGTCAAGGCGCCCGTGCTCGTCCTGGTCGGCGCGCGCGACAAGGCGTTCCTGCCCGCCGCGGACTACGTCACCGCGAAGATCGGTGGCGCGACCAAGGTGGTGGTGCCCGACGCCGGGCATCTGAGCAACGTCGACCAGCCCGACCTGTTCAACCGGGCCGTGCTGGAGTTCCTGACCAGGCTGGGCTAGGTCTGCGGCTCAGCGGACGGCACGCGGGGCGGCCGGTCCGGCGCTCGCAGCAGTCCCGCCTGTTCCAGCGCGGTGATCTCGGCGTCGGTCAGGCCGGATTCGGCCAGCACCTCCCGGGTGTGCTGGCCGGGCAGCGGCGCGGGCCGGCGTACCGAGGCGGGCGTGGCCGAGAAACGGGCCGGCGGCGGGATCAGCCGGTAGGTCCCGGCCTCCGGGTGCGACGCCTGCGGCAGGTCGGCGATGAGGTCGTCGAGGCCGGCCGCCTGACCGGCCGGGATCCGGTGCCGGGAGCAGAACGCGAGCCATTCCGCGGTGGTCTTGACGGCGAGGACGCGGCCCAGCGTGGCGTAGGCGAATCCCGGGTTCAGCCAGACGCCGCGGCTGGTCAGGCGGGGGTCCCCGACCAGGTCATGGAGTCCCGCCGCCTCCAGCAGGGCCGTCCAGTGCGCCTGCTGGTGCGGCTGGACCGCGATCCAGCCGTCGGCGCTCTGCAGGGCGCCGCGCAGCGGGGTGAGGATGCGGTTGTAGCCGGCCGGGCCCCTCGGCGGCTCGCAGATCGCCGCCCCGCCGTGCTCGACCAGCATGAACGAGCGCATCGCGTCGGTCATCGGGACCTCGACCCGCTGGCCCTGCCCGGTCCGCTCGCGGTGGAACAGCGCGGCGATGATCGAGTACGCGAGCACCAGGCCGGAGACCTTGTCGGCCAGCAGCGTGGGGATCAGCCCCGGCGTCAGGCCCGCCCGGCCGAGTACGTCGGGGACGCCGCTGACCGCCTGGATGATGTCGTCGAACGCGGGCTCGTCGGCGTCGGGCCCGTCCGACGGGTAGCCGCACGCCTGGCAGAAGACCACGTCCGGCCGGACCTCGGCGATGTCGGAGTACGCGAGCCCCAGCCGGGCCAGCGAGCCGGGCCGCAGGTTGGTGACGAACACGTCGCAGCCGGCCGCGACCCGCAGCAGGGCGGCCCGGCCGTCGGGATGCCCGAGATCGATGGCGATGTTGCGCTTGTTGCGCAGCAGGTTCAGCGCGACGCCGGACAGCCCGCGGACCGGGCCGGCGCTCATGGTCCGGTTGATGTCGCCTTGCCGGTTCTCCACCGAGATCACGTCGGCCCCCAGGTCGCCCAGGATCTGCGTGGCCAGCGGCCCCATGACGACGGCGGTCAGGTCAAGCACGCGGATCCCGGCCAGCGGTCCCGGATTATCGACATCCATGTCGATAACTTTAGACCGGAGTCGTCTGTAACGCGTTACGACTCGATACCGCTTAGCTTGAAGGAGCTGATTAGGGCGAAAAATGCGCATAGATGGAGAAAGATGTGGCCTGCCGTCAGCTGAGTAAGTGAAAACGGAGGGACGGAGCCATGCACATCAATCTCAGGAGAGCGCTCGGGATCGTAACTCCCGCGCTGCTGGGGGGCGTCCTCGTAGCGGGGGCAGTGGCGCTCCCGGCCCAGGCCCAGACGTGGCAGGACACGTCGCTGACCGGAACGACGGTGATCGACGCCACGTTCGGCGGCGCGAGCCTCGCGGCCGCGAACGGCGACGGCACCATCAAGCTGTCGGGGACCGGCGTGACCTGGTCGCTGCACGGCACGGTGCCGTCCGGCGTGACCCTGTCCGGGACGACGATCAGCTACTCGGGCAGCGCGGTCACCAACGCCGGCACGATCGTCGTCGACGCCACCGACGGCACCGGGAACGCTCAGGCGCTCGAGATCCCCATCACGCTCGGGACCAACTCCATCGCCCTCGGCGGCACGGTCGTCAAGGTCTCCCTGTCGGCCCTGGCTGACGCGAACTCGTCGGGCACGGTGAAGTTCAGCGCGACCAGCTCGAAGACCACCGACACCGTCAACTTCGCCGAGACCTCGCTGCCGACCGGGCTGACCTCGGGTAACCCGGTGCTGACGTACGTCGGCGGGACGGCCGCGCCCGGCACCTACAGCGGGGTCGTGGTCACCGTGACCGACGCCGACGGCGCCACCCTGCACGGCACGTTCACCCTGACCGTCCAGGCCAACTCGGTCACTGACGAGGGCGACGAGGTCAACCCGTACGGGAACGGGTTCGACGTCTTCCAGCAGAACAAGCACGCCGGCACGAAGATCGTCGGCTGGACCGCCACCCAGTCCGACCCGGCCACGAACTTCATCCGCAGCAACGGCTCCCACTCCGGCGCCTTCCGGTTCGAGTACGCGCCCGGCGGCTCGGGCTCCGGGCTGTGCGTGTCTGACCCCGGCGGCGGCTGGAAGTCCGACCCGCTGCGCGACGGCCTGATCCTGGCGCCGTGCAATGGCGGCCCGTTCCAGCAGTTCGTCCCGCAGTCCGGCGGCACGCTGACGAACGTCGCCACCGGCCTGTATGTCAACCCGAACGGCACCGGCTCGCAGCTGCGCGGGGCCGGCGCCCCCACCAAGTGGGGCGGCTCCAAGTGGAGCTGGAAGGAACTCGGCAACCTGCCTGGGTAAGCGCGAGTTAACTGGCCACGGGGCGGGACCCAAGCTGGGTCCCGCCCCGAGCCATTGGTACGGTGACGGTCGTGACCAGCGCCGACGAGGTGAGCCAGGACCTAGCGCCGAAGGGGCGGCTGCGCGCCGCTATCAACCTCGGCAACCCGGTCCTGGCGCAAGGCACGCCGGCGGCACCGGCCGGGGTGACGGTGGACATCGCCCGCGAGCTCGGCGCGCGGCTCGCGGTCCCGGTCGACCTGGCCTGTTTCGGCGCCGCCAGGGAGAGCTTCGAGGCGATGGCGCGGGGCGACGCCGACATCTGCTTCCTCGCCATCGAGCCGGCCCGGGCGGCCCAGGTCGCCTTCACCGCCCCGTACGTGGTGATCGAGGGGGTCTACGTCGTCCCGGCCGCCTCCGGGCTCACTACCCCCGCCGACGTCGACCGCCCGGGCGTGCGGATCGGCGTGAACGAGGGATCGGCCTACGACCTGTTCCTGTCCCGGACCCTGCGGCAGGCTCAGCTGGTACGCGGTGCGGACGGGATCAGCCTGTTCCGCGAGCAGGGCCTGGCGGCCGCCGCGGGGATCAGGCAGGTCGTCGCCGAATTCACCGTTCGCACGACCGGGTTCGCGATGATCGACGAGGGGTTCATGCAGATCCGGCAGGCGCTGGGCACCACGCTGGGCCGCGCCCCGGCCACGGTCAGGTTCCTGGCCGATTTCGTCGAGGACCTCAGGGTCAGCGGCTTCATCGGCGACGCGCTGCGGCGCTCGGGTCAGGACAGCGACCTCGTAGCGTGACCGATTCGCGATTTTAATTACAACCCGTTGAACCGTACGTCACTATATGTCGTTCTATAGTTACATAGAGTGTTGCACTCGGTGTGCCGGGGTACTGGGGGATGCAGCTTGACCGGGAAGGGAACATGATGCGCGACACCTGGACCTGAAGGTCTACCCAGACAGGTAACGGGCCCGGCCGCCAGCGAAGACCTGGCGGCCGGGCCCGCTCCGGGCTCACTCGAAACCGGACGTGTCGCCAGCCCCGCGCCGGACGATCTCGGGCTCGGACTGGGAGAAGTCGATCACCGTGGTCGGCTCGGTGCCGCAGTCGCCGGAGTCGATCACCGCGTCCACGAGGTGCTCGAGTTCCTCGGCGATCTCCCACCCCTGGGTCATCGCCTCGTCGTGGCCGGGCAGCAGCAGGGTGCTCGAGACCAGCGGCTCGCCGAGCTCGGCCAGCAGCGCCTGGGCGACCACGTGGCCGGTGATCCGGACCCCGGCGGTCTTCTTCTTCGGGTGCTGCAGGATGCGCGGCACTTCCTTGGTCGCGGGCAGGATGAAGGTGTAACTGCCCGGCGTCGCCGCCTTGATCGCCCGGAACACCGGGTTGGGCACGAAGACGAACTGGCCCAGCTGGGCGAAGTCCTGGCACACCAGCGTGAGATGGTGCCGGTCGTCGAGCCCGCGGATCGCCCTGATCCTGGCCATGCCGTCCTTGTTGCCGAGCTGACAGCCGAGCGCGTAACACGAGTCCGTCGGGTAGGCGATCACGCCGCCCTCGCGGACGATGTCGGCGGCCTGGACGATCGCGCGGTGCTGCGGATTGTCCGGGTGGACGCTGATGTACCTGGCCATTACCGCGGCAGGAAGTCGAGTAGCAGGGCGTTGACCTGGTCTGGGGCCTCGAGCTGCATCCAGTGACCCGGGCCGTCCAGCCGTTCGTACCGCCACGGGCCCGCCACGTTCCTGGCCGAGTCGGTCATCTGCACCTCGGTCAGCGCGAAATCTCCCGTACTCCAGATGCCCATGGTGGGCGCCTGCACCGGTGGCAGCTGCACCGGCGGCTCCACCCAGGTCTCGGGCCCGACGTTGGCCCGGTACCAGTTCAGGCCGGGGACCAGCGAGCCGTTCGCCGCCATGTCGGCGGCCACCTGGTCGCCGTCGGGATGGCCCGCGCGGAGGTTGGCCCAGTTGTCGTCGGCCAGCCAGCGCTCGGCGATGCCGGGGAACTGGAACAACAGCATGTACCACGACTTCTGGCGCTGCTCCAGCGTGCGGCGCAGGGTGGACGGGTGGCCGACCGACAGGACGGCGAGGTGGTCCACGCTGCCGGGCGCCAGGGAAGCCAGAGCCCAGGCCAGCGCCGCGCCCCAGTCGTGGCCGACGATGTGCGCCCGGTCGATCCCCTCCGCGGCGAGGATGGCCAATACGTCCCCGGCCAGCAGGACCAGCGAGTAGTCTTCGACCGCCTCCGGCTTGCCCGAGCGCCCGTAGCCGCGCAGGTCAGGCACGATGACCTGGAACCCGGCCGCGGCCAGCGCCGTGACCTGGTGCCGCCACAGCCGCCCGGAGTCGGGAAAGCCGTGCAGCAGGACGACCGGGCGTCCCTGCCCGGTCACCTGGTACTCGATATCCACCCCGTTGACATCCACCCGGCTCATGAGTCCCTCCTTATGGAGGTCAACCTACTCCTTACCCGGGCGGCCGGGCACGTACTGCTGGCCCGTGGAAACACCGCCAGGCGACGACGTCACGATAGACGCCTGCCTCCTGGACGAGCTCTAGCCACGCCACAGCAGGCAACCCGATAACCAGGGGGAACACGAACGCGTTCGGCATCACTCCGAATTTTGGTTCTAAGCCTGCGAAACCGGGTCGATGTGACGATGACCCGCATAGAACCGGGTCGATCGACCCGGCTGCGGACCACTGCCAGAAAGTGAAGGCCGCACCCTCGCGTCAAGCTGTTTCATGATCGCGGGCAGAAGCGGTCGAAATACGACCGGAACTGCCCGCGATCATGATCTGCGCCCGGATTCTTTAACCTGAAGTTGAGACATAAGGGGACATAGCGGGCTGGTTGTGGCGTGGCCGGGATGCCGCGGCCGGCGCGCGCCCGCGCCGCTCCCGGGCGGGGCCGCGGCCGCTGTGTCCGGCCCTGGCCGGCAGTAACTCCCTGGGAAGGGCCGTACGGGGCTTCCTTAAGTTCCTGGCAGTGCGTTGCGGACGGGCAGGAAACCGGCCCCTGCGCGGCATCTGAGGCGCACGTGAGGCGCACGTGACACTGGGGACGCCAGGTACCGCCTCGACCCCGCCCAGCGGCGAGAGACGAACCGATTCCGCCGCACCTCGACCCCGCCCGCTAGCGGAGCCAACCCAGCGCCCCGCGAAGGTTCCGCGCCCCGCGAAGCTACGCCGCATGACGCTGTGCACCGCCCCCGACCCGGCCGGTGACGTACCCGGATTCCGGCTGTGACCTGGGGAATCTCGGCCGGGAGTAAAAGATACGTCAACTGACCGATGTTTCGCGCTGCAATTTGCACGAGCATTTTCATTGCAACAGGCCAAGCTAGTTGCGGTACATGCTTCGATCATCGCACCGGAGCAGCCCCGCGGAAAGACGAACGGCCCGCCAGCCCCGTCCCCCTAAGGAACTGATGAACGTGATCGCGTCGACACTTGCTCATCCGAGATGTACGCACTCCGCGCCGGGCGGCCTGGGACCAGCCGCGGCCGCGGTGGCCGGGGGCCACCCGGGCCCGGAGGGGGAAGACCTGATGACCCGCAGGCAGGTGGCGATGCTGTTCCGGGTGACCTCGGCGGTGGTGGCGACCTGGGCGCGGCGCGGTCGGCTGCCCGAAGTCCGCAACGAAGAAGGCAAGCCCAGGTACCGGCGCGGCGACGTGGAGCAGTTGTTCCGCGCCGACGTAGCCCGGCGGCTCCGGTGACCGGCCCAGCGATTCTGCCGGAAGGCCTCGAGGCCCCGCCCGACCAGGCGGACGAGATGCCGGTGCGGCAGTGCGGACGCTGCGGCGGGGTCAGCACGCACTACCTGACCTGCCCCGCCCTCAAGCTGCCGCCCGGCTACCGGATCAGCGACCCCGAGCGCGGACCGCGCTAACCCGCCATAATGCTCTAGATGAGCCGACGGGCAAAGATCGTATGCACGCTCGGTCCCGCCACGTCCAGCCCGGACCAGGTCGGCGCCCTCGTCAAGGCGGGCCTGGACGTGGCCCGGCTGAACATGAGCCACGGCGACCATGACGAGCACCGGGCGTTCTACCAGGCCGTCCGGGCGGCCGGCGACGCCAGCGGCCGGAACGTCGGAGTGCTGGTCGACCTGCAGGGCCCCAAGATCCGCCTGGGCCGGTTCGCCGACGGCCCCGTGACCCTCGAAGCCGGCCAGGAGTTCACCATCACCGGCGAGGACGTGCCCGGGGATGAGCACGAAGTGTCCGTCAGCTACCCGGAGCTGGCCGGCGACGTCCGCCCGGGCACCCAGCTGCTGATAGACGACGGCCGGATCATCCTCGAGGTGACCGCGGTCCACGCGCCCCGGGTACGCACCCGGGTCCTGACCGGCGGCCCGGTCTCGGACCACAAAGGCCTCAACCTGCCTGGCATCAAGGTCAGCCTGCCCGCCCTGACCGCCAAAGACGCCGATGACCTGCGCTGGGCGCTCGGGCTGCGAGCCGACCTGATCGCCTTGTCCTTCGTCCAGGAAGCGGACGACGCCCAGCCTGTCCGCGCGATCATGGACGAGGTGGGCGTCCGCCTGCCGCTCATCGCCAAGATCGAGAAACCCCAGGCGGTGGCGGCGCTCGAGGAGATCGTGGCCGCGTTCGACGGGATCATGGTCGCCCGCGGCGACCTGGGCGTGGAGTACCCGCTGGAACAGGTGCCGCTGGTGCAGAAGCGCGCGATCAGGCTGGCCCGGCAGGCCGCCAAGCCGGTGATCGTGGCCACCCAGATGCTCGAGTCGATGGTCGGCGCGCCGCGGCCGACCCGGGCCGAGGTCTCCGACGTCGCCAACGCCGTCCTCGACGGCACGGACGCGCTCATGCTCTCGGCCGAGACCAGCGTCGGCGCCTACCCGATGGAAGCCGTGTCCACCATGGCCCGGATCATCGTGGCGGCCGAACAGGAATGGCCGTTCGTCGCGGACCGCCCCGCGGCGCCGGAGACCATCGGCTCCGCCATCGCCCAGGCGGCGGGCGAGGTCGGGACGGCCGTCGGAGCCCGCGCCCTGGTCGCGTTCACCATGACCGGCGAGACCGCGCGGCGGCTGGCCAGGTACCGGTCGCCCATCCCGCTGCTGGCCTTCACGACCGAGCCCGCGACCCGCAGCCGGCTGGCGCTGACCTGGGGCGCCGAGACGTTCCTGGTGCCGGCCGTGGCACACACCGACGACATGGTCCGCCAGGTCGAAGCGTCCCTGCGCGGCATCGGGCGGTGCGCCGACGGCGATCTGGTCGTGCTCGTGGCCGGCAGCCCGCCGGGCACGCCCGGCCGGACCAACGCCCTGCGGGTGCACCGCATCGGTGACGCCGCCGATTCTTAAAACCCGGCTACCAAACGGGGTCGCTTCCACGCCCCCCGGCCGGTGCCACGCCGCCCCCGACGGGGGAAGATCAGCTTCATGGCACCGATCTCCATCGTCGTCGCCGGGGCGGGTAACCGCGGCGCCGGCTACGCCCGCTGGGCGCTGCGCTATCCCGATCGCGCGCGCGTCGTCGCCGTCGCCGAACCCCGCGCGGTCCGCCGCGCCCGGTTCGCCGCCGAGCACGGCCTGGCGCCGGAGAACGCGGTCGCCAGCTGGGAAGACCTGGCCAGCCGCCCCCGCTTCGCCGACGCGGTGCTGATCTGCACGCAGGACCGGATGCACGAAGCCCCGGCCGAGGCGTTCGCCGCGGCCGGGTACCACATCTTGCTGGAGAAGCCGATGGCGCCGGACGAGGCCGGGTGCCGGCGGATCGTCGACGCGGTCGAGCGGGCCGGGGTCATGCTGGCCGTCGGCCACGTGCTGCGGTACACGCCGTACACGCGCGCGGTCAAGGAGATCGTGGACTCCGGGCAGCTCGGCGAGATCATGAGCGTCCAGCACCTGGAGCCGGTCGGGTTCTGGCACCAGGCCCACTCCTACGTCCGCGGCAACTGGCGCCGCGCCGATCTGGCCACCACGATGCTGATGGCCAAGTCCTGCCACGACCTGGACTGGCTGGCGTACGTCCTGGGCCGCGCGCCGCACCGGGTCTCGAGCTTCGGCAGCCTGACCCACTTCACCCCGGCCAGCCGCCCGGCCGGCGCCACGGACCGCTGTCTGGCCTGCCCGGTCGAGGCGAGCTGCGCCTACTCGGCGCCGCGGCTCTACGGCGGCCTGCTGGAGCGGGGGCAGCACGGCTGGCCGCTGAACGTCCTCCTCGACGACTTCACCCCCGGCGCGCTGGAGGTGGCGCTGCGCGAAGGGCCGTACGGCCGGTGCGTCTACGCCTGCGACAACGACGTGGTCGACCACCAGGTCGTGGCGCTCGAGTACCCCGGATCGGTCACGGCCACGTTCACCATGACCGCGTTCAGCCGGGGCGCCGACCGGAGCACCCGGCTGTTCGGCACCCGCGGCGAACTGGCGGGCGACGGCCGGAACATCCGCGTCTACGACTTCCTCACCCAGGCCGAACGCGAGGTAAGCCTGGCTCCGGCCGGGGCCATGACCGCCGCCGAGGGCCACGGCGGCGGCGACGGCGCCCTGATGGACGCGTTCACCGCCGCCGTGGCCACCGGGAACCGGGACCTGATCCTGTCCGGGCCGCGTGAGTCGCTGGCCAGTCACCTGGCCGTGTTCGCGGCCGAACGAGCCCGCCGCGACGGCACGGTCGAGACGCTCACGCCGTAAGCGTGGTGAGCTGAACCTCGAACGGCAGAACAGCTGCTCGCCGGTATACACCAGCCCAGCCACGGCCACCAGGATCGCGGCGAACACGGCCACGCCGGTCCAGCCAGGCTGGCCGCCTCGGTCGCCGCGAGCAGCAGCGCGGCCACGCCCAGGGCAATGGCCGCCCCGCGTACGGGCACCCCGAAGCCGCGGTCGCCCAGCCGCCCGGCCACCGGCGCGGCGATGGCGCCGCCCGCGCCGACCAGGGCGAAGACGGCGATGCCGGCCTGGCTGAGGTGATGCTGCCCGGTCAGTTCGTAGGCGATGGCGGTCCAGTACGCGGTGAACGCGCCGAACATCAGCGCCTGCGACAACGCCCGCCGGAGCAGCAGCGGCTCGGCTCGGGCCAGCGTCGCCGAGGACGCCACCAGCCGGGCGTAGCTCGCGGTATGGCCCCCCACCTTATTATGGGGCTGCCGCCGGGGCAGCAGGCGGGCCAGCGCCAGCGCGGTCACCAGCATGACCCCGGCCGAGATCGCGTAGATGCTGCGCCAGCCCCACGCGGCGGCGGCCAGGCTGGCCACCGACCGGGCCAGCATGATGCCGAGCAGCAGGCCGCTGGTGACCTGCCCCACGTACGTGCCCCGGCTCTGTTCCGGGGCGAGATGGGCGGCCAGCGGTATGAGCACCTGGGCGACCACGGAGGTCACGCCCACCAGCGCGAGGGCGATCAGGAACACGCCGAAGCCAGGCGCGGCGGCCGCCACGGCCAGCGCGACCGCCGTCACCAGCAGCGTGCGGGACGAGAGCCTGCGGTTCTCCAGCAGGTCCCCGAGCGGCAGCAGCAGCGCGAGCCCCAGCGCGTAGCCGACCTGGGTGACCGTCACTACCAGCGCGGCCGTCCCCGACGATACGCCGAACGTCTGGCGGATCAGCCCCAGTAGCGGCTGCGCGTAGTACAAGTTGGCCACGCTCGCGCCGCAGGCGAAGGCCAGCACCAGCATCACCAGCCGCAGAGCGCGGTCAGTAAGCGGCCCGCCGCCACCCGCGACATCGGCGCGGGGGACGGCGGCGCGCGTCTCGGTCATCCGAAGCTCCCGTGACTAGTAAACGTTGCGTTTACTTCGAACCATGGCTACCCTCCCCGTATGCCCGCCCGGCAAGGAGAGCAGGTCCGTGACGCCGTGCTCACGGCGGCGGGAGAGCTCATGCTCGAGGGCGGCCTGGCCGCGGCCACCATGGAAGCCATCGCCGCCCGGGCCGGCGTCAGCAAGCGGACCCTCTACAAGTACTGGCCCTCGCGCGGGGCGGTGGCGCTGGAGGGCTTCATGCGCAGCGCGGCCACCTCCTGGTCCCTGCCGCAGAACGTCCCGGCCGCCGAGTCGCTGGAAGAACTGGTGGTGGCGGCCGTTCGCCTGTTCACCCAGACGCCGGCCGGGCCGCTCATGCGCTCGCTGATCGCGGACGCCCAGTCGCAGGACGAGATCGCCGCCGCCATCCGCGACCAGTGGCTGCGGCCGCGCCGCACCGTGGCCGCCGACCTCCTCCTGGCGGGCATCGCCGCGGGCGCGTTCCGGGCCGACCTCGACGTCGAGGTGACGCTCGACCTGCTGTTCGCGCCCGTGTACTACCGCCTCCTGCTCGGCCACGAGACGCTCAGCCCGCAGTTCGCCGCCGCCTCCGTCCGGCACCTCATCACCGGTCTGAGAGCCTGAGCAGGCAGGGGTCCTCACGACCGGACCCAATGTGCCACCGGTGCACCTCTATGTGACCCGGTGCGCCACCGGTGCGGTCCGGGCTACCCCAGGCGTCTCAACGGCTTCCTCGATCCCTGACCCGCCGCCGGATCAGATGGGGTATTCGGTGGGTCTGGTGGTGTAGGTGCGTCCGGCGGGGGTGGTCCAGGTGAAGGTGCGGTCGGGGTGCTGCTCGACGGTCCAGCCGGGTTCCTGCTTGAGCTTGTGGTCGTGCCTGCATTTGGGGCCGCCGTTGCACATGCACGTCCGGCCGCCTTTTTCGTAGGGGGTGTTGTGCTCGAAGTCGGCCCGGCTGGAGGGCCGTTCGCACATCGGTGCGGTGCACGTGGCGTGGCGGATCTGGGTCAGGTGCCGGAGCTTGACCCCGGGATCATGGCCGGTGGCCTGGTAGCGGTGGTCGCAGTCCCCGGCTGGGATGGGGTCGATGTCGATGATCCAGGCCCGCTGGCCGGGGATGCCGGTGGTGAACCGCCAGGTGCCGTACCCGCCGGGCGGCCCGGGTCCGAGGCGGGTGAAACTAAACCCGGGCGGGTCCGGTCCCGCCCGGGCGCGGGTCTGGGTGCGGGGTTCGGGCCGGGCGCAGCCGTGCCCGTCCGCCCGGCCCCTCTGGTCAGTGACGGTCAGGCACCAGGTCGTGTCCGGGTGGGCGGCGGTGGCGGCGGCGAGGTCGCGGGCCAGCCACGGGTCGACCGGCCCCAGCCCGGGCAGCTCGCCGGGGGAGTCCGCCAGGCCCAGCAGCGTCACCAGCGGGACGGTCAGGTGGTTCCGCCCGGCGAACCCGCCCGGGATCCCGCCGGGAACCCCGCCGCCGGAGCCGGGGGCCCGGTGCGGCCCGGCCGGGTGGTCCTCGCCGGCGTCGGCGGGGGTGGTGCCGCGGGCGGCCGGGGGGCGGGAGTCCTGGTTCAGGATCAGGTCGATCATGGCCCGGCCGCGCAGCTGGTCCAGGTCCCCGTCGATGCCGGCGGCTTGGAGCTGGCGGGCCCACCAGGTGATCCGCTGGTCCGCCGCGAGGACCTGGGCCGGGGGCAGTTCCCGCCCGGCCAGGGCGGCGTTGCCGGAGTGCTCCCGCCACCGCTCCACCCGGGTGTCCCGGGCCCCGCGCTCCCGCCGGTCCCTGGCTTTCTCCGGGTTGATCTTGGTCACGGCGCGGCCGGTCGCGCCGCGCAGCGCCCCCGGCGACAGGCCCGGCGCGTCCCCCAGCACCAGCTTCTCCGCCTCGCGCGCCTCATCGGGGTCCAGGACGGCGGTCTCCCGCGCGATGATCTGGACTTTAGCGTGCCGCAGCCGCCCGTCCCGGAACAGCGCCCGGGTCCCGGGGAGCTTCACCTCCAGGTCCCACGCCAGCGACAAGATCCCGTGCGCGGCCTGCCGGGTCTCGGCCAGCGCCCACTTGACCTCATCCCCGGCGCTGGCCAGGTACGACTCCGGCATCCGGGCCGGGCCCCCGGGCGTGCAGCCCGGGGCGGGACGCCGCCGGATCAGCTCCGCCGCCGCAGCGTGCTTCAGGTAGCAGGCGGCGGCCTCGGCCCGGTCCGCCGCGCAGACCAGCCCCACCAGCTCATCCTCGCTGGCCTCGCCCAGCCGCCCGGAATCCACCGCCCGCTCGACGAACCCGTGCAGCGCCGCTGACCCCGGCGCGGTATCGAAGGCCTCGGCCGCCCCGAACCCGCCCGCCGGACCGGACGACACCCCGGGCACCAGGCTCGCCGAACCGGGCAGCCCCGGACCTCGCGGCCCGCGCTTTTCCGCCGCGTCCGCCAGCACTGCCCCGGCCAGCTCCGCCGTCCCGGCTTGCGCCAGGAACTCCGCGTCAGCGGCCCGTTCCGCCGCGATCCGGTCCGTCTCGGCGATGATCGCGGCCAGGTCCTCATCCCACGGCAGCTCATCACTGTCCGGGTCCAGGTACCCGTCGCCGTCGGGCGGCGGCTCATCCGAGCCCGGGTCCGAGGCCAGCCACTCCTCCAGCGACAGCGGATCGGGCCGGGTGATCACCGGCTCCCAGTACTCCGGCTCGGACTGCGCCCCGGGCCGGGAGGCGCCCCGGCCGGGGTCCGCAGGAACCGGTACTGGAGGCATGCACGCCACCCCGTTCGGGAGAAATAATGTTTAGAACATAATACCGAACATGACGTCAAAGGGCCAGCTAAAGTACAAGATCAGAAAAAATATACTATCAAAATCCATTAGCCGCGGCCCGCCTGAAATGCGATGCCGAGGCGATGAAACCGGGCTTCCGCCGCGTCCTAACGCACTGAAAGCCCGGTTCCATCGCGTCCCGATAGTGCACCTAACCCTGGTCGGCCGCCGCTCGCTCCAGAGCGTCCAGGATGAGGTCGAGGCCCGTCTCGAACTCGCGGCCGTGCTGGTAGCCGGGCTTCAGCACATGAGCGACGGCCATCTCGGTCAGGTGGGGGTACTCGCCGGCTGGCATAGCGCTCGCGATCTCCTGCGTGACCTGGGCCGTCTCCTCCTCGCTGCCGAACGGCAGGATCGCTTCCTGCAGGGCGAAGCCGTAGATATAGCTGTCCAGCAGGGAGTAGGCGTGAGCGGTCAGTTCGACCGAGAAGCCCGCCTGGCGCAGGCAGCCGAGCACGGCGTCGTGATGCCGGAGAGTGGCCGGGCCGGGGGAGCGCCGCGATTCCATCAGGCCGATGGCCCAGTGGTGGCGGCTCAGGACCTCGCGGGCGGAGATGGCGCGCTGGCGCATGGCCCGCTTCCACCCGGCGTCGCCCGACGGCAGGCCGATCTCGCCGAACACGACGTCGACCATCCCGTCGAGCAGGTCGCCCTTGCCGGCCACGTGGTTGTACAGCGACATCGCCTCGACGCCGAGCACCTGGCCGAGCTTGCGCATGCTCAGCGCGTCGATGCCATCCTCGTCGGCCAGGCTGACCGCGGCCCGCAGCACCTGATCGCGGCTCAGCGGCGCCCGCCGATCAGCGGCCGGTCCCGTCCGGGCCATCGGCTCCCCTCCACGCTTGACGAGACTTACACCGTAAGTCTACTGTACTTACAGTGTAAGTCAGAAGAGGGGGCCGACATGAAAACACCGCAGCTAGCCCCGGAGCCCACGAAAGCGCTCAGCCGCGAAACGATGCAAGCGATCGTGCAGACCCGGTACGGCACCGTCCCGGAGCAGGTCCTGCGCCTGGAACGGATTGCCCGGCCCACCCCCGCCGCCGGCGAGGTCCTCATCCAGGTCCAGGCCGCCGGGGTAGACCGCGGCACCTGGCACCTGATGGCGGGCGAGCCGTACCTGATGCGGCTGGCCTTCGGGTTCCGCGGCCCGCGGAACCCCGTGCCCGGCATGGACGTGGCGGGCACCGTCGCCGCGGTCGGCCCCGAAGTTACCCGATTCACGCCCGGCGACGAGGTGTTCGGCGTCGCCCGCGGCTCGTTCGCCGAGTACGCCATCGCGCGGGAGGCAAACCTGGCCCGCAAGTCAGCCGCGCTGAGCTTCCCCCAGGCCGCCGCCGTCGCGGTATCCGGGCTCACCGCCTTGCAAGGCCTGCGTGACGCCGGGCGCCTCCAGCCAGGACAGAAGGTCCTGGTCATCGGGGCCTCGGGTGGCGTCGGCAGCTACGCCGTCCAGCTCGCCAAGGTCTTCGGAGCCGAGGTCACCGGGGTCTGCAGCACCGCCAAGACCGCTATGACCTAATCCTCGACATCGCCGGAAACACCCCGCTGGCGCGGCTGCGGCGGGCACTGACCCCGCGCGGAACCCTGGTCATCGCCGGCGGCGAAGGCGCCAGGTGGACCGGGATGGGACGCCAGCTCCGCGCGCTGGTGATCTCGCCCCTGATCCGCCCCCGGCTGACCATGTTCCTCTCCCGGCCCCGCCCGGCCGATCTCGAAAAACTCCGCCAGCTCACCGAGACCGGGCAGGTCACGCCGGTCGTCGACGGTACCTGTCCGCTCTCCGAGGCACCCGCGCCATCCGCCGTCTCCAGGCCGGCCACGTACGCGGCAAGCAGGTCATCACCATTTTTTAGTAACGAACGGGGCTGTCCACCAGCGGTGTATACACGGCCGACGCCTCGCCGTCGACGGTCGCCCCGGCTGTTCGGCGCCCCGCCGGGCCAGGACGCCGCCCGGCTGCGCGCGGCCGCCGGCCCGCGGCCCCCGAGGACGCCCGCTACCTGCCTTGACCGGAGCGAACGAATAAAAGGGACAAAAAGAAACTTGTTCGCAACCGGTTCGACAAGGAAGACTGCAGGAGAGCGGCGGACCCGTCGCTTTGCGTACGCATCCTTCACGAGAGGCTTGGTACACCGTGGTCCTGCAGCGTCTCCTTTCGAAGCGCTCCGGCAGCAAACGCCTCGTCAGGAAGGCCCTGCCCGTGCTGGCGGCCGCCGCCCTGCTGACCGGCACCCTCGCCGCCGCCGCGCAGGCCACCACGCCCGCCGCCACGACAGCAGCCGCCACGACCGCAGGCGCCGAGATCGACGGCGTGGCGCTGCCCGCGGTCAACCCGGCTCACATCAAGGTGCTCGCGGCCGCGCTGAAGAACATGAAGGACAACTACAAGAAGTTCGCGAACGCTACCCCCGGCCCGCAGGACATCTTCGACTACAACATCGGCAGCCTCTGGCTCAAGGGCATCGACGGCAGCGGTACCACGGTGGCCGTGATCGAGGGCTGGGACGACCCCGGAATCGCGTCGTTCATCCACGCCCAGGACAAGCCGTTCGGCCTGCCCGACCCGGTCATCAAGACCATCTTCCCAGCCGGCCCGTTGCCCGCGCAGTGCCCGCCCGGCATGGTCGCGCTCGGCAGCTACGGGTCCTGCGACGCCTGGCAGGGCGAACTCGAGCTTGACGTGCTCACCGTGCACCTGATCGCGCCCTACGCCAAGATCGTCATCTCGGCCACCCCGGCCGACAGCGAGATCACCGACGACGCGGCCAGCAACGTGGCGCCGCCCGAGATGATGCGCGCGCTCGAGTACATCAGCGCCCACCACGTCGCCAACGCCATCTCGATCAGCGACGGAACTGGCGAGGACACCTACACGTTCGGGAAGGCGCAGATCCACGCCAACGACCCCGGCCCGCTGGCCGCGGCCGCCGCGGGCATCCCGGTGACCAACGCCACTGGCGACTGCGGCGTGGTGCAGAACCTGGCCATCGCCAACGCCCAGTGCGGCAACACCAGCCCCGGCCCGGCCACGGCCACCTGGGATGACAACCCGTGGGTCACGGCCGTCGGCGGCACCGTGCCGAACGTCAGCACGACCACCGGGGCCAAGCTCGGTCCCGACCCGATCTGGCACGTGGCCGGCATCTTCGGCGAGGGCGCCGGCTTCTCCGCCGTCTACCCGCGCCCGGCCTACCAGGGCGGCGTGGCCCGGATCACGCGCTCGCCGTGGCGTTCGGTACCCGACATCACCATGGACTCCCAGGACGGCACCTCGGAGTCGGCGCCCATGGTAGCCGGCGTGCTCGCGCTGGCCACCCAGCTCAACCACGGCCGGAACCTCGGCCCGATCAACCCGGTGCTGTACGACATCCTCGGCCCGCGCGGCTCCCGGGCTGGCATCTCCGACGTAGTGAGCGGGAACGACTCGGTGATCAATCCGAGCACCGGCAAGGTCGTCGTGCAGGGCTTCACCGCGGCCCGCGGCTTCGACGTGGCCAGCGGCTGGGGCACGGTCGACGCCAGCAAGTTCGTCCCCGCCCTGGTCGCCGCGCAGGCGACCGGCCTGGACCGGAGCGCCCAGCGGCAGGCGGCAGGGGACCTCAGCCGGCTCGAGCACAGCACCGGGCTGTCGAACGGGAACATCCCGACCGGCGGCACGTCCCTGGTGTCAGGCTCGGGCTTCCTGCCCCGCCACCCGGTCAAGCTGGCCATCGACGGCACCCTCATCACCACGCTCACGGCCAGCGACCAGGGCACGGTCGGCTACACGCTCAACCCGGCCGCCCTGCACCTGACCACGGGACACCACGTGCTGAACCTGGAGAGCATGCTCATCACCACCACGAACGGCTTCACTAGCCACTGAGCTAGCCACTGAGCTAGCCACTGAGCCAGCTACTGAGCTAGCTACTGGGGCAGCGAGGACCCGTAGAGACGGCCGAGCGCGTCCCAGTGCCGGGCCTGCGCCGCGGCGTCGAAGGTGCCGTTGTCCGCTACCGCGAACCCGTGATGAGCGGGGTAGAACTCCACCGTGAAGTCGACCCCGGCCGCGGTGAGCGCGCCGCGTAGCAGGTCGGCCTGCTCCGGCGTGAACGAGCTGTCCTCCTCGGCGCCGGCCACGTAGACCGTGGCGGCGATGCCGTCCGCCGCCAGGTGCGGGCTGGACGGGTCGCCGTCGACGGCCAGCCGGCCGCCGTGGAACGAAGCCGCGGCGGCGATAGTGCCGCCGAGCCCGGTCGCCGCGACCAGCGACATCCGCCCGCCCAGGCAGTAGCCGGTCGTGCCGACCGCGGCCCCGCTGACCTCCGGCCGGGCCAGCAGGAACTCCGCGTAGGCGCCGGCGTCGGCGACGATCTTGTCGTTGCTGAGCGGGCCCATCAGGGCGCCCATCCTGGCCCGCTCCCGCGGGTCGCTGAACAGCGTGGCCAGGTCGAGCGGGGCCCAGTCACCCGCCCGGTAGTAGATGTCGGGAACCAGTGCCACGTACCCCATGCCCGCCAGGTGGTCGCCCATCTGACGCATCGTCTCCCGGGCCCCGCCCGCGTCGGGGAAGAGCACCACACCCGGCCACGGCCCCGGGGAACCGTCCGGGACGTGCAGGGTCGCGGGACTGTGACCATCGGGGGCGGGGATCTGGACTTCCAGGCGTGGCATGCGGCTGCCTCCAGGCTCGTCGAAGCGCGGTCGCCCCGAAACGTACCATCAGTCCGCTGACCGGCAATTTCCAGATACCTGGAAGCTCCCCCGGATTCGTTGACTAGCGGCGGCGCCGGCCGCATTCTCGGTGACGTGAGCGAGGAAAGGGAAGACGCGCGCAGGCCGCCGCGCGCGCCGCTGCGGCGCAAGAGCCGCAGGCGGTGGGCGATCGCGGGCGGCGTGGCGGCGGGCTGGGTGGTCCTGGAGGTCCTGACGGGTTCCGTCACCTCCGCGACCGTGGCGCTGATCGTGATCGCGGTGCTCGCCGCGGCGAGCGTGGGCGGCCTGCGCGCCCTCGGCGTGACCCGGGAACATCCGTGGATCCAGCGGGTAGCCTCCCGGCCCTGGCGCGACGGCGAGGACGTGCTGAAGGTGGCCATGCGGCACCTGCCCGACGTGTTCGTGATCACGCCGAGCGGGTCGCTGCTCGCGCCGGGCCTCGTCGAACTGCAGCTGAACCCGGATGACCTCGCCTCCCTGTGCGAGCGGATGGAACTCGGCGTGATCAGCGAGAGCATGTCCGAGGTGTACGAAGAGCAGGTGACCGCATACCGGGCCCGCCTCACCGGGGCAGGCCGGCCCAGTGTGTACGTCACCGCGAGCGGGTCGGTGCCGCCGGGCCGCTACCGCCTGCGGCAGGGCGACCCGGTGGGTGCGCAATCCGGGCCGCCCCAGGCCGAGTTCGCCTACGCGGCCGCGCCGCCCGCCTACGTCGGGTCCGGCGGCACGTGGTACGAACAGAGCCCGGCGGTGTACGAACTCGGCCCGGCGGCGGGCAGCGGCATGACCACGGTCTTGGCCGAGAGCGTCCTTCCGGCGCTGCGGCTGGTCACCGGGTCCTCGGTGACGGAAACCCGCACGTCGGGTGCCCGTGCCGGACGGGGTCCGGTGGAACTGATGCTCCCCGATGTGCCCACCGTGTCCCGCGAGCACGCCAGGTTCACGTTCTCCGACGGCCGCTGGTGCATCACCAACCAGGGCCGGAACGGGCTGACCCTCAATGGCGCCCCGGTGACGGGCGAGCAGCCGCTGGAAAACGGCGACACGATCCGCTGGGGGGCCACGCCGGACGCGCCGCAATCCCGCGTTGAGATCGGCTGACCGTCGTAAGTGCGACAATTAACTAGGTGGCGACGGGTCAGCTTTTTCTGCGGTCAGCGGCGAGCGGTGAGTGGTTTTCCTGCCCGCCCGACGAAATCACCTGGCTGGATCGGCGCGTGCTGAGCAATGACGAGGACGTCACGCTGCACCGCGCCCCGCGCTGCGCGGGCCTGCGGTACGTGCACCATCGCTGGGAACTGTTCAGCCGCGACACGACCTACCGGGTCTACCTGGCCCCCGACGGCCGGAGGCCGGAGGAGGTTTCCCCCGGCCCAGGCGCTGAAGGCGACGGAGCCGCGGGCGGGGCCTCGGGGCCCGGCGCCAGGGACGTGCAGCGGGCGGCGGTCCACGTCCTGCCGGTCGCCCCGGCGCACTACGAGGCGCTGCCGGTCACCCTGGCCGAAGGTTCCTGGCTGGTCAGCGTGAACACCCATGTCGTGCGGCTGCGGCTCGAACTGCCGGCCCGGCCGCCCGCCGACCCCACTCTCCCCGGCGGCGAGACCACGAAGGCCGGGACGATCGTCCAGCGGGACGGCGCGCCCGGCGAGGAAGCGGTGGCCCGGGTGCGCGGCTACTTCGACCGGAACACCACGGCCCGGCTGGCCATGGCGTTCTACTACCAGGAGTTCATCCGCGGGCTCCCCGCCCCGCAGGCCGTGCCGATGATGGACGTGGTCATCGCCCTGGACCTGAGCGGGGAGGGGGCCGTCTCCGACTACAAGAAGCTGCTCCAGGGCTTCATCTGGAAGGAGCGCGGGCACGCCCGCCACCTCGCCGACTTCCTGCTCGGCAACGGCCTGCTGACGCCGGCCGACCTGGACGAGGCCCGGCGGGTCGCGGCGGCGAACGAGCGTAACGGCGTCTGCGAGATGGCCCGGCGGCGGCTCCAGTACCGTCCGAAAGCTTAGCGTCGTCCTCAGAGCCGGGCCAGGGCCCGGCGCAGGCCGGCCTCGGCCTGATCGCCGAGCCGGGCCAGGGCGGGCCGGAACAGCGGCGCGATGTACCTGGCCGCGCCCTTGAAGGTGAACTCGGCGGTGTAGGTCACCTCGGTCCCCGCACCGGTCGCCCGGAAGGTCATGGTGTCCACGGAGATGACCGTCTTGTTCTCCCCTCGGAGCCGGATCCGCTCGCGGGGCACGAGTTCCTCCACCACGTAGCGCAGCTCTGTCCGGCGGCCCAGGAACTCCGAGGTGTTGAGGTAGCTGGTGCCGACCCCGCCGTCGCCCGCCTGCCGCACGGTCGTCACCGTGCCGGGGTCCCAGTCGGTCGTCGAGGTGAAGTCGCTCAGGTAGTCGAAGACCCGCGCGAGCGGCTTGTCGGTGACAACGGTCTTCTCCAGCCTCATGATGCCTCGCCCTTCTCTGCTTCAACCGGTCCCGGCGCTGTCTCTCCGGCTTGGGGCTGCTCCGGCCCGCGGCCCCGGACCAGGGCCACGACCTCGTGCGTGATGCCGAACGACGGGCCGCCGATCAGCTCCCAGGCCCGGCTGATCCCGATCAGGAAGCAGACGACCACCAAGATCGCGATCGTGTTCACCGCGCCGGCGTCACCCGGCCGGTCGAGCAGGTCCACCCCCTGCAGTGTCTGGATCACGAACGTCGCGGTCAGCCCGACCAGGAACAGCGCGTCGCGGGCGGTGCTCCAGCGCACCTGGCGCAGCCGGACCAGCGACAGCAGCGACGCCGCCACGAACGCGATGCCGCCGGCGCCCGCCGCCACCGCCGTCGGCCCGATCTTGTGCCCGGGGACCAGGGCGAACAGCGATACCGTCAGCGTGTTGGTGAACGCGGTCAGCGCCGCCGCGGCCCGGATGCGGTGCACCGGGGCTCGGTCTCCTGACAGTCGCCCGGCGGCGACCGAGATGGCCACGAACAGCAGCCCGATCAGCGCCCCGGCCACGCCGGCGCTGCCCAGGAAGAAATCATGAACGTTGTCAGGTACCACCCGACGATCTAACCAGGTCGGCTCGGGAGCGTTCGCGTCAGGAACACGCTGAGCGGGTCGGGCCGGTAATCGGCGAACGGCTCGCAGTAGGTGAAGCCGAACTTCTCGATACTGTAAGCCCGTGGCGGAACCCAGGCAAGCGGGAACGCTGGCCCGGACGCATGAGGGCCAGCCCGGGCTGCCCCGTGGCCGCAGCCGGCTGCCCGCCCGGGACGTCCGCGCGTCGCAGCGGCAGCGGCTGCTGCGTTCGGTCATCGCCGTGGTGTCCGAATCCGGCTACTACCCGGTCACCGTGGCCGACATCGTCCGCCGGGCGCGGGTCTCCCGGGGCGCCTTCTACGAGCACTTCGCCAACAAGGAGGAGTGCTTCCTGGCCGCGACCGGCGAGGGCCGCGAGCTCATGCTGGCCCGGACCGTGTCGCAGGCCCGGGCGCTGCCCGCCGGAGCCGCCGCCGAGGACCTGCTCCGCGCCGCGCTGCGCGGCTACCTCGCCTTCCTCACCGACGAGCCCGCGTTCGCCCGCGTCTTCCACCTCCACATGCCGGCCGCCGGGGCGGCCTCCGCCCAGCGGCTCGACGCCGGGTCGCGCATCTTCGCCGGCTTGAACCGGACCTGGCACGAACGGGCCCGCAAACGTCATCCCGACTGGCCCGCCGTGCCCGACGAGGCCTATCTCGCCTTGGCCGGGGCAGTGGTCGAACTCGTTCGTTCGCTGGTTTACGCGGACCGTACCGACGACCTCCCTGGCCTGGAGGACACCCTGGTCGCGCTTCACCTAGCCGTCCTGGCCGGACGGCCATGGCCGGGAGTAACGTCGTAGTTGTGCCCGCCAAGTCACGCCGTCCTGCGGGCTGGCCCGCCGGGCCAGCCGCCAGAACCGCGCGGACCGCGACGAACTGATCGAGGGCATCTGGTAAGCCATGACCACCTCTGCTGTTTCCCCGCTGCTGCCCGGCTTCGAGTCCCGGCGCGTAGACGTCGAAGGCGTCACCGTCAACTGCGCCATCGCGGGCTCGGGGCCGCCCGTGCTGATGCTGCACGGCTACCCGGAGAACCACCTCATGTGGCGGCACGTCGCCCCCGCCATCGCTCAGGACCATACGGTCGTCCTGGCCGACCTGCGCGGCTACGGCGACTCGGGCAAGCCCGCCCCGGACGCCGCCGGGGAGGTGTACTCCAAGCGGTCCATGGCCCGCGACCAGCTCGGCCTCATGCGCGAGCTCGGCTTCGGCCGGTTCCAGCTGGTCGGCCACGACCGCGGGGCCCGCGTCTCGCACCGGCTCACGCTGGACCACCCCGAAGCCGTCACCCGGCTGGCCATCCTGGACATCGTGCCGACCCGGCACGTCTTCGGCCACGTCACCCGGGCGATGGCCACGGCCTACTACCACTGGTTCTTCCTGCCGCTTGGCGGCGGCGTCCCCGAGCACATGATCGGCGCGGACCCGGGCTTCTGGATCAACTCCATCGTCGGCCCGCTGCTCGGCCAGGGCGCGAGCATCGACCCGGACGTGCTCGCGGACTACATCCGCTGCTTCAGCGACCCGGCCACGATCGCGGGCTCGTGCGCCGACTACCGCGCGGCCGCCGGCCTCGACCTGGTCCACGACGACGAGACCTTCGACGCCGGCCAGCGGGTCGAGTGCCCGGTCCTGGTGCTGTGGGGCACCCAGGGGTTCGTCGGCCGCGGCTACGAACCGCTCCGCGTGTGGCAGCAGTACGCCACCGACGTCCGCGGCGACGCCCTCCCCACCGGCCACTTCATCCCCGAGGAAGCCCCCGCCCCGGTAATCGCCGCGCTGCGCGATTTCCTCACCTAGGCCACTTCCCGGACTAGCCGAACGACGCTCCCGTTACCATCGACCACATGCCTCCCGTCGACCTCGCCCACGACGACGCCGGGGCAGGCCCCGCCGTCGTGCTCATCCACGGACACCCCTTCAACCGGAGCATGTGGGCGCCGCAGCTAACCGCGCTGCGCGACCGGTTCCGCGTCATCGTGCCCGACCTGCGCGGCTACGGCGACAGCCCGGTCACCCCGGGCACGGTGCCGATGGCCCAGCTCGCCGCCGACGTGAGCCGCCTGCTGGATCAGAAGGAAATCGGCGCCGCGGCCGTGATCGGCTTGAGCATGGGCGGCCTGATCGCGATGGAGCTCGCCCAAGCTCAGCCGGACCGCTGGTGGGCCTGCGGCTTCGTCGCCACCACCGCCGCCCGGATCACCGAGACAGAGCATGCCGCCCGCCTGGCCAGCGCGCGGACCCTGGACGAGCAGGGGATGCGCCCGGTGGCGCAGGAGATGGCCGCCCGCCTGTTCGGCCCGCGAGCCGCCCCGGAACTCAAGGAAAGCATCATGGCCATGATGCTCGCCACCGACCCAGCCGGTGCCGCCGCCGCCGTCCGCGGACGGGCCGAACGTCCCGACTACCAGCCCACCCTCACCACCCTGGGTCCCCCGGCCCTGGTCCTCACCGGCGACCGCGACTCGTACTCCACCGCCGAGATCACCCGCGAACTGGCCGGCTGCCTGCCAGATCCCGAGGTCGTCCTGCTGGCAGGCAGCGGCCACCTGCCCAACCTGGAGCAGCCGGAGGAGTTCAACGAGCACCTGCTCGCCTTCCTCACCCGGGCCTCCCGTAGCCTGGCCGCATGCCTGGAGTGAACCCTGGAGTGAACTACGAGCAATGGCACGAGACGTGCGACACGCTGCACGCGCACACCCAGGTCCTGGGCAAGCTCGCGGTGCGGCTCGCACCGCCGGAGCCGCAGCTACAGCACGCCGCGCTCCGCCTCACCGCCCGCGGCTGGGAGACACTACCGCTGCCCGCGCCGGACCGTTCGGGATCCATGGTCGTCGTTCTTGACCTGCGGCGGCACGAGGCGGCGGTCGAGCACAGCGACGGCCGCGCGATCCGGGTGCCGCTCACCCCGCACCGGCCGGTCGGCGCGGTCACCCGGGACGTCCTGGCCGCGGTGCGCGACCTGGGCGGCCCGGTCGAGATCGACCCGCGGCCGCAGGAGGTCCCGTGGCACGTGCCGCTCGACAAAGACGAAGAGCACGCCCGTTATGACACCAGCCAGGTCGAGGACTACTTCACCGCCGCCACCGGGGCCGCGCTGGTCCTGGCCGCCTACCGGGCGCCGTACCGGGGTCGCGCGACCCCGGTGAACGCCTGGTGGGGATCCTTCGACCTGGCCGTGAGCCTGTTCTCCGGGCTGCCGGCCGACCCGCCGTCCGGCGACTTCATCATGCGCAACGCGATGGACGCGCAGGAGGTCGCGATCGGCTGGTGGCCGGGCGACGCCCGCTACCAGAAGGCGGCGTTCTACGCCTACGCCCACCCGGCCCCGGCCGGCTTCGACCAGCTGCCGCTGCCGGGCGGCCGGTGGGACGCCGCGCTGGGGGAGTACGTCATGGACTGGGACGACGTCCGGGCCGCGGCCGACCCGCACGCCGCCGCGCTGGACTTCACCCGCGCGGCGTTCCGCCACGCCTGCCTCATCTGCGGGTGGGATCCCGCGCTGGCCGCCACCGCCGAAGGCACCCCGCCGCCGGTCTCATAGGGCATTTATGCCGAACGGGGTGGCATTTCAGCCCGGGCAACCGCCGCGGCGTTACTATGAGGCCGGGTCGCTGGTGATTTGAATACTTCTCAGCGCGGCCGCCGAAACCCCGATCCTGGCCGGAAGCAGCGGTACTTGCATGCCGAACTTGTCGAGAAAACAACCGCCGATGATCAGGCCCCGGCGCAAAAGCGATCCGGCGGAAGTCGGCAGGTTTCGCATTATCGGACATCTGGGCACGGGCGGCTTCGGTACGGTATACGTCGCGGACCGGCAGAAATGGGCCAACGAGCTGGTCGCGGTCAAGGTCGTGCACCAGCAGCTGGCCGAGAAGCAGACCTTCCGGGATCGCTTCAAGCGGGAGATCCGCGCCATCGGGCGGGTCAGCAGCGAATACGTTCCCCGGCTGGTGGCTCACGGTGCTGACGAAGACACGCCGTGGCTGGCTACCGAGCTGATCCGCGGACCGTCGCTGCAGCAGGTGGTGCGGGAGTGCGGTCCGCTGCCCGAGTCGGCCGTCTGGCAGCTCGGCCTCGGGATCGTCGAAGCCCTGACGGCCATTCACCAGGTGGGCCTGGCACACCGCGACTTCAAGCCGGGGAACGTCCTGATCGTCCCGGAGGGGCCCCGCGTCATCGATTTCAGCCTCGTGCACCTGGCCGAGCTCGACCACGGATCGTCGTCCCGGCTGTACATGGGCAGCTATGAGTATGCGCCCGCCGAGCAGCTCCAGGGTCTTCAGTACGCCGGCCCGCAGGCGGACATCTTCACGCTCGGCGGCACGCTGCTGTTCGCCGCCACCGGCCATCCGCCCTATGCGAGCCGGGATCAGGCGTACCGGGCTGAGGTCGACCTGGCGGACCTGCCGTTCGCCTTCTACGATGCGGTGTCGCAGTGCCTGACCACCGCGGAGCACGCCCGCCCAGCGTTGTCCGAGCTCAAGGAGCTGTTCGAGAACCAGGCCGGAAACGCTCGCGGTGGCAGGCCGGGGCCCGGCGGGTTCCGTGACGTCATGCCGGCCAGCGTCGCCGACCTGATCGGCGCCTGGCGCCGCGACCTGAGCAACGTGGTCCACGCGCGCGGAAACGCCAAGTCGGCGATGCACGAAGCCTGGCGGGACCTTGGTCCCCGGCCGGAGCCCACCAGGAGGTCGGCCACGGACGTGGTGGCCGACGCTCCGCGGCGGACGCGCCGCGAGGGGATGACGGCCGTCCAGCCGGAGACCGTGGTGCGGCTGCCGGTCGACCCGGGCACCCGCTTCGTGCGGTGGAGGCAGCAGTTCCGCGACTGGCTGCGCGCTCCGGTCGCGGTGGCGGCCAACCTGGCGGCGGCCGCGAGCCTGGACGGCACCGTCGCGTTCTTCGCCGCCGACACCGGCGAGCTGCTGTGGGTCGCGAGCCTCGGCGTCCCGGTCGTGTCGGCCGCCGCGCTCGCCCCGCGCGGCCGCCGCGCGGGCAGCACGGTGTACGTCGGGGACGCCGAAGGCGGCATGCACGTCCTGGACGTGGCATCGAAAGAGCACCGGCAGCTCTTCCAGGCGGCTACCGGCATCGTCGGCCCGCCGGTGGCGGTGGGGGAGCACGTCTACGCGCTGAGCGCGGACGGATGCGTCTACCTGATCGACGCGCGGACGTCGAGCCATCAGCTGCTCACCGAGCTCGGCGAGCCTGCCCTCGGCGCGCTGACCGCGGCGGAGGGCGTCCTGTTCGCCGCGACCGCCACCGGCGTCATCCACGCGATCGACGTCAACGAACGGCGGGAGCGCTGGCGGCTTGACGTCGGCGGGCTCGTGCATTCCGCGCCGGTGGCCAGGGACGGCTGGCTCTACTTGGCCGGCACCGACGGCCTGCTCTGGTCGGTGAGCGCCGATGACGGCAGTCGGCCCGCGGTGGTGGAGGTGGGCGCCCCGGTGCACGCCGCGCCGTTGTACGACGACGGCCGGCTGTACATCGGCGGCAGCGACGGCGTGGTCAGGGCCTTCGGCATCGCCGGCCATCGGGCCGCCCAGCCGGAGCGGCTCTGGCCGCGTCCGCCGAAGGTCGGCGACGGGGTGAGCGGGCTCGCCGCGGCCGGCGGCCAGGTGTACGCGGCCACCGAGGGCATGCTGGTCGAACTCGACGGAGATACCGGGCGTCAGGGGCTGCGCCTGCCGGTCGGCAGCTCGGTGACCGCGGCCCCGGTGGCCGCCGGGGACCTGCTTTACCTGGCCGGCCTCGACGGCGTGGTGTCCTGCCTGTCGATGGCGTGAGCCGGGCTGAGAAGGCCGCCGACGGCAGGCGTAAATGTATACACCCCACGAATCACACGGGGCACTATTTTCACTTACTGGAACGAGTCCGGGCTGTTATGATTTGTTTATCAATTGTTTGAGTGTCGCTGGACTTCTTTCCCGGATGATGGCTAGGCAAATTTCCCCAAAGGTAATATTGTTCGATATCGGCGGTCGCCTCATACAGCGTGCGGGCTATCCGCCGGTAGCTGCTTACGGAAGGATCGGCATCAGCTGAGCGGCCGTGGGAGCGGCCGGGCGTGGGGGGGAGATGTGACGGCATCCCAGGTGCTGTCTGGTGAGGACTGCGGATGAGCGCGGCCCGGGGGCCGGCGGCCCCGGAGCCGCGGTGCCCGGTGTGCCGCTGGCCGGACGACGGCCTGGTGTCCTGCGGCCAGTGCGGTACCGAACTGCGGCCTGGCCTGGACTTCGGCGAGACGTCGCCCGGCGGTGACCGGATCGGTGCCGCCTGCCTGCGCTATGACCTGCTCGCGGCCATCAGTGCCGCGAGCTGGACCGGAGACCGCGACTACGTACTGCTCGCCAGGCTCAGCCGCCTGGCCCGCGGCGGACCTCCGCTGGCGCACGAGCTCGAGCAAGCCGAGGTGGAGTTCGATGCCGGGGCCGGGTACGCCAGCGGACCGGGCCCCGCCGGACTGGGTTTCACGTTAAGCCGGCTGGTGGCAGGCGAGATCGACGCCATCGAGTTCGTCGAGATCGCTCCTGGTGCTGTATCCATGCAGACCCTGGTGACGAACGAGCTGTGCGTCCCGGTCCGCTCCGGGGCCGGAGCGGACCATCCCTGGCCCGGCCTGGTGTCCCTCCCGGCCGACGACGACCTGCGCGTGCTCCAGCTGGCCGGCGGCGTCGGCGGCGAGGCCGGCGGCCCGGCCGACCCCGTGGCGCTCGCCAGCGCCGCCGAACGGGCGGTCAGGCAGGTGGTACGGCGCCGGCTCGAGGACACGATGGCCGCGATCCGCGGCGCCCGGCCCGCGGGCGGCCCCGACGGAGCGCCGGGATGGATCCGGGCGCGCCTGGACACCGTGCTCGTCCGCCGGACCACGGGGTGGCCGCTGCTCGAGGCGGCCGCGGCCGCCGCCCGCGCGGTCATGCTCCCGGTCACCGAGCTGGCCGGCCCCAGGGTCGGCCAGCTGGCTGACGTGGTCGACGCGGCCGGGCGCCTGGCCCCGCTGCGCTACGGGTACGACCTGATGCTGGCGAAGGTCGACCAGCACACCGGGCGGGTGCAGCCGGACCGGTGGCCGCTGTTCCCGCCGGGGACCGTGATCCGCCGGCACGAACGGCCGACCGAGAGCGCTTACGTCACGGCGCCTCCGGCCGCCGCCGACCAGCTCGCCCTGCCGGTCGTGATGCGACGCGGCCCGGACCCGGCCGGCTGGCCCGCGGTCGGTGTCGCCGCCATGCCGGGTTCGGCGCCGGGAACGACCCGGCTCCAGGTGCGGCTGCACGCCCCCGGCCAGGTGAGCTTCCACGCCCGGCCGGAAATCCTGTCGGACGGCGGCGCGGCCCCCGGCTGGCCCGAGCTGCTCGCCCAGCTGCCCGGCAGCGTGCCGGCCGCACTGGCGGCGGACCTGGTCCTGCTGGTGGAACTGGGCGGCGAAGCCGGCGCGGTGGCCGGGCGGGTCGCCCTGGCGGCCGAGGTGACGAGCCGCCTGGGAGGCACGGACGCCAGGATCGCGGTGGCCGGATATCGCGACCACTTCCACTCCTACTTCCCCGGCGCGGCCACCGCGCGGGACCGCCTCGTCGTCGGCTGCGGGCTCGGACCGCCCGCCGCCGCGCGTTCCCTGCTGGCCCGGCGGGACCTATGGCAGGCCGTCGTGGTCGGTGACGACTACGCGGCGCCGCTTGAGGACGCGCTGTCCTGGATCGAGCACGAGGACCTGGTCTGGAGGCCCGGGGCCGCGCACCTGATCGTGGTGCTGGGCGCCCGGCCGCCGCACCCAGGCAGCATCGACGACCACGCCAACGCCAAGGCGGCGGTGTGTCCGTACCGGCACGCCTGGCGGGAAACGCTCGGGCGACTGCGTGGAGGTCACGCCGTCACGTGCGTCGCGGCGCGGTGCGAGGGAGACAGCCCGCCGCTCGCCCAGGGCGACGTCGAGCACGCGTGGCAGGAGTTCTGCGCCGAGGGATTCTTTTCCCCCGTCGAGACCTCGACGGCGCGGGAGTTGCTGGCCGCGATCGGGCTCGAAGGCGGCGACAACGACGCGCGGGTGCCGCTGGCGGTACGCGGCGGAAGATCGTCATCGCACCATGGGAGAGCGGGCAGCGCATGAGCGAGGAATTCCGTAGGCCGCGGCGTCCTCCCCGGGACACCGAGACCGGCCGGATGAGCGGCCGGCCGCCTGCGACGCCCGATGAGCTGGACGAAGCGGACAGCGCCGAGCCTGACGGGTGGGGGACTGGCCGGACGATCAACTGGGACGACTACCTGTCGGCCGACCCGTTCGCGGCCGCGGCCGAGCAGCCCGCGGCCGAGCAGCCCGCGGCCGCGGCGCCCCGGCTGGGCGAAAACAGCTACCGCGGCCGGGGCGGCGTGGCCGACTTCAGCCTGCGCCAGGAGGCCTCCGCCAGGGACGACACGGCGGGAACCCGGGCCGGCGCCGAGCGCGACTGGCTCCCGCCCGTCCCGTCCGGTGTCGTGCCGTACAGCGGCCGCCCGGCATCCGGCCCGGGCCCGGTCAAGATCGGCCTGTGGGGATCGCCGGCCAGCGGCAAGACCACCTACCTGGCCGCGCTGCCGCAGGCGCTCAGCAACACCGACGGCTCCGTCGGCAGCTGGACGATCTTCCCCAACAACGACGCGTCGACCGAACTGCTGATCAAGTGGTCTCATCAGCTGATCACCGAGCAGGTCTTCCCCGAGGCCACCGGGCTCGGTGACGTCACCGGCCTGGCCTGGCGTTTCGTCGGCGACCTGACCGGATCGCGTTACGTGCGGCGCGGCGTGTTCCGGCGCCGGGCGCCGGCCAGGAGCGAATTCGACCTCGACCTGATCGACGTGAGCGGCGAGGCGTTCGGCTATAACCCGGCGGGCAAGAACGTGTCCCCCCGCACCGTCGACACCGCGCTGAACCATCTCGCCTGGGCCGGGGGGCTGATCTTCCTGTTCGACCCGGTGACCGAGCGGGACCGGAAGATCGCGGCGGAGTACGTGAACCGCACGCTGACCATGCTGTCCCGCAAGGTCGTGGCCGAGGGCCGTCTGATCGGCCCGTACCTGCCCCACTACGTCGCCGTGTGCATCACCAAGTTCGACCACAAGGACGTGTTCCGGCAGGCCAGGGAGGCGGGACTGGTCAACTACGGCCCGGACGGCCTGCCGCGGGTGCTCGACGCCCAGGCGGCGGAATTGTTCGACGTGATCTGCACGGGACGGTTCTGGGCGGACAAGCGGTCCGACAGCCATGGCGGGGCCCTGTTCGTCCGCAATCAGCTGCGCAAGTACTTCCACCCGGACCGGATCCGCTACTACGCGGTCTCCTCGATCGGGTATAAGAAGCCGCCGGGCTGGGATCCCCAGGCCGCGCGGCCCGGTTTCCAGTTTGATCCTGGTGACTTCTCCAACCTCATCGAGCAGGGCGGAGAGCAGCGGATCCGCGGCCCGATCGAGCCCGTCAACGTGCTGGAACCGCTGATCGACCTGCACATGCAGATCACCGGGCGGGGGTGACCGATGACGGCCACCCCGGTCACCGCCGACTGGGCCTGGATCAGCAAGGACCCGCAAGCCGGCATTGGCTACGGCGTGCTGGCCACCTCGAGGCGCGACGCCGATTTCGGCCCGTTCATCGGCCGGTACGTCCCCGGGGCGCCGAGTTCCACCACCCCGCCGGAAGCGCCCGACGCCCCGCCGTGGATCACCTTCGGGCCGGTCGTCACCCGGACCGACGAGACCCTCATGACGGTGTCGGTGCGAGAGCCCTGGCGCGAGCGTGATCACGCCGGACGCCCCGTCTGGCCGCAGAAGCTGCTGGTGATGCGGTTCTCCGAGCTGGCGGAGGCCAACGCGTCGTATCAGACGATCTCCGCGGCGGCGTTGCGCGCCGAGATCCCGGCCGGCGACCCGGCCGGGATCTCGGCCGCCCTGCCGCTCGAGATCGGGGAGCAGCCGCTCGGCGAGCTGGTCGAGGTCGTCGAGGCCTACGGCTTCGAGCAGCTCGCCGCGCTCGCCGCCGCCCTGCTCGAGGGACCGGTCGTGGTCGCCGGGGCCGGGCACCTGGACCGCGGGCAGCGCCTGGCCGTGCTGGACGCGGTGGCCGCGCTGCTGCCGTACGGGTTCCGCGCCGATCTTTCCGTGAGCTCGGTCGTGGACAACACCTCCAAGCACGGGATCCGCCTGGCCTTCGCCGACTTCGTCAACGACGGCCAGCAGCTGGTCACGTTGCAGGACCCGGCCGAGCCCCTGGCTGAGCCGGGGCGCCGCTACCTGGAATTGCTCAGGAAAAAGGAGCGAATGCCCGGCCTCGCCACCTTGATCAAGCACATGTGGGACGCCAAGGGCACCTATTCCTTCGAGGCGCCCGGCATGGCCCTGGCCATCCTGCTCGACCTGGACTTCTACCAGGCGATCAGGCAGGAAGCGGCCCAGGGGCCTGTCCCCCTGACCCTGCTGCTCAAGTTCCTGGCCAACCAGGGCGCCGCGGAGCGATGCTGGGCCGCCCTCGACGCCAGGACCCGTGACAACCTGCTGGCGTCCTACCTGCCTGGCCATGATGCCAAAGCGGCCGAAGCGGTCGTCTCATGCTGGCGTCTTCTCGGTAACGACGTGATCCGGGCGATCAACACCGAGCTCGACCACGGCAACCTCGAAGCGGCGCTGTGGTGCTTGCGGACGGCCGGGCCGGTCGAGGACCGTCTCCTGGCCGACCTGCTCGTCCCTGGCCAGGAAGTGCGCCAGCAGCGCGCCGCCATGCTGGTCGAGCTGCTGGTACGCCGCGACGCCCCGCCCCCCGACCAGTTCCCGTACACCTGTGACCAGTTGCGCTTCGACGACGCGACCGGCTGGCAGGCCTGCCTCATCCGTGACCTGCTGGTCCGCGATCTGGCGACGGAACGGCCGGCCGACCGGGGGAAGGCCTGGGCCTGGGCCCGGTGGCTGTGCGATTCCGCGTTCACCGCGACGAAGTGGGAGCGCCCCGGCTGGGTCGCGGCGCTCGATCTCGTCGTGTTCGAGACGCCTCCGCCGGAGGCCGTGCCGAGCGTCCAGTCGCTGGTCCTGAGCGATGTCCGCTGGGCCATCGTGTTGATCCGGCTGGCGAGCCAGTCCAGGTGCCTGCGCGTCCTCATCGACGCCGCCCACTGGCAGTTCCTCCAGCTGACCGGGCGGATGCCCAGGCCGCCCAGGCCGAAGAGCGTCGGCGCCGCCCTGGGCGCGGAGCTCGCCCGCGACCTATGGCCGCTCATGGTCAAGCCCGCGGCCGTGGCCAGCATCGACGTCGCCCGGATCCTGCTCGGCGGCGAGCCGGGGGATTTCCCGGGCGATCTGCCGCGGGAGTCGCTCGGGGGGTATTTCGACGGCCTCGGTTCCGCTCTCGAGCTCGATCTTCTCGAGCCGCGGCTGGCCGAGGTCGAAGAGGGCTTCCTGCGCCGTGCCGTTCCCGGGACGCCCGCCGACGACCTGTCGCCCGGCGGGGCCTGGCTGCTGAACGCATGGATCCGCGACCCGCGGCTGGCAGCGCCCCTGGTGGCCTACATCGCGAGCCTGGAACCCGCCGCCTACCCCTACCACCCCGGTCTGACCAGGGAGTTCTGGGAGACGCTGGGCCGGGACCCCGCACTGAAACGCTACGCCGCCGGTAACCAGCTCTTCACCGTGGTGGCGGAAGCGCGGCGGGATCCGGGCGCCGCCCTGCGGCGGTCCCTGACCGAGGACGCCGTGACCAGCAGCCCGCTGGCGCGGGCCTGCCTCGACGCGTGCCGCGCAGGGCTGGCGGCCGCGGACATGATCGGCGTTCTCGGCCGCGCCCGGGCCGGCGAGCTCGGCGCCGGGGCGCTCTACGAGGTGCTCAGCGAATTCCAGACCCTCCTGCGCCTCGACGGCCAGGCGCGCCGGGTACCCGGACAGGATCGGCCTGACGCCGGGGCGGACCTGCTCGAGTGCTGCCGGCTCATCGCGCACGGGGCGCTCGGCGAGCAGTTCGCCGAGGAATTCCGCAGGCAGCTGGCTGACCGGCTCCAGGGTGAGATCCGGGCCCGTCAGCTGATGCTTCAGGAGACCGGTCCCGCGCCGTCCGCCTCCCGCCCGGGGAAGCTCTCCCGGCTGTCGCGGCGAGGGCGCTGACCATGAGGCACATCAGGACCCGGTCCGCGGGACCGATTTTTCGAGGAGATCACCGAGCTATGTTCGCGCGACGCCTGGCAGGGACCCTCGCGGCGGCGGCCGTGCTAGCTGGCTCGGCCATGGCCTGCCCGGCGGCGGCCGACGCCGCCGTCCTCTCGGCCGGCCCCGCGGCGGTGGCGGCCCAGCTGGGCGCGGACAAGGTTCCGGCCGAGCTCGTGGTGCTCGTCGACATATCGCAGTCCATGTCGGGCCGCAACGGCGGGCTCTACCCCGAGGTGCGCATCCAGCTGCCGAAGTTCCTCACCGCCCTGGCCAAGCAGGACCCGCAGGACCAGGTGGCCGTCGTGGTGTTCGGGAACCGGAACGACACGCACACCATCTACTCGGGCCGCCCCACCCCCGATATCCCGCTCCCCAGCGACGCGACCAGTATCGGAACCGATCTCGGCTATGCCTTTCAGGTGGCGCTGAGCGACCTGGCCCAGGCGCCGCCCGGCATTCAGCTCGGCGACGTCCTGCTGCTCTCCGACGGGGGGCTGTGGGCTCCCGACGACCCGGCCTACGACGGCGGGCACGGATACCAGGCCCCCGGCTGGGCGACGCTCCGCCGCCAGGTGCAGGGGCTCGGCGTGCCGGTGGCCGGGTTCGGCCTGCCGCTGACCAGGAACATCGGCGACATCAACGCCCTGAACCAGGCGCTGACGGCGTGCTTCGGCTCACGGCAGCTGACGCTGTCGTCGAACTTCAGCAACCTGAGTGCGCAGCTCAGCGGGACGCAGCAGAAGATCCTGGCGTCCAGGGTGGCGGTGGCGGCCCAGCCGGACAGCGGCCGGGGCGTGCGGGTGGCCTGGGTCGGCCCCCAGGGAACCGGGGGACCGGTGCGACTGGACCTGCCCGCCGGCCACGCGAGCCTGTCGGTCCGCCTGACGTCGGGTACCCGGCGGATTCCCCTGGACGTCAGCCACCTCTCGGTGCAGGCGACGGGTTTCCCGGTCAGCGTCACCGCGACGATCCCGTCCGCCGGGGTCGCGCTCAAGCCGGGCCAGTCCGTCACCTTGCCCGTCCACCTGAGCTGGACGCCCGAGACCAGCGTCACCGGCGCCGCGGTCGGCACGCTCCGGCTCAGCGGCCAGGTCTCCTCCCCGTTCACCAGCGCGATAAGGAACTACTACCTAGACCGGTCTTTCACCGCCGGCGGGCTCACCGGCGCTATCAGCCCGCCATTCCCTGTGACGATACCTTCGTCGCTTGGCCTGCTCGGATTGCTGCTGCTCATCCTGATCCTGGCGGTCGTGGCGGTCGTCATCGGCGGTATCGCCGTTTACCGTGCGCGGCTTCATGGTGTGCTGACCATCAGCGGGGTCGGCGATGTCGGCGGTCAGTTCACCTTGTCGGCGCGCCCCTGGTTCTCCGGCCATATGGACCAGGCCGTGGGAATACCGGGAACGCTTTATGTCCGCGGTAACCCCCTCAACCGGTCGATGCGCGTCAAGCTGCGCAGCCCCAGGCTTCCGGCCGGGGAGAACACCATTAAGCCGGGCGGCCGGACGATGATTTCCGGACTCATGGTCACCCATGACGAACGGGTACCGGATTCGGCGGAAACCCCGTCGCGGGCCGCTCCCACCGAGCCCTGGTCACGGTGACCGGGGCTATGGCCCATGGCCTCCGGCGGGGCCGGCCGGCGGGAGCGAGACGACCTGGACGGCGCCGTCCGCGGCCGGCCTGACGACCAGGACACCCGGGACCGACCAGCCCGCCCGCACGCCGATCCGGTAGGGCCCGGGCACCAGTCCGGGCAGGCGGACGGTCCGGTACTGCCCGGAGATCATCAGGACCAGCTCCTCGCTGTCAAGCGGCAGCGTGCCCCCCGGCGGCTCGGCGAACGGCCGATCCCAGGGCAGCTCCAGGCACGCCTCCTCGAGCAGGCCAGCCTGGATCCGGTTCATCGGCAAGCTCACCGTCGCCCGGCCCGCGGGCGGCTCCGCGATCACCTCCCGGCTGGCCATCAGCAAGGCGCCGCGGACCGACTCGTTCAGGCCGGTCACGGCCGGCGCTATTCCCGTCAGCTTCCTGACGGTCAGGCTGGCCAGGGGAAACCAGCCGAGCCCACCGGTCAGCACCACGGTGCCGGGTGCTCCGCCGCCGCTCGCCGCCGCGAGACCGGCCTCGAGACGCTCCCGGACGGGCGCGAAGCAATCCATCATCTGCCTGACCGTGAGCGGGTGATCCCGGTGGCCGGTTAGCCGGTAGGCCTGGTCATCCTCGCGATCAGGCGAGGCCATCGCCTTACTGAACGCCCCGAAGGCCTGGCCGGCCTGCTCCACGGCTTGTTCGTACCACTTCTCTGGGAGCGGATCGGCTCCGGCGACGGCCCGGACGGCCCGGTCGAAGTCGCGCCATCCGCCGCCGTCCCGCTCGAAGATCGCCTCGGTCCGCACGGTTCCGTCGCCGACCGCGAACGACCCGGTGCGGACCCCGGCGTATCCGACGTCGCAGACCAGGTAGCGTCCGGGGCCCTGCTGCCGGCCGCACCGCGCGGCCACGGCCGCGAGCTGGCCGGTCCAGATGACCCCCCGCAGGCCCAGCTGGTCTTCGCACGCGGAGCGGATTTCCTCGTACGACCGGGCGCCACGGACGCTCCCGCTGAACCAGGCGTCCGGCACGGTGACGCAGACCTCGCTGGGCCGGCCGGGCGCCATCCGCAGCGCCGCGCGAACACGGTCCGCTATCGTTCCCGCTGGCGTCCGGTCGGTTATCGTCCGGGTCCTGGTGCTGAGCGTCGCGATCCTGGTCACCGCCGCGCCGACGTCAAGTGCCAGGTAGGAGGGTGCGGTGGTCATGACGGCGCCCGCTGGACGTCCGCGTCATGGCGCGCGGCCGGGCGGGACGTCCCCCCGCTGCCGCCGCCCTCGCGGGCGTCGCGGATGATGCCGGCCGCGACCTCGCAGATCTGCTCGAGCTCCGCGATGGCGGCGGCGGTCAGGACGAGCGGCGCGTCCTTGCGCCCGCCGCTGGCGGTGTAGCGCAGCATGGCGAGCCGGTACCGCATCTCCATGAAGCCGGACGATATGACCTGGGCCGGGAATTCCGCCGCGACCCGCGGCCCGAAGGCGCCACTCGTGAACAGCTCGATGAAGACCAGGAGCCATTGCCCGGTGTCCACCTGTTCGTCGGCCGCGTCCATCGTCGCGACGCGCAGTTCCTCGAGGAACGAGTCGGCTTGAGCGCCGGATCTGATGACGCCTGAGTCCGCGAGGGCCTGGCTGGCTTCCCGGGCGCCCACTCCCCGCCGGGCGGCGCGGACGCATGTCTCGGCGATCTCCGTGTGCGTCGCGCTGGCCGGCATGTACGTCAGCGACTCGATTGTCCCCGGCCTGACCGGCGCCACCCGGTCGGCCCACCGGGCCGCGAAATCCCAGTTCGCTGCGCCCGGCGCGGCGGCCAGCTTGCGCGTGACGGCCGCTTCGAGCTGGCCTCGGCGCCCGTCCGGGGTGAGGCGGCTGGCCAGGTCGGCGACCGCGGCTGCCTGCCCGGCGCTGGCCGCCCACGCTTCCCGCTCGAGGTACCCGGTCAGGGCGGTGGTGAGCAGCTCGTCGACACCGGGTGCGACCGCGACGAGCTGCTGCCACGAGGCGGCCAGGCATTCACGGAACCGCGTCCCGTCCCCGGCTTCAGCCAGCATGAACACCGGGTCGTTGCCGGTCAGGAGCAGGCAGAGGTCGAGCCAGGCCCGGCTGACCTCGGTGCCTGGGGCGAGGGCCCCGGCCGTATTGCGCCAGTACTGCCGCATCGCCTGGTCGGGCAGGCCATTCTCCGCGGCCCTGGCCGCCAGCCAGCCGGCGAACCCGGGCGCGGCGTAGTCGAGGCGGTTCGCGTTCGAGGCGGTTCGCATGAGGGCCCTGACCCAGTTCACGCCGTGCGCCGCGAGCTGGTCGAGTGCCTGCTGGCCGGGTGCGCTCGGGGTGTCCGCGAGGATGCTGATGAACGGCCGCAGGAACGCACCGAGGGCCGGTTCCAGCCAGGCGATGGCCGGCCCGGTTCCCGCGTCAGAACCGGCGAGCTGGCTGAGCAGCTCGCACGCCACCGCCGGGTTTTTCGCCAGCGCCTTCCGCGTCCGCGGGTTGGCGGCGGCCGGGCGGCTCGCCGTCGCGAACACCGCGTCGGCGAGCAGCCGGGCCGCCGTGCCTATCCCGTGGCTCAGGTTCTCCGCCGCCTTGGGCGGAATCATGAGCGTGGCCATCAGCTCGTCTTCCCGGTCGTAATGGTCCGCCAGGATCAGGTACTCCCGGACCAGGGCGGCGTCGACCGGGGACCAGAGCAGCTTGCGGCAGGTCCGGGACACGGCGCCCAGCATCTCGTCCGCGTCCTGTCCCGCGATCGGGTCGAACCATCGCCTGACCGTCGTCCAGTCCTGCTGGTCACCGAAGGCGATGAGCTTCTCGAGCAGCTGCTTGCGGCTGGCGTCCGGCAGCTCGGCGATCCTCCCGCTGGCGAAGACCGAGCGGATCTCGTCCGGGGTGGCCGCGCCGCGCCGCGCCGCGTCGAGTATCACGGCCGGAAGGTCGATCTCGCGCAGGGCGTCGAGCGCGTACTGCGGATCGTCGAAGCGTCGGGCCGGGTCGGTCAGCGTGGCTAGCGACCTGATCAGCTCGGTGAGCGGATCACTGGCGGACTGACGGTCGAGCACGCTGGCCAGGAGCTGGCGGTAGCGCCGGGCGGGGCCGTCGGCCTTGATCGGCGTCGGCGGAGACCGCCATCCGACGGTCGCCGCCCCGGTCGCGGGGTGGCTGGAGAAAGCCAGCCGGATCCGCTGCCCGGCGCCGTTGTCCGACCAGGTGGCGGCGGTGTAGCCGGCTCGGTAAGCGAAGGGGAGCAGCGCCGCCACCACGTCGATGAACCACAGCCGTTCGAGCAGGGTGGAGCCGTCCGCGCCGGTGACGGTGACCGGAGCGCCGAGAAGCAGCGACGCGGTGGTGGCCACCATGTCCACGCCCAGTTTCCTGATCATGGCGGCCATGGCCGCCGGATCGAACGGCGCGATGGTCAGGTCGGCCGGCTCCCCGTCCTGGTCCGGCAGGGTCAGGTCGGCCACCGCCCGGTAGAGGCCGAGGCATGACACCGGAGGCTGGGCCAGGTCGGCGTACGGAGCGCAGAAGTACGACGTCTGCGTGATCGGCCTGCCTACGCCATCCACCTGGTTGACCAGGTCCTGGACCGAGATGCCGAGGTACGGCCGGCTGTCGACGCCGACCTGGCTGAACGTCACCCAGGGCAGCGAGCCGGGCCGGCCCTGTTCCCTGGGCGGGGTGCCCGGCGTGAAGTGGGCCACGATGCTCGCGTACTCCGCCCGGCTCAGCGGCTGGGTGGCCGCCGACAAGATCGAGTAGTCCTCGGACGTGCCGGGCCGCTTCCCCCAGGCCGCCCAGCCCGCCCGGACCGGAACCGGGCCGCCCACGGCCTACCGTCCCGCCGCTACGGACTCGCCCAGCCACAGCAGCGGCTCGACGACGTTGATCGGGTGAACCGCGCCGCGGATCTTGTAGGTCGGCTCCTGGCCGGGCCCGCCCGGCTGCTCAAGCACGTTCTGGTAGTCCTCGTCCTGGAACTGCCCTTCACCGTTGATATAGAAGCCGACCGCCGAGGTGATGAAATAGCGGACCCGTTCGGGATAAAAATATTTGCCCAGCGCGCTCGATACGAGTTCGATGTCGCTCTTGGAGTACCCGTGGCACAGTTCATGCAGGAAGCGTTCCGCGTCGCCGTCGCTTACCCGCGGAAACATGTGCTCATCTTTGCTGTGATAGAAGCGGTAGCCATTATCGCGGGCGAAACAATACACGTCCGGGTCGTCGAACTTGGTCACGCACACCGCCACATGATGCGAGAGGCGCTCGCCCGGTGGCACACCGGGCATCGCCCGCTGCGCCATCCTCAGCAGCGTGCCGTGGAAGTATTCGTGGGCGTCGCCGGTTCGCCGTTCCCTGAGCGGGTCGATGAGCAGCAGGACGCCGTGGCAGTTGGCCAGGTAGCTGGCCATGTCGCCGGCCTGGTCGGGCTGGTTGTCCTCGCCGGGCAGGGAGAGCCTGCCCGGCTGGGCCCCCTGGTCGGCCTCCTCGCCGGACTCCTGGCCGGGAACCGAGCGGAAGAGCCGGCCGGGCGAGTCCTGCAGGTCCACCCGCAAGTCGACGGGCACGGTCCCGTCGCCCTTGCCCCTGAATCGCCGCCGCTGCCGGTCGGGAATGCGCATCCTGACATTCCAGGCCAGCTGCTGATCTTTCTCGGTGGCGGCGGGAAAGATATGGCTGTAGTTCAGCATGCTGGTGTTGTTGACCAGGAAATCCGTGGAGTTGTTGTCCATGCCGTAAATCATCAGGTCCTGCCGCGAAGCGCGGTTCACCGCGATGTACAGCGCCGACAGGAACGTGGATTTGCCGCTCTGGGTCGCTCCCCACAGGCCGATGCGCCTCAGGTCCTTGTCGTCCTTGCCGTTTTTATCGCCCGGCTGGGCCGGGTCGGCTGGCACGGTCACGTGATGCCTCCTGGGTAATCGTCTGGTATCGGAAGCGGGAGCCGCTGCGCCGGGCTGGCCACCAGGTCCAGGGACTCGGCGAGCCGCTGGGAATTCGTCTCGGCCAGCGCGCGGAGGCCGCCCGGGCCGAGTTGCCGCCAGCCCGCGGCGCCATCGAGGCCCGCGGCGGGATCGTCGGCCACCATGACACAGCGGGCGCCGGCCCAGCGGGTCAGCTTCCCCATCTCGTCGCCCCACGTGTACCCGTTGGGACAGGGCAGCCGCTTGTCCCTGGGCTGAGGCCAGGGGTGCGGAGGCCGGCCCGCCACCGTGACGAGCAGCGGTGCCCGGCCGCTGTCACGGCTGCCGCGCAGCAGGTCGTAGGCCTCGTGCAGCAGGTCCTCGACGGGAGCGAGCTCCTGGTGCCTGTTCGTGCCGCGCTGGCCGGCCTGGTCCTTCAGCCACGCCGCCGCCCGGCTCACCGGGCCGGGTTCCAGGCGCTCGGTGACCCGGTCCCCGTCCTGGCCGCGCTCGAAGGTGTGCTCCGTGCAGGTCACTACGCCGACCCGCAGCAGCGGCGAGTCGCCGTACTGTTCCCTCAGTACCCTGACCAGCCGGCGGACCAGCTTGACGCGGGGCTCCACCGCCTCGTCGGTCCCCGACAGGTCGATGGCGCAGACCAGGTCCACCGGGCCGAGCCCGGCGCTCACCCGGGCCGGGACCTGGTCGCGAACCGAATCCCAGCCACGGGGATATTCGCTGGTATGCTCCGGCTCGAGGATCTCCACCCGGCCCGGCCCGCGCAGGACCGCCCGCAGCGAGAAGGAGGCGGCCGGCGCCCGTACCTGGCGGAGCGCCAGCGGGGCCGGCCCGTCACCGGCGAAGATGGCCAGGGTCAGTTCCTGGCCGCCGCCCGGCATCCGCCGCAGCGGCAGGCTGACCTTGGTCCCTGGCGGGGTTCCGGGCGCGAACAACTCCCGCGGCTGGATGCTCACCGCGCCCGAACCGGGCGCGATCGCCGCCACCATGAGCTGGTAGGCGTCCTTCAGCGGCGTCCTGGTGGCCAGGTCCACGAGCAGCTCCGGCACCGGCGTCGCCTCCGCCGTCCCGGCCACCCGCAGCGGTCCCGCTCCCGGACGAGCGGCCGCCTCCTGCGCCGCCCGTTCGGGAATCTCCCAGCCCGCCAGCCGGCAGATGACCCGAAGCGGCCCGGCGGGCAGCTCTGGCAGCCAGTTCCCGGCGTCCTGGAGGATCTGCTCGAGATCGGGCTGGCTCATCCCGCCCGCGAGCTGGAAGCGCCGTTCCTCCGGCCGCGCCGAGAGCATGGGCAGCATGCTCTCCCAGGTCGTGGTCTCGACCGGGCCGGATACCCGCGGCGACCCGAACTGGTCGAGGTCGACCGTGATCGTGGTGATCCCCTCGGCGCCGATCTCGGCGACCGTGACCGGGCAGCCGGGCTGCAAATCCCCGAGCAGGGCGCGCAGCGCGGGCAGCAGCGCGTCTTCGCCTGACGCGCCGGCCAGGTCCCGGGCCGCGGCCAGGCGCGCGGTCCTCCACTCGGCCGCGTCCGGCGGGCCGCCGCGAATGCAGTCCAGATACGACCCGGGGTCGGCGGTGATGCGGGCGACCACGCGCGCGTCACGCGCTCGCCGCCTGCCGTCGAGCGCTGACGCGAAGTCCTGACGCATCCGCTCGGTCACTGGCCCGACCCGCCACGGCCTGGTCAGCGCCCAGCCGCACGCGCACGCCTTGGCGTGCGGGGCGGCCTGGCGGCCGCACACCGGACACGTGACCTGCGCCGCATGTATCCGCGAGCCCGGTGATCTTTCACCGGCATGTGCCGTATTTGTACCATTTACGTTCATCTGTCCGCAGTCATCTGGTCGTTACGGGACAAGCTGCGGGTTGGTCACAATCCTGCACGGCAGGTTTGACGCACCCCCCCGGTACGTATGCTGGAACGGCAATATCCCCTAAAGCGATATTGCATTATACTTGGTAAGTACAGCTACCCTATCATGATAAGGGAAGCAGGCGGAGTGGCGAGGGTGAGCGCTGCTTGTGCCGCTGGGGTGGGAGATGTGATGGTTTCATCATGCGTGTTGCTGCTGTTCTTCCTGATGCTGATGGGTGCTATCAGCCTTTGGACCGGCCTTGAGCTGCGCATTCTCGACGGGAAGTCCCGGTAATGGGCCGGTTCCTCGTCTGGCTGTCCGGTGCGAACAGGCAGGTTCTCGACAGCACCCCGAATGACCGGGCCAAATACGTCGGGATCGGCACTCTAATACTCCTTCCCGGGATCATGGGTGCCGTGTCCTTGACGTTCGCGCTGACCACGGTGCTGAACTTCAAACTGGCGGTCGCGCTGCCGTTCGCGATGGCCTGGGGCCTGGCCGTCATCTGCATGGACCGCGTTTTCGTGGTGACCTTGCAGCGCAAGCGGAACTGGCTGGCGATCCCTCGTATCCTGCTGGCCCTGCTGCTCGGCTTCGTGATCTCGACGCCGTTCGTCCTCCAGATCTTCCGGCCGGAGATCGAGCAGGAGATCGTCAAGCTGCAGAACCAGGCGGCGACGCAATTCATCGCCTCCAACGCGGGCAACCAGGTCGCCGCGCAGATCGCGAAGGATAGGGCGACCATTAGCAGCCTGAAAACGGAGATCAGCAGCGGCGGCACCGCCCCCAACCTGGCCGGCGACCCCGCGCTCCAGGCGCTGAACAAGCAACTCCAGTCGGATCAGGCTAACGAGAACAAGTGGTACGACCAATGGCAGTGCCAGCTTTACGGCACTCAGCAGGGCGGCGGCAAGTGCAAACCGGGAAATGGCCCGCTGGCCACGCACAGCGAGGCCGAGTACAACTATTACCTGGGACAGGTCGCCAAGGACCAGCAGGCAATCTCCGCCCGCGAGACTGCTCTCAAGGACACGGCTAGCTCGAATGCGTCCGCGACAATCGCGGACGACCAGAAACAACTCGCCACGGCCCAGGCGCAGCTGCTGACGGACCAGAACCTCCAGGCGAACCAGACCGCCAACTTCCTGTCCAGGAACAAGGAGGACACCGGCCTGCTCATCAGGCTGAAGGCGCTCGACGAGGTGACGGCGGGCAACACCACCCTGGAGGAGGCGCGATGGCTGCTGTTCGCGCTCTTCGTCGCCATCGACCTCATGCCGGTGCTGCTGAAGGTGCTGATGAACTGGGCGCCGGCCAGCGGCTACGAGAAGATGCTGGCGGACGAGGAGACGACGCACTTCGAGGTCGCGGAGAACCGGCGGGCGGTGTGGAAGCACACCCAGTTCCGCGCGGCGCAGACGATCGCCGGAAGTTCCCGGGACAGGCTGGCCGGGCTGAACGCTCCTCTTCCCGAGGTGAAAGACAACGTCATCGCCGCGCGCAGGCGGGTCGAGGGCGAGTGGCTGCGCTCCTGGGAAGCGGAGCAGATGCACCGCATCGCCAACGGCGGGCAGATCGCCGTGGGCCAGACCGGCCTCGCCCCCGAGCAGCCCGGGTCGCTTGAGTCCCGCACGTCTGCCGCATTGCGGCGGCCCGCGAACCAGAACCGCCGGGGGCCCGGCTCCACCTGGCTTCAGGGCTTCCGGGAGCAGTTCGCGTGGTGGCGCGAGCCCGCGGAGTCCGGCGCCGGAACCGGCCCGCCGCGGGCCAACGGGAACGGCGCGGCCGGATCCTCCCGCCGTCCGGGCCGCAGGCGGGCCCGGTCCGGACGCGGGCGCGCCTGGTCAGAGAGCCTCTTCCAGCGGCGGGTACCGGGCAACATGCCCGCTGAAGACGCGTCCGCGCCCCGGGTCTTCCTGCGTGAGTTCGTCTCGCAGTCGGCCAGGCCCGGCTCAGGGCCGCCGCCGGATACGGACGGGACTACGGGGGAGGACTCCTACCGATGAGAGCTCCGGTGAAGCGCGTCCTCGCCGCTTCGGCCGCCGCCATCGGACTGCTCGTCCTCGGCAGCGGCGCGGCCACGGCCACGGCCACCCCGAAGCCAACGGCCACCCCGAAACCAACGGCAACGTCGCGCCCGGCGCCAGCCGCCAAGGCGCCCGGCCGGCCCACGTCCTCCTGTGCGGAGGGGTGGACCGCGCTCCAGGCGGGCAATTTCCAGCACGCCCAGACGATCTACGGTTCGGTGCCGCACGGACCGCGCTGCGCCCAGGACGGCTTGTCGGCTGCCTCGAACCTGCTCGAGGCCAGGGGCATGATCAAGGCGGGCTTCGCCGGTTCCGCCTCCCAGTACGTCGAGCAGGCCTTGGAGGCCGAGCCGACCATGACGATTCCCGGTGACGTCCTGCCCGCGACCGTCGCAGGCAAAGTCGCGGTGGCCCTGGAACAGGACGGCATGGGTGCGTCAGCCAAGCAGGTCCTGCGCCAGCTGGTCGAGAACGATCCCCTGATCCAGCTCGACTCCGCCGAGAAGAAGATTCTCGGGGAGGGCAGCCCTTCGCTCGGCTCGCGGATCTGGCACGTGCTGGCCAGCCCGATCTTCTTCCTCGGCCTGCCCCTCCTTCTGCTGCTTGTCTTCGGACTGCGGGCGAAGTGGCGCCGTCGCCTGCACTTCCAGCCGTTCGAGGCGGGCGGCGACGCGGACGCCGGACCCGGACCGACCGCCATCCTCCGCTCGCTGATCCGCCAGGAACTGCATCGCCTGGCCGACGAGAGCGCTCGCCTGCGCGACGGCCGGCGGCTGCGGATGGACCAGGCCGGGCCGTATGAGGACGAGTTCGAGCTGGGCTCGGTCGTCGACTCGCTGCCCGCGCATTGGAAGCCGCTCGCGCTGGCGACTGGCGCGCTCATGAAGGGGCTGGGCACGAGGTCGCGGCTCATTTGCGGGATGCTGCTCCCGGCCGACTCGGTGATTCTCGAGATCCGCACAGTCGACGGCGTCGTCCAGGAAATGTGCACCATAAGGCACCATGAGCTGGGCTTCCCGCCGTCGTCCCAGGAAGTCCTGCCGCAGCTCGCGATGCCCTCCGCCGCCTGGATCGCCCTGACCCATTACCCCGATGCGACCCTGGGCGGCACGCGCGACTGGCGCAGCTATGTCGACTTCGCCGCCGGGTGCGCCTGGCAAGTCGCGGGCGACGCCGATCGGGCCAGAGACTGCTACATGCGTGCCTGCAACAATCCGGACAACCTGGCCGCGCGGGTGAACCTGGCCGCGCTCGAACAGCGCGAGGAGTACCGGATCCCGCAGCGCGACCCGGGCGGCCTCCCGTCGTACCAGCGGCTGACGTCGCTCGTGCGGGCCACCGCGGGCAAGACCGAGGACCTTCAGTGGTACCGGACCCGTTACCTGCTGTCGGCCGGCTTGCGTGACATCCTCGACCTCAGCCCGAACGGTACCCGGTATCACGCCGCCGGGCCGGCTCAGGATCCCGCAGCGGGAAACCCGGCGGCGGCTAAATCACCTGAGACCCTGGTCGACCTGGCCCGGCGCCATGCCGCCGAGCTCGCGCTCGAGCTGGAGGGAAAGATCGCCGACTGCGGCAGCCTGCCGGAGGCGTTCGTCGAGTACGGCCGGGCCGCGGCCCTCACCCTGGTCGCCCGTCAGGTGGATCTCAGGACCAGCGACCTGGAGAAGATGCTCATCGACGGGTCGGAAAAACTGGACTACCGTGACGGCGGAGCCGTTAAGGGGGCGCTGCTCGACGTGCTGCACAGCACCCCAGACGACGGCACCGCCGAGCGGCTGGTGGAGTTCGTGCGTTCCCATTGCCCGATCGACGACCAGGCGCATTACAACCTCTACCGCTACCACCAGACCCGGGCCGCCAACCTCGCCACCGCCATCCAGAACTGGGACGTGGCCCTGTGGCAGGCCAGGAGGCAGTACGGCGAGAACCCGCCCAACCGGGTGTGGATCTGGGTGGAGGACGTCAACCGCTGGCAGAACGCCCTGGCCAGTCTCTACGAGACGGAGCTGCGCCAGATGCGGGAAAGCGCACGCCAGGTGGAGGAGGCGGGGGACCCGGCGCTGATCGAGCGCCTCAACATCGCGCGCAAGCTCGACCCCGAACGGCCCGGGGTCCGCCCGCCGAGCGGTCATCGCCACGAACCGCCGGCCGATGACGAGTCCCGGCTGAACCAGCCGGCTCCGAGCGTGACCCCCGACGCCGCCGATCGCGCCGCCCCGGCCGAGGACCCTGAGCCGTCCGTTCCCGGCTGGTCGGCGCCTTCCCCGGCGCGGGGGGAGAACCCGCCGCCGCCCGAGGAATTCAATCCCTTCGACCTCGGGCGCGATGACCGGCCACGGCCTGGCCGCGATGGTTCCGGCCGGCCCACCCAGCCGGACCTTCCCGGCATCGGCCCGGCCATTCCGCCGCCCGCGGAAGACGGCGAAGGCGGCGGCGACGAGCCCGGCGACGACTACCCGGACGAGCCGGCTGTCTAATCCTCGGCTTCCTGGCCTCCGGCCGGACCCGCGCCCGGCGCGGGTCCGGCCGAGCAGGTGAACACCTTCTGCTTCTGCAGCACGGTGCCCGTATCGACGAAATAGGCCGGCGTGACGACGAACTCGACGATCCCGTCGTCATTCGCTCCCGCCCACGGTTCCCGCCACTGCCCGTCGATCGGGACGCCGGTTTCGCCGCCGAACTCCCAGCGCTGCGGCCGGCCGTGGGCGATCTTGGCGCGCAGGGCACGCGCTCCGGTGCAGATATCCCGCATCCGCTGGACTGCCCCATCGGGGGCGGCCGTCTGCGCCGACAGGTCATCGATGAGCTGCTGCTCGAGTACCTCGGGCTCCTTGAACAACCGGGTGCATACCTCCGCGACGAAGCGTGCCTTTTCTCTGGCCGCGTCGGGATGGCTATCCGGCACGATCTCCCGGGCCAGGCCGGTGATCTTCTGCTCGACCAGGGCGACGTACTCGTCCACGTAGTCGTGATGCCGCATCGCCTGCTCGGTCTGGCCACCGCCGAGGTTCTCCTCGACCTTGGCCAGGATGTTGTTCAGCCGCCGGTCGAGCTCGTCCATCCGCTGGTGCAGGTCGGCCGCGGCGCCGCGGAAGCCCTGAGCGGAGCGGTGGCTCTCGGCCAGGCCCGATCCCAGCGCGGAAAGCTCCTGGACGATATTCCGTGACTGGATGCTCAGCTGCTCGATCGTTGCCTTCAGCCGATCGAGCTCGGTCTGGATGGAGATCAGCCAGCGCTCGAGCGGCATCGTCCGGCCGGCGTCGTCCTCCACGCAAAGACGCAACCGCCAGGGCTCATCGTCAGCCGTGCTCATTCGCCCCACCTTCCGGCCGTGGCCAGTTCTACTCCCACTCGATGTCGATCGCCTGCGGCTCGCCCGTTTCCGGGTTGCGAGCCTCGACCCGGACGCGAGCCTGGTCCAGGTACATGGCCACCTCGACGCGGCGATCGGCCATCGGGAGATGCAGCAAGGCCGACAGGTCGACGGTCAGCGTGGCCAGCGTCTCCACCCCGGGATCGGTGACGTACTCCACGTCGGCCCGTTCCGTCGACAGGAGGTCGAGCTTCATCACGGACTGCCCTTCCCGCAGCGGCCGGTAGATCCGGGTCACCGGCTCGCCGGTCGTGACGGGCTCCCGGCTGGCGAAGAAGACGTCGAACCGGCCGCCGCAGCGCGCCTCGCCGGCCACGTTGACCTTCCTCCTGCTAGCCGGGTCGATCCCGGGCCGGAACGGCAGGGCGGCCTGGATGCCGAGGGTGAACGGCGCGCGCCAGCTCACGATCTCCTGCGGGCCGTAGGCATAGTGGATGGCGCCGGCCAGCACCGCGACCGAGGGCTGGGCGGGCACCACCAGCCGCACGTCATGCCCGGCCAGTCGCTCAGCCAGCCGGTCCCGCAGGTAGCGCGACTCGGCATATCCGCCGACCAGCAACGCCAGCTCGCCCCCGCTGACCCCGCTGGCCGCCCGCATCTCCTGCAGCCGCCGCTCCACGCACGCCATGGCCAGGTCGACCTGCTGGTCGAACAGGGCGGCCACCTGGTCGTGGCTGACCGTGATCTCGGTGACCGGCTCCCCGGCCCACCGGCCCACCGCCTGCTCCTTGATCAGCCCGGCGTAGAAGGCCCCGCTGAGGTGGATGATCACGTCCTCGTCCGAATCGGCCGTGAAGGCCCGCTTGGCCCGCTCCCAGGAATCCATCGTGTCGGCGACCGCGCCGCGCCGCTCGGCCAGGATCCGGCCGATCGTG
>JBEKJP010000032.1:0-60077 GCA_050011155.1 Streptosporangiaceae bacterium
AGCCTCCTCGAACATGGCAACAGAACGTAACCGGACCGCAAGTAAAAGTCACGCACACCGGAACCGCCGGCATGTCCTGTGAGCTGCGGAAACCCGCTAGGTAGTTCAGTAAACAGGGAGCTGGCCGCTAATGCAATCCTGCACACCCGGTCCCGGGGCAGCACCTTCCACGTCCGCTGCCAGCTGTCCCCCGGCGCCGCCCGGATCGAAGTCGAGGACATGGGCGGCCCGTGGCGGCCCCGCCACCAAGGTGACCGGCCCCACGGACTCGACATCGTGCAGGCACTCACCAGCCTAGACGAGTGGGGAACCCAGGCCACCAGTACCGGGGGGCGCATCGTCTGGGCGGAGCTGTCATGGTGACAGCACTGCCGCCTCGCCCCGCCGCCAAGCTCCCGGCCGCCCAGTGCGCCATCGCCGCCGCGAACATCCGCGTCCTGCGCCAGCGCAACGGCTGGACCCAAGCCCACCTCGGACGCCTCATGGGCTGGGCCGCCCCGTCCACCGTGTGCGCTGCCGAAGGCCACCGGGGCGACCGGCAACGCCGCTTCGCCCGCTGGGAAATCGAGCAGCTCGCCGCCCTCTTCGGCGTCTCCGCCGCCCGGCTCCTCACCCGCTGCGCCACCTGCGCCGGGCAGCCGCCGCCCGGGTACGGCTGCCTGGCCTGCGGAGCCGAGCACCCGGCCGCCCCTACCCGACCGGAACAACCTGCTCACCTGGCGGACCGGTGAGTACCCGCGTCGACGGCGCGAAGGTCACTGTCACGGTCAGCGCCTGCGCCACCCTCTCCGCCGGGACCGTGCACATGTCCCTGACCGCCCGCGAAGGCCCGCTTCCCGGGATCTGGCAGTACAACCTCAACGACGGCACTGACAACTGCGCCGGACGCGGACGCATCGCCGGGAAAACAGGCCACCTCGGCGTCCTCCGTTACGCCGCAGGCGTCTGCGCCGCCGGATACCCGCCCGGCACCCTCGAACGCGGCCTCCTCGAACAGTTCGCCGCCGCGACCTGAACCCCGGCTCTCCTGGCCGTGGGTCACAGGCCTAGGTAGAGGCGGCGGATGCGGGGGTTGGCGCGGAGTTCGGCCGAGGGGCCGGCCAGGGCGATCTCGCCGTTTTCCAGGACCAGGCAGTGGCCGGTGGCGGCGAAGGCGAGCATGGCGTTCTGCTCCACCAGCAGCATGGCGATGCCGTCCGCGCGCAGCCGCTGCAGGGTTTCCGCGATGACCTCGACGAGCTTGGGCGACAGGCCCATGGACGGCTCGTCCAGCAGCATGAGCGCCGGCTTGGCCATCAGCGCCCGGCCGATGGCCAGCATCTGCTGCTGGCCGCCGGACAGCGCCCCGGCCAGCCGGCCGCGCATCTGGCCGAGCACAGGGAACAGCGTGAAGACCTCGTCGAGGGTCTGCCGCGTCGCCGCGTCCCAGCGGCGGGCGTACGCGCCGAGCAGCAGGTTCTTCTCCACGCTGAGCCCGGCGAAGACGCGGCGGCCCTCGGGTACGTAGCCGATGCCCAGCCGGACCATGTTCCGCGCCGGGACCCGGGAAAGGTCATGTGAACCGAACCGCACGGTACCGCCTGCCCGCGGCACCAGCCCCATCAGCGCCCGCAGCGTGGACGTCTTGCCGGCCCCGTTGGCCCCGATCAGCCCCACCGACTGGCCCGGCGCCACGGTGAAGCTGACCGAGCGGACGGCCGACACCCCGCCGTACCGCACCGCAAGGTCCTCCACCACCAGCGCGGAACCAGAGCTCATGGCGCCTCCATCCCCAGCGCCGACGTGGCGTTCCCCAGGTACGCCGCCAGCACCGCGGGATCACGGGCGACCGCGGCCGGCGCCCCCTCGGCGATCACCGTGCCGCTGTCCAGCACGACCACCCGCGAGCACAGCGACATCACCAGCCCCATGTTGTGCTCGATGAGCACCACGGTGACCCCGCTGTCCCGGATCGACCGGACGATCGCGGCCAGTTGCCGCTGCTCCTCGCCGTTCAGCCCGGCGGCCGGCTCGTCCAGCAGCAGCAGCCGCGGCCCGGCCGCCATGGCCCGGGCCAGTTCGAGCCGCCGCTGGATCCCGTAGGGCAGCGCACCGGGGCGGGCCCCGCCGAACTGGGCCAGCCCGAAGCGAGCCAGCAGCTCAGACGCCCGCCGTCGCAGCGAACGCTCGTGCCGCCACACCCCGAGCGGCCAGCAGACGTACCGCCAGCTCCATGTGATACGGGTCCGGTCCAGCGTCACCAGCAGGTTCTCCCGCACGGTGAGGTCGCGGAACAGCCGCAGGTGCTGGAACGTGCGGGCCACGCCCAGCCGGGAGATCCGGTACGGCCGCAGCCCCGAGATCACCCGGCCGTCCAGCTCGACCCGGCCGGAGGACGGCCGGTAAAGACCGCTGATGACGTTGAACAGAGTGGTCTTGCCCGACCCGTTCGGCCCGACCACGCCGAGGATCTCGCCGTGCCGCACGCTCAGCGAGACGCCGCCCACCGCGGTGACCCCGCGGAACCGCTTGACCAGGCCGGACACCTCCAGCAGGATCCCGCAGCCGGACGCGGCGGCGGGCGGGAGAGGCTGGAAGGGCTCCAGGGACATCGAGGGACCGGAACGTCCCCGCCTGAACCAGCCGGAGACCCGGCCGGGTATCCCCGCCAGGCCGGTCGGCGCGAACACCACCACCAGCACGACCAGCAGGCCGTACCCGAGCTGGGCGCGGGCCGCCAGGTTGACCAGTTCCTGCTGGGCGATGGTCAGCCCGATGGCCCCGGTCACGCAGCCGGCCAGTGACCGCCGGCCGCCGATGATGACCATGGCCAGCAGCAGGAACATGTTGGCGATGCTGAACGTCTCCGGCGCGACGTAGTGGATGAGCCCGGCGTACAGCACCCCCGCCGCGCCGGCGTACACGCTGGCCAGGACGAAGGCGAGCATCCGGAGCACGCCGATCTCGGCCCCCGAGGCCGAGGCGGCCAGCGCGTCGTCCCGCATCGCCCGCATCCGCCGGCCCAGCGGCGTGCGCACCACGAACAGCCCGAACGCCAGCCCCAGGGCCAGCACCGCAAGCTCCAGGTAGTAGTACAGGTACTGGCTGGTCAGGTCGACGCCGAACAGCGGCGGCACCGGGATCCCGGAGATGCCGGAGTCGCCCCCGGTGACCGGCGCGTTGGTGATCAAGTCCACGAACGCGACGGCCAGGCCGAGGGTGACGATGCCCAGGTAGTGCGACTGGATCCGCAGCGCCGGGGTGCCCACGACCAGCCCGGTCGCCACGGTGGCGAGCAGGCCAAGCAGGCCCGCGGCCCAGAAGCCGTACCCGGAGTGCGTGGTGAGGATGGCGGTCACGTACGCGCCGACCCCGAAAAACGCGACCTGGGCCAGGTTGACCTGCCCGGCGATGCCCATGACCAGCCCCATGCCGACCGCGAGCAGGGCGAAAAGCAGCGCCGTGTCGGCGACGCTGATCCAGTACACGTTCAGCCGGTACGGCAGCAGCCACGCGACCACCGCCAGCAGGACCAGGCCCGCGAGGCGCGGCCGCGGCAGCGCTCTCACGCCCGGTTCACCGTCTTCTCCCCGAAGATCCCGGTCGGCCGGATCATCACCAGCAGGGTGAACACCACGAACGTGACCAGGTCGGAGTAACCCTGGAAGGACTGCGCGGCGAACGAGCCGATGACCCCGATGCCCAGGCCGCCCACGATGGCGCCGGGGATGCTGCCGAACCCGCCCAAGATGGCGGCGGCGAACCCCTGGATGCCGAGCGAGTCGCCGATCGTGGGGCTGACGTACAGCATCGGGCCGACCAGTGCGCCGGCCAGCGCGGCCAGGCTCGCGCCGATGGCGAAGGCGATGGCGTTGCTGCGGCCCACACCGATGCCGACCGCGGTGGCCGCCTCGTGGTCCATGGCGACCGCCTGCATGGCGGCCCCCCGCTTGGTGTGCTGCAGGAACAGGGTCAGCGCCACCATCGCGACCGCGGTGACCGCGATGACAAGCAGGTCGTACGGCGGGATGCGGACGCCGCCCAGGACCAGCGGGGCGGTCCGGACCGGGGACGGGACGCCCCGCCCGGCCGAGGTCCAGATCAAGATGGCGGCGGCCTCGAGGACGGTCCCGGCCCCGATGGTCCCGATCAGCATCAGGTCGAAGTCCTTGTTCTCCAGCGGGCGCAGCACCCGTTCGATCACCAGCCCGACCGCGCCGGTGACCGCCATCGCGGCCGGGACGGCCACCGCGAACGGCAGCCGCGCCGACAAGGTAAAGGTGGAGGCCACGTACGCGCCGATCATCAGCACCGCGCCGTGGGCGAAGTTGACCAGGCCCATGGTCCGGTAGACCAGCGAGAAGCCCAGCGCGACCAGGGCGTAGACCGCGCCGAAGCTGAGCCCGCTGACCAGCGTCTGGAAGAACGACTGCACGAGGCCTCCAGCCTGGCAAAATTCCTGATTAACTAACTGGTTCAATCTTCCCGTTCTTGATGATCCCGATGGAAGTGGCGAAGATTCCCACGCCCTGCTTGTCGAACGCGAACGACCCGAGCAGCCCGTCGTAGTGCACCGCGCGGATCGCGTTGGCCAGCGCCAGGCCGGTACACCCGTGGCAGGCGCGCAGGGCGGTGATCATGATCTCGGCGCCGTCGTACGCCTTGGCCCCGTGCAGTTCGGGCGCGCTGCCGTACGCCGCGGTATAGGCGGCGGCGAACTTCCTCGACGCCGTGCTCACGTCGTTGCCCAGGTAAGGCGAGCTGACGATGGTGCCGTTGGCGTTGCTCACCCCGGCCGTGGACAGGTACAGCGGCGTGCCGGCCGGGGCACCCTCGGCGATGACCGCGTTCAGGCCGAGCGCCCGGGCCTGCTTGACCGTGAGCCCGGACTGGGCCTCCTCCGCCCCGATGAACAGGACCTGCGGGTCCGCGCCGCGGATGGCGTTCAGCGCGGGCGTCATGTTGGTCTGGTCCTGCGGCACCACCTTGTCGGCGACCGGGGTGATGCCCAGGGTCTTCAGCGCGGACAGGAAGGCGTCGTGCTCGCCGGCGCCGTAGGAGTCGTTGTTGGTCAGCAGGGCGATCTTCTTGTCGCCCTTCTTCTGCACCAGGTACTTGGCCAGCGTGGAGTCGTAGGTGAGCCCGGTCGGCCCGTTGAGGAACAGGTACGGGCTGTTCAGCGCGAGCAGCTTGGTCGACTGGCCCGAGGTGATGTTGGGGATGTGCTCGGACTGCAAAATGGGCGCCATGGCCAGGGTGACCGCGCTCTCGGCGGTACCCAGCATCGCGATGTCACCCTGGCTGGCGATCTTGCGGGCCAGTTCGGTACCGACGGTCGGGTCGCCCTGGTCGTCGAGCAGGGACAGGGCGATCTTGCGGCCGTCCACGCCGCCGGCCGCGTTGGCCTGGTCGACGGCCAGCTTGACGCCGCGGTACTCGAACTGGCCGAGGTCGCTGGACGACCCGCTCTGCGCGTCCACGACGGCGATCTTGATCGGGCCGGACGGCGTGCTGCTGCTGCCGCCGCCGCCGGCGGCGGACGAGGAGGAACTGCCCGGTGCGCTGCACGCCGCGCCGGCCAGGCAGATCAGGGCGGCCAAGGCGGCCGCCGGGAAACCGAAGCGGTATCTGAACATGGTTCAGCCTCCGGATGGAGTAGGGGAGTACTCGAAGACACCGCGGTAGATGTCGGTGATGTTCCAGTGCCCGGGCGTGGGCACCGGCTCGTTGACCATCGGTACGTCGAGCACGGCCGGGCGTCGTCGCCCGATCGCCTGACGAAGTGCCGTCCGGAGGTCGTCCGGGGCGGCGATGAGGTAGCCGTCGGCGCCGCACGCCCGCGCTAGCGCGGCGAAATCCGGGCTGTAGGGCCGGCCCTGCGGGTCGCGGAACTCGCAGCCGTAGCCACTGCCGAAGCTGGCCGTCTCCAGGTCGGCGATGGTGCCGTGGGCGCGGTTGTTCATCACCACGAAGATCACCGGCAGGCCCTGCTCGACGGCCATCGGGAGGGCCGGCCACTGGGCGCTCATCCCGCCGTCGCCGACCAGTGCCACCACCACCCGTTCGGGATCATGGAGCTGGACCCCGACGGCGGCGGCCGGTCCGAAGCCCATCGTGGAGGCCCCGCCCGGCGTGATGAACCGGCCCGCGGCGGGCAGTTCGTAGCCCTGGGCGACGCCGTTCTTGTTCCACCCGACGTCGGTGACCAGCACGGCGCTGGCTGGCAGCGCGTCCCGCAGGTCGGCCAGGATCCGCTGCGGGCGCAGCGGGAAGGCATCGCTGTCAGATCGGGCGGCGGCGAAGGCGGCGGTCCGCGCCGTACGGACCCGCTCCCGCAGGTCTCCCCGGGAAATCCGGGCCGAACGAGCCCGCGCCACCGCCTCGCCGATGGCCGCGACGGCCAGTGCGGTGTCCGCCACGGCGCCGATCTCGACCGGGTAGCTGCGTCCGATCTCGGCCGGGTCGATGTCGACCTGGATCAGCTTCGACGGCGGGAAGCGCCAGGTGTGATCCGGGTGCCAGGAGCTGGCGTCGGTCTCGGCGAACCGGGTGCCGAGGGCGAGCACCACGTCGGCCGCACGGGCGTAGGAGTTGGCCAGCTCCAGGCCCCAGAAGCCGGTCATGCCGAGCAGCAGCGGGTGGTCGTCAGGCACGGCGCCCTTGGCCATCAGCGAATGCGCGACCGGGACATCCAGGTGCCCGGCCAGGGCGAGCAGCGCCTGCCGCGCGGCCGGGTCGCGAAGCCCGCCGCCGATGTAGATCAGCGGCCGCTCGGCCGTGGTCAGCAGCCCGGCGATGCGGTCCGCGACGTCGCCGGGCAGGCCGGGCCGGCCGGTGTCGGCCGGGAGCGGGTAGCGGGTAGCGGTGTCCGCCGGGACGGGCCGGGAGAAGACGTCCATCGGCACGCTGACCAGCACCGCACCCGGGCGGCCGGAGACGGCGGTCCAGAACGCGCGCTCGGCCAGCCGGGACAGGTCCCCGGCCCGGTGCACATGCCAGGCCCGCTTGACGAACGGCCGGTAGATCGCGCTCTGGTCGGCGTCGGCGTGCAGGTTGACTTCCTGGTGCGGATGCCGGCCCGCGTAGTAAGAGGGCACGTCGCCGCTGATGGCCACCAGCGGGACGGAATCGAGGGCGGCGGTGGCCACGCCGGTGACCGCGTTCATCATGCCCGGCCCCACGTGCAGCAGCAGCACCCCCGGTCGCCCGGCCATCCGGGCGTACCCGTCGGCGGCGTGCGCGGCCGCCTGCTCGTGCCGCGCGATGACGAACCTGATCCGGCTGCGGCTCAGCGCGTCGAGCAACGCGATGTTGGTGTGCCCGCAGGTGCCGAACACGTACTCCACCCCGTAGGACTCCAGCTGGGCGGCCAGGGCCTGCGCGGCCGTGATCATGTGTCCGCCCCAAAGACGGACATCCCGCGCAGCAGCAGCGTCTTGGTCACGGTGAATTCGTCGATCATCCAGCGCGGCGCCTCCCGGCCGAAGCCGGAGTCCTTGACCCCGCCGAACGGCACGTGGTCGAGCCGGAAATTGGACGAGCCGTTGACCACGAGGCCGCCGACCTGCAGGTCCCGCCAGGCGGTGAGGATGCGCCCGATGTCCCGGGTGAACAGCCCCGCCTGCAGGCCGTACCGGCTGGCGTTGCAGGTCGCGATCACCTCGCCGAAGCCGTCGTAGGGCAGCACGGCCACCAGCGCGCCGAACACCTCGCGGGTCACGACCGAGGCCGTGGCCGGCGGGCGCGCCACCACGGTGGGAGCCACGGTGGCGCCGTCACGGGTCCCGCCGAGTACCACCTCGGCGCCGTCCGCCGCCGCCTGCGCCGCCCAGCGGACCACCCGCTCGGCCGCCTCCTCGTCGACCATCGACCCGACGTCGGTCGCCTCGTCCAGCGGGTTGCCGGTGCGCAGCGAGGCCACCTCGGCCGTGAACGCGTCCAGGAACGCGCCGAACCGTTCCCGCTGCACGTAGACCCGCTGCACCGAGATGCAGCTCTGGCCGGAGTTGCTGTAGCCGGTGCGCGCGCACACCTGCGCGGCGGCGCCGATGTCTGCGTCCTCGCAGACGATCGTGGCCGCGTTGCCGCCCAGCTCGAGCACCAGCCGCTTGCGCCCGGCGGCGCGTGCCACCGCGTCGCCCGTGGCCGCGCTGCCGGTGAAGCTGATCACCGCGACCTCATCCGCCGCGCACAGCCGCGCGCCGGTCTCGCCGCCCCCATGCAGCAGCTGCACCGCCTCGGCCGGCATCCCGGCCTCGAGCAGCAGCTCCACTACGGCGGCGGAGCTGGCGGGCGCCTGCGGCGGCGCCTTGACGATCGTCGTGTTCCCGGCGGCGAACGACGCGCCGAGCTTGTGTGCGAGCAGGTTCGCCGGGGCGTTGAAGGGCGTGATGGCCAGGGCCACCCCGGCGGGCGCCCGGCAGGTCAGCGCGGTGTGCCCGACACCGCGGCCCCAGCCCGCCACCGGCAGCAGCTCACCGCCGATCCGGCGGCCCTCGGCCGCGCAGACCGCCAGCGTGTCAGCGACCCGGTCGATCTCGCCGCGGCCGTCCCTGACCGGCTTGCCGAGCTCGAGCGCGAGCAGGCGGGCGAGGTGATCGCGCCTCTCCGCGGCCAGCTTGGCGGCCCGGTCCAGGACGTCGGCCCGAGCGGCGGGGGCCAGCCGGGCCACGGCCGGCGCCGCGTCCCGGGCGTAGCGGGCGGCCCGGTCGACGTCGTCCGGGTCGGCCTGCACCGCCCGGCTGACCGGACGCCGCAGGTACGGGCCAGTCCGGTGCTGCCACAGGCCGTCACGCCGCCATTCGCCGGCGATCAGGGCGGGCGCGGTGACGATCTCCTCGGTAATCACCAGCTGGTCCACCTAGCGGTACGATTGAACCGTTCTACGGATTGCGTGTAACCTACGGTCTGGCGGCCGGATGTGGCAATAGGCGGCACGCGGAAAGTTATGGAGAGACGATGAGCACCATGGCTGAGGAAACGGAGGGGGTCCGCAGCATCCGGCGGGCGCTCGGAATCCTGTCCCTGCTCACCGACGAGACGCCGGCCATCTCGATCCGGGATGTAGTGGAGGCCACCGGGCTGCCGAAGACGACGGTGCTGCGCCTGGTGCACACGCTGGAGCACAACGGGCTGCTGTGGGCCACCGCGGGCGGGTACATGGCCGGCCCCGGCCTGTGGCGCTGGGCTTACCTGGCCCGGCGAGGCTGGCAGCTGCCGCCGGAGACCCAGGCGCTGATGCGCGACCTCGGGGCCAGGCACACCGAGACGGTGAACCTGTACGTGCTGCGGGACATCTGCCGGGTGTGCGTGGCCCAGCAGGAGTCGCCGCGGCCGCTGCGGCACGTCGTGCAGGTCGGCGACGAGCTGCCGCTGTGGGCGGGCGCCTCGTCCAAGGTCCTGCTGCGGGACGCGCCCGACGCGCTGCTGGCCCGGATCGCGCGCGGCTCGCCTCGCGGCGAGGAGCACCTGGGCACGCTGCGAGCCTGGATCACCCAGGCCGCGCTGGACGGCTACGCGGTCAGCCACGGCGAGCGCGAGGAGGGCCTGTCCGCGGTCGCGGTGCCGGTCACCGGCCGGTCCGGCGGCGTGGTGGCCGCGCTCGCGCTCAGCGGCCCCACCCTGCGGTTCACCGCCGGGCGGGTGGCCGAGTTCACCGCCGACCTCATGGCGGCCGGCGCCCGCATGTCCGAGCGGGGGTTCGACCAGCCCTTCGACCCCGCCGTCTGAACCGGGAGTGTGCGCATGCAGGAACGGCCGCTCAGCGGCATCCGGGTCCTCGATCTCACCAACGTCCTGGCCGGGCCGTACTGCAGCTACCAGCTGATGCTGCTCGGGGCCGAGGTGGTCAAGGTCGAGCTGCCCGGCCACGGCGACCTGGCCAGGCGCCTCGGGCCCGACCCCGCGCTCAACGAGGCAGGCCTGGGCGCGTCGTTCCTGGCGCAGAACGCGGGGAAGAAGTCGGTCGAGCTGGATCTCAAGCACCCGGCGGGCCGGGAGGCGTTCACCGGCCTGGTCCGTGAGGCGGACGTGCTGCTCGAGAACTTCCGGGCCGGGGTGCTCGGCCGGCTGGGGTTCGGCTGGCCGGTGCTGCGCACGCTCCGCCCGGAGCTGGTCTACTGCGCGATCTCCGGGTTCGGCCAGACCGGGCCGATGGCCGGCGCGCCCGCCTACGACCAGATCATCCAGGGTCTCTCCGGCATGATGGCGGTCACCGGCACCCCGCGAACCGCCCCGTTGCGGGTCGGCTTCCCGGTCTGCGACACGGTCGGCGGCCTGATGGCGGCGCTGGCCATCGCGGCCGCGCTGGCTGGGCGAGCGCGCACCGGCCGGGGCTGCTTCCTCGACGTGTCCATGCTGGAGGCCGCGATCTCCGCGATGGGCTGGACCGTGTCCGGCTACCTGGTCTGCGGCGTGCCCCCGGAGCCGATGGGGGACCAGAACGCCACCGCGGCGCCGTCCGGCACCTTCGGCGCGGCGGACGGCCCGCTGAACATCGCGGCCAACCGCCAGGAGCAGTTCGAGACCCTGTGCCGGCTGGTCGGCCGGCCTGGCCTGGCCGCCGACCCGCGGTTCGCCGACGTCGAGGCGCGCAAGCGGAACCGCGGCGCGCTCAACGAGGAGCTGAACGCGGCGCTGCGCACCCGGACGGCGCTGGAGTGGGAGCAGGTGCTCGGCGCCGCCGGGGTGCCCGCCGCGCGGATCCTGACCGTGCCGCAAGCGGCCGGGCTGGCCCAGCTCGGGCAGCGCGGCTTCTTCACCGAGCTGCCCTACCCGGACGGTTCCGGCCGGACGCTGCGGGTCAGCGGCAACGGGGTCCTCGTCGACGGCGAGCCGCTGCGGCCGTCCGGGCCGCCGCCCTTGCTGGGGCAGCACAATGCCGAGCTCGGGGCCCTGGTCTCCCGGGAGGAATCGTGACTTCGGCGGACGAGGTGGCCCAGTGGTGGGGGACGGCGGTGTCCAGGATCGAGCCTGGGGTGATCGAGCTGCGCGGCCGTCCGGTCCAGGAGCTGATCGGGTCGGCCAGCCTGGTCTCGGTGCTGTGGCTGCTGCTGCGGGGTTCACCGCCGTCTCCCGCCGAGGCGGCCCTGCTCGAGGCGGCGCTGGTGGCGTCCGTCGACCACGGCCCGCACGCGCCGTCCATCGCGGCGGCCCGGATGGCCGCCACCTGCGGGGTGGGCCTCAACACCGCGGTGGCCACCGGGGTCGGCATGCTCGGCGACACGCACGGCGGCGCCGGCGAGCAGTTCGTCCAGCTGCTGGACGAGATCGTGGACGCCGCCCGGCCGCCAGGAACCGCTCTCGATGAGGAGGCCCGGCGGGTGCTGGCGGCGTGGCGGGCCCGGAACCGGTACATCCCCGGCTTCGGGCACCGCTTCCATCCGGTCGACCCGCGCCGCGACCCGCTGCTGGGCCTGGTCGGCGACGCCGTCCGGGACGGCGTGGTCGGCGGGGACTATCTCCGGGCCGCCCTGGCGGTGGAAGACATCCTGCGGCCGGTGCCGATGAACATCGACGGGGCCACCGCGGTCATCTACGCCGAGCTCGGCTTCGCCCCGCCGCTGGCCCGTGGCCTGTTCGTGCTGAGCCGGTCGGTCGGGATCCTCGCCCACGCCTGGGAGGAGAGCCAGCAGGGCCGGCGCAACAAGGGCCCGATGCCGCCGTCGATCCTGCCCGCCTATCTCGGCCATGATCAGCCCTCCGGAGGTTGAACGCGGATCCATGTCTTGCCCGGCACGCGGCCGGCGTCCCGGAAGGCCGCCTCCGCCTCGGCCATCGGGTAGCACGCCCGCAGCACCCGCCCCGCCCCCGGGCCGTGCTTGCCGGTGACCTCGGCGAAGTCGCGGGGGTGGTCGTAGATCAGCGAGCCCATCAGCGTCAGCTGCCGCTGCACGAGGCGCTGGGTGATAATCGGGGCGGGCTGGCTGTTCAGCCCCATCAGCACGACCAGGCCACCGCGGGCCACCCGGTCCACCGCCTCGGCCAGCGCCTCCGGCGCGCCCGAGGTCTCGAAGACCAGGCCGAATCCGGTCTCGCCCGGCTCGGCCGTCCGAGCGCCGAGCTCGGCGGCCAGGGCTAGGCGCCCCCGGTGCGGCTCGAGCACCGCGGGGGATATTCCGCCCGAGGCCAGCGCGACGCAGGTCAGCGTGCCCTGCGAGCCGGCCCCGATGACCAGGCAGCGATCCGCCCCGGCCGGCGCCCCGCCCGGCGGCGCGGCCGCGGTCAGCGCGGCCGCCGCCCGCCGTACGGCCGCGAGCGCCACCGTCAGCGGCTCGGCGCACACCGCGTCGCCGTCCCCCCAGTCGTCCGGGACCGGCCAGGCGAAGGCGGCCGGCACCACGATCCGCTCGGCGAGCGTGCCGGGCACGCTGAAGCCGAGGATCTTCCGGTGCGGGCAGGCCGAGGTCCGGCCGGCCCGGCAGGCCGGGCAGGTGCCGCAGGGGATGTTCGGCTCGACGACGACCCGCTGCCCGGCGCGGCCGCGGTCGACGCCGGGCCCGGTCGCCGCGATCTCGCCGAACGTCTCGTGGCCGACCACCCACGGGAAGGAGGGCGGCGGCCGGCGCCCCGCGTGCAGTGCCAGGTCGGACCCGCAGATGCCGACCCCGCGCACCTGGACGAGCACCTCGCCCGGCCCGGGTTCCGGCTCCGGCCAGTCGCTGACCATCCGGAGGGCACGGGGCCGCTCGTCCAGGACGACCGCGCGCATCAGCCGCGTCCCATCAGGCCAGCACCGAATCGAGTGCGTGCCTGACCCGCGCGGCGAACTGGGCCGGGCTGAGCGCACGCCGCGCCGCCAGCGAGGGCGCCTCGGCCGACACCGGCAGGCTGTCCGGCAGCGCGCCGAGCAGTTCGGCCAGTGGCAGCTCGCCCTCGCCCGGCAGCAGCCGCCCCGTCCGTGCCTCGACGGTTGCGTCCTCGCCCGGCGGCGCGGCCGGCGCGTCGCACAGCTGCAGGTAGCCCAGTAGTGCGGGATCCACCGTGGCCAGCTCGGCCGCGGTGACCCCGCAGCGCTGGATGTGCAGCGTGTCGAGCAGCAGCCCGGCCCCGTCCGAGCCCCGCGCGATCGCGACGGCGCTGGCCAGCGTGCGGATCGGCCGCCAGGCGGTGAACTCGATGACCGGCCGGACCCGGTACGGCCGGGCCAGCCGCACCAGTTCGGCCAGCCGGTCGGCGAACCGCCCGGTGTCCGGGTCGTCGCAGATGACGTTCAGGTACCGGGCCCCGAGCACGGCGGCCGTCTCCAGCACCCGCTCGCACCCGGCCAGGTCAGAACCCGGCCTGAGCGGGATCGCCTCCACGTCCAGCACGAACAGCCCGGTCCCGCCGCACCGCCGCATGGTCTCGGCCAGCATGGGTGAGCCGGGCGACACCGGCCACGCCTCCTCGCCCGGGGTGACCGGCGCGACCCGCAACCCCACCGCGTCGAATCCGGCCCCGGCGGCCACCGCCACGAACTCCGGCGGCGCCACGTCCAGCATCGTCAGGTGATCTAGCCCGGTTATACGTCTCACCGTGACCTGCGCCCATCTTGATACGTACTAACCTGTTAGTTCATTATTCGTACGCCCCGGATGAATGCTTGTAAAGGTGCCGTTACCGGTTCGACGCGAAACTCGTCAGGTTCTCGACGGAAGAGAACGAGGGATGCAAGCCTTGACATGATGATCCAGGGAAAGGACGGCGATGACCCAGACCTCCCGGCCTGCGGCGGTTCCCGAGAGGCAGCGCGACAAGGAGCGGACCCGGCAGGAAATCCTCGACGTCGCCATCAGGGAGTTCGCCAGGAACGGCTACTCCGGGGCGCGGGTGGACGAGATCGCGGCCCGGACCCGGACCACCAAGCGGATGATCTACTACTATTTCGGCGGTAAGGAGCAGCTCTACATCGCCGCGCTGGAGCAGGCCTATTCCACCGCCCGCGACGCCGAACGCCAGCTCGACGTCGAGCACCTGGACCCGGTGTCGGCCATCCGTCGCCTGGCCGAGCTGACCTTCGACCATCACGAGTCGCACCCGGACTTCATCAGCCTGGTCGCCACCGAGAACATCCACCGGGCCGAGTTCATCGCCAAGTCCGAGGCGCTGAGCGAGCTGAACACGCCCGCGGTCTCCGTGCTGGCGCGGATCCTGGAGCGAGGCCGCGCCAGCGGCGTCTTCACCCGGGACGTGACTGCCATCGACGTGCACATGCTGATCAGCGCGTACTGCTTCTTCCGGGTGTCGAACCGGCACACGTTCCGTGTCATCTTCGGCCTCGACATGCTCGCCGAGAACCGCCGCGACCAGTACCGCACCATGGTCGGCGACATGATCGTCAGCTACCTCACCGCTCCGGGCTGACCCTAGTTCCCCGGTGCCAGCAGCGACATCCAGCAACTGGGGTGCGCGGCGGACGGGTAGCATCCCTCGCAGACGAGGGGTGAAGGAGAGATGCTGATGGTGGTGGTGCTCGTCGGCTTCATGGGGGCCGGCAAGACCACGGTGGGGCACATCATGGCCGAACGGCTGGGCCTGCCGTTCGTGGACAGCGACGTGCTGATCGAGCAGCGTGACGGGCGCGCCATCAGGGACATCTTCACCGACGAAGGCGAGCCGTGGTTCCGCCAGCTCGAGCACGACACGGTGGCCGGGCTGGTCCGCGGGCCCGAGGCGGTGATCGCGCTCGGCGGCGGCGCGGTAGAGGATCTGCGCACCCGGGCCGTGCTGCGCAACGCCCGGGTGGTGTACCTGAAGGTCAGTTACGGCGAGGCCATGTCCCGGGTGCGGACCGATGAGTTCCGCCCCATGCTGCACCGGCCCGGCCTGGACGAGGTGTACCAGCGGCGGCTGCCGGTCTACGAGGACCTGTCCGTGCTGACCGTGGACACCGACGGGCGGCGCCCCGACGGCATCGCGATGGAGGTGCTGGCCGGGCTCAACCAGCTGCCCGAGACCCCGCCCGGCAGCTCCAGCGTGTTCGTCACCCCGGTCGGCGGCACCTATTACGCCCACATCGGGCCGGGCCTGACCGGCCACGCGGGCCGCCTGCTGCCGCCGCTGCCCGAGGTGGAGCGGGCCCTGATCGTCGAGGCCAGCGAGGACGCCCGGACCGCCGCGCTGATCGCGGACCAGCTGGCCGGAGCGGGCATCCCGGCGCACCGGATCGCGCTGCCGGACACGCAGGCGGCCAAGACGTTCGGTGCCGCCGAGCGGGTGGCTGACGTGCTCGCCGACCACGCCCTGCACAAGGACGACCTGGTCGTCGCGGTCGGCGGCGAGGCCATCGGCGACCTGGCCGGCTTCGTCGCGGCTACGTTCAACCGCGGCATGAAGCTCGCCCTGGTGCCCACCACGCTGGCCGCGCAGGCCGACTCGGCCGTGGGCGGCAAGAACGCGATCAACCTCGGCCGCGGCCGCAACCTGGTCGGGACCATCCACCAGCCGGCCGTGGTCATCAGCGACATCGAGGTGGCCTGCGATAACGCCGAACGGGGGTTCCGGGCCGGGCTGGCCGAGATCGCCAAGCACGCCCTGATCAGCCCGTCCGACCTGCTCGGGCACCTGACCGGGGAGCTGGAGCCGGTGATCAAGCGCGATCCGGCCGCGGTCCAGCGGGCCGTCACCCGCAGCATCGAGATCAAGGCCGACATCGTCAGCCGGGACGAGCGCGAGCAGGGCGACCGGGTGGTGCTGAACTACGGTCACACCTTCGCCCACGCGATCGAGCTGATCCGCGGCCCGGCCGCCGAGGATCAGGGCGAGGCGGTCGCGCTGGGCCTGATGGCCGCCGCCCACCTGGCCTCGCGCCAGGGCCGTATCGCGCCGGTCGTGGTCGAGGCGCACCGCCATCTGCTCGCCGGGCTCGGCCTGCCCACCCAGGGCGAGTTCCGGCTCGCGGACATGGAGCAGGCCTGGATGCGGGACAAGAAGTACCGGCACGGGGTCCGGTTCGTGGTGCTGAACGGGCTCGGCCGGCCCGAGGGCGGCGTCACCGCCGACACCGCTACCCTGGCAGGCGCGCTGCGCGACCTGGCCCACGGATAACAAGGAGCTCCTGATGGTCGGCAACAAGGTGGCGGCCTCGCTCGCCCCGCACGACACGGACGCCTGCCTGCGCGAGCTGGGGCGGCTGGCCGCCCGGATCGGCCTGGCCGAGGTCCGCCTCGACCTGATGGGCAGCTTCGACGTGGAGAAGCTGGTGGTGAACAGCCCGGTGCCGCTGATCCTTACCTGCCGGCCCCAACGTGAGCGCGGCGGCTTCGGCGGCCCGGAAGACGAGCGGCTCGCCGTGCTGCGGGCCGCCTACGACGCCGGGGCCGCCTACATCGACGTGGAGACGGACACCCTGGACCAGGTGGCCGGCTGGCACGGCTCGCAGACCCAGATCATCGCCTCGCGGCACTGGTACGACACGATGCCGGCCGGCTTGCACGCCACCTACCTCGGGCTCAAGGACCGCTGCGACGTGGTGAAGCTGGTCGGCACCGCGCACGCCACGGCCGACGTGTTCCCCGTCCTGGAACTGCTCGACCGGGCCACCACTCCGGTCGTCACCATGGCCATGGGCGCCGCGGGCACCTGCACCCGCATCCTGGCTCCCGCCTTCCCGCAGACGCTGCTGACCTACGGCGCGGTCGCCGCGGCCAGCCTGACCGCGCCCGGTCAGATCACCATCGACGAGATGACGGACTGGTATGCCCTCGACGCCGTGAGCCCGGCCACCGCGATCTGTCTCCACGTCACCTGGTCCGACCGGGGTGACCAGGACGTGCTCGATACGCAGGCCCGGGCGCCCAGGGGCAGCGAGCTGCACGTGAGCTTGCGGACCGCGCCCGACGACGCCCCGGCCCTGGCGGCCAGGCTGACCACAGCCCTGCCCGGCGTCACCATCCAGGTCGAGCGGTTATTTGATCTTTAGCGGGAGCGCGCGCGGGCCGCGGATCTGGCCGGTCGACCAGCGCACCGCGTCCGGTTCGGCCAGGGTGAACTCGCCGACTCGCTCCAGCCAGACCGCCAGCGCGACCCGCAGCTCCATCCGGGCCAGGTGCGAGCCGAGGCAGCGGTGGATGCCGAGGCCGAAGGCGGCGTGCCGGTTGACCTGGCGGTCGATGACGACCTCGCCGGCCCGGTCGAACTGGGCCGGATCCCGGTTGGCGGCCGGGAACGACAGCAGGATCCAGTCGTCGGCCTTCATGTCCACGCCGTGCCAGCTCATGTCCTCCTTGACCAGCCGGGCCATGGTCACCGGGGCGTAGGCGCGGAGGAACTCCTCTATCGCCACCGGCAGCAGCGCGGGCTCGTCGAGCAGCCGCCGCAGGTCGGCCGGGTTCCGGCCGAGGTGCCACAGCGAGGACCCGATCGCGCTCCAGGTGGTGTCGATGCCGGCGATCAGCAGCAGGGCCATCGCCCCGGTGACGTGCTCCGCCGACAGCTTCTGGCCGAAGATCTCGGCGCCGATGAGGTAGCTGGTGATGTCGTCGCGCGGGTGGTCCAGGTGGTCGTGGACCTGGGCGAGCAGGTAGGTGAACAGCCGCTCCATCCGCGTGATGCGGTCCTCGGGAGGCAGGTTGATGCCCTCGAGCAGGTCCTCGACGAAATCGGCGAACTGCGGGCCGTCCTCCGGCGGGAAGCCGAGCATGTCGGCGATGACGCGCATCGGGATGTGCTGCGCGTACTCGGTGGCCGCGTCGACCACGTCCCGGCCCGCGAACTTGTCGATGAGCTCGTGGCAGAACGCCCGGGTGGCCGGCTCCTGCCGGCTGATCGCGGTCTTGGTGAACGCGCCGAGCAGCAGCTTGCGCGCGTGCTGGTGGAACGGCGGGTCGGAGGAGATGGGCGGCGAGCCGCCGATCGGGGCGATGTCGCGGGGCGGCCGGAAGTTGCCCATGATGATGGATCGCGAGGAGAACTGCTCGGTGTCATAGGCGATCGCCGCCACGTCCTCGTACCTGGTGGGCAGCCAGCCGCCGCCGAACCGGTCCGTGTGCGCGATCGGGCAGCGCTGCCGCAGGTCGTCCTGGATCGCGTAGGGGTCGGCGGCCCACTCCGGTTCCAGGTGGGACCAGTCGGTGGCCCAGTCGGAGACCGGCCCGGTGATGATCTCGCTGCGGAGGCCTTCCGGCTCCTCGCCGGCCGACTCCGGCATGATGAAGCGGTCGTCCACGGTCATGTCATGCCCCCTCGACGTCGATGGCCCGCTCGGGGCAGTTGGCCGCGGCCAGCCGGGCCGGCCGCTCGAGTTCCAGGGGTACCAGGCCGTCGCCGAGGACCTGCCCGTACCCCTCCTCGTCCGCGCCGAACAACTCCGGCGCGAGGTCGTAACAGCGGCCGTGCCCCTGGCATCGTTCGGGGCCGATCTGCACTTTCACCCGGTTCCTCCCAACTCACCCGTGCTATCGGTGCTCGCCAGCGCACCCGCGATCCTGGTCAGCACGGCGGCCCATTCCGCCTCGCCGACCTCGTGCAGGTCGGGAGTGATGAGCGCGCTGCCCATGGCGAGCAGCAGGCAGAAGTGGGCCAGCGCGTTCGGTGACACCGCCTGGTCGAGTTCGCCGCGGGTCTGGGCCAGGCTCACCAGGACGGCGAGCCACTCGGCCCGCTCGCCGACGTACTCGCGCATAGGGCCGGCCACGTCCTCGTCGCGCCGCGCCGCGAGCAGCGCCTCGACGATGAGATAGCCGCGCGCGTCGCGGCGCTTCGGCAGCCACCGGCCCACGGTCAGCAGCAGGTCGACCACCGGCCGGTCGGGCTCCGCGGAGAACAGTTCGCTGATCAGGTGCCGCCCGTGTGTGCGCAGCGCGGCCACCAGCAGGTCGGCCTTGGAGGGGAAGTGCGCGTACAGCGCGCCGTTGCTCACCCCGGCGGTGGCGGCGATGTCGGCGACCCGGGTGCCGTCATAGCCGCGGTCGGCGAACACGTCGGCGGCCGCCTGGAGCAGTCGCTCCCTGGTCTCGGCCGCCGTGACGCCGGCGATGCGCCCCATAGGTGAATTAAAAGAACGTTCATATGATTCGTCAAGGGGTAGCGGCGCGCATTCCCGCCAAGTGCAGGTCCAGGAACCGTCCCCAGTCCTGGGGCGGCATCTCCCTGGTCGCCTGGACCAGGCCGCGCAGGGCGCGGATGAGCGCGGTGGTGTCCGCGGCGGTGACGCCGGGCCCGACCGTGCCCGCCGCGACCGCCCGCGCGGTGAGCTCGGTCACCGCGATCCGCACCCGCTCGGTGGCGCACGGGCTGACCGGCCGGTCGAGCAGCAGGTCGGCGTAGCGCGCGTGGTCGGCGAAGGACTGGCCCAGCGCACGCAGGAACTCCTCGAGCCCCGCCCCGTCCGCACGGGCAAGGGCCCGGTCGGCGGCGGTGATCACCTCGTCCATGACCAGCCGCACCAGCTCGTCGATCATGGCGTCCTTGCTGACGAACCGGCGGTACACGGTGCCCACGCCGACCCCGGCCCGGCCGGCGATCTCCTCCATGCTGGCCTCGGCGCCCGACTCGCCGAGCACGTCGCGCGCCGCGTCCAGGATGCGGTGGTAGTTGCGGACGGCGTCGCGCCGCCCGCCCTGGGTCACCGTCGCGGTCATTCGCTCTCGCCCGCCAGGGACAGCTCTTCCTGCCCGGTTTGGGCCTGGCCGGTCCGCTCTTGTTCCGGTGTGGCGGCGGCCTGCCGGCGCATCCGGCGCACCGCCGGGATCAGCAGGCCAGCCCCCGCGGCCAGCACGAGCGCGCCGGTCATGACGGCGAACCCGGTGGTGTAGCCGGAGTCGAGCGGCAGCCCGGACGGCGCCAGCCGGGAGGTGACGATGCTGGCCATCGCGGCCGAGCCGATGCTGCCCCCGATCGTGCGGATGTTGGCGTTCATGCCGCTGGCCACCCCGGTCTGGGAGGCGGGCACCGCCATCACGATCAGCGCCGACATGGCCGAGAAGGCCAGCCCGAAGCCGACGCCCATCAGCGCGCTCGAGGTGTAGATCTCCCACTGCTGGTGGTGCGCGAAGGCCAGGATGGACATCGCGCCCGCGCCGATCAGGCAGCCGACGACGACCAGGATCTTGCCGCCCAGACGGGCGGTCAGCCGCCCGGTGAACATGCCCGTCACGAACATGGTGACGGCCGAGGGCAGCAGCATGAGCCCGGACTTGGTGATGCTCGCGCCGAAGCCGTACCCGGCGCTGGACGGTGTCTGGACGAACTCGGGCAGGAACGCGAACGTCGCGTACATGCCGATGCCGAGGAGGAGGGAGACCATGTTGTTCGTCCAGACGGCGGGGCGGCGCATCATCTTCATGTCGATCAGCGGCGTGGCCGCGCGCAGCTCGGCGGTTCCCCAGGCCGCGGCCAGCACCACCGCCGCGGCCAGCAGGCCGAGAATCCGGCCCGAGCCCCAGCCCCAGACCGGCGCCTCGCTGAGCGCCACCAGCAGCGCGACCAGCCAGCCGGACAGCAGCACGGCCGGCACCCAGCTGATCCGCCCGGGGGTGCGTACCGGCGACTCGGGCACGAAGAACACCGCGGACACGGCGGCGATGATGGTCAGGATCATCGGCAGCCAGAACAGCCAGTGGTAGTTGAGCGCGTTCACGATCGGCCCGGCCAGGACGATGCCCAGCCCGGCCCCGACCGCGGTCAGCGACGCGAGGGCCCCCACCGCCCCGGCCACCTTGTCGGCCGGGAACTCGTCCCTGATGATGCCGAACGCCACCGGGATCATGCCGCCCGCCAAGCCCTGGATCACCCGGGCCACGATCATGATCCCGATCGACGGCGCCAGCGCCGCCAGCAGCGAGCCCACGGCCAGCGCGATCAGCGTGGCCACGAAGACCCGCTCCTTGCCGATCATGTCCCCGACCCGCCCGAGGATCGGCGTCATCACCGACGCCGACAGCAGGTAGGCGGTGAGCACCCAGGTCGCCGTGTCCTGCGTGGTATGCAACTGGTGCTGCACCGTGGTCAGCACCGGGATCACCAGCGACTGCAGCAGCGCGAACGCCGCCACCCCCATAGCCAGCACCGCGAACGTCACCTGGTAGTGCGCCCGCTGACCCGACCTGGCCATCAGCACCCTCCGACCCTGTGCACCCTGAGCCTCGATCTATTGCGGAAGCGGAATTCCGCTTCCGCTATGACCCTAACAGAAGCGGAATGAAGATTCCGCCCGGTCTTTCCTGATGAGGCCAATGGCACACAGGGTCCGGTTGGACGGGCTCCTGGCTGCTCAGGCGGTCTTGACCAGGGAGAGCTCGAACTCCAGGGTGACCTTGTCGCTGACCAGGACGCCGCCGGTCTCGAGGGCGGCGTTCCAGGTGATGCCGTAGTCCTTGCGGTTGATGGTGACCGCGCCCTCGAACCCGACCCGCAGGTTGCCGAACGGGTCCTTGGCCGCGCCCTCGTAGCTGAACGGGATCGTGATCGGGTTGGTCACGCCCTTGATGGTCAGGTCGCCGGCGAGCTCGAACGTGGTGTCGTCGACCTGGCGGGCGGCGGTCGAGGCGAACGTGATCTGCGGGTACTCGTCCATGGACAGGAAGTCGTTGCTGCGCAGGTGCTCGTCACGCTGGGCGTTCCTGGTATCGATGCTGGCGGCGCTGATCGTCACCTGGGCGCTGGAGCGGGCCGGGTCGGCGCCGTTCAGGGTGGCCGTGCCCTCGAACTCGTTGAAGGCGCCGCGCACCTTGGTGACCATCGCGTGGCGCGCCACGAAGCCGATCCGGGTGTGGGCCGGGTCGAGGGTGTAGGTGCCGGTGAGTTCGGTCAGCGCGGGGGCGGTAGCGGTGGTCATTGCGGTCTCCTTGCGTGGGTCAGCGAAGTCGATGACGTGTCATCAAACATGCATGACGCATCATTAATTCCCGGGGTACCCTGACAGTTATGAGTCGATGGCTGACCGAAGACGAGCAACGGGCATGGCGGGGCCTGGTGCAGATGACCTCGCAGCTGAACGCCCGGATGAACCGGCAGCTGCAGGAGGAGTACGGCGTCTCCCTGGCGGACTACGAGGTCCTGGTCGTGCTGACCGAGGCGCCGGACGGCCGGTGCCGGGTGTTCGAAATCGCGAGCGCGCTGGCCTGGGAGCAGAGCCGGGTGTCGCACCAGCTGGCCCGGATGCTGCGCCGGGGCCTGGTCGCCAGGCAGGAGTGCCCGTCCGACGCCCGGGGGGCGTTCGTGGTCCTCACCGAGACCGGCCGCGCCGCCATCGAGCAGGCCGCCCCGGCCCACGTCGAGACGGTCCGGCGGCTGGTCTTCGACGGCATCACTCCCGGTGAGCTCGCCGCCCTGACCGCCCTGACCTCCCGCGTCCTTGACCGCCTCCAGGAAACCCGGCCCGCCCGCTGAACCAGCTCGTCCCGGGTCAGCTGGTGCCGCACTGGTACAGGGTGCCGGCGCTGTCCGCGCCTGAGACCTGGATCGGGTGGCAGGCGGACTGCACCCAGGTGTCGATCTGAGACGTTGAGCTGGTGCTGCCGCCGCGGAGGCCGCCGCCCCCGAAACCGCCGCCGCCGCCCAGCAGGAAGTACTTGAGCTTTCCGGTCGCCACCAGCTGCTGCACCCGGGCCAGGGTGGGCTCGGGCACCGAGCCGCTGAAGCCGCCCATCGGCAGTACCTGCTGGCCGGTGGCCAGGATGTAGGGCGCGGCCGAGGTCCAGCCCTGGGCCGCGAACAGGTACGTCGCCCCGTCCCGGTGCGCCGTGAGGTACTGGTAGAGCGCTTCTTCGCTGCTGGACAGCGTGGTGCTGGTCGAGCCCAGGATGCCGCCCCCGGCTCCGCCGGGCACCGCGCCGCCGCCCGGCCCGCCGCCGCCCGGCGCGGTCCCGTTCACGGGCGCGCTCCCGTTCACAGGCGAGCTTACAGGCCCGCCGCCTGGCTGTCCCTCCTCCCGGAATCGCCGGAAGCCCTCGGCCGGCCGGCCGCCCCGGCCGCCTCGGATACCTCCGCCGCCACCCGGCCCGAACCCCCCGGCCGGCCCGGCGCTGGCGTCGAGCGAGCTGCCCGCGTACTTGAGGTCGAGCACCGACGCGGACCACGCCGTCGGCGCGGCCAGCATGGCCGCCACCCCCACGGCCCCCGCGGCCGCGCCCGCCGTCAGCAGCCGGCGCCCGGAGAGCCGTGGCAGCCGGGGCAGCCTCGCCACCGCCAGGACCACGATGGCGATACCGCCCGCCACGGTGGTGACCGGCATCAGCCAGGGCAGGAAGCTGCGGAAGCCCGACCACAGATACCAGGCCCAGGCCACCTGTACCGCGATGGCCAGGGGCAGCAGCCACCAGGCCCGGTTCCCGGCCCGGTACCAGCGCCAGAACAGCACGATGCCGGTCCCGGACAGGGCGGCCAGCGGCGGCGCCAGGGACGCCATATAGGCCGTGTGCGGGATATTGCTCATCTTGCTGTAGATGAGGCCGAACGTGACCAGCCACACGCCCCACATCACCAGCCCGGCCCGCAGCTGGTCGGTACGTTTGGCCCGGCCCCGCCAGATCAGCCCGGCGATCAGCGCCAGCAGCGCCAGCGGGTACAGCCAGCCGATCTCCGGGCCGAACCGGCTGCCGATCAGCTTCGTCCACCCACCCGACAGGCCCAGGAACCCGCCCGCGTTGTACCGGACGCCGCCCGGCGTCGTGGTCGTGGGCGCGCCGCCGAGTTCGGTCGGAGCTTCGGCTACCTGGGCCCGGCCGCTGCCGCCGCCGCCGGCGCCGAAGGCCGCGACCGAGCCGGGGAACGAGATCCCGAACCGCTCCACGCCGTTGTAGCCGAACACCATGGCGATCGCGCTGTTGTTCGTCGATCCGTCGACGTAGGGCCGGTCGGCGGCCGGGGTGAACGTGTAGAGCGCGATCCAGGACAGTGAGACGGCCAGCATGACCAGGCCGGCCACGCTCAGGTGCCACAGCCGCCGGCCTAGGCCGTGCGGCGCGGCCAGCAGGTAGCCGAAGGCCAGCGCGGGCAGGATGATCCAGGCCTGCAGCATCTTGGCCTGGAAGCCGATCCCGACCCAGACGCCCGCCCAGCACAGCGAGCGCAGCCGCCCCTCCATCACGGCGCGCTGCCAGCTGTCGGCCGCCAGCACCAGGCACATGGTCAGCGCGCCGTCCTCCATGCTGTGCCCGAACATGGACGCCGCGATGGGGGTGACCGCGAAGATCCCGGCGGCCAGCAGCCCGGGGACAGGACCGGCCCAGCGGCGCACCACCCGGTACATGACCAGCACCGAGACGACGCCTTCGATGACCTGCGGCAGGGCCAGCGCCCAGGGGTGGAAGCCGAAGATCCGCGCCGACAGGGCCTGCGGGAGGAACGACCCGGCCAGCTTGTCGATGGTGATGGTCGCGCCGGGGTCGAAGGCGCCGTAGAAGAACGCCTTCCAGCTCACCGACATGCTCTTGACCGCGACCGAGTAGAACGGCGACAGCCCGACCTTGGCCAGATTCCACGCGTACAGCAGTGCGGCGACGGCCGCGATGGCGAGCAGGGCCGGCCGGGTCCAGCGCGGCTGGTTTTCCGGAGAGCGCCACAGCGCCCACCGCGGCCGGGGCGGCCCGGGGACCGGGTCGCCGGCCGAGCGCGGCAGGGGAAGAGCGGATGACAAGGACACCTCAGGCCTCCGGAGTAATCGTGGCGCGCGGCATGACACTGTCAGGCCGCGATAAAGAGAGGTTGAGGAGTTGCTGAAGAAATCCTCTCAGCGGTCCGTGGCCGGGGGGCGGAACGTGGCGAAGGGGTGGGTGACGACCAGCGTCCTGGCCGCGAACCGGTAGAGCGCGGCGGGCCTGCCGCCCGCCTGCGTCGGCCGGGCCGCCGCGTCGGTCGCCTCGATGGCCCCGCGCCTGGTCAGCACGCGCTGCAGGTTGGTGGCCGAGACCGGGTAGCCGAGCGAGGCGGCGTAGATATCGCGCAGCTGGGCGATCGTGAACGTCTCCGGCGCCAGGGCGAAGCCGATGTTGGTGTAGGACAGCTTGGCTCGCAGCCGGTTCCGTCCGGAGCCGGCGATCGACCCGTGGTCGAACGCGGTCGGCGGCAGGTCCTGCACCGGGTGCCAGGCGGTGTCCTCCGGGATGCGCGGTTCGAGGCCGGCCGTGACCAGGGCCAGGTAGGCGGTGGCCAGCACCCGGCCGCGCGGGTCACGCTGGGGATCGCTGCGGGTTTCCAGCTGCTCGAGGTAGGCGATGTCGGTCAGGTCCACCTTGGCGGCCAGGTGCCGGCTCGCCGAAGTGCCGAGGCGTTCGTCCGCGGCGAGCGGTCCGCCGGGCAGCGACCAGTGCCCGGCGAACGGTTCCTCGGCCCGCTGCCACAACAGCACGCACAGCCGCTCCTCCCGCACCTGCAGCACCACGGCCAGCGCCTCGTGCGCGAACCGCTCACCCATTCCCGGCTCCTCGCTCGGGCTGTCTCCTGACACGCTCGCATCGTACTGATCCTAGAATGCGGACTCGGTGGCACATCGGGTCCGTTCGTGGGAGCGGGGGCCGGCCCAGCCAGCGTGACTCCCGGTTATCGCGGTACCCGGGGAGTCTCGTGATGCGCCGTCCCTGGCCGCGGAACGGGGTGGATCCGGGTTACGGGGTGGATCTGGTACCCCCTGGGGTCCCGAATCGGACCGGTAACCCGGATCCACCCCGTTAACTTACAGCTGCTCTGGCAAGTTTGCGCCTGATGTGGCGGGTGGTGCTATCGCGGCTGCTGCGGCCGTCGTTGGGACCGCACCGGTGGCACACCCGCACGAGGCCTTCCATCTCCAGCACATCGGTTTTAGACTGTCGAGCGAAAAGTGTTTTACACTCTTAGTCGAAAACCTCGGCTGGCGGCGCGGAAGCTGGCGGCTAACGGAGGCTGGCGGCTCACAGCGGCTGGCGGCTTGGCGGGAGATTGGGGCAGGTCATGGCGGATGCGGAAGCGCAGGTCACAGCGACTCAGGTGAACGAGGCCGCCGCTCGGGCGGGCGGGGCGGCGGGTGCTGGGGCGGAGTGGGCGCAGGAGGTTCGGCGGCTGGCGGGAGAGCGGGATGCGGTGATCCTGGCCCATAACTACCAGGCGCCGCAGATCCAGGATGTGGCGGATCACGTGGGAGACTCGCTGGCGCTGTCGCGGCTGGCGGCGCGGAGTACGGCGCACGTGATCGTGTTCGCCGGGGTGTACTTCATGGCCGAGACGGCCAAGATCCTGGCGCCGGACCGGACCGTGCTGATCCCGGAGGTGCGGGCGGGCTGCTCGCTGGCCGACAGCATCACCGCGGAGCAGGTCAGGCAGTGGAAGGCCGAACATCCCGGGGCGGCCGTGGTCGCCTACGTGAACACCAGCGCCGAGGTCAAGGCGGAATCCGACCTGTGCTGCACCTCGGCTAACGCGGCGCAGGTGGTGGCGTCGGTGCCGGAGGAGCGGGAGGTGCTGTTCCTGCCCGACCAGTTCCTCGGGGCGCACGTGCGGCGCGTCACCGGGCGGGCCAACCTGCGGGTCTGGGCCGGCGAGTGCCATGTGCACGCCGGGATCAGCCCGGCCGACCTGCGCCGCAAGGCCAGTGCCATGGTCGGCGCCGATCCGCGGGCCGAGCTGTTCATCCACCCCGAGTGCGGCTGCTCGACGGCGGCGCTGTGGCAGGCGGGCGAGGGGGACCTGCCGGCCGGGCGGACCCGGGTGCTGTCCACCGGCGGCATGCTCGAGGCGGCCCGGACGACCACGGCGCCCGCGGTGCTGGTGGCGACCGAGACCGGCATGCTGCACCAGTTGCGGCGGGCCAACCCGGCGGTCCGCTGGGAGGCGGCCAACCCGGACGCGGTGTGCCGGTACATGAAGATGACGACGCCGGCCGCGCTGCTGCGCTGCCTGCGCGAGGGGGTCACCGAGGTGACGGTGGACCCCGGGGTGGCGGCCCGGGCCCGCCGGGCCGTGCGGGCGATGCTCACCGCGGGTGCGCGATGACCGGCCCTGAACTGCGTTACCTGCCCGCGTGGCAGCCAACCTGGGAGCGCGAGGCCGACGTGGTGGTGGTGGGCTCGGGGGCGGCGGGCATGGCGGCGGCGCTGGCCGCGGCCGGGCGGGGGCGCCGGGTGCTGCTGCTCACCAAGGAGGACCTCGGCGGGGGCTCGACGCCGCTGGCTCAGGGCGGCCTGGCCGCCGCGATCGGCCCCGGGGACGACGAGGGCCTGCACCGGCGGGACACGCTCGTGGCGGGGGCCGGGCTGTGCGAGCCGGGCGCGGTGGCGGCGCTGGTGGGTGCGGCTCCGGCTGAGGTCGTTCGGCTGGCCGGGTACGGGGCCCGGCTGGAGCGGACGGCCCTGCACCTGGAGGGCGGGCACAGCCGCCACCGGATCGTGACCGCCGGAGGCGACGCGATCGGCCGGGAGGTGCACCGGGTGCTCCGGGCCGCCGTGGCGGCCAGCCCGGTGGAGGTGCTCACCGGCGGCGTCGCCCTGGACGCGCTGACCGACGACAGAGGCTCGGTCGGCGGAATCTGGGCCGGGCTGTCCGGCCGGTACGGGGAACTGCGGACGGGCACGGTGCGGGCCCGCGCGGTGGTGCTGGCCACCGGCGGGTTCGGCCAGGCCTACGCGACCACCACCAACCCGGCCGGGGTGACCGGCGACGGCCTGGCGCTGGCCGCGCGGGCCGGAGCCGAGCTGCGGGACCTGGAGTTCGTGCAATTCCACCCGACCGTGCTGTGGCACCAGGCCGCGGCCGGGCAGTGCCCGCTGCTCACCGAGGCGCTGCGCGGGGCGGGCGCGGTCCTGGTGGACGCGGCCGGGCGGCCGGTCATGGCCGGGCGGCACCCGCTGGGCGACCTCGCCCCCCGCGACGTGGTGTCGGCGGCCATGCAGCAGTCAATGGGACTGGCCAGCCATCTGTGGCTGGACGCCACCGGGCTGGGCCGCGCCGTGCTGGAGCGGGACTTCCCCACCGTGACCGCGCTGTGCCGGGCGCACGGCATCGACCCGGTGACCGAGCCGGTCCCGGTCGCGCCCGGCGCCCACTACGCCTGCGGCGGCATCCGCGCCGACATGGACGGCCGGACCTCGGTCCCCGGTCTGTACGCGGTCGGCGAGGCGGCCTCGACCGGGGTGCACGGAGCCAACCGGCTGGCCTCCAACTCGCTGACCGAGGCCCTCATCACCGGCCGGCGGGCCGGGGAGCGGCTCGGCCGGATGCTGCCCGGGCCGGCCACCGACCTGCGGCCGCCGCCGGGCGGCCCGGGCGCGGACCCGGCGGCCCGTCCGGCCCTGGCCGCGGCCATGGCGCGGGAAGCGGGCGTGCTGCGCAGCCCGGCCGGGCTCGAGCGCCTCAGCCGGACGCTGGACCAGGTCCCGGCCGGGAACCGCCTCGACCTGGCCACGGTCGAGGCGACGAACTTGCACGCCGTCTCGGTCCTGGTGACCGCGTCCGCGCGGGCGCGGGCCGAGAGCCGCGGCTGCCACCGGTGGCGCGACGTCGCCGCGACCGGCGCGGACCGGCCGGGGCGCCACACCGTGCTCCGCGTGGAACAGGGACGGGTGCGGGTGGCCCAGCCCGTTCGGCAGCTGAAAAAAGAGGAGGTCGGAGCGTGACGATGGCTACGGCGGTGACCTGCCGCCTGCGGACGGCCGGGCTCGACCCGGCCGAGGCCGAGCGGTCCGTGCGGTCCGCGCTGGCGGAGGACCTGCGTTACGGACCGGACGTGACGTCGGCCGCGACCGCCGCGCCGGGCGCGCGGGCCCGCGCCGCCGTGGTGGCGCGCGCCCCCGGCGTGCTGGCCGGGCTGCCGGTGGCGCTGGCCGTGCTGGACGCGGCCGGGGTAGTGGCCGGGGAACTGGACCCGGCCGGGGTGGCCGAGGAACTAGCGGCCGACGGTGACGAGATCAAGGCGGGTGCCGCGGTGCTGCGGATCCAGGCCCCGCTGCGGGAACTGCTCGGCGCCGAACGGACCCTGCTCAACTTCCTCACCCACCTGTCCGGCGTGGCCACCGCCACCCGGGCCTGGGCCGACGCGCTGGCCGGGACCGGGTGCGTGGTGCGCGACACCAGGAAGACCCTGCCCGGGCTGCGCCAGCTGGAGAAGTACGCGGTGCGCTGCGGCGGCGGGGTGAACCACCGGATGGGGCTCGGCGACGCCGCGCTGATCAAGGACAACCACGTGGCCGCGGCGGGCGGGGTGGCGGCGGCGATCAAGGCGGTGCGCGCGGCCGCGCCCGGGCTGCCGCTGGAGGTGGAGTGCGACGACCTGGCGCAGGTGCGGGAGGCGCTGGACGCCGGGGCCGGGCTCATCCTGCTGGACAACATGGGGCTGGCGGCCCTGCGCGCCGCCGTCGGCCTGGCCCGCCGTTACCCGTCGGTCATGCTGGAGGCCAGCGGCGGGCTGACCCTGGCCACGGCCCGGGCCGTAGCGCAGACCGGGGTGGATTACGTCGCCGTCGGGGCCCTCACCCACTCGAGCGCGGCCCTGGATCTGGGCCTGGATCTGGCGGCCCCGTAGCTAGTTCTGCGCCGCCAGCCAGCCGTCGATGCTGCGGTGCAGCACCGGCATCGGGAGCGAGCCGTGGTCCAGGATGGCGGCGTGGAAGGCGGGCAGCGAGAACGCCGGGCCCAGCCGTCGCCTGGCCTCCTCGCGGATCCGCAGGATCTCCAGCTTGCCGGTGAGGTAGGTCAGCGCCTGCCCCGGCATGACCACGTACCGGTCGATCTCGTCGGCCAGGAACTCGCGCGGCATCGGGACGTGCTCGGCCATGAACTCCAGCGCCCGCTCCCGGCTCCAGCCGAACGCGTGCAGGCCGGTGTCCACCACCAGCCGGGCCGCCCGCATCAGCGACGCGGTGATCGAGCCGAGCAGGCCGCGGTCGCCGGCGTACAGGCCGGACTCCTCGGCCAGCTGCTCGGCGTACAGGCCCCAGCCTTCTGAGAACACCGCCAGGCTGCGCTGGCGCTGCAGGGCGGGCAGGTCGGTGAGCAGCTGGAGGCGGGACAGCTGCAGGTGGTGACCGGGGACCGCCTCGTGGAAGGCGACCGCCTCGATGTCCCATCCGGTCCCGGCGGTGGGCCGCATCGTGTTGAACCAGAACGTCCCTGGCCGCCCGCCGTCCAGCCGGGGCGGGGTGTAGTGCGGCGCGGCGCCGCTGGTCGCCACCACCTCCGGCATCGGGGTGACCTGGCACGGCGGCGGGAGCGGGGCGGGGAAGATCTCGCCCGCGTGGGCCTCGGCCCGCTTTACCGCCTCGGCGGCCTGGCGCAGCGCCTCGGTGGCGGGCAGCTGCCCGGCCGAGCCCCGCAGCGCGGCGCGGACCTCCTCCAGGCTGGCCAGCCCGAGCCCGCGGCCCAGTTCGGCCGCGCGGGCCTCGAGCGCGTCGATCTGGTCCAGGCCCCTCTGGTGCAGTTCGGCCGGGGTCAGCGGCAGCGTGGTGTAGACCCGGATGGACCGGGCGTAGTCCTCGTCGCCGCCGGGCAGCCAGCTCAGCCCGGCCTGCTCGGACGGGCGGGCCCGCGGCAGCAGGTCGCGGACGATCTCCACCCACCGGCCCAGGGCCGGCCGCACCACCTCCCGTGCGGCCGTCCGGCGCTCTTCCTCCCAGGCCGCCGTCCGGTCCCAGCCCGGCGGCGGCTGCGGTACCAGCACCGGGGCGATGTCGGGGGCCGCCAGGACCTGCTCGGCCCAGGTGATGGCCTGCTCGGCCAGCGGGGCGACCGGCAGCCGGCCCTTGGCGGCGCCTTCGCGCAGCCGCTCGCCCACCTGGTCCAGCCAGCCGCCGCTGCGGCGCAGCCGGGTCACGTAGGCCTCGGCCGCGGTCGTGTCGGTCAGCACGGTCCGGGCCGCGATGGCCAGGAAGGTGGCCGGCCCGGAGTACTGCATGGCGGTGACCGTGTGGTCGTCGCCGGCCGAGTCGATGAGCTCCAGGTCCTGCAGGGCGGCCTGCCTGGTGCAGCTCAGCGTAACGGCGTCGGCCAGGCTCAGTGCTGATCCCCCGGGGCCGGCTCCGGCGGCGAGTTCGTCGGCCTCGGCGATGAACCGCGTGGCCTCGGCCCGCCAGGCCTGCTGGCCCGCGGCGCTTTCGTCCGGGACCAGGTCGTCGTAGCCGGGAATCCCGTACATGGTGGCCACGAACGGGTTCACGTCGAGCCAGCGGCGGTGGAAACGGTCGGCGAGGTCCCGGGCTGATGTCATGCGTATAAGTTACGCACCCGCAGACGTCCGCGGTCGATGACTACGGTTCCGTCGTCCTTGGTCGTCTGGAAGAGGGCAGTGTCGCCGCCGTCCTGGCGCCAGACCGAGACGGTCAGCGACTCGCCGGGCCATACCGGGCGGCTGAACCGGCCGGACATGGACCCGAACCGGGCCGGGTCGGAGTCGCACAGCGTGTGCAGCAGGGCCCGGCCGGTGACCCCGTAGGTGCACAGGCCGTGCAGGATCGGCCGGTCGAAGCCGCCGCGGGCGGCGAACTTGGGGTCGACGTGCAGCGGGTTCCTGTCCCCGGACAGCCGGTAGACCAGCGCCTGCTCCGGCCGGGTCTGGTAGGTCAGGAGGTGATCGGGCTCGCGGTCCGGGCGCGCCCAGGCCGCGTCGGAGCCGCGCTCGCCGCCGAAACCGCCCTCGCCGCGGATGAACGCGCTGCTCCTGGTGGTCGCCAGCGGCTCGCCGGTGGCGGCGTCCACGGCCACGTTCTCGGTCACCACCAGCGCGCCCGAGCCCTTGTCGTAGATGCCGGTCACGGTCGAGGTGGTGCGGACGGTGCCCGCCACCGGCAGCGGCCGGTGCAGTTCGACGGCCTGCTCGGCGTGGACCAGCAGGGCCGGGTCGAAGTCCCCGAGGCGGCCCGAGGTACGGCCCTGGGAGATGAGCACCGCGTAGGTCGGCAGCACCTTCTGCTCGATGCCCTCGCTGTTCTCGGTGGTGAACTCGAGCTCGTGCAAGGGGTCGCCCAGGCCGGCCCCGACGCCGACCGCGTAGAGCAGGGCGTCCTTGCTGTCCCAGGACCGCTCCTGCGGCTCGCCGGGTACTCCCACCAGGCTGTGGTTCAGTGCCATGGCTCCCCTTTTGTTCGCCGCGCCCTGTTCGACCTATTGGCGAATTGTTAGAATAAAGTTCTAGAAAAGAATTGTCAGGGGACGGCCCTGGGAGTGTCAAGCGCGCGCCGAAGGAGTCGACAGCCATGGGCATCTTGGACGGCAAGGTCGCGATCGTGACCGGCGCCAGCCGCGGCATCGGGGCGGAGATCGCCCGCCGGTTCGCCGCGGCCGGAGCCGCCGTGGCGGTGACCGCCCGGACCGCGGAGGCGGGCACGTCGCCGTTCCCCGGCACGATCGCCGAGACGGTGGCGCAGATCCGCGCGGCCGGCGGCACGGCCGAGGCGATCCGGGCCGACCTGGCCAAGCCGGAAGACCGGGAGCGGCTGGTGGCCGAGGCCGCGGCCGCGCTCGGGCCGGCCGACATCTGCGTCTCCAACGCCGCCGTCACCTACTTCACCCGGGTCGAGGACTTCACCCCCAAGCGCTTCGGCCTGATGTTCGACGTCCAGGTCGAGGGGCCGTTCCACCTGGCCCAGCTGGTCCTGCCCGCGATGCGGGCGAAGGGGAGCGGCTGGATCCTCAACATCTCCTCCGGCGCGGCCCGGCACCCGGCGCTGCCCCCGTCGGGCTGGGCCACCCGCGGCGGCACCGTCTACGGCATGTGCAAGGCCGCGCTCGAGCGTTTCTCCACCGGCCTGGCGGCCGAGCTCTACGACAGCAACATCGCGGTGAACGCGCTGTCGCCCAACCAGGTCGTCCCCACCGCCGGCACGATCTTCCACCACCTGACCACCGCGGACGACCCCAACGCGGAGCCGCCCGCGGTGATGGCGGAGGCGGCGCTGCAGCTGTGCAGCGCCGACCCGACCGCGCTGACCGGCCGGATCGCCTACTCCCAGGACCTGCTGGCCGAGCTCGGCGTCACGGTGCCGGCCGCCCACTAAAACCATGACGCCGAACGGGTGGGTTCGAGTCGACTGTCACCTGCACACGGTCGCCTCGGGGGACGCGAACCTGACGCTCGGGCGATTGGCCGTGCGAGCTCGGGACAGCGGCCTGGATGTCGTGTGCGTCACCGACCATAACGAGACCTCGGCTGCCATCGCGGCGGCGGCGAACCGGGAGCTGGGTGTCCGCATCGTGGTCGGCGAGGAGATCAGGACCCCGGACGGCGACGTGATCGGGCTGTTCCTGACCGAGCGGATCCCCTACGTGCTGCCGCTGGCCGAGGTGGTGGCGCGGATCCGGGCCCAGGGCGGCCTGGTCTACGTGCCGCACCCGTTCGACCTTCAGAGATCGAGCCTGGGCCCGGTGCTGCCCGGGCTGTGCGAGCGGGGCGACGTGGACGTGGTCGAGGTGTTCAACGCCAAGATCGCCGATCGGACGCTCAACGACCGGGCGGCCGCGGTGGCCGCGGCCTACGGGCTGCCCGGCGGGGCGGGCTCGGACGCGCACGACGCCGACGGCGTCGGCGCGGCCTGGCTGGAGATGCCCGACTTCGACGGCCCGGCCGGCTTCCTGGCCGCGCTCCCGCACGCCCGGATCACCGGCGAGTACCGCCCGCACGCCGTCCGCTACCCGCGCCGTTAAGAGGTTGCTGCAAGGCCTCGGTCATGCACGACGCGCCAGGCACTCTCAACGTGAGGTTGGGTGAAAAGGGAAGACTTGCGCTGATTCCATCGCCGAACCTTTTGGTGGGCGGCACCGCTATCTTCCATTGCAGCGGTGTCGTGTGTCATGACCCAGTGAACTGTCGCAAGAAGCTCCAGTCCGTAAGTGCTCTCAAAACCCTCGATTTCGCTTAGCACCGAATGGATCCGTTCAGCGGTCGCGGGATGGCTGGCGATATACTTATCCAGTTCTGCGTAAATCTCGGGTTTCACCTGGATTGGCTCGGCCTTGGTGATGGGCAGTGAACCGTCCCCGAAACCAGTGATGAAATGCCCTTCCATGGCGCGCAGAGATTTTCGCAGGTCATCAGCATACGGGCCGTATACCGCCGCGCTGAAGACCAGCCGAAGCGGTTCCCCGTTGGCCTGGAGGAAGTAAGCGAGCTTCTGGACTTCAACGAGTGTAGGTGGTTCGAAAGTAACTTGCTCATACTCTCGCATGAGTGCTAGCAGCGCGGCGCGGGCCGATGTCAGTTTCGGCGCCGGTTCACGGCTTGGCTGTTCAGCAGCGCTCGGAGTGCCCGTTGGAGCGAAGATGCGTACGTCAACAGCGTCGGCAAGCGGCTTGAGAGAGCGCAGCATTCGTGGCTCGACCTCACGCCAGTCCAATCCGCCATTACCGCATCCGAGGGGTGGGATAGCGATGGACGTGATGCCGAGTTCGCGGATCACCCGGGTCAAGTCGTGGAGGCCGGTATCGATGTCGATGAGCTTGGATCGGGCACGCCAGTGCCGCTTGGTAGGGAAGTTGATGATGTACCGAGGACCGGTCAGAGATCCGGTCGCCCATACGTGCATGTGACCAACCGCGACCTCACCCCGCTTGCAGGCGGCCTCATAGGCCTTGAACATCGCGGGCCACGCCTTTTTGAACTGCAGCGCGATCCCCTTGCCCATGATGCCCTCGGTGTTGACGGTGTTGACGAGCGCATCAACGTCCTGTGTGAGAAGGTTCCCAGCACCTCGTGTGATCGGCATCGGCATCCCTCAGAAATACCACTCGGCACTGACAACGACAGAGGTCGACTGACCGGCTGCACCTAGGACGCCCTCGACCTGCGCACGGGCACGCTCGGTCTTCGTCGCGATTCCTTCGATGACCTGCCATGGAACACGGGGATGGACGAGGCACTCCGCCTGTCGGCGTTCCTTGCGGTCAGGATCGTCCGGCGTGTTGCCCCAGTACTTCGCCGTCATGAGGGGCCAGTCGATGAAGCCATCGTCATCCAGGTCCTCGTCGTGATCGGTCATCTCGGCGTAGCCAAGCTCCGCGTGTCGGTTGCTGGCAATCACCGTCAGGCCTGCCCCGCGCAGAGTCTGGGTGGAACTCTGCAAGTAGACGATCTGTTCGGTGCATGCGGCCTCCGCGCTGACGCGGCCGTAGGTTATGGCGGAGAGCATGGGGCTTCGTGGAGCGAAGTAGAAGGGAACGTAGTCGGCTAGCACACCGCCGGCTCCGCACGGCACGACGCGACGGGCGCGGCGCTGCTTGATATGGTCGTACCCGATCTCAACCCCAGTGATCTGTCGTCGTCTACACGCGTTGTCCGGAAGCAGTCCATGCTCGATAACGCTTGGAAGCCGCTCGATCCGCGTCATATGAAACACGCGGGTTGGCACTGGCCGGGTCACAGCCCCATGATGCCTCACCAGCGCCGAACCGTGCGGTAACTGGCTCCGCTAAAGGCCGATGCGGGTGGCTAGGCGCTCGCGGTGGTAGGCGGCGTCGCCGAGGAACAGCTCGCTCGACTTGGCCCGCTTGAAGTACAGGTGGGCGTCGTGTTCCCAGGTGAAGCCGATGCCGCCGTGGATCTGGATGTTCTCGGCGGCCACGTGGAAGTAGGTCTCCGAGGCGTACGCCTTGGCCAGCGCGGCCAGCACCGGGACCTCGGCCGAGCCCTCGGCCACCGCGGCGGCCGCGTAGCCGACCGCCGAGCGTAGCGACTCGACCTCGAGCAGCAGGTCGGCGCAGCGGTGCTTGATCGTCTGGAAGCTGCCGATAGGCCGGCCGAACTGCTCCCGCACCTTGGCGTACCCCACCGCCATGTCCAGCGCCCGCTGCGCTCCGCCGAGCTGCTCGGCCGCCAGCGCGATCGCGGCCACGTCCAGGACCCGGTCCATGACGGCGGCGGCGTCGCCGGGCGAGCCGATCAGCCGGGCGGGCGTCCCGGCGAACTCCAGCCGGGCCAGCTTCCTGGTCTGGTCCATGGTGGGCAGGGTGGCCCGGCTCAGGCCAGCCGCGTCAGGCTGCACCGCGAACAGCGACAGGCCCGTGTCGGTGGCCGCGACCACCAGGATCAGGTTGGCCGTCACGCCGTCGAGGACGAAGCTCTTGTGCCCGTCGAGCCGCCAGGACTCGCCGTCCTTGGCCGCGGCCAGCCGGATCGTGCTGGGATCCCAGGAGCCGTCGTCCTCGGTGAAGGCCAGCGTGGCGATGGTCTCGCCGGACGCGATGCCGGGCAGGAGGTCGCGCCGGGCGCCCTCGTCCGGGCTGGCCAGCAGGGCGGTGGCCGCCAGCACGGCGCTGGCCAGGTACGGGCCGCCGTACAGGGCGGCGCCGAATTCCTCCAGCACGATGGCCTGCTCGGCGAAGGTGAAGCCGGACCCGCCGTAGCTCTCACCGATGGCCAGGCCCTGCAGGCCGAGCTGCGCGCCCGCCTGCTCCCAGACGCCCCGGTCCAGGCCGTCCTCGGTCTCCATGAGCTCGCGGACCCGGGTCAGCGGGGCCCGGTCCGCGAGGAAGCGCCTGACCGAGGCGCGCAGCTCCTCCTGCTCCGCACTGACACCCAGCATCATGCCGTCTGCTCCGTTCCATCCGTGACCACGAGGACGTCGAGCGCCTCGACTTGATCTCCGTTCACCCACAGCGGGTTGACTTCCAGCGCTCTCAGCGAGCCGTTCAAGGAAAGGGCGACCTCGCCCAGGCCGGCGATCGCCGCGGCCACCGCGTCAAGGTTGGCGGGCTGGCCGCCGCGCGCCCCCCGCAGCAGCGGCAGCCCGCGCAGTTCGCCGAGCATGCGCTTGACCTCGGCGGCGTCCACCGGCAGCAGCCGCAGGCTGGTGTCGCCCAGCAGCTCGACCCAGATCCCGCCCAGGCCCACCGCCAGCACCGGGCCGAAGGCGGGGTCCACGGTGACGCCGGCCAGCAGTTCCGCCCCGCCCGAGCGCATCGGCGTCACCAGGACCCCGTCGACGTGTGCGGCCGGCACCGCCTCGCCCGCGGCGCGGACCTTCTCGTAGCCGGCCCGCACCTCCGCCTCCGTGGCCAGGCCGAGCGCCACCCCGCCGATGTCCGACTTGTGGGTGATCTGGGCCGAGCAGATCTTCAGCGCCACCGGCAGGCCGACCCGCCGGGCGATCTCCACCGCCTCGCCCGCCGAGGCGGCCAGCCCGCCCGGCACCACGGGTACCCCGGTCCCGGCCAGCAGCCGCCGCGCCGCGTCCTCGGACCAGGCCCGGGCAATCCCGGCCGCCCCCGGTTTCGCGGGCCGTACTCCAGCTGCCCGGACCCGCCCCCGGTTCTCTGTCCAGCGCAGCATGTGCCCCAGCGCCGTCATGCCCAGATCCAGCCCGCTCAGCAAGCTCAGCCCGTGCCGCGTCAGCAGTCCGCGTCCGTACGCGCTGATGTCCACGCAGGTGGTCGCGGCCGGGATGACCGGGATGGGGGCCGAGGCCATCCGCCCGGCCAGCCACTCCACCCGGGTCTCCAGGGCGGCGGCCATGGTCTCGTCCGGCGGCCGGACCTCGGGCAGGGTTACCCCGCAGAACAGGACGAAGTCCAGGTTCGGGTCCTGCACCGCGAGGTCGAGCGCGTGATCGATGGCGGTCAGCGGGCCGGTCCGGCCGGAAAGGTTGGCCAGCGTGCCGAAGCCGGTCACGTCCAGCGGGTTCTGCGCGCCGGCGAACGGGGGGAGCAATTCGCCGATGGCCGCGGCCGTCTCGTCGGCGAAGGGGGGGATCTCCAGGTTCTGCACGCTGGCCGCGTCGGCGATGATGTCGTTCGAGCCGCCGGACGGGGTCAGCACGCCCATCCGCCGGCCGGCCGGCCGGCGGTTGTAGCCCAGCGCCGCCCCGGTCGTCAGCAGCTCTTCCAGGCTGGTGACCCGGATGACGTTGAGCTGGCGCAGCACCGCCTCGACCACGGCGTCGTCCCCGGCCACCGAGCCGGTGTGGGCCATCGCGGCCTGCTGGCCGGCCGGGCTCGAGCCGACCTTCAGCGCGACGATCGGCTTGCCCGCCCGGTCCGCCTTGGCCGCCACCGCGGCGAAGGCCACCGGGTCGCCGATCTCCTCCAGGAACAGGCAGATCACCTTGGTCGCCTCGTCCTCGACCAGGTAGTCGAGCACGTCGGCGGTCTTCATCATGGCCTCGTTGCCCATCGAGGTGAGCACGCTCAGGCCGATGGTGTGGGCCCGGCAGAAGCCCAGCACCACGCTGGCCAGGGCGCCGCTCTGCAGGGCCACCCCGACCGGGCCGGGCAGCAGCGGGGCCGGCAACGTCAGGGCATACGGGGCCGAACGGGTGTGGGCGTTGACGAACCCCAGGCAGTTCGGGCCCAGGATGGTGACACCGTTGGCGATCGCCCGGGTGACCAGGGCGTCTTCGGCCGTCTTACCTTCCGAACCGACTTCGCGGTAGCCGGAGGCGAGCACCACCCCGTTTGGTACGCCGGTTGCCCCCATGTCGTCCAGGATGCTCTCTACGGCCTGTACCGGCGCCAGGATGAAGGCCAGGTCGGCGGGTTCTTCCAGGTCGCGCAAGCTGCGCACCACCGGCAGGCCGAACGCGCTCGTGGCCTTCGGGTGGACGGCGGTCAGTGGCCCGTTGAAGCCGGCCGTGGCGCAGCTGGCCACGATGAGCCGGGCCCAGCCGGAATTGTCGGACGCGCCGACCAGCGCGATGCTGCGCGGGGCGAAGAACTCGCGCAGCCGCTCCGTGGTGACGAGCTCACGGGCGGCCCTGGTCATGAGCGACGCGGTTCCTTGGGGAGGCCGAGGGCGCGTTCGCCGATGATGTTGCGCTGGATCTCGCTGGTGCCGGAGTAGATCGTGCCGGCCCGGCTGCTCAGGAACACGCTCTGCCAGTTGCTGACCGGGTAGTTGTCGCCGTCCGGGCGGAGCAGCCCGTCCGGGCCCTCGATGCCGATCGCGATCTCGCCCAGCCGCTTGTGGTACTCGCTCCAGAACAGCTTGGCCACCGACGCCTCCGGGCCCGGCGGGCGGCCCGCCGCCACCTGCGCGAGCGTGCGCAGGCCGCTGAACCGCATCAGCTCGACCTGTGTGTAGGCCCAGGCCAGCTGCTGGCGGATCAGCGGGTCGGTGACCTTGCCGCGCTTGCGGGCGGTCTCGGCCAGGTCCCAGAACTCGCGCTCGTAGCCGAGGTGGGCCACGGTGGCCCGGCCGCCGCGCTCGTGCCCGAGCGTGGTCATGGCCACCTTCCAGCCGTTGTTCAGGCCGCCGATGATGTTGAACAGCGGGGCCCGGACGTTGTCCAGGAAGTCCTCGAAGAACTCGGCCGCGCCCGACATCTGCTTGATCGGCCGGTACTGGACGCCGGGATCGGTGAAGTCGATCAGCACGTAGGTGAGCCCGGCGTGCTTGTCCACGTCCGGGTCGGTCCGGCAGAGCAGGAACATCCGGTTGGCCCGGGAGGCGCCCGAGGTCCACACCTTCTGGCCGCTGATGACGATCTCGTCGCCGTCGATCACGCCCTTTGTCTCGACCGCGGCCAGGTCGGAGCCGTGATTCGGTTCGGAGAAGCCCTGGCAGTAGTTGTCCTCGCCGGAGATGATCCGGGGCAGGAAGTGCGCCTGCTGCTCCGGCGTGCCGTGCACGATGATCGACGGGCCGACCAGCCACTCGCCCATGCCGCGGGCCACCCGGGGCACGCCGGCCCGGTAGAACTCCTCGTTGAGCACGGCGGTGCGCACCGCGTCCATGCTCTGCCCGCCGTACTCTCGCGGCCACCCCGGGCAGATCAGCCGGCGTTCGGCCAGCTTGGCCTCCCACTCGACGTAAGCCGGGTGGGCCTGGGCCTTGATCAGCTCGCCGCCGCGGCGGCCGCCCGCGGTCATCGGCATGTTCCAGTCGGCCAGCCCGGCCAGCGGCTCCGGCGCCTCGGCGGCGATCCACTCCCGCAGTTCGGCGCGGAACTGCGCGATCTCCGGGCCGAGGTCGAGCTCGGCGGACAGTTCTGGCATTCCCGCGCCTCCTGCCGATCCAATCCTAGAATTTCGTTCTAGATCGGATCAAAACCCGCCGGCGCCCATACTGTCAACCCCCGCTGGTCTCCAGGGGCCTCCGGTCATGAGGAGGCGGACGTACTCGATGACGGCGGTGATCACTTGGTCGGCCTGGCGCCTGGTCTTGGCGGCGGCCACCTCCCGGCCGCCCTCGCCGATCAGCGAGGTCAAGATGGTGACGTAGAGCCGGTCGAAGGAGGTGTCGGACAGCCGGAGCAGCGCGTCATTCTGGCTGAGCCACTCCCGGCTGCGGGCCCGCTGCATCACCTCGAAGCCGGGCGGGCCGTCCCCGGCGTAGAACAGCGTGGCCAGGTCCCGGCACTGCCAGCAGCTGTCCAGGTAGGCGCGGGCGCCCGCGGAGAACAGCTCGAACAGGTCGGTCACGCCGGCCTTCTTGGCCCGTGCGACCGCCTCGCTCGCGGCATCTTCCTGGGCCCGCTGGTAGTCCTGCCAGAGCGCGATGAACAGTTCGCTCTTGCCGCCGAAGTGGTGGTACAGGCTGCCCACGCTGGACTCGGCGCGTTCCACCACGTCGGCGATGCTGGCGTCGGCGAAGCCCTGCTCGGTGAACACCGCCCGGGCCGCGTCGAGCAGCGCCCGCTGGGTTTCCGCGGTGCGGGCCCACCGCCAGGAGCCGGCCGAGCCCCGCGCGCGGGCCTGCCGTTCTGCTGGTTCCACCGGATCCGCCCCTGACGGTCATCACTTCCTTGACAGGGGCCTAGCCCCTCCTTGAGTCTAATTCCAGAAGAAGATTCCAGTAAATACAACCCGGCCGCGGCCGGGGAGGGGAGCTGGCATGGCACGACTTGACGGCCGGGTCGCGATCGTCACCGGCGCCGGCCGGGGCATCGGCCGGTCGGTAGCCCTGCTGCTGGCCAGCGAGGGCGCCTCGGTGGTGGTCAACGACCTCGGCGGCGCGGTGGACGGCTCGGGAGCGGACACCGGCCCGGCCGGCGAGGTGGTGGCCGAGATCGCCGAGGCGGGCGGCAAGGCCATCGCCAACGGCGCCGACGTCTCCGACCACGCGGCGGCCGAGAACCTGGTGGCGTCGGCCATCGAGCAGTTCGGCCGGCTCGACGTGCTCGTCAACGTGGCTGGCATCCTGCGCGACCGAATGATCTTCAACATGACCGAGCAGGAGTGGGACGACGTCATCCGGGTGCACCTGAAGGGCACCTTCAACACCACCAAGTTCGCGTCCTCGCACTGGCGGTCGCTGCGCGAGGAGAACGCGCAGAACCGCATCATCAACTTCACCTCGGTCTCCGGCCTGCACGGCGCCCCCGGCCAGCCGAACTACGCCGCCGCCAAGATGGGCATCGTCGGCCTCACCTGGTCCTCGGCTAATGCCCTGGCCAAGTACGGGGTCACGGTCAACGCGATCTCGCCGGGCGCGGCCACCAGGATGACCGCGTCGGTCCCGACCGAGCGTCGCCGCCGGGCCCGGCTTGACGAGGACGAGTGGTCCCCGGACAACGTGGCCCCGATCGTGGCCTACCTGGCCTCGGAGCGCTCCGGCTGGATCACCGGCCGGATCATCCACTCCTCCGGCTACGAGATCTCCCTGTACAACAACCCCGAGCCCGTCAGCCGCCTGATCGGCACCGGCCCCTGGGACCCCGACGCCCTAGCCGAGCAAGTAGAACGCTCCTTCGGCCCGATCGTCGGCCGCTAGGGGTTTCCGGGGTCCTTACGGGTAGCTGGCCGGGACGTTGCCGATGACCGCCAGGGACTCGACGAAGAAGTAGATGCCCTTGAAGAACTCGAGCAGGTCGCCGTCCTCGAGGAGCATCTTGCGGTACATGACCGTGCGCTGCGCGTCGTAGCCCTCGTGCAGCGCCTTCCAGTCCTGGTAGTCCATGCCCAGCACGTAGCTGGCCTTAAGGGGGTCGTCCGGGCCGACGATGCGGGCGTCGGCGACCTGGCCGTCGCCCCACTGCACGAACAGGTACGAGCCGAGGTCACGGCAGCCCAGCGCCCAGGAGGACGGGTACTGGCTCTTGAGCCAGTCGAAGAAGTCCCAGTACTCCTGCAGCTTGCCGGACCTGGCCTGCGCGTCCGGGCCCGCGGTCAGCGCGTCCCGGACCGTGTCGGCCCACTCCTTGGTGAAGAACTGCGGCGCGGTCATGGCTCAGCCGCCCGCCAGCACCGGCTGGACCTTCTCGAGCAGGTCCTCGAGGTCGGGCGAGAGCCCGATGCCGACGTCGTTCAGCTTGCGCCGCAGCTGCTGGAAGAACAGCACCCGCACCTCTTCGTCGGTCCAGCCCAGCGGCTCGTAGTAGACCCGCCGGCTGACTACCCCGGAGACCGACAAGATGGTCCGCAGCGTGTCGTGGATCTCGTTGATCATGGTGGGGTCCTTGCGCACCGCGTCCTGGAGGTAGCGCATGCCGCCCTGGACGTGCCGGGACTCGTCCCGGCAGGTGGCGGTGAAGCCGGTGTAGTAGGCGGGCAGGAAGCCACGCCAGCGGGCGTAGGACAGCGTCACCTTCATCACGGAAAGGGCCAGCACGCCCTCAATCCACAGGAAGTAGTTCGTCCCGTAGCGGACCCGGGCCCGCTCGTCGTAGGGATGCAGCCGCAGTTCGTCCGCCTGGTAGGCGAGCAGCCCGAACGGCGCGACGAACGTCTCGGACACCCACGGGAACGACGCGTCGAGGATGTCCATGATGGACTCGCCCTTCAGCCCGACCACCTCGCGGTAGAACCGGTCGAAGAAGACGGTGTGCCGGGCCTCGTCCTCGATCTGCGCGGCGATGTGGAGCTTCTCTTCCTCGCTGGCACCGATCATGAACACCGGGAGCTCGATCTCGACCTGCCGCTCGCCGTGGTGGAAGCCGGACGCGACGGCGATGAACGACTGTCGCTCCGCCTCGGTCATCTTCTCTTCCCAGTCGATCTTGTCCTGGGTGAAGTCGAGGTCGTAGACGTCCCAGCGCTGCTTGAGGTACTTGCGGTACAGCGTGGTGAAGTCCGGCAGCGACCGCAGGTCCTTGTGCACGTACTCGATGACGTCGTCGATGTCGACGTTCAGCACGGCCTGGAGCTCGGAGTCCTCGATCTCGCGCACCTGCTCGTCGCTCAGCGCGCGGGGGCCTTCCCGCAGGACCGCGGTCGGGCTTTTGCGTTCGGTCATGCCGGGGCCCCCTCGACTGGTACCCAATACTAGAAACAGATTCTGGTACCTATTCGACCCGGTTCCGCCGTACTCGTCAAGATCTTCCAGGCGGCCCGGTGGCAGTCGATGTCAGCTGGTGGTATCCGCCCGCCGTCCCGGGCCCGTGAACGGACCCTATGTGCCACCGGTGCTGCTCTATGTGCCCCTATGTGCCACCGGTGCTGTTAGCTGCTCTGCCCGGGTAGGGCGGGCTGCATCAGGGGGACCGTGGGCATCAGGGGTGCCGTGCGTATCAGGGATACGATCTCCCGGCCCTTTACACCTTACATATTAGAATTTTATTCTAGAAGTACGAGAGCGAACCGGGCGGAAGGTGGCTGGTGGGCGTGCGCATCGGGATCTCAGCCGGGTCGGCCGGAATGGGCAGCACGGGCGGCGGCGCGGGCTCAAGCAGTACAGGCGCGGGTGCCGCCGGGCGAAGGCGGTTCGCCGAGACCACCGCCGACCTGGCCGACTACGAGAAGGCTGGCGTCGAGCTGATCACCGTGCCCGAACTGTACGGTTTCGACGCGGTCAGCCGTCTCGGTTACGTGGCCGCCAAGACCACGCAGGCGCACATCGCGTCCGGGATCCTGCAGTTGTACACGCGCACCCCGGCACTGCTGGCGATGACCGCGGCTAGCCTGGACGACTTGTCCGACGGGCGCTTCGAGCTCGGCCTCGGCACGTCGGGACCGCAGGTCATCGAGGGCTTCCACGGCGTGCCGTTCGACGCGCCGATCGGCCGGACCCGGGAGGCGATCGAGATCTGCCGCCGGGTCTGGCGGCGCGAGCCGCTGACCTACACCGGGCGGCACTACACCGTGCCCCTGCCGCCCGGCCAGGGCACCGGCCTGGGCAAGCCGCTGAAGCTGGTCGACCACCCGCTCCGCGACCGCATCCCGATCACGATCGCCGCCATCGGCCCGCAGAACGTCGCACTCGCCGCCGAGATCGCCGACGGCTGGCAACCGCCCTTCTACGTCCCGGAAAAGGCGGCCGACGTGTGGGGCGACCCGCTGAGCGACGGCAACACCAGGCGCGACCCCGCGCTCGGGCCGCTCGACGTGCACATCGGCGTCGCGCTGGCTATCGGCGACGACGTCCACCATCTGCACGAGCTGACCCGGCCGGGGCGGGCGCTCTACATCGGCGGCATGGGCGCCCGGGGCCGCAACTTCTACAACGACCTGGCCAGCCGGTTCGGCTACCCGGAGGCGGCCAAGCAGATCCAGGATCTCTACCTGGCCGGCCACAAGAAAGAAGCCGAGGCCGCCGTCCCGGAGGACCTCCTGGTCAAGACGTCGCTGATCGGATCGGAGGGGCATGTGCGCGACCGGCTGAGCGCCCTGGCCGCGGCCGGCGTCACCACCATTACCGTCCGGCCGATGGCCGCCGACCACGCGGGCCGGGTACGCCTGGTGGAACGCCTGCGTGCCCTCGCCGACGAGCTCTGAAGGCCGCGGAGGCCTTACCGCGCCGAGCGCCCGAGTACCAGGACGCCAGCGGTGGCGAACATGCCGCCGTTACCCAGGATCACGCTGATCTGCGGCGCGTCCACCTGCGCGGCCGCCTCTCCGCGCAACTGGCGCACGCCTTCCTGGATGGCGAACATGCCGTACATCCCGGTGTGGGTGTAGGACAGGCCGCCGCCGTTGGTGTTCAGCGGCAGCGACCCGCCCGGCTCGGTGTTGCCCTCGGCGATGAACGGGCCGGCTTCGCCCTTGGCCACGAAGCCGAGGGCCTCGAGGCCGTAGATGGGCACGTGCGCGAACGCGTCGTAGATCATCAGGTGGTCCACGTCGGTCACGCCGATGCCCGCCTCGGCGAAGGCCGCCCGCCCGGCCAGCCGGAACGCCTGGGATTCGGTGAAGTCGATCATCTGCGAGATCATCGGCGTCTCCGACGACTCGCCGGTGCCGAGGACGTGCACTCCGGGCTTGGGGAAGTCCGCGGCGCGGTCGGCCGAGGTGACCACCAGGGCACCGCCGCCGTCGGTGACCAGGCAGCATTCCAGCAGGTGGAACGGGTAGGCGACCATCCGCGAGGCCAGCACGTCCTCGACCGTGATCGGGTCGCGGAAGGCCGCGCGCGGGTTCTTGGCCGCCCACCGCCGCTGGGCCACCGCGACGTAGGCCAGCTGCTCGTTGGTCAGCCCGTACTCCTTCATGTAACGCAGCAGCGGGATGGTGAATGTGGTCGTCGGGCCGAACGTCCCGTACGGCGCCTCGAACTGTCCCGGCGGCGAGGACGCGTCCATCCGCCACCGCGAGGCGCCCACCCGGGACCGGCCCGACTCGCCGTGGGTGATCAGGACGGTCTTGGCGTACCCGGCCCGGATGGCCGCGGCCGCGTGCCGCACGTGCAGCAGGAACGAGGTGCCGCCGACGCCGGTCCCGTCGATCCAGTCCGGGGTGATGCCCAGGGCGTGCGCCACCTGGACCGGGCCCGGCGCGGAGACCGTGGCGATGCCGTCGATGTCGCGCAGCGTCAGGCCCGCGTCGGCCACCGCGTTCAGCGCGCCCTCGATGTGCAGCTGCAAGGTGGAGTGGTCCGGCAGCCTGCCGAGCCGGTCGGTCTCGGCCGCGCCCGCGATGATGACGCCACTGCTCATCAGTTCTCCTCCGGACCGAACATCGGCAGGCTCATGTCGCCCCGTGGCTCGAACCTGACCCGCAGCGGCATGTCGAGCTCCAGCGCTTCCGGTGTGGCGGGAAGGCCGACGATGTTCGTCATCATGCGGGGTCCCTCCTCCAGCTGGACGACGGCGATGGCGTACGGCGTCTCGTCCTCGAAGCCGGGGGCCGGGCGGTGGTTGATCACGTAGGAGTACAGCGTGGCCCGGCCGCTGGCGGTGAACCAGTGGACGTTTTGCGAACCGCACGCCGGGCACACCGGACGCGGGTAGAAATAGGGCTGTCCGCAGTCGCCGCAACGCTGGATGCGCAGCTCTCCCGCGGCGCAGCCGTCCCAGAACGGCTGTGTTTCCGGCGTCGGCACCGGGACAGGCTTGGCGGCCACGCGCTCACTCCCACCATTACCAGAACGATTTTCTGGAATTACCTTCTAAGGCGGACGGCTGCCCTGTCAAGACCGGCGCCCTAGTACGACACGGCGGCGCGGGCCGGGCGGGCGGAGAACATCGAGTGCCAGTCGCACCCGCGGGCTGACCTGCGGCACACGTACACCTCGCCCGGCGCGGGCCACTGGTTCAACTCCGCTTCGCTGGGGATCTCGCCGGGGGCCGGGACTCGCTGCACCTCTCCCCAGCCCGCGTGGCTGGTGTCGGCCAGGATCGTCTCCACCATCCACCGGGCCGTCAACGGCTCGTCGGTGATCCCGGTAGCAACCATCGCGTCGGTTCTCAGCTCGGAGAAGACCACCCACTGAACAGCGATACTCAACCGCCCCTACCCCCCACCCTCAGTCAGTCTCAGCCGGTCGCAGTTCGTCAGCCTAGACCGAATGGTCACTCTCGGCTAGCTCTCCAAAGCTATACGTGTCCAGCGGTTCGCCATATGTGTCCGTGGTGATACATTTTGTGAGCGCAGAGCAGGCCGACGCCGACCGCCGCTGACGGTCCCCGACACCGATACGGACCGAACGGGTTGGCCGCACCAGATGCGGCCGGCTCGTGCCCTTTTCCGGCTTAAGGTTTGGTCGGCCACGCAAGTTCTGTGAATTGGCTGAATACCCGCGAGAAACGCGCCCGTCTCTTCCATCAGCTGCCAGAATTCGTCCGGTAACGTATGCCCTGAGAACGAAACTCCTTGGCTTAAGGCGCCGTTATCAGATCTCGCTCGGGGTGAGCGCGGAGGGTGCTTGTTCCCTCGCCGTCCGGATGCCTCGGCAGCGTATGATTCACGGCCGTACCCTGCAGGTTGTTTCCGGTGTGGCGACACGTATCCGGGGCTTTGGTTGTCTACGCTGGTACACCAAAAACTGGTGAGAGGAAAGAAGCACCGTGGCTCAGAAGATACAGACTGTGTTCGTCGATGACCTCGACGGCAGTGAGGCCGAAGGGACAGTCCGTTTCGGGCTGGACGGCGCCGAGTACGAAATTGACCTGAGCGCCGGGCACGCCCAAGCGCTGCGTGAGGCGCTGGCACCCTACGTGAGCGCCGCGCGGCGATCCGGCGGCGGGACCCGGCGGCCAGTTCGCGCCGCTCGCCGGGCGCCGGCCAGCGGGCTGAACACCACCGAGGTCCGCGAGTGGGCCAAGTCCCAGGGCATTGACGTAAAGGACCGCGGCCGGGTGCCGGCCGAGCTGGTGGTTAAGTTCAAGGCCGCGACCGGGAAATAACGCAGCGGCGCACGCGGGACTAGTCGTGCGCCCGGGCCGCGATTGCCCGGGCGCACTATGAACGCACCGGTAAAGCCGCACTCACAAATCAGTCGCTTCCCGGCTGGATTCACGGGAAGGCGACGATGCGTACCCGCGGTTTCTTGGCGTGGATTATCGGGGTAACGATCATGGCCGCGGGATGCGGGCACCCTGGTCCGGTCGATGATCAGTCCCGGCTAGGGGTCAAGACGTCGGCGCCGACCGCCTCGTGCTCCCGGGGCTCGGCGCCGGCGGCCTCCTGCTCGCGGTTCCAGGAGCCGGTCAGCTCCTGCTCCCGGGGCTGCGAGCTGGCCGCCTCGTACTCTCGCATGACCTGGCGGGCCTGGGCGAACAGCATCCCCACGCTCACCTCGCGGGTGCAGATCACCGCCGCCGCGATGTCGGGGTCGCTGGTGCTCCGCATGAACAGGTGGACCATGTGGTCGCTGTTGACCAGGATCTCCTTGAAGTAGTGCCCGCCCTCGGTCTGGCCGCGGTACTGCTTCCAGAGCCCCTCGATCTGCACCACGTTCCGGCCCTCGAACAGGTGGGCGGTGGCCGCAGCGACTACGTCCAGGATCTCGCGCGGGTGGTTGGCCACCGTGTCCACGTCCAGGAGCATCCCCGTCGACAGGTCCACGAAGCCGCTGGCCACGTAGTCGGGGACGTTCTCGCGGAACTGCTTGATCGTGTTGCTTATGGTCTGCGCCTGATTCACCGGACCAGGATGGCATGCCGGAAACATGCAGGTAGACGGCTTAGAGGTTTTGCTGGGGCATTTGGCTAGTAAAACCCCGTCTCGTGGCTGACTCGTCACGAACCGTGGACTGGCTGGTCAGGCACGTGCGCCGGGGCCAGGGTCAGGGCCCGGTTACGCCGGGCGTGCGGGGATGGCGTTTCCAACGACGGTGTTTCCAAGGCCAGCGCGATCGCGGCCTCGGTACTCATGGCCCGGCCCTGCGCCCGCAGCCGGGCGAGGGCCGGCTCGCCCAGCAGCCGGGCCGCCGCGAGGCCGCTCGCGGCGGCCCGCGCCGGAGGCAGCCCGGCCCGCTCGCGCAGCGCGGCGGCCGCCGCGCCGAGCTGGACGCCCAGTTCGGGCCGCTCCTCGTGACCGGCCAGGACGGCGAAGGCCTCCAGCCCGCGCGCGATGCTGATCCGCACGCCGGTGGCCTGGCTGAGCTCGATGCTGCCGGCCAGATACCGCCGGGCCTGCTCGGTCGCGCCGAGGTCCATGGCCACCCGGCCCAGCCCAGCCAGGCAGCGGGCGATCTCCGGCCGGGCGCCGATCTCCTGCAGGATCGGGAGCGCGTCGAGGTACCGTTCGTGGGCCGTGTCCGGGTCGCCGCCGAGCCGGGCCAGGTCGCCCAGGCCGAGCAGCGCGCGGGCCACCCCCCACTGCTGGTCGATCCGGCGCATGACGCTGACCGAGGCCGCGGCCAGTTGCCCGGCCTCACGCAGCTTGCCCCGCCGGGCCGCGATCACCGCCCGGGTGCCGAGCGCGTAGCCCTCGTTCCACCCGTCGCCGGCCGCCTGCGCGACCGACAGCGCCTGGTCCGCCCAGGCCGTCGCCTGATCGGCCCGCGCCGCCCGCAGGGCGATCTCGCTGAGCAGGTTCAGCGCGGCCGCGGTCCAGAAGTCATCGCCCGCCGCCTGGCACAGGTCCAGTCCCCGGCCGGCCAGCTCGGCCGCCGCGGCGGGGTCGCCGGACGCGGTGAGCTGAGCCCAGGTCACCAGGGCGGCGCCGTGCACGCGGGCGGGCAGGGCCGCGATGTCCATGGCCAGGAAGCGGTCCAGCCATTCACCGCCTTCGGTGACGGTGCCCCAGACGATCCAGCGGGGGGCGACCGCGACGCAGATCCGCAGCCCCGACTCCGGGTCGGCCTGGGCCAGGCACCAGGTGAGCGCCTGGGATACGTTGCCCGAGTTGATGTCGTACCGGCGCGAGCAGTCCACCCGGGCCGACCAGGGGACCGACTCCGGCGCCATCCCGATGGCCAGGTGCCGCTCCGCGGTCCGCAGCACGTAGTCGCGCAGCGCGGCCTGGAGCCTGCCCGTCTCACCGGCCTCGGCCAGGCGGGCCGCCGCGTACTCCCTGATCGTGCCGAGCATCCGGAAGCGGGCCTCGCCGAGCACCTCCGGTTCCCGCGTGACCAGCGACTTGTCCGCCAGAGCGGCGATGAGGCTGGCCACGTCGCGGACCGGGAGGCCGTCGCCGGCACAGACCTGCCCGGCCATCTCGTTGGACCAGCCGGCGAACACCGACAGCCGGGCGAACAGCGTCCGCTCGGCCGCGGTCAGCATCTCGTAGCTCCACTCGATCGTCGCGCGCAGCGTGCGCTGGCGCGGCGCCGCGGACCGGTCGCCCATGGTCAGCAGGCCGAACCGGTCGCCCAACCGGTCTCCCAGCCGGTCGCGGAGCAGCTCGGCCGGCAGCACCCGGACCCGGGCGGCCGCCAGCTCGATCGCCAGCGGCAGGCCGTCGAGCCGGCGGCAGATCGCTGTCACCGCCGCGACGTTGCCGGGGCCGACGGTGAACCCGGGGCGGGACGCGGCGGCCCGGTCGGCGAACAGCTGGACCGCCTCGCTGGCCAGGGCGGTCCTGATCCAGGCGGTACTGCCCGGGTCCGGGCTGGCCGCCGGGTCCGGCCCGGCCAGCGGTTCGGCCAGCGGTTCGGCCAGCGCGAGCGGCGGCACCGGCCAGGTCGTCTCGCCCGGCACTCGCAGCGGCTCCCGGCTGGTCGCCAGCAGCCGCAGCCCCGGCGCGCCGGCCAGCAGCCGCTCCGCCAGCCGGGCGCACGCGCCGAGCAGGTGCTCACAGGTGTCCAGGGCCAGCACCAGGCGGCGCGGTCCGAGCACGTCGGCGATGGTGTCCGCCAGCGGCCGGCCGGGTTCCTCGCTGACACCGAGGGCCGCCGCCACCCGCGACGGCACCAGTTCCGCCTGCCCCAGGTCATCTAGCTCGACGAAGCAGACCCCGTCGGAGAACTCCTCGTCCGGGGAGGCCGCCACCGCGGCCAGCAGCCGCAGCGCCAGCCGGGTCTTCCCGATGCCTCCCGCCCCGCACAGCGTCAGCACCCGGGTCGTCCGCACCAGCCGGGCGAGCTCGTAGAGCTCGCGTTCCCGGCCGACGAAGCTGTTCGGTTCGGCGGGCAGGTGGGCTGGCACCCGGCTACCTCCCCTCACCGAAAGCCACGGAACACCCCAAGACTAACCCCAATTGCCCGAACGGTCCCGGTTCGCCGGGTGCCGCCTCCGCGTGCTCTTGGCCAGCGGGAATCCCGGATGAGGAGCCGCCACGTCCCTGATCGTAATCGGATCGAAAGTTTCGGGCAAGAAATCGCCCCGGTGGCGAACTACGGATGGTCGGGGCCGCGTCGGCCATCTTCGGCGAGCTGCGACTGCCCCAGGCGGGCGAGGTCCGCGGCCGCCTGCCCGCCTAGCTCTGCCCGCCTAGCTGGCCCGGCCCAGGATCTTCAGCACCGAGGGAGAGACCGGAGTGTCGGCGGGCACGTGCCCGGACGTCTGCGGGGTGCCGTAGCCGCGGGTGATCGGCAAGATCCCGGTCCACAGCCCGGGCTCGGCCTCGCCCGGCTCGGGCGCGCCCGGGCCGGCGTCACGGACCTTGACCGTCCACTGGCCCGCGCTGATGTCCAGGGCCAGCGCGGTAGTGGCCGCCAGCTGCTTCTTCGTATGCAGCGGCACCTCGGCTGAGCGGCCCGGGGTCAGGCACTCCGAGATCTGGGTCAGGGCGCGGGCGGCCTCGTCCCCGCTGAGCGGGATCAGGCGGCCGTGGACCACCGCCGAGCGGTAGTTGGCACTGGAGTCGAACAGCGTGTGCGCGTAGACCCAGGCGTCGATGTGCACCACGCACAGCGCGGCCGGAGCGCCGGCGGCCACGTGCCGCAGCGCGCCCGCGCCCACCGAGCCGTGCAGCAGGATCCGGTCACCCGTCCGGCCGTACAGCATCGGCACCACCCAGGGCTGGCCGTCGGCCACCGTGCTCAGCGTGCCGACGTGGGGCCCGGCGTCGAGGACCGCGTCCAGGTCCGCGCGCTCCGGCCGGGAGCGCTCCCGGTGCCGGTTGATCTGGTTCGGTCGTAGCGTCATGATCACTACCTTGCGCTACACCGGGCGCGGGGGCCAGACCGGTATCGCTGGTAACCGCAGGCCAGAATCCTGGCAGTTCTACCAGCGGGGCTGCTTGCGCTCGTAGCCGGGGTCGATGCGGCGCATGTAGCCGGTGTCGTCCCGGCTGCGCAGGCCGCAGCGGAGGTACTGCTCGTGCAGCCGGGCCAGCGCGTCCCGGTCCAGTTCCACGCCGAGGCCGGGCCGGTCGGGCACGCGCACCGCGCCGTTCGTGAAAATCATGGGTTCGCCCCGGATGACGTCCTCGGTTTTCCACGGCCAGTGCGTGTCGCAGGCGTAGGTCAGGTTCGGGGTGGTGGCGGCCAGCTGGACCATCGCGGCCAGGCTGATGCCCAGGTGCGAGTTGGAGTGCATGGACAGGCCGAGCCCGAACGTCTCGCAGATCCCGGCGAGCAGCCTGGACCGCCGCAGGCCGCCCCAGTAGTGGTGATCGGACAGCACCACCTGGACCGCGTCGGCCGCGATGGCCGGCGGCAAGTGCTCGAAGGCGACCACGCACATGTTGGTGGCCAGCGGCATCGGCGCGACCCGGGCCACCTCGGCCATGCCGTCGATGCCAGGGCTGGGGTCCTCCAGGTACTCCAGCACGCCGTCCAGGTCGCGGGCGACCTTGATGCCCGTGGCCGGGGTCCAGGCGGCGTTCGGGTCCAGCCGCAGCGGGTGCTCGGGGAAGGCACGGCGCAGCGCGCGGATCGCCTCGGCTTCGGTGTCCGGCGGGAACACGCCGCCCTTCAGCTTGAGCGCGCTGAACCCGTACTCGTCCACCATCCGCCGTGCCTGGGCCACGATGCCGTCGGGATCGAGAGCCTCGCCCCAGCCGTCCGGTTCGGCGTCCGGGTGGGCGGCCCACTTGTAGAACAGGTAGGCGGAGAACGGCACCTCGTCCCGGACCGCGCCGCCGAGCAGGTCGGCGACCGGCCGCCCGGCCGCCCGGCCCTGGATATCCAGGCAGGCCACCTCGAACGGGGAGAACACCCGGTCGGTGGCCGCGCTGTGCCCGATCAGGCCGGACGCGATCGTGGTCTCGGGCCCTGTGGTCATGGACTGGGCGATGGCCTGGACGCGGCGGTAGATCTCCTCGGTGTGGTAGACGTCGGCGCCCTCGATGGCGACGGCCGCGGCGCGCAGCGCCGCCAGGTGCTTTTCGTCCGCGTAGGTCTCGCCCAGGCCGGTCAGGCCCTCGTCGGCCGCGACCTCGATGACCGCCCGCAGCGCGAACGGCTCGTGCACGCCGACCGAGTTCAGCAGCGGCGGATCCGCGAACGCCACCGGCGTGACCGTGACCTGGGAAATCCGCATCGGGTCTACCCTATCGCGGCACCCGGCCGGCGATTCGTTCCCACCCGGCGCATACGCCCCGTTCGTGCTCGTTTCGTGTCCGCCCCGTCCCCGCTCCTGTCCTCCCCGCTCCTGTCCTCCCCGCTCCTGTCCTCCCCGCTCCTGTCCTCCCCGCTCCCGGCCGCCGTCCCTTTAACCCGTCAGGCACTTTTGGTCCCACCGGTCCCACGTGCCACAAGGAAAATAGCCCGGATAACCACGACGATGGAGCATTGCCGTTGTCACAACCACGACGATGGAGCATTGCCGTGGTTGGCGGCCTGGCCGGAGGGCTCATTATCTGGCCTGGGGAGCCAGTCGTCAGACGCCGGGGCCTTCGGACCAGGGGGTGATGGGGCGGGGGAGGCGCTCGCCGTCCAGGGTGACGTCGATCCGCTCGTCGAAGAAGGCGATCAGGTCGCGGACCTGGGTGGCGTCGTGCCGCGGGTCCGGGTAGCTCCAGGCGATGTCGGGGACCACCCGTCCGCCGGCGCGCACCGAGAAGTACGACGCCTGGCCCTTGTAGGCGCACCAGGTCCTGGTGCCGCTGGCGACGAGCTCGGCGGTCACGTCCCCGCGCGGGAGGTAGTAGCGGGTCGGCAGCATGGTCTCGAACAGCAGGACCGGGCGGGAGCTGTCCGCCAGCACCTCGCCGTCCAGTTCAAGCCGGACCTGGCGCGAGCTGGGCAGCACGTCGATACGGTGGAACGGGTCCCGCGGGTGGGCCACGTTGAGCTCGTCTTCCTCGTACCAGGCGTCGAAGGCGCCGAAGTCCAGGATCACCATCCCGGCCAGGTCCTTATCGTCCGGGCGGAAGCCCGCGCCGGGCCGCTCCTGATCGGCCGCGCGCAGGTCGGCGGCCTCGCCGTCGGTGCTGTGGACGGAGAACGGGATCCGCGGGTCGAGGACCGGCCGGTCGCTCACGTCGGGCAGCGCCACCCCCACGTCATCGCCGGGCGCGGTTCCGGCCGGCCCGGCCGGCCCCAGATCGCCGTGGATATCCTCGGCCGGCACCGCGTAAGACGGCACCACCCGCCGCGGCTCCCAGACCAGCAGGGCCCGGGTGCTGTCGACGACCGTCTCGCCGCCCAGCACGGCGCGGATCCGTTTCGCGGTGGGCTCGTGCCGCAGCTGGCTGAAGCCGCTGGCCAACAACTCGCGGACCTGAATGCTCACGCCGGTGCCCCCGTCTGGTCGGTTGGCTCCAGCCTAGCTGCGGGGCCAGCCGGGCCGCGCCGGGCCCGGCTAGCCCCCTTCCGGCCAGGATCAGCCCTGGCTGGCCTAGTCGTGCAGGACCTGGGTGATCGCGGCGACGATCACGTTGGCGGACCCGTCGATGGCCTGCGCCACCGGGCTGGCCGGGTCACGGAGCTGAGCGGCGATCTGCGTCGCGGACAGGCCGGCCAGCACCTGCGGGTCGAACTGCGCCCCGGCCAGGATGTACCGGTTGCCGATGTCCAGGAACGGCACCGCCCCGGACTGGTCGGCGCTGTTAACGTAGGGCGGCACGTCGAACTGGCCGATGAGCTGGCGGTCCAGCGCGGTGGGGGACTGCAGGGCGTACCCGGCGTTGTCGGTCAGCTCGGTGGTGTGCAGGGTCAGCTGGCTGCTGTGGTACTGGGCCGAACGGAACGACAGCGTCGCGGTGTCGGGGAAGATGTCAGTGGCCGCGGACTTGGTGATGCCGAGCTGGCTCCAGTCGCCGAAGCGGGACAGGGCGACCGTCAGCGGCCAGCGCTCGGCCGCGCAGAACGGGCAGGACTCCTCGCTGACGAACTCGATGACCGGCTTGCCGTTGGCGGTCAGCGGCGGCCCCGAGGCCGCGACCGGGCGCAGCGAGGTGACGACCCGGCCCGGGTTCACCTGGGTGAGCATGCTGGCCGGCACGGTCGTGACCTGCTTGACCACGGCGGCCGGAGCGGCCGACTCGCTCGCGGTCAGGTGGGCCGGCGTGCTGGCCAGGCTGACCGCGACCAGCGCGGCCACGGTGGCCATGACGGCGGTGACCGACCCGAGCGCGATCAGGATCCGGCGGCGCCTGACGGCGCGCTGGCGCGCGGCCCGTTCGGCGGCCATCCGCTCGCGGGCGCTCAGCCGGCGGGGCGGCCGGCCAGGCGGCCGGGACATGGCGGACGTCTTGCTGAGCACAGGTAATCCCTCTCCGTGGCGCGGTCTACTTCTACTAAGACGGTTAGTAGATGCGGTCCGTTCAAGGAGAGCGCTATGAGCTGGCTCACACCGCTAGGCGACCGGAACCCGGCCCAGGGCCAGGGCGACCAGGGCCGGGGTCAGCGCGAGCAGCAGCGGAGTCAGGGCCAGGCCGGCCGCCCCGGCCCGCAGCAGCTGACGCCGCGGGCGGCTCAACGGCTCGGCCGGGCGGAGCAGCCGCTGGACCCGCAGCAGCGCGTCAGCGCCGGCCGCGCCCAGTCCCGCCGTCGCGAGGCCGGGGGCGAGGGCGCCCTGCTCGGCCAGCACGACCAGGGCGGTGGCCAGGGTCCGGGCGTGGTTGTCGGTGGTCGCCGTGTCGTCGGCGTGCAGCTCCACGAGCCGGGCCACTTCGGTGGCCGTCTCCCGCATCAGCGGCAGGAACGGGAGCAGCTGCTGGGCGATCCCGGCCAGGGCCACCAGCCGGTGGTGCCGCCAGGCTAGGTGCGCCCGCTCGTGCGCCAGCACCGCTGCCATCTGGTCGCGGTCCAGGGCCGCGACCGCGGCCGTGGTCACGATCACGGTCGGGTGCGGGCCGGCCACGCAGTAGGCGGCCGGCTGGGGGTGCTCGACCAGCATGGCGTCCAGGGCCGGCTCCGGCCGGCCGACCAGGCGGACGGTCTGCGCGTGCCGCAACGAATGCTGCCGGACCGCGCGCAGGTGGGTGGCCGCGGCCACCGCGGTGCGGGCCGCGACCGCCGCGGCCACGGCCAGACCGAGCCCGGCGACCAGGGCGCCACCCGGGGTGGCGTAGGTGTCGCGCAGGCGGATGACGCAGGCGCCGATCAGCTGGCTCAGCCCGCTGCCCAGGGCGGTGGCGTGCACCGCCAGGGTCAGCCCGGCCAGCCCGGCCGCGGCCACTACCGACCAGGCCGCGGCCAGGTAGGTGACGACGCCGAGCAGCGGCGCCCGGACGACCCAGCGGGCGCGGGCGAGCAGCCGGGACCCCATCGTGCCGGCGCCGGCCGCGTAGGCCAGCAAGGCGACGGCGACGGTCATCGCTCGCCGCCCTCTCCAGGAGGCTGGGTTGCCTCAAGGGCCTCGCGCAGCAGCGCGGCGTCGTGCGGGCTCATCTGCAGGACGAAGTGGGCCAGCGCGTTGCGCCGGTCCGGGCTGGTGGCAAGCGCCTCGTTCATCAGCCCGGCGGTGTACCCGGACCGGGAGCCGGTCGGCTCGTAACGCCAGGCCCGGCCGTCCCGCTGGCGGCGCAGCCATCCCTTGCGGTGCAGGTTCTCCATCACGGTCATGACGGTCGTGTACGCGATCGACCGGTCCCGGCTCAGGTCGTCGACGACCTCGCGGACCAGGGCCGGCCTGCCCCACTCCCACAGCCGGTCCATGATCACGGCTTCCAGCTCGCCGAACTGACGCATCGCGGGCTCCCTGACCTGTCCTTTCCGGTCGGCGTCATCCCACTGCCTACTAATACGTATAGAACATTGGACTTGTTCATCCGCGCAACAGGATCTCGAACTGCGCCGGAACTCGTTTGAACCTAACCTGTCTACTAAGCATACTAGTAGACAGGCGAACCTTTACGAGGGAAAAGAAGAAGCCCGGCGCGTCGAGGACGAAGAAGGCGATCGCCGCCGCGATAACCGCGGCCGCGGCTGTCGCCACCGCCTCGACCACGCTGGCCGCTCCGGCCCCGGCCATCCAGGAAGGGAACGGCCGGGTCCTCTGAACCCAGGCACCCCAGGTATCCGCGCTCCCCGCTCCAATGATGATCACTGGGCCGCCCGCGTTTTCGCGTCGCGCAACCCCAGTAGTCGCCGGCCGCACGGAACCAGGCCCAGCAGCCCAGGGCAACCCTGGAATGGTGCCCTTCGGGCGGTGTCTTTCTAGGGCGGCGCGCGGGAACTCGCCTATTCCGGCCGTCGGGTAAGATGAGCCCGCAACGTAGGTTAGTTGTGGGTGAAGCCGCCCGAGTTTCAAGCCTGAAACCCGAAGCAGCACGACAAGCCGACCCAAGTCAACCCATGCCACTCCGACTTCCCTCCCCAGTCCTTCCCTGCCCGCCCGACAGCCGTCGACTGCACTGAATCAGGCCCGGCCTACCCCTCCCGCCCTTCCCCCGGCCCGAGGGCGCGCTGCGCGCCACAGTCGACTCACATACCGCGCCGACCCCGGCTGCCACGGAAATCAGCAACCCGGCCGCCGGCACCCAGGCACGGCACCGATCCGGATCGCGCGGAAACCAGTCCCGGCCGCGCTGCCTAGGGCAGCCGCCCTGGCTTGTCCAGGCCGGGGTTGCCGCTGCGCACGGCGGCGACGAACGCGCGCCACGCAGCGGGGTCGTAGCGGTGCGCCGTCCTGCTGCGGTCCTTGGTGTCCCGCACCACGACCACGCCGTCACCGAGCTGGCCGACCTCGACGCAATCACCGCCGTTGCCGCTGAAGCTGGACTTACGCCAGCGCGGGTCTACTGCTTCCATCGTTCCTCCGCCACTTCCAGGATGAGGTCACGAGACTGCGCACGCGGCATAGCGTAACCGCGTATCCGCTCGAAGGCTACCGCTGCCCGGTGCACCAGGGATCTTTCCTCGGTGGTGTGCCCCTCCGGCACGGCATCGTTGTGTAGCACGTCAGGCGAGCCGTCACCGCTGGCCAGGTTGACCGCACCGGACTCGCCCGCCGTGGCACCGGCAGCCGTCGGGACGACCTGCACGCACACGTACGGCCGCAGGGCCAGATCCGCGACATGGAGCAGCTGGTCATACATGGTCTCGGCAGAGCCGATCAGCCGGTGCAGCACCAGCTCATCGACCAGCGCCACCACGTCCGGAGGGTCCGCGCGGTCCAGGACCACCGCGCGTTCCAGCTTCGCCGTGACCAGCGGCTCTATTGCCTCATCGCTGGTGTCTGTCTGCGTGGCCAGCAGCAGCGCACGAGCGTACCCGGCCGTCTGGAACAACGCGGGCACGATGATCGGCGACCAGTACTTCAGCATCGACGCCTGCGCCTCAGCCGCCAGCCACGTCTCGAACCAGCGCGGGACAGGGCCCTCCGCGCGCCGGGCCAGCCCGGCCAGCCGCGCGAAGTGGTCGTAGTCCAGGTTGCACGCCTGGCACCAGGCCCGCAGCACGTCCGGTGTCGGCGGCCGCCCGCCGCTTTCTGCCTTGCCGATCACCGACCGGTCGAAACCCAGGTGATCCGCCAGCGCCTGCTGTGAGCTGAACCCGGCCGCCAGCCGCGCCCGCGCCAGCTCCTCGCCCAGGAACGCGCGCGGGTCGGATTCCGGGTCACGGCTGTTGGGGCGGGGCATGAGACGGACCTCCAGCAGGTTGGGGCCGTTAGTGGCAGAGCGTCGTGCCGCTCTGCCGATCCTGTCACCACCCTGACAGGTTAGGGAGGGACCCCGCCACCCCTCCCGCCCCAGGAACGCCGCCCATGGAACCAGCAACCGCCCAGCCGCCAGCCACCTGGACCCGCACCCCGGCACAGCCGGACAGCCGCCCCCACCAGCCCGAGGACCCAGCCAGGGACCTGCCGGGCACCGCGACGGCACCGGGCTATACGGGCACCTTCGGCGGCCGCGCCGAGGAAGCCGCCCATGTCCGCCGCGAGATCGCGGCCTACCTGGAAGCATCCCCGGCCGCCGATGACCTGATCCTCATCGCCAGCGAGCTAGCCGCCAACGCCACCCTGCACACCCGGTCCCGGGGCGCGTCCTTCCACGTCCGCTGCCAGCTATCCGCGCGAGCCGCCCGGATCGAAGTCGAGGACATGGGCGGCCCGTGGCGGCCCCGCCCCCGAGGTGACCGGCCCCACGGGCTCGACATCATCGCCGCGCTCACCGGCCCGGACGCGTGGGGAACCCGGGCCACGGGGAGCGGGGGACGCGTCGTGTGGGCGGAGCTGTCATGGTGACCGCCCGGCCGCCCGGCCCCGCCGCCAAGCTGCCGCCTGCCCAGTGCGCGATCGCCGCCGCGAACATCCGCGTCCTGCGCCAGCGCAACGGCTGGTCCCAGGCCCACCTCGGACGCCTCATGGGGTGGGGCGCCCCGTCCACCGTCTGCGCCGCCGAAGGCCACCGGGGCGACCGGCAGCGCCGCTTCGCCCGCTGGGAAATCGACCAGCTCGCCGCCCTCTTCGGCGTCCCCCCCGCCCGGCTCCTCACCCGCTGCGTCACCTGCGCCGGCCAGCCCCCGCCCGGCTACGCCTGCCTGGCCTGCGGAGCCGGGCACCCGGCCGCCCCCGCACACCTGGCGGCGGGACGGTGAGCACCCGCGTCCCGGGCGCCGCCATCTTGGTCATGGCCAGCGCCCGCGCCACCCTGTCCGCCGGGACCGTCCATCTGTCCCTGGCCGTGGTCGAAGGCCCCGCCGCCGGCACCTGGAAATACAACCTCGCCGACGGCACCAGCCACCGCGCCGCCTGCGGCCGCATCGCCGGCCCGGACAGCCACCTCGCCGCCCTGCGCCACGCCGCCGGGATCTGCGCCGCCGGCTACCAGCCCGGCACCCCCGAACGCGGCCTCCTCGAACAGCTCGCCGCCGCGACCTGAACCCCGGCCCCCCGGTTCATCGCCGCCGCCGAAGGCGGCAGCGGATGCCTAGCGCACCGATACGTCCGGGGCGGCCACATCATCGGGCCCGACCGTCCCGGGCTCCCCGGCCGGGCTTTCGCCGCTCACTGCGGCGGCGATGACGTCCGGCGGCGGACGGTCCGCCAGCCGCCTGTGCGCCTGGTCGAACCCCGCCTCGCCCAGCCCGTCCCGCACCGTGGCCAGCAGCCGCTCCCAGGCGGCGGGGTACACCGGCGGCAGCAGCATGCCGGTCTGGCCGCGTAGCGTGTCCCGGCCGCCGGCGATCTCCGCCGCCCGGTCGAGATCGCCTTCCGCCACCGCCACTCCGGCCAGCCCTTCCAGGCACCAGGTCATGTACACCATGTTGCCGGTGGCCCGGAACAGCGCCGCCGCCGCGGTCAGCTCGGCCTGCGCGCGGGCCGGCTCGCCGTCGGCCAGCCGCTGGTGGCCGAGCAGCATCAGCGACATGGCCTCGCACCACTGGTCGTCGTACGCCCGCGCCATGTCCAGGCTCTCCTCCAGCACGGCCCGGCCGCGCGGCCGGTCGCCCAGGTTGAGCAGGGCGGTGCCCAGGCCGCCGA
>JBEKJP010000033.1:0-82731 GCA_050011155.1 Streptosporangiaceae bacterium
CGGGCACGTCGAGCGACCAGTTGCCGGCGTCGGCGAACACCACCACGTCGGCCCGCAGGCGGTCGGCGTAGGCGGACAGGAAATCGGGCAGGGCGGGCGAGCCGATCTCCTCCTCGCCCTCGACCAGCACGGTCACGCCGACCGGGAGCCCTTCAGGGAACGAGCGCAGCGCGGCCAGGTGCACCGCCACGCCGGCCTTGTCGTCGGCGGTGCCGCGGCCGAACAGCCGCCCGTCCCGCTCGACCGGCTCGAACGGGTCGCTGTCCCAGTCGGCCGGGTTCCCCGGCGGCTGCACGTCGTGGTGCGCGTAGAGCAGGACGTGCGGGGCGCCGGCCGGACCCGGGCGCGAGCCGAGCACGGCGGGGCGGCTGTCCCCGGCGGTAACCACGTCGACCACGGGCAGTCCGGCCCCGCGGAGCAGGGCCGCGACCTCGCCGGCGCTGGCCCACACCTGCGCCGCGGCCTCCGGGTCGGCCGACACCGACCGGATCCGCACCAGCCGCTCCAGGTCGGCCCGGGCGGACGGCAGCACCTCCCGTACCCGTTCGGTGATCGCCGGGTCGCTGATCGGTGTCATGACCAGGACGCTACCCCGCGTTCGGCTAACTCCGCGAACAGGTGCAGGTCGGCGGCGAAGCTCCGGGCCATCTCGAGGGCCGGGTCCAGGTCGGGGTGGCGGACGATGACCATGCCGTCGGCGATCAGGGTGGCCCGCCAGTCCCGGCGGGGGGCGCCCAGCGGGAGCAGGTCGACCGCGGCCACGTGGTCACCGTACTGGGCAAGGAGCTGGTCCAGGCCTTCGTAGCGGGTGATCCGGCCGGACCCGCGGGCCCGCTTGAAGATGCTGGCCGCGTTGTAGCGCCGCTCCACGCCGAACGGGACGCTGCCCTGGGTGACCGCGTAGGCCCAGGCGGTGAACAGGTCGGCGTCGGTGGCGTAGTTCATCACGTCGACCGTGCGGGCGCCCGGCGGGCGGGCGCCGATCTCGCCGAACACCACCTCCCCGTCGGCCTTGCGGTACCACTCCATGTGGGTGAACCCGTCGGCGAAGCCGAGCGCGCGCAGCACGGCCCGGCCCAGCTCCCGGCCGGCCTGCAGGTCCGGCGCGTCCAGGTCGCGCAGCGCCAGGGTGACCGGGCTGATCCACTCGTGCAGCTTGGCCTGCAGCGGGCGCGGGTGGTACTGGCAGATGTTCTCGACCAGCACCTGCCCGCCGGCGCAGATGGTGTCGTAGGTGAACTCCTCGCCGTCGACGAACTCCTCCACGCTGACCCGCGGCACGTGTCGCAGGGCAGGCAGGATGGCGTCGAGTTCGGCGGCCGAGCCGGCCCGGTAGGTGTCGGCCGAGCCGGCCCCGTCGACGGGCTTGACGATGAGCGGGTAGCCGACCTGCTCGGCGGCGGCCCACACCCCGGACACGTGGTCGGTGGCCCGGTGCCGGGGGGTGCGCAGCCCGGACGCGTCGAGCAGCTGCTTCATCCGCTCCTTGTCCCGGAACGGAACGGTCTGGGCCACCGTCAGGCCGGGCAGGCCCAGCTGTTCCCGCAGCTGCGCGGCCAGCAGCATGTACGGCTCCCACAGGCACTCGACCTGGTCGATCCGCACCTGCCTGGCCAGCTCGCGGACGGTCCCGGCCACCTGGCCGTCGTCGGCCAGCGAGCCGACCCGCACGTAATGGTCCAGGGCGGCGGAGGCGATCGGCGGCAGCGCGCCTGAATCCTGGTCGCCCAGGCCGATGACGGTGACGCCGGCGTGGCCGAGGCCGCGGGTGAAGAACGCCATCTCGGCCGGGTAGCCGGGCGAGATCAGCAGGACGTTCGTCATCCGAGCTCCACCCGGACGGTGCTGACGATCTGCTTGAGCGCGGCGGTGACGGTCTCGGTGTCGGGGTGCCTGATCGTGATCCAGCCGTCGCCCTCGTAGCTGCCCGAGGACGGCTGGCCGGGCTGGGGCAGCCGCGAGTCGACCACCAGCGCGGTCACCTCGGGCGGCAGCGCGTCCAGGCCGTGCACGCCGCGGACCTGGCCGGCGCCCTGGCCACGCAGGTAGACGGTGCCGGCCGCCCACTTCCGCACGGGCGGGTCGAACGTCCCCTCGACCATGAGCCGGGCCCAGGCCGAGTACAGGTCGAAGTCGTGCGCGAAGCACAGCATCGAGGTGATCTGGGCGCCCGGCGGCCGCGCGCCGACCTCGGAGACGGCCACCGAGCCGTCCGGGCGGCGGAACCACTCCATGTGGGTGAGGCCGGTCCGCAGCCCGAGCGCGCGCAGCGCGTCCGGGGCGACCTGCCGGATCCCGGCGTAATCAGAGCCGATCTCGCGGGGCAGCCGCACCACCCACTGCATCCACGGGTGCCGCAGCACCTCCAGCGGGGTCGGCAGGTAGTCCGAGACCGAGTCCCAGACGACCTGGCCGTCGATCATCACGCTGTCGTAGGAGCCTTCGTCCCCGGTGAGGAACTCCTCGATCTGGGCCGGGTAGTCACCGCTGGGCGGCGCGGTCTCCAGCCAGGCTTTCAGGTCTTCGGAGTCGTCGAGGCGGAAGGTGCTTTTCGCCCCGGCGCCAGCGGGGGGCTTGACGACCACGGGGAAACCCACCCGTTCGGTAAATTCGAGGGCGGCACCGGCCGAGACGGCCAGTTTGTGGCGGGCGCAGGGGATGCCGGCCTGCTCGAACACCGTCTTCATCCGGTCCTTGTCGCGGAAGTTGGCCGCCGTGGCGGGGCCCATGCCGGGTAGGCCGAGGTGCTCGCGGACCTGGGCCAGCGGGACCTGGAGCTGCTCAAGCACGGCCAGCAGCGCCTCGACCGGGCCGAGCTGGGCGGACAGGCCCTGGACGGCGGCGGCGAGCTGGCCGGGGTCGAGCGCGTCGTCGATCCGCCAGTGGCCGGCCAGGTGCTCCTTCAGCGACGGCGGCAGCCGGCCGGCCGGCTCGCAGGTGATCAGCGCGGTCCGCACGCCCGGGAGCCGGGCCGCCGCCTCGACGAACCGCACCGTGGTATCCAGCAGGTAAGGCGCGACGAACCCGGCGGTCACCATGGCATCTACCTACCCTCCGGTTACCATGCCAGACATGAACGTCATCTTCGTCGAGCCGTTCTTCCCCGCTAACCAGCGGCAGTTCGTCCGGGCGCTGGCCGAGGCGGGCGCCACCGTGATCGGCATCGGCGAGTACGACGCCACCTCGTTCGACGACGACCTGAAGAACTGGCTGCACCACTACGAGCGGATCTCCTCCGTGACCGATACCGACGCGCTGACCCGGGCGGTCCGGTGGGTGCAGGACAAGCTCTGGGTGGACAGGCTCGAGGCCACCATCGAGGCCCATACGATGGCCGCCGCGCAGGTCAGGGAGGCGTGCACGATCCCGGGGACTTCGGTCCTGACCGCCTGGCTGTGCCGGGACAAGCCGTCGATGAAGGAGGCCCTGCGCGAGGCGGGGGTGCCGACCGCGGCCTCGGCGGGCGTCTCGACTTCGGCTGAGGCTTTCGAATTCGCCGAACGGGTGGGCTATCCCCTGATCCTCAAGCCCCGCAGCGGCGCCGGGGCGTCGGGCACCGTCCGCGTCGACTCCGCTGACGAGCTCGCGCGGGCCCTGGAGGGGTTCGGCGGAGCGGACTCCGTCGCGGTGGAGGAGTTCGTCGAGGGGCACGAGGGGTTCTACGACACGATCGCTATCGACGGTCATGTTGCTTTGGATTTCGTGTCGCACTACTTCCCGAACGTTCTGGAGGCGATGCGGACGCGGTGGATCTCGCCGCAGTTCGTCTCCACCAACCGGGTGGATTCGGTGCCGGACTACGCGGAACTGCGCATCATGGGTGCCCGGGTGATCGCGGCGCTCGGCATCGGCACCTCGGCGACGCACATGGAGTGGTTCTTCGGGCCCAAGGGGCTGCGGTTCTCCGAGATCGGCTGCCGGCCGCCGGGCGTGGGCGCGTGGGACCTGTACTCGGCCGGCAACGAGATCGACCTCTACCGGGCCTGGGCCGATGCGATCGTGCACGGTGGCACGCCGATCGTGCCGTCGCGGCGGTACGCCAGCGGGATCGTGGCGCTGCGGCCGTCGCAGGACGGCGTGATCTCCGGTTACGGCGGGGTGGACGAGCTGCAGGGACGGCTGGGCGAGTGGGTCATCGACGCGCACCTGCCGCCGCCGGGCACCCCCACCCAGGGGGTCGAGGCCGGGTACATGGCCAACGCGTACGTGCGGATGCGCCACCCCGACTACGACGTGCTGCGCGGGATGCTCGACGACGTGGGCCGGGCGCTGCACGTCTATGCCTCGTAGCGGGTGAGCCTCGTGAGGGTGGTCCTGCTCGGGCCGCAGCGGCGGCCCACGCTCGACGGGGTGGCGCGGTCGCTGGAGCTGCGCGGGCCGTTCGCTACGGTGACGGCGGGGTGGCGGGAGCGGGAGCCGGACGACGGCGAGCTTTCTGCCTTGCTCGGCGGTTCTGCGGTGAACCTGGGGTTGTACCGGCGGGGCGTGGACGTGGCCGAGCGCGATCCGGTGTTCGCGGCGGGCTGGGACGAGCTGCGGCGGACGCTGGCGGGGTTGCAGGAGGTGTACCTGCTGCGGCTTGATTACGCGCTGCGGGCGGTATACGCGGTGCGGCGCCGGCCGGGAGCTGGCGCCGAGGATGCCTTCGAGGAGGCCGTGGCGGCGGTCCGGGAGCTCGACGAGGCGCACCTGCGGCGGGTGAACGGGGCCCGCGGGGAGTTCTACGCGCGGCTCGAGCCGCACGCGCGGCCGGTGATCGCGGCGCACCGGGAGGAGGTGGCGGGGGTCCTGCGAGATGCTTCTGCGCTCGTGGTGGCGGGCGGGCACGTGGGGGTGCTGGCGGACGCGCTGCACTTGTTCAACGTGGCCGCTGCTGTTGGCTCCGGTTCGGTGGTGATCGCGTGGTCGGCCGGGGCGATGGCGCTGGCGGACCGGATCGTGCTGTTCCACGACCGGGCGCCGCAGGGTCCCGGGCACCCCGAGGTGTACGGCAGCGGGCTGAGCCTGGTCCGGGACGTGGTCCTGCTGCCGCACGCGCGGGCCCGGCTGCTGCTCGACGACGGGCCGCGGATGGCGGTGCTGGCCCGGCGGTTCGCCCCGGCCCGGTGCGTGCCCTTGGAGGCGGCGACGCGGATCGAGGTCGTGGACGGTTCGTGGCCGGCCGGCGTGCGCGTGATCGAGGCGGCGTGAGGAAGCTCGCCATCAACCGGCTGCGGGAGCGGCGGCCGCTGGACGCGGCGGCCGTGGACCGGTTCCTGGCCCGGCGCGAGGTGCCCATCGTCGAGGGCGCCCGGTGCACGTTCCTGTACCGGGGCGAGGCGGACGAGGTGTACGTGGTGCACCGGACGTTCGGCCTGCCCGACCACCTGGCGCTGCGGCGGCTGCGCGGCACCGACCTGTGGTCCGCCGTGCTCGAGCTGCCGGAGGGGTCGCGGGTCGAGTACCAGCTCGAAGTGGTGCGCGGCGGGCACCGGGAGCGGTTCAACGACCCGCTCAACCCCCGGCTGGCGCACAGCCCGGTGGGCAGCTCGTCGGTCTGCTACGCGCACGGGCACGTCGTGCCGGACTGGACGCGGTTCGACCCCGAAGCCCGGCCGGGGACGCTGACCGACCTGATGGTGCCGAGCCGGGCGCTGCGCCGGGACTGCCCGGTCACGCTGTACCGGCCGGCCCGGTTCCGGCGCGACGGCCGGTACCCGCTGCTGATCGTGCACGACGGCGGCGACTACCTGCGGTACGCGGCGGCCAAGACCGTGCTGGACAACCTCATCCACCGGCTCGACGTGGCCGAGCTCGTCGCCGCCTTCGTGTACCCCGGCGACCGGCTGGCCGAGTACGCCAACTCGGCCGCGCACGCCCGGTTCCTGACCGCCGAGCTGCTGCCGCGGCTCGAGGCCGAGCTGCCGCTGGCCGGGACGCCGTCGGCGCGGTGCCTGCTGGGGGCGAGCTTCGGCGCGGTCGCGGCGCTGGCCACCGCGTACCGGTACCCGGACGTGTACGGGTCGCTGCTGGTGCAATCTGGTTCCTTTGTTTTTACCGACATCGGGACCGATCACGGGGGCGGGCCGCCGTTCGAGCCGGTGGTGCGGTTCATGAACCGGTACCGGGCCGCGCCGCGGCGGGTAGCCGACCGGATGTTCGTCAGCTGCGGGATGTACGAGCCGCTGATCGTGCCGAACCGGTCCATGGTCCCGGTCTTCGAAGCCGCCGGGATGACCGTCCGCTACACCGAGGCCCGCGACGGGCACAGCTGGGAAAACTGGCGCGACCAGCTGCGTGACGGCCTGTCCTGGATTTTCCCTGGTCCACAGAAGTACTTTTATGAGTAATGAGTGACGAACTGAGGGTCAGGGAGCGGTGGCACTCCAGCCGCTTGCAGCTGGACATCACCCTGGTGCGCTGGGGGGTGGTGGGCGTCCCGGTGCTGGTGTTCCCGTCGGCGGGCGGCGACGCCGAGGAGATCGAGCGGCAGGGCCTGGTCAACGCGTGCGGGCCGCTACTGGCCGAGGGCCGGATCAAGATCTACTCGGTGGACAGCGTGGCCGGCCACGCCATGGTGACCAAGACCGGCTCGCCCGAGTACCGGCTGTGGCTGCTCAACCAGTTCCACGAGTGCGTGCGCTGGGAGGTCGTCCCGGCCATCCACGCCGACCTGGGCGGCCAGGCCATGGACGTGATCGCCGCTGGCCCGTCGATCGGCGCGTTCAACTCGGTGGCGGTGCTGTGCCGGTACCCGGACGTGTTCGGCGCGGCGATCGGGATGAGCGGCAGCTATAACATCGACCGCTTCTACGGCGGGGCCTGGAGCCAGGACCTGTACTACGCCGCGCCGTTGCAGTTCCTGCCCGGCCTGGACGGCACGCACCTGGACCGGCTGCGCCAGCGGCAGGTCATCCTGGCCTCCGGCGCGGGCGACTGGGAGGACGTCGGCTCGTCCTGGCAGATGGCCGGGGCGCTGGGCGGCAAGGGCATCCCCAACCGGGTGGACGACTGGGGTCCGCAGTGGCCGCACGAGTGGCACACCTGGCGCGAGATGCTCCCCCAGTACCTCCGCGAGCTGACCTAAGATCGTTCTCCGCGGGGACGGCCACCGCGGTGACCCTGGCCGCGACGGGCAGCGCGATCGCTGAGGCCACCCATTTTCGGGAACGTGATCCCGAAGGGCCGGGAACTAGCGTTAACGGTGAGCCGCTTGTGATGTGCGAGGCTCCCGTGGCCGACGACCATGGGCCCGGAACTGACCCTGTGTGCCACCGGTGCTGTTCTATGTGACCCTATGTGCCACCGGGCTCGAGGTCCTCGGCGATGATCTCGTCGCAGAGGTCGAGGCACTCGGTGCAGATGGCGGGGCGCTCGGTCAGGATGGCGCCACCGGCGTGCGGGGGGGAGCCGGGAGCGGGTGGGGCGGAACTGGCGGCCAGGCCGTCGACCTGGTGGAGCTGCTTGCCGCAGAAGCTGCACGCCATCCGGGGCCGCGGTTCACACTGCGGCTGCTCCAGCCCGGGCGCGGCGAGCACGGGGATGAACCGGGCGCCGGGCACGGGGCCGGAGCTGATCACGTCCCGGGCTAGGGCGACGCAGTCGTTGCAGATGTACACGTGGGGACCCGCGATCAGCTTCCTGGTCTGGGCCCGGCCCTGACCGCAGAAGGTGCACGCGACCTGGGGGGCGGGGCGGCTCTCGCGGTGGCCGCGCAGCCAGCGGCGGGAGCCGCCGGCCGACTCGACGATCTGGTGGACCCGCTGGTGGCTGAGGCCGAAGGTGCCAGCCAGCTCGCGCAGCGAGGCGCCGTGCAGGTGCAGGCGGCGGACGGCGCGGTGGAAGTCGGCCCGGGCCACCTCGGCGTCGCGCTCGGCGTCGATCAGACGTTCCTGAGCTTGCCGGGCCTCGGCCAGCAGCGCCTCGGCCAGCAGCGTCTCATCCATGGCGTCTACTGTAACTAGACGCTAGACGGATGCCAAGGTCGGCAGGTCAGGCCAGGCGGGTGACTTCGACCGTTACCCGGGACGGCCGGGCCGGGGCGCCGTGGTAGATGCCCTTGAGCGGGGAGACGTCGGAGTAGTCGCGGCCGCGGGCCACCACCACGTGCCGTTCGGCGACCGGGACGCCGCTGGTCGGGTCGAGCGGCCGCCAGGCGCCGGCCCAGTACTCCACCCAGGCGTGGCTCTCGCCCACGGCGGCCTGGCCGGGTTCGGCGGCCGGGTTGGCGTGCAGGTAGCCGGAGACGTACCTGGCCGGCAGCCCGGCCGCGCGCAGCAGGGCCACCGTGACGTGGGCCATATCCTGGCAGACGCCCTGGCCCTGGTCCCAGGCCGCCTGGGCGTCGGTCCGGACCCCGGTGGCGCCGGCCATGTACCTGACCTGGGACCTGACCGAGGCGGCGATGGCCTCGGCCGCCTCGGCCGGGTCCGCGCCTGACGCGGCGTCCAGGACGGCGGCGGCCGCTTCCTTGGTCACCGTGGTCAGCGGGGTGGGCAGCAGGTATTCGAGCAGCCGGCCCGCCTTCGCCTCGGCCCGCAGCCGCGGCCAGGGCGGCACCGGCGGCGCGGGGCCGGACTCCAGGCCGGTCTCGACGGTGGCCTGGGCCCGGATGGTGAGGCTCTCGTGCGGCTGGCCGATGTCGAAGACGCTGACGAAGGTGCCCCAGTAGTCGCAGTAGGTCCAGACCGGCACGCCGGTGCCCGCCGAGACCCGGCTCTCCAGCGTGACCTGGGCGGGCAGTGTCAGCGGGGTCATCCGCACCTCGTTGAACGAGGCCCGGGCCGGGCCGGTGTAGCTCACCTCGGTGATGTGCGTGACCCGCAGCCGCCAGCCCATCCTCAGCCGTCCCTTTCCCAGGCGACCGGCGCCTCGTACTGGAAGTACCGCCCGGTGATCGCCTCGCAGGCCGCCGCGCAGGCCCGCTGCAGGGTGCCGAGCAGCTCGGGCAGCTGCTCGATCAGCTGACCGGTGTCGGCGTACTCGAGCCGGGTGCGCTGCTGGCCGACCGGGCGGCGGGCCGGGTCGTCCATGCCCATCCGGACCGGGCCCGGGTTCAGCGCGGCCAGGCAGTCCTCGGCGGTCACCAGCGAGTGCAGCACCGACCGCGGGAACAGCCGGTCGCGCAGCAGGAACTCGGCGACCAGGGCCGGCTCGGCGGCTCCGCCGTGGGTCCTGATGAACGACTCGTAGGCGCCGCAGGCCCGCAGCAGCAGCGGCCAGCTCTGCTCCGGTGGCCCCGGCATCCGGGCCAGCAGCAGCCGGGCCGTCATGTCGGCCCGCTCCAGCGAGCGGCCGAGGATCAGGAACCGCCAGGCGTCGTCGTGGCTCATGGTCGAGTCGGCCAGGCCGAAGAACAGGGCCGCGCGTTCCCGGATGAAGCGCAGGAACACGTGCGGGCCGAGCCGGTCGGCGGCGCGACGCTGGCCGGTCAGGCCGTGACCGGCCACGTTCAGGCATTCCCACATCTCGCTGGAGATCACCTCGCGGATGCCGCGGGCGCCGGCCCGCGCCGCGAGCACCGCGCCGGCGATGGCGCTCGGGCTCTTGGTGTCGTAGGCCAGCCGGAACAGCGCGCTGCCGACGTCGAGCCCGTTCTCCTCCGGTTCCACCCCGAGCAGCCCGAACAGCGGGCCGCAGTCCGCGCCGGATCCGGCCCGCTGGACCCGGGGATCGCCGAGCAGCCGGTGCACGTAGACGTCGACCAGCCGGGCGGTGTCGTCGGCGCGCTCCATATAGCGCCCGGTCCAGAACAGGGTCTCGGCCATCCGGCTGAGCAGGTCGCTGGTCATTGCTCGGGTCCGCTCTGCCGGGCGATGGCCTCCTCGGCCGGACGCTCGGCCAGGAGCGGGAGGGTAGCGGCCGGATGCTCGGTCGCGGCGGATTGCGGGCTGGCCAGCACCCAGGTGTCCTTGGACCCGCCGCCCTGGCTGGAGTTGACCACCAGCTCGCCTTCCGGCAGCGCCACCCGGGTCAGGCCGCCGGGCACCAGCCACACCTCGTCGCCGTCGTTGACGGCGAAGGGGCGCAGGTCGATATGGCGCGGCGCGAGGGTCTCGCCGATGAGCACCGGCGAGGTGGACAGGGCCACCGGGCGCTGCGCCATCCAGGCGCGCGGGTCGGCCCGCAGCTTCTCGCGCAGCACGCCGAGATCGGCCGGGGTGGCGCGCGGGCCGATGACGATGCCCGCCCCGCCCGCGCCGTCGACCGGCTTGACCACCAGGTCCTCGAGGTGGCCGAGGACCCAGTCGAGGGTGTCCGGCTCGTCGAGCCGGTAGGACTCCACGTTGTCCAGGAGCGGTTCCTCGCTCAGGTAGTAGCGGATCAGGTCGGGGATGTAGGTGTAGACGAGCTTGTCGTCGGCCACCCCGTTGCCGACCGCGTTCGCGATCGTGACGTGGCCGGCCCTGGCCGCGTTGATCAGGCCCGCGCAGCCGATCACCGAGTCCGGCCGGAACTGCAGCGGGTCCAGCCAGTCGTCGTCGACCCGGCGGTAGATGACGTCGACCGGGCGCTGGCCCCGGGTGGTGTGCATGTAGACCCGGTTGCGGGCGCAGAACAGGTCGCGCCCCTCCACCAGTTCCACGCCCATCAGCCGGGCCAGCAGGGTGTGCTCGAAGTAGGCGGCGTTGTACACGCCGGGGGTGAGCACGACCACGCACGGGTCCTGGGTGCCGCGCGGGGCCGCGGCGCGCAGCGCGGTCAGCAGCCGGGACGGGTACTCGTCCACCCGGTGCACGCTCTGCTCGGCGAACAGCGCGGGGAACGTCCTGGACATGGCCAGCCGGTTCTCGATCACATAGCTGACCCCGGACGGCACCCGGACGTTGTCCTCCAGGACGCGGAACTTGCCCTGCTCGTCCCGGATGAGGTCGATACCGGCCACGTGGACGCGGACGCCGTTCGGCGGGGAGAAGTCGGCGACCTCCCGGCGGAACCGGGGCGAGGTGTAGATGAGCCGCCAGGGCATCACCCCGTCGGCGAAGACGCGGCCGGCGCCGTAGACGTCGGCCAGGAACGCCTCGAGCGCCTTGACCCGCTGGCGGACGCCCCGCGCCACCAGATCCCACTCCACCGCGTCGATGACCCGCGGGATCAGGTCGAGCGGGAACGGCCGCTCCTCCCCCGCGAAGTCGTAGGTGACACCGCGGTCGGTGAACACCCGGGCCAGCTGGTCGGCCCGGAACCGCAGCTCGGCCGGGTCCATCGGCTGCAGTACAGAAACCAGCGCGTCGTACGGGGGCCTCGGCTGCCCCGGGGCCGCGAACATCTCGTCCCAGGCTTCGGCGAGCCGGTAGCCGTCGAAGATGTCCGCCATAACCGCAACTTAAGCAGGTCATGTTGACCAGGGATCACGGACATGTTTCCGTTTGTTTCCCAGGTGATCCGATACATTCGAGGGATGGACTGCGATGACCTGGCGCACCTGCGCCGCGCGCGGGACCTGCTGGACCGGGAGTACGCGCGCCCGCTGGACGTGCCGGCCATGGCCCGGGCGGCGCTGATGTCGCCGTCGCATTTCTCCCGGCAATTCCGGGTGGCGTTCGGCGAGACGCCGTACGCGTACCTGCAGAGCCGCAGGCTCGAGCGGGCGATGGCGCTGCTCCGCCGGGGCGACCAGTCGGTGACCGACGTCTGCCTGGCAGTGGGGTTCACCTCGCTCGGGTCGTTCAGCTCGACCTTCACCCGGCTGGTGGGCGAGCCGCCCAGCGCCTACCGGGGGCGCGACCATACCGCGATGGCGCCGGTGCCCGCGTGCGTGGCCCGGACGTGGACGCGTCCGGGCTGGCGCGGTGCCAGCTGGACCGGGCCCAGCCGGATCACGCCCAGCCGGATCACGCCCAGCCGGATCACGCTGGGGCCGGAACCGAGCAGGATCGGAGAAGCGCGTCCGACCGCCGAACGCATAGCGTGAGCGGCATGCCTCTTACGATTACTCACACCCCCGTGTACTGCCTGGACCTCGACCAGGCGCTGGCTTTCTACACCGAGCGGCTGGGCTTCGAGGTCCGCCAGGACGTCCCGATGGGACCGGCCATGCGCTGGCTCACCGTGGCCGCGCCCGGCTCGTCCCACGAACTGCTGCTGGCCGCCGTCGACCACCACATTCCCCCGGTCGACCAGGCCGCCATGCGCGAGATGGTCAGCAAGGGCAACCTGGCCGTGTTCCTCGAGGTCGACGACATCGACAAGGTCTTCGAGACGCTGCGCGCGGCCGGGACCGAGATCTTGCAGGAGCCGGTGAACCAGCCGTACGGCGTGCGGGACTGCGGGGTGCGCGACCCGAGCGGGAACCACCTGCGCCTCAGTCAGCCGCTGGCCAGCTGATTCTCGTTACGCGAAGCGGGCGATCTGGCGCATCTTGTTCGTCGCGTCCAGCGCGGCCACCTTGTACGCCTCGGCCAGGGTGGGGTAGTTGAAGACCGCGTCGACCAGGTAGTCGACGGTGCCGCCGCAGCCCATGACGCTCTGCCCGATGTGGATGAGCTCGGTGGCGCCGGTGCCGAAGACGTGCACGCCGAGCAGGCGGTGGTCCTCCAGGCAGACCAGCAGCTTGAGCACGCCGTAGGAGTCGCCGATGATCTGGCCGCGGGCGAGCTCGCGGTAGCGGGAGACGCCCACCTCGAACGGCACGTTGTCCTTGGTCAGCTGCTCCTCGGTCCGGCCCACGAAGCTGATCTCGGGGATGCTGTAGATGCCGATCGGCTGCAGGTCGCTGACCTCGTGCAGCGGGTCGTCGCAGGCGTGGTGGGCGGCGATCCGGCCCTGCTCCATCGAGGTGGCGGCCAGGGCCGGGAAGCCGATCACGTCGCCCACCGCGTAGATGTGCGGCACCGCGGTCTGGAACCAGTCGCCCACCGCGATCCGGCCGCGCTTGTCGGCGGTCAGCCCGGCCGCCTCCAGCTTGAGGTGGTCGCTGGCGCCCTGCCGGCCGGCCGAGTACAGGACCGTGTCGGCGGGGATCTTCTTCCCGCTCAGCAAGGTGGCGATGGCCCCCTCGGGCCTGGACTCGACCGAGGACACCGTCTCGCCGAACCGGAACGTGACCGCGAGGTCGCGCAGGTGATACTTGAGCGCCTCGACCACCTCGACGTCGCAGAACTCGAGCATCCGCTCGCGCTGCTCCACCACGGTGACCTTGGTGCCCAGGGCGGCGAACATGGAGGCGTACTCGATGCCGATCACGCCGGCCCCGGCCACCAGCATCGAGCGCGGCACGCTCTCCAGGTTCACGATCCCGTCGGAGTCGATGATGGTGCGCTCGTCGAACTCGACGCTGTCCGGCCGGGCGGGGCGGGTGCCGGTGGCGATCACGATCTTGTCCGCGGTGGCCGTGCGGATCCGGCCGGCCCCGTCGTCCACCTCGATCGTGTGCGGGTCGGCGAACGAGCCCGTGCCGCTCAGGACCGTGACCCGGTTCCTGGACAGCTGGCTGCGGACCACGTCCATCTCGCGGCTGACCACGTGCGTGGTCCGCGCGGCCAGGTCGCCGATGGTGATCTCGTCCTTGACGTGGTAGCTCTGCCCGTACATCTCGCGCTGGTTGAGGCCGGTCAGGTACATGATCGCCTCGCGCAGGGTCTTGGACGGGATCGTCCCGGTGTTCAGGCAGACCCCGCCGATCATGTCCTTGCGCTCGACGATCGCCACCCGCCGGTCGAGCTTCGCCGCGGCGATGGCGGCCTTCTGGCCGCCCGGTCCCGAGCCGATTACCAGCACGTCGTAGTCATACACACCCTCAAGTGTGACGACCTCAGGCCGCCTTTAGAACCCCTGGGGCCCTGTTCTCAGCCGGGACGGCCCAGGTACCAGTCGGAAGCGACGGTCCAGCCAGGCCGCCGGCCGATGATTGCGGCCCGGGCCGAACCGGGCGCGGCGGGCACGATCAGCAGCACCGCGCCCATCCCGGCCGCCTCCCGCTCGACGCCGGCCAGGTCGGCGTCACCGGCCAGTTCGCTGACTTGCAGGACCGGGCCGCCGGGGTCGTAGACCGGCGGGGCCGCCCCGAGCCGGCCGGCGAAATCAGTCCCCGTGACCGGCCCGGCCGGGGCGGCCGGGGGCGCGGGTTCGAGCACGCGGACCCACCACTGCTCGGCTAGCTCGAAGGAGAGCGCGGCCAGCATGGCGCACTTGTCCCGGTCGGCGTGGGCGGTCACGACCCGCACCGCCTCGACGCCTTCCGGCTCCCACCGGTGCCACGCGGCCCGCAGCAGGGCGGCGCCGTCACCGTCCCAGCGGGCCGTCTCCTCGACCGCGAAATCGTCGACAAACCCTTCCCCTTCCCCGCCGCGGCGCTGGCCGATGAGGAAGCCGTGCCCGGTGCGCAGCGCGACGTAGCCGGGCGAGCCGGCCTGGCCGCCGAGGAGGCGTGCGTGCAAGCCGGTTACGCCCGGCCGCGGCCGCCAGAACACCGGCGAGTACCCGGCGTAGACCTGGCGGCGGCGTTCCATCAGCCCGGCTGCCCAGCCCGCGTCCGCCGCGGTCATGTCCCGGACGCTCACGCTGGCGACGTTTTCCCCCGGGGCGGGTAAGAGGGGCGGGTAAGACTAGAGCGGCGGGCCCTGGGTGAGGGTCATGCTCGCGGTCTTGCGCTGGCCGGACGGGGTGACCCAGGTGAGGGACACCGAGTTGCCGGGGTGGAACTTGGCCAGCGCGTTGTGCACGGACTGCGGGGCGCCGATGGCCGTGCCGTTCACGCTGGTGATGACCGAGCCGGCGGTCAGGCCCGCGGCCTGGGCCGGGCTGCTGCAGATGGTGCCGACGACCAGGGTGCCCGTGTTCACCGGGGCAATGGTGCCCGGGACCGGCAGGTTGGAGTTGTTGGTGTAGCAGCCCTGGCCGCCACCGTTGCCGACGCCGGTCCCGCCGAAGCCGTTGCCGCCGCCGAAGCCGCCGAAGCCGTTGTTGTTGTTCTGCTGCTCCTGCTCCTGGGCCTGCTCCTGCGGGTCGCTGCTGGTGCCCGGGGCGACGTAGATCCCGATGAACGGCGGGTAGCCGATGGTGATCGTGCTGCTGGCCTGGCCCGCGGCGATCTGCCTGGCCAGCGACAGGGCCGTGTTGATCGGGATGGCGTAGCCGGCCGACGCCTGCTGGTTGCCGCCGAAGCCACCGCCACCGTTGTTGCCCGCGGTGTCCATGCCGATGACCCGGCCGGACGCGTTGACCAGGGGGCCACCCGAGTCACCGGAGACGATGGCCGCGTCGGTCTTGAGCATCCCGTGCAGGGTCTCGGTGGCGACCGCGCCGCCCTGGTCGTCGGCGGTGACGGTCTGGTTGACGCCGATGATCCCGCCGGCCGCGGAGACGATCTGGCTGCGTCCCTCGGCGTTGCCCAGGGCCGTCACCTGGTCGCCGTTCTTGACCTTGCTCGAGTCACCGACCGGGACCGCGTGCAGGCCGGAGAAGTTCTGCAGCTGGATCAGCGCGACGTCGCCGGTTTCGTCGTAGCCGAGCACCTTGGCCCCGTAGGTCTTGCCGGTGGCCGGAACCGTGACCGTGATCTTGGTGGAGCTCTCGATCACGTGGTTGTTGGTGAGCACCAGGCCGTCGGCGGCGTTGATCACCATGCCGGTTCCGGCCGCCGCTTCGCTGCTGTACTGCAGCGCGGTGTTGATGAGCACGATGCCCTGGCCGACCTTGGTCAGGCTCCCGGCCGGCGCCGCCGACGCGCTGCTGCTCGGCTGGGGTACCGCGGTGCTTGGCAGCGCGACGGGCGGGTTGGTGCGGCTCGGCTGCACCGACGTGGAACTGGCCGACGGGTGGTACAAAGCCACCACCGAGCCCGCTCCGAGGGCGCCCGCCACCAGCGCGACGGCGACGTAGCTCAGCAGCCCGGCGCGGCGCCGGGGCGGCTCGGGCGGCATCGGGGGCAACGGCGAGGTGGAGCCGTAGTCCGGGCCGTAACCGTAGCCGCTGTAGTCCTGCATGATGAATTCACGCCTCCGCTATGGACACGGTCGCTGCTTTGTTTCCAGTGAGCAACACCAACCTGATGATTAGCTGAAGGCGGCCTGCAGATTCACGATATCCGCAGCGGGTTCCCCAGCCCGGCCTGCCGGGCCAGCCGGACCTTGCGGTCCAGGTCGGCGACCGCCCGGGGCGGCAGCGCCGCGCGCAGCCGCGGCCAGACGTGCCGCTCCTCGAAGCCGAAGTGCCGCAGGCAAGCCCCGGTGAACCCGCTGAGCACCTGCTCGAAGGCCGGCTCGCTGACGTCGAGCCGGCCCAGCTCGGCGGTCAGCGTGACGATCTCGAGCTCGGCGCAGGTGGCGAGGTCGGCGAGCCGCTCCCCGCCGGCGACGTGCTCGCGCACGGCCGGCCACAGGCAGGTGAGCTCGATCCGCTCGTGCTTGGACTGCTCGATGACCAGTTCCTCGGTCATGATCTGGCGCAGCATGAGCTGATCCTCGGTGGCGCCGGTGGCTGCGATCGGACCCTTCTCGAGCTCGGCCAGTACCTGTCTTATCTCTTCGTGCTCCTCGGCCAGGGCATCGAACACGTCCTCCATCGGTTCCTCTCCTCCTTGCGCGTCACCTCGTCGGCGGGCGCAGGGCGACGGTGGTGGTGACGCCACCCGCAGCCAATGTATCTCGCGTCAGGCGTCCGACAGCGACGCTTCGCGCCGAATCCTGGCCGCGGTCTGCGAAGCGAGTCTCAGCAGGTAGATCGGGTTCTGCCGGGTCACGCACGCACCCGGCTAGCTCCGATACATCAGACGTTTACAGGGTTATCAGGGGTCGCAGATAAGGCCGTTCGTTAGAAAAGATCTTCTAGTGACCGGCGGCGGCGGCAAGCTCGGGGACGAACAGCGCGGCGTTCACCGTGCCGACGCCGGAAGCCAGGTCGTAGCCTCGCCGGGCGGCGAACCCGCGGACCGTGTGCGACCGGCCACCCTGGATGAACGACACCGTGTTGTTGCCCTGGGTGACGTCGACGATGCCGGGCGCGTGCTTCGCCGCCAGCCGGTACAGGGCCGGGTTGACCAGCCCGAGCCGGTGCCCGGCGACCTGGTCGGCCAGCGCGACGATGCCGGCGAACAGCGGGGTGGCCTCGCTGGTGCCGCAGGACGGGGACCAGCCGGGCGGCGCCCCGCCGTAGGTGGCGTAGGTCACGACCCCTCCGTCGCAGGCCGCGCTCATCGAGACGTCGGGCACGCCGCGGTCGCGGCCCACGACGTCCCGCACGCTGTTCTGGTACGCCGGCCGGCCGAACAGGACGGACAGGCCGCCGCCGCCGGCCAGCGGGCTCGGGCTGGTGCCGCCGGCGGCAAACCCGGCGGCGGCCGGGTCGTAGGTGTCGTTCCACACGGTCGGCGCGGCGGGCCGGCCCCGCGGGTCCCCCTTGTCTCCCCGGGTAAAGTGCAGCTGGGTGCCGCCGACCCCGGTAACCAGCGGGTCGCTGTCCGGCCAGGAGGTCTGCGGGGACAGGTAATAGGTGCTCGCGTCGAGCTTGACGTCGGCGGCGCCCGAGTCGCCCGAGGCGGCCAGCACCGTGACGCCGTCCCGGGCGGCGAGCCGGTAGGCGCTGCGCAGTTTCCTGACCGCGGCGCGGCTGGGGAAGGTCCGCTCGGTGGCGCTGAAGCTCTGGCTGATCACGTCGCCCAGGTGATGCTCGACCACGTACTTCTCGGCCGCGACGATCTGCGGGAAGCCGTGCACGCCCTCGGTCTCCGGCACCGGGGTGCGGACCAGCAGCAGGTTCGCCCCCGGCGCGACCACGTGCGCGTACTCCACGTCCAGGGTGGTCTCGCCGGCCCAGCCGACCATGCCGGAGTTGTTCGGGTCGTAGGCGGGCACCCGGCCGGCCGGGGAGATGATCCGGAACGACGGCGGCGCGGGCAAGCCGAAGGCCTGGTCGAACGCGGTCAGGTCACTCTTGATCGTCGGCGAGCCGAACGAATCGACGATGACGATCGTGGCGCCCCGGCCGGTGACACCCCGGGCATACAGGGAGGACAGGTGATAAGCCTGCCGGATTTGGGCCGGCTGGTAGCACGCGACCTTGTAGTCTCTTCGGCAGGACGCAGTTGTCGGCGGGCTCGGCTGCACGTGGCCGACGTGCTGCACGCCCGGCCGGACGGCGACGTCGGCCAGGCTAGCGCCTGACGAGACAGCACCAGAATGCCAGCCCCCTGGCCCGGACGCCGCGGCGGCCACGACGGCGGTGACCCCGGCCGCGACCACCACCAGCCTGTTTATCCGCATGAAAACGTCTCCCTCCCCCTACCCCCGATGAACGTAACACCCATAATCGGACAGAAGAATCACCATCCGACGTCAGGATCCATGCAGCTCGCCCGCGCAGGATACCGGTTGTGCGCTAAGCGCACGTCACGTGAGGGGCGTCATGTTGGACGGAGGGGAGCAGCATGCGCTTCCGGGGTAGCGTGGCGATCGATCTCGGCACCGTGAACACCCTCGTCTGGGTGGCGGGCCGCGGCATCGTGCTCGAGGAGCCGACCGCCATCGCCATCGACACGGCGGTGGGCAAGGTGGTCGCGGTCGGCGCGGCGGCGGATGCCCTGGCCGACAAGGAACCGCAGGACATCCAGGTGATCCACCCGCTGCGGGACGGGGTCATCGCGGACCTGGACGCGACCGCGGCGATGCTGCACGCGTTCCTGCGCCGGACCCGGCGGTTCACCCTGCTGCGGCGGGACGCGCTGGTGTGCGTGCCGAGCGGGGCCACCCCGGTCGAGCGCCGGTCGATCATGGCCGCGCTCGGCGTCCGGCGCCCCCGGTACAACGTGCGGCTGATCGACGAGCCGGTGGCCGCGGCGGCGGGCGCCGGGTTCGACCTGAGCGGCGGCGCGGGCGGCTTCGTGGTCGACATCGGCGGCGGCACCACCGAGGTCGCGGCGGTGGCCGGCTGGCGGGTGGTCAGGTCCCGGTCGCTACGCAAGGCGGGCAACGCCATGGACGACGCGGTCGTGCAGGCGGTCAGGTCCGAGCTCGGGCTGATCATCAGCCAGCGGGCGGCCAGGAACCTGAAGATGACACTCGGCGTCACCGGCGGGGCCGAAGGCTACGCCGAGGCGGTCGGCCTGGACGTGGCGCAGCGGACACCGCGTTCGGAGTTCGTGCCGGGCGGGCTGGTGGCGGCCGCGCTCGAGCCGATCGTCGCCGCCATCGCGGGCACCGTGCACGAGATGCTGTCGGAGATCCCGGCCGGGCTGGCCGAGGACGTGGTGCGCGGCAAGGTCCGGCTGGCCGGCGGCGGCGCGCTGCTGCCCGGCCTGGCCAGCCGGATCGAGACCGCGGCGGGCATCGGGACCGTCCTGGTCGAGGACCCGCTGCGGTGCGTGGTCCGCGGCGCGGCGGAGATTCTCGAGCGCAGGGACGCCAAGGCTCAGCCTGGCGTCCCCGGGTTGCGCTCTTTAGTCCGAACGGGTCCTACTCCAGCGGCTGCCGCGCGATCGCGGGCGGCTCCCGCCCGGCCATCAGCCAGCCGACGACCGCCGCGACGGTCGGCATGCCGACCACGATGATCAGCAAGTTCCAGACCGGCACGCTGGACAGCTCGGAGAGGCCGTCGAGCGGATTGGCCCAGGCGTAGCCGACGGCGGCGACGTAGGCCGCCACCGTGCCGAGTACGGCCCCGCCCAGGGCCAGCGCGAAGGCGGTCGCCGCGGTCAGCTCCCGCCGGGTCATGCTGCTCGCCCCGGTGGCGGTCAGGGTCCGCAGGTCACGGGCGGTCTCGCTGCGGATGAGGCCGATGGACATGGCCAGGATGCCCAGCGCCAGGACGATCCCGAACGCCGTGGCGTAGTCGAGGATCTCGGCCGAGGACGGCGTGCTCGACTTGGTCTCGATCGTCATGCCCGCCGCCGAGGCGGTGAGCCTGGCGTTGGTGATCTGCGCGGCGGTCGGGTGGTTTGGGGCCTGGATGAGCCAGCCGGAGGGGCTGACATGCAGGCCGAGCGCGTGGACGGCGTGCTCGGTGACGACCGTGTTGGGCGCCGAGGTGCCGGACGGCAGCGCGCCGACCTCCTGGATCACCGGGTTGGCCAGGCACTGGCCCGCCGGGCAGGGGAAGGTTTGCGGCCCGTTGCCCGGGCCGCCGCCCTGGTCCAGGCCTTTGCCGCCGTAGATGAGCTGCATCTTGGACAGGCCGGACAGGCCGGGCCGCATGGTCAGGACGTCGGCGTTCGGGTTGACCTCGGACGCCTTGATCCCGAAGGCGGCCAGGAGCTGGGGCGTGGCCACGTACACCGGGCCGGACCAGGAGCGGCCCGCCGCGGCGTGCTGCAGCGAGGCGCCGGTGCTGTCCAGTTCGGTGACGGTGCTGGAGCCGAGGGCCTTGGCGATGTCGCGGGCGACCGCCGCCTGGGCCTGCGGCGTGCTGGCGGTCCCGGACGCGGTGGGCCCGCTGTTGGGCCCGTTGCCCGGTCCGTTGCCCGGTCCGTTGCCCGGTCCGTTGCCGCCGTGTCCCGGCACGTACACGATGACCTGGTTCGAGGCCAGGTTCGGGCCCGCGTAGTCCAGGACGTTCCCGTACCGCTGCGCGGTCAGGACGCAGACCAGGGCGGCGATGAAGACGCCGAGGCTGATGGCGGACAGGGCCGAGCCCGAGCGGGCCCGGTAGCGGACCAGGTCACGCAGGGCCAGGCGGGCCGCGATCGGGGCCCAGCGCCCGACGCTGGCCAGGAGTACCAGGCAGAACGGCGCCAGCAAGATGATCGCGACGACGAGCAGGACGATGCCGCCGACGAGCTCGAGCGCGCCGTTGCCGTTGCCGTTGCTCTTACCGGAGAACGACAGCAGGGCCGCGGCGACCACGAAGCAGATCACGCCGGGCAACGCGGAACGGTGCACCTGCTTGGGCGGGGCGGGACGGCCGGACAGGGCGGCGACGACGGGGATCCTGGTGACCGCGCGGGCCGGCCGGGCGGCGGCGAAGTAGGTGGCCACCACGGCCAGCGCCATGGCCGGGCCGATCACGATCCACGGCACCTGGAACACCCCGATCAGGTGGTGGGCGCTTGATTCCAGCCGCGGCCGGTAGGCCAGCCAGCCGGCCAGGCCAAGCACGGTGCCGATCACCGCGCCGGCCACGCCCACCAGGACGCCGTTGACCCGGACGACGAGGCGGATGTTGCGGTCGGTGGCGCCCAGGGCGCCGAGCATGCCGAGCGAGCGCAGCCGGCGCTGCGCCAGCACGGTGAAGCCGCCCACCGCGACCAGCGCGATGAGCAGCATGCCGACGGTGGCCAGGGCCAGCACGATCGTCTCGGGGTTGAGCGGGTTATTGGCCGCCGCCTCATGCCGGGTCTGTACGTACGGGCCCAGGGAGCCGAAGGTCGTACCTGGCGGTGCGTCGAACAGCACCGTGACCTGGGTTGGGGCGCTGACCTGACCCGGCGCGACCAGGGCGAACTCGTCCAGCAGGCTCTGCGGGTTCCGCACGATGCCGGTCACCAGGCGGGTCTGCCCGCCCTGGTGCCACGTGCCGCCGACCCTGAGGTTGAGGCTGGCGGCCACGCCCGCGGTCACGGCCACCTGGCCGGGGCCGGCCGGGTAGTGCCCGGAAACCAGCTCCAGCATGGACTGGCCGAACGGGCCCCGCGGGTCCTGGGCGCGCACGTCGTAGGTGCTGATCGAGCCGGGGATGGCGACGGCCTGGTTCTCGATGACGTCGACCCGGCCGAAGCGCTGCCGCGCCGCGGCGAGCTGGCCGGCCAGGTGCGGGCCGCCGGGGAAGGACGCCATGTCCTGCGCGGTACCGAAGCCCGCGCCGGCCGGCGGCGGGGTGTCGGTGGCCACCGCCGCCCCGAGGACGGTGGCGGCCAGCGCGACCACGATGAGCGCCAGGACCAGCCCCTGCTGGCGCCACTCGCGGCGGAACATCCGCCAGGACCAGCGGATGACGGCGCGGCGGGCGGGAACGCCCCCGTTGCGGGCTCCCGCCCCGGCCGGGCGCTCGCCCTGACGTTCACGCAGCGCCGTGCTCATGACTTTGATCCGGGCGCGAGCAGGGACTCGGGGCCCGGCGCGGGCATGGTCTGGTCGGTCACCCGGCCGTCGCGCAGGAATACCACCCGGTCGGCCCACGAGGCCAGCTGGGCGTCGTGGGTGACCACCACCGCGGCCAGGCCGCGCTTGCACGCGGCGTGGATCAGCCGCATGACCGCCTCGCCGTTGGCCGAGTCGAGCGCGCCCGACGGCTCGTCGGCCAGCAGCAGCCGGTGCTCGCCCACCACGGCGCGGGCGATGGCCACCCGCTGCCGCTCACCGCCGGACAGCTGGTCGGGGAAACGGTCCGCCCGGTCCCCCAGGCCGAGCTCCTCGAGGCTCTTCAGGCCGGCGATGCGGGCCTTCCTGGCCGGCGTGCCGTCCAGCTCGAGCGGCAGCGTGACGTTCTCCGCCGCGGTCAGCCCCGGCAGCAGGTTGAAATCCTGGAACACGTAGCCGATCGAGCGCCGCCGCAGCCGGGCCCGGTCGTTGCGTGACATCGTGCTCAGTTCCTGGCCGCAGATCCAGACCTCGCCGCTGCTGGGCTCCTCCAGGCTGCCCGCGATGGTCAGCAGCGTGGACTTGCCCGAGCCGCTCGGGCCCATCACCGCCACCATGCTGCCCGCGCCGACCGCGAAGCTGACGTCCTGCAGGGCGCGCACTTCGGCCGCCCCCTGACCGTAAAAGCGCGACACTTGCCGCAATTCCAGTACGTTCATTTCCGTACTCCCACTCTGCGTCGCACGCTGGGTAGTGCCCCCGGTGTGGTGCTCTTCACGGTGTCGCGGCCGGCCCGCTTGATCCGGCCGTCCGCGGTGTCGAGCCAGCGGATAACCGAATCAAGGCGGAACAGCTCCGCGTCCACCACCAGCGCCAGGCCCATGTCGGACTCGGCTTCTTCTTCCTTGATCCGCGTCCATTGCTGCATCAGCTCAACCAGGTACCTGCGGTGCACCTGGATCACGTCAGCCACGTCGGTCCCTGGTACCCGCAGGGCCACAAGGACCTTCATCACCAGTTCGTCGCGCGGCGGCGAGGACATGTCCGAGGGTGTGCGCAGCCACCCGGTCAGCTCCTCGGCCCCGGCGGCGGTGATCCGGAAGCCCTTCTGCGGCCCGTCCTGGCCGTCGCCTTCCGACTCGACCAGCCCGTCCCGCTCGAGCCGCTGCAGCGTGGTGTAGACCTGCCCCACGTTCAGCGGCCAGACTTCGCCGGTCCGCGCCTCGAACTCCTCCCGCAGCTGGAGCCCGTACTTGGGCCCCTCGCTGAGCAGCGCGAGCAGCGCGTGGCGGACGCTCACACGATCACCATAATGAGTAGCATACTCGGTATAGTACTCGTTATGACGGGGAGCGCAAGCGGTTACCAGGCGCAGGTCCGGGGCCGGCGGGCGCCCGGCGTGTCATGGGGCCGTGTCATGCTCGGGGTCATGACGCACACCGGGTACTCGGGGCGGCCGCAGGCGGCCAAGCTCGGGCTCGAGGCGGGGCAGCGGGTCGGCCTGCACGGAGCGCCGCCGGGGTGGGCGCTGACGGATCCGCCGTCCGGCCTGGACGAGCCGGGACCGGGCGGGGAGGCCGACGTCATCCTGGCTTTCTTCACCGAGGCGGGCGAGATCGGCCGCCAGCTCGGCGACCTGGCCGGGCGCATCTACCCAGCGGGGGCGCTCTGGATCGCCTGGCCGCGCCGGGCGGCCGGGCACCGCAGCGATATCACCGACAACGTCATCCGCGAGATCGTCCTGCCGCTCGGCCTGGTCGACGTGAAGGTGGCCGCGATCGACGAGGACTGGTCCGGCCTGCGGGTGGTCTGGCGGACAGAAAACCGGGCGCGGGGGTTACCATGACGCCATGGGTTTCACTTGACGTTGAAGGCCTGCGCTTTCCGTTCTCGCCGTCGCGCTCGCGATCGAGTTCGCCGACGAGCTAGCTGACGGGGCCAAGGGAGCCGCGCTCCCGCTCATCCGGCACGACCTGGGCCTGAGTTATGAGCAGGTCGGGCTGCTGGCTTCGGTGCCGCTGCTGGCGGGCGGCTTCCTTGAGCTGCCGCTCGGCGTGCTGGCCGGGGACGGGCGGCGCCGTCGGCTGGCCGTCCTCGGTGGGGGCATCCTGTTCGTGCTCACGCTGCTCGGGGTGGCATCGGCCCGCTCGTTCGTTATATTGCTGGTCGCTTTTATCGTTTTCTACCCGGCGTCAGGCGCGTTCGTCTCGCTCACCCAGGCCGAGCTCATGGACGCCGGGCCGGACCGGCAGGCCCGGCACATGGCGCGCTGGGACCTGGCCGGCTCGGCCGGGGCGCTGGCCGGGCCGCTGCTGCTCACCGCGGTGCTGGCCGCGGGCGGCAGCTGGCGGGCGGGCTACCTGGCGCTGGCCGCGTTCGCGGGGCTGGCCTGGACCGGCGCGTGCCTGCGACGCGCCCCAGGCCTGCCGACTGGGACCGCCGAGGCGGAGCCGGGTGAGACGCGGCCGTGGCGGGAGCGAGCCCGGGAGACGGTCGCGGCGCTGCGGTCCTGGGAGACGCTGCGCTGGCTGCTGCTGATCGAGGTGGCCAACCTGCTGGTCGACGTGTTCACCGGATTCCTCGCGCTGTACCTGGTGGACGTGGTGCACCTGTCGCCGGCGGTGGCGGCGCTGGCCATCGCGGTCCGGCTCGGCGCCGCGCTGGCCGGGGACACCGGGCTGATCGCGGTCCTGGAACGGGTCGGCGACCGCGCCGTGCTGCGGGTCACGGCGGCGGCGGCCGCGCTCCTCTACCCCGTCTTCCTGCTGGTACCGGGGGCGGTGCCCAAGCTGGCGGCGCTGGCCCTGCTGAGCGCGGCCACCGCGACCTGGTACCCGCTGCTCCAGGCCCGGCTCTACGGCAGCCTGCCCGGACGGAGTTCGGTGGCGGTGACGCTGAGCAGCGCGGCCGGGCTGGCCGGGGGGCTCGGGCCGCTGGCGGTGGGGCTGGCCGCGCAGGGGTTCGGGCTGAGCTGGGCGCTGGCCGGCCTGGCGGTCGTGCCGGTGGCGGTGCTGCTGCTGCCCGGCCGGGAGCGGCCGGAAGCGTAGGATTTGCGGGCGGGAAGCAGGGCGGGCGGATTCGCGTTGACCAATTGAAGAGATATTTTGCTCTAGGTTAAAGCTATCTGTGGATCGGTATTACTCATGAAAGGCTTCCACGTTCGTCCCGTGCCGGTTGAGACCGTGGCGGAGCAGCTGACGCTGGTCCGGCGCCGGGCCCAGCCGCAGGCGGTGTACATCGCCCGGCTGACCGCCACCGTGGTGTTCGCGTACCTGGTCGCGATGCAGCTCCCCGGCGGGTCGCCGCGGTCCGTGCTCGCCCCGCTGACCGCGCTGCTGGTGGCCCAGGCTTCCCTGTCGCACACGATCAGGAGCGCCGCCCAGCGGGTCCTGGCCGTCACCGCCGGGGTGCTGGCCGCCGTCGCGGTCGCGGCCTACGTTCCGTTCAGCTGGTGGGTGCTCGGCCTGCTGGTCGCGGGCACGCTGGCGCTCGGCATCGTGCTCCGGCTGCGCGAGGAGATCCTCGAGGTGCCGATCAGCGCCATGCTGATCTTCGCCACCGGCTCGCACGCCGCCGCGACCAGCCGGATCACCGAGACGCTGGTCGGCGCGGCGGCCGGGCTCGCGGCCGGCCTGGTGCTGGCCCCGATCCGGGTGCAGCCCGCCCGCGAGGCGGTCGGCGACCTGAGCCGGCAGATGGCGGACCTGCTCGGCCGGATGGCTTCGGGGCTGGCCGAGGCACCGCCGGATCCGCGCCGGGCGGCCGAGTGGCTGGACCGGACCCGGGCCCTGCGCGGCGAGATCGAGCGGGTCGACGACGCGCTGGCCGCGGCCGAGGAGAGCGTACGGCTCAACCCGCGCAAGCTCCGGGCCGGGAACCCGGCGGCCGGCCTGCGCGACGGCGTCGACACGCTGGAGCGGGCGGCGACCGATATGAGGGTGCTGGCGCGTTCGGTCGCGGACAGCGCGCGGATCGACAGCGAGCACAGCCCGGTCCGCGAGGCGGAAACGCGGGACCGGCTGGCCGCCGTGATCGCCGAGCTGTCCGCCGCGGTGCGGGCTTACGGCCAGTTGCTCGAGGCCGAGCCGGTGCCCGGCGGGCTAGCCGAGTTCGCCGCCGAGCCGATCACCGAGGTGCTCGAGGATCACCTCGAAGAGGCGCACCGGCAGCAGGACCAGCTGGCCGACCTGCTCTCCACCGACCCGGCCGACCACCCGGAGGGCTGGCAGCTGCGCGGCGAGATCCTGGCCCACGTGGACCGGCTGCGCACCGAACTCGAGCCGGAGCACCTGCCACGGCTGGCCCCGCGCAAGCCGCACTGGGGCGAGCGGCATCGTGCGCAGCGACACCGGGGCGAGGTTATCCCGGCTGGCCGTGGTGGACGGCCTCGACGTTGTGGCCGTCCAGGTCACGCAGGAAGACCCCGTAGTAGCCGGGGTGGTACTCGGGGAACTCGCGCGGGGCGTGGAGCACCTCGACCCCGGCCGCCACGGCCGCCTCGTGCACGGCGTCTACCGCGGCCCGGTCGGGCGCCTTGAAGGCGACGTGCAGTTCCCTGGTCTCGGTGCCGGTGGGCGGGCCCAGCCAGAACGTCGCCTGGCCGTCCGGGCCGCCCAGGCCGACCACGATGGTCTCGCCGTACGGGAAGCGCATGATCTCGCGCATCCCGATGGGGCCGAAAGTACGGAGGTAGAAGTCGAGCGACTTCTCGACGTCCTGGACCTGCAAGCCGATGTGATCAAGCATGACCGGAGCCTATCGTTCGCCGATTTCTGTTGCCCTGACGACAGAAATCGGCGAACGATCATGAAACCCGGGGTTCAGCGCGCTAGAACGCGCTGGAAGCCCGGTTTCATCTCGTCGAGGGCGCGGGGTCGAGGGCGTGGGAGACTACCGGGGTGACCGCGTTGAAGCTGCCTAACCTGCCGTTCGCGCTCGAGCCCGCGGGGAGCCCGCCGCCGGGGTGCCGGGTCACGAACGGGGACACGCTGACGCTGACGGCCGGGGGGCGGACGGATATGTTCGTGGATCCGGCCGGGGCGGATCAGGTGCCGGACGCCGGGCGGTTCATCGGTCTGCCGCCGGGCGGGGACTTCACGCTGGCGGCGCGGGTCAGCGTGGAGTTTGGCAGCATGTTCGACGCCGGGGTGCTGCTGCTGTACGCGGGCGAGCGGCACTGGGCCAAGCTCTGCTTCGAGTACTCGCCGCAGCACCGGCCGACGGCGGTGACGGTGGTGACCAGGGAAACCTCGGACGACTGCAACTCCTTCGAGGTGGACGGGAACACGCTGTGGCTGCGGGTCACCAGGACCGGCGCGGCCTGGGCCTTCCACGCTTCCACGGACGGGGCGTGGTGGCGGCTGCTGCGGTACTTCACGCTCGGCCAGACCCTGGTCCGGGTCGGGTTCCTGGCCCAGTCGCCGGCCGGCGAGGGGTGCGCGGCCACGTTCGACCACATCGCGTTCCGCCCCGGCGCGCCCGCTGACCTGCGCGACGGCAGCTAAGCGAAAAGCAGAGCTAGCCGGGGAAGCGGCGGGTCGCGACCAGGGCGGCCAGGTCGGGGGCGAGGCGGATCTCGGCCGCGTCGACGGCGGGATGGGCGTACCAGTGCGTCCGGCCCGAGTCGGGCTGACCCTCGTAGACCGGCGGCCAGGCCGAGGCGGGGGTCAGGTCGTCGACGACCAGGGTGCCGCCCGGCCGGAGCAGGGCTTCCGGGTCGGCCGTGGGCCCGCCTTGCTTGCCTCCTCCCCCGCCGTCCAGGACCAGCAGGTCGAACGGGGCCTCGCGGGCGATCTCGGTCCAGTCGCCCTGGAACACCGTCACCGGCGGCAGGCCGGCGGCAAACTCGGCGAACAAGGCGGCCGTCAGGGCGGCCCGGCCGGTGTCGAGCTCGACGCTGAAGAGCCGGGTTCCGGGCCGAGCGCCGGTGGCCAGCCAGGCCAGGCCCACGCCGCAGCCGGTGCCGGTCTCGCCGATCCGGCCGGCGCCGGCGGCCAGCGCGTGCAGCAGGCGGCCGTGCTCGGGTCGGCACGAGTTGGCGAAACCCTCGCGGCGGGCCAGGTCCACCGCGCGTTCCACCAGCGGGGGCAGATCCGTCAGGCCGTCGTAGGCCGCCGTTCCCTGGGGAGACACGCTTACCGCCCCAGGATCCGGGCGGTGTAGGCGTTGCGGAACTTGCCCGCGGGGTCGTAGTGGTTGGCGAGGTCGAGAAAATCCGGCAAGCGGTCGTAGCGGTCGTGCAGTTCGCCGAGCGGGGTGGTGAAGATCTTGCCCCAGTGCGGCCGCGGGCCGAACGGTTCCAGCTGCCGCTCGATCGCGGTGACCACGGGCAGCACCGCGGTGGTGTCCGGGATCCAGGTGAAGTGGAAGGCCACGCTGTCCTGGCCGTACGCCATGCTCAGCCACTGGTCGTCGGCGGCGATCCGGCGGACCTCGCAGATCCGCACGGCCGCGGCCAGGTGCTCGCTGATCTGTCGCAGCGCGTGCAGCGCGGGCACCGCGGCACCGGCCGGGAGCAGGTACTCCGACTGGAGCTCGTCGCCCGCGCTCGGGGTGAAGTCGGGCCGGAAGTGCGGCAGCCGCTCGAACCACGGGCCCGGCACGCCCAGCTGCCCGGTGCAGGAGTCCGCGGCCACGCCGGGCACCGGGTTCCGCGCCTCCCGCGCCGGCGTAGCCGTGAACCACGGCTCCCCAGTGATAGCCGGGACAGGTGTGACTGATGGGGTCGCGATGACACCGGGGGTTACCTCGACCAGGCTCTTGATCCAGAGCTGGGTCAGGCGCGGAGCCCGCCAGTCGGTAAACATGGACACGCTGTAGCCGGACGCCATGAGGGCATCGAAGTGGTCGTCCAGCACCTCGAGCGGCAGGTCCTCGTAGACCCGCTGGCTGACCTCGAAGGACGGCACTACCTCCAGAACCAGGCGGGTGACCACACCGAGGGCGCCCAGGTGCACGATGGCGCCGGGGAAGCCCGGTGCAGAAGCACGATCAAGCTCCACCACGTCACCGTCGGCGGTGACCAGTTCCAGGCCCGTCACCGCGGCGGACAAGTTCTGGTTGGCGATCCCGGAGCCATGGGTGCCGGTGGCGCAGGCGCCGGCGACCGAGATGTGCGGCAGCGACGCCATGTTGCGCAGCGCGAAGCCCTGCCGGTCCAGCCGGGCGGCCAGGGTGGCGTAGCTCAGCCCGGCCGAGACCCGGACCAGCGCGGCGGCCGAATCGAACTCCACCTCGGGCGGCAGGTCCGCCAGGCTGACCTGGACGCCGGGCGAGTCGGCCATGTCATTGAAGGAGTGGCCGGTACCGAGCACGCGGACCTGGCGGGCTCGGCCGACCACGCCGCGCAACTCGCTCAGCGCGGCCGGGCGGTGGAAGCTGGACGCGCCGAAGGTGATGTTGCCCGCCCAGTTGGTGCGGATGGCTGAGTTCACGCTGGCCACCCTATGGGGTCCCCGGACCTTCCCCCCGAGCCCCCTGCGGTTCCCCCGGTGCCGGGGAGCGAGTCTTCCTCGTGTCGGGCTTAACCCATTGAGAAGGAGACACGACCATGAGGAACACCCGCCGGATTGCCGCCGCCGCCGTAGCGTCAGGCATGATCGCCGCCGGGGCACTGGCCCTGAGCACGAGCGCCGCCAGCGCCAGCACGCTGGGCGCCCACCTGGCCACCGGGTACAGCTTCCAGACGGTTGACAACGCCGGCGACCCGACGTTCAACCAGCTGCTCGGGGTCAACGACCTGGGCGTGATCGCCGGTTACCTCGGCTCTGGCGCGCAGGGCCACCCGAACAAGGGCTACCAGCTGCTGCCGCGTCGGAACTACGTCAACGAGAACTTCCCCGGCTCGGTGCAGACCCAGGTGACCGGGCTGAACAACCGGGGCGTCACGGTCGGCTTCTGGTCCAGCATGAACAACGCGAACCAGGTGAACGACAACCACGGCTTCGTGGACGTGAACGGGCACTTCCGCACCGCGGACTTCCCGACCGGCGCCCCGGCCGCCCCGCCGGTCGACCAGCTGCTCGGCGTGAACGACAGCGACGTCGCGGTCGGCTTCTACACCGACGCCAGCGGCAACAACCACGGCTACGAGTTCAACGCCGGCAGCGGCCGGTTCAGCACGGTCTCCGAGGCCGGCGTGACCAGCCTGACCGCGGCCGCGATCAACGACCGCGGCGACGTGGCCGGCTTCTACACCAACCCCCGCACCGGCAACACCGACGGGTTCCTCAAGGCCGGCCACTCCTTCATCGACCTGGCCGTCCCCGGCGCCTCGGCCACCACGGCACTGGGCGTGAACAGCCACGACGAGGTGGTCGGCGCGTTCACCACGGGCAGCGGCGACGGCGCCCAGTCGCACGGCTTCAGCTGGACCCCGCAGGGCGGCTTCCGCACTCTGGACGACCCGCACGGCATGGGCACCACCACCATCAACGGCGTCAACGACTTCGGTGTCCTAGTCGGCTTCTACGTCGACGCCAACGGCAACACCGACGGGTTCGTGGCCACCCCGTAACCCCGTCACGAGCGGCCCGCTTCCGTCCAGGTGGACGGGAGCGGGCCGCCGTACCATTGCTCGATGATCTGCCGGGCGATCGAGACCGGCGGGGGCAGCGCGATCTCGCGGGACTTGATCGCGGCCGCCAGTTCCTCCCGGCCGAACCAGTAGGCCTCGGCGATCTCCTCGGCGTCGACCGTGATCTCCTGGCCGGCCGGGGCTTCGGCCCGGAAGCCGAGCATCAGGCTGCGCGGCATCGGCCAGGGCTGGCTGCCGACGTAGCGCACGTTGGTCACCTTGATCTTGACCTCCTCGGCCACCTCGCGGATCACCGCCTGCTCGGCCGACTCACCCGGCTCCACGAACCCGGCCAGGATCGACACCCGCCGGCCGGGCCAAGCCGCGTTCCTGGCCAGCAGGCACCGGTCGTCCGGGTCGGTGACCAGCATGATCACCGCGGGGTCGGTGCGGGGGAAGTGCTCGGTGCCATCCGCCGGGCAGCGGGCGGAGTGGCCGCCGGGGTCGGGCACGGTGGGCGTGCCGTCGACCGGGCAGTGGGTGTGCGTGTCGTGCCAGTTGGCCAGGGCCACGGCGTGGGTGAACAGGCCCGCGTCGCGGTCGCCGAGCAGCGTGCCGGCCTCGCGCAGGTAAGCGGGGCGGGTTCTCGGGTCCCCCTCCAGGGCGGGCAGGGGCGCGGAGACGCCGAAGTACACCACGCCGTCGGCGTCCTGGCCGAGCAGCAGCCGGACGCCCGCGGGCGCGTCGGCGGGCGCGACGAAGACCAGGTCCATCCGGTCCCCGTCCTCCCGGACCAGGGCCTGGCCCGCCTCGACCACGAGCACCCGGCTGCCGGGGTCGGCCCAGGCCTCATCCAGCCACTCCGGGTCAGCCCGCTTCTCGGTGACCCGGTCCACGGTCCCCCGGGACAGCGCGAGCGTCGCCAGCGGCTCCAGCGGCGTCACCGAAGATCCGCGGCGGCTAGCTCGTCCCACAGGTAGGCGCAGGCCTCGGCGCCACGCTGGAGCAGGGCGATGTCCATGCTCTCGTTCGGCGCGTGGATCTGGTCGGAGTCGAGACCGACCGCGACGAACACCAGCGGCGCCGCCAGGATCTCGGCCAGGTCGGCCTCGGGGCCGCTGCCGCCTTCCTTGGTGAACAGCACCTCGCGGCCGAACGCCCGGCGCAGGGCACGCCGGCCGGCCCGCACGGCCGGGGAGTCGACGGGCGAGTGGCAGGGCCGGACGCCGGGATGGAGGATCACCGCGGCCTCCAGGCCGTGCGGCGTGTGCGCCGCCACGTACTCGCGGAAGGCCTCGCCCACGTCGGCCGGGTCCTGGTCGGCGACCAGCCGGAAGGAGATCTTGGCGTGCGCGGCCTTGGGGATGATGGTCTTGGAGCCCGGCCCGGTGTGCCCGCCCCACATGCCGTTGATCTCGGCCGTCGGCCGGGCCCAGATCCGCTCCAGGGTGCTGAAGCCCTGCTCGCCGTACAGCGCGCCGCTGTGCCCGGCGTCGGCGAGCCAGTTCTTCTCGTCGAACGGCAGCCGGGCCAGCAGGTCCCGCTCCTGATCGGACAGCGGGAGCACCCGGTCGTAGTACCGGGGCAGGGTAACCCGGCCCCGCTCGTCGTGCAGCCCGGCCAGCAGGCTCGCCATCGCGTGCAGCGGATTCGGCACGCCGCCGCCGAACGATCCCGAGTGCAAGTCCCGCACCGGCCCGCTCAGCGTGACCTCGACCGGGAGCAGCCCGCGCATGCCGGTGCACATGGACGGGACGTCGGCCGCCCACATGGTGGTGTCGCTGATCACGATCACGTCGCAGGCGAGCCGCTCCCGCTCGCGCCGGAGCAGGTCGGCGAAGTGCTCCGAGCCCGATTCTTCCTCGCCCTCGACGATCAGCTTGATAGTCACCGGCGGCGCCGAGCCGCCGGACGCGGCGACCGCGGCGCGCACGCCGAGGGAGTGGATGAGCACCTGCCCCTTGTCGTCCGAGGCGCCCCGGCCCAGCAGCCGCCCGTCCCGCTCGACGGGCTCGAACGGCGGGCTGTCCCACTCCTCCAGCGGCTCGACCGGCTGGACGTCGTGGTGACCGTACACCAGCACCACCGGGGCGTCCGGGTCGGCGGCCGGCCATTCGGCGTAGACCGCGGGCAGGCCGCCGGTCTCCAGCACCTGGGCGACCGGGAACCCGGCCCCGCGCAGGTGGCCGGCCAGCCACGCGGCGCTGTGCCCCACGTCGCCGTGCCGCTCGGGGTCGGCCGAGATCGACGGGATGGTCAGCCACTGCTTGAGGTCGTCGATGAATTCGCGTGCGTTCGCCTCGACATAGCCACGGACGTCCATGGTTAGACCGTATCGCGCGCTATCTCGAAAGCATCTCCGCGGCCCACCAGTCCCACGGCGGGGATCGACACGTACCGGCCAGGGCGGTCCGTCACCGGGCCGGCCACGGCCGGGTCCTCGCCGACGCCGCGCAGCGCGGCCAGCGCGGCGTCCACGTCGGCCGGGGAGACGACTACGCAGAAGCCGGTGCCCATGTTGAAGGTGGCGTACATGGTCGCGGCCGGGACGTCGCCGGCCGCGGCGATCAGGCCGAAGATCTCCGGCGCGGGCGGCAGCGCGTCCAGGACGTAGGACACGTCGGCGGCCAGCCGGGCCAGGTTGAGCAGGCCGCCGCCACTGATATGGGCCAGGCCACGGGGTATCACCCCCGCTTCCCAGAGCGCCTCGACTGCCTTGACATAAACCCGGGTCGGCGCGAGCAACGCGTCGTAGAGGTCACCGACCCGGTCGCCGAGGGCACGCCGGGCCAGCGAGAAGCCGTTGCTGTGCAGCCCCGAGCTGGGCAGGGCCAGGACCACGTCGCCTGGTTCGACCCGGGACCCGTCGACCGGGTCGCGGCCGTCCGGGATGGCGCCGACCGCGGTGCCGACCAGGTCCATCATCGGGCCGCCGCCGGCCGAGCTGGCCAGCATCGCGCCGATCTGCGCGATCTCACCGCCGGGGATGGCGATGCCGGCCTCGTCCGCGCCCAGGAACAGGCCGCGGGCCACGTCCTCGAGCACGGCCGCGTCGATGCGGTCGGTGGCGATGTAGTCGAGCAGGGCCAGCGGCACCGCGCCGGTGCAGATCACGTCGTTGACGTTGTTGGCCACCACGTCGACCCCGACCGGCTCCCACCGGTTGGCCTCGCGGGCCAGCAGGATCTTGGTCCCCACCCCGTCGGTGGTGAGCGCGATCGGCGGCCCGGGCGGGATGTGCATCAGGGTGGCGAAGTAGCCGCTGGCCAGCCCGGTGATGCTGGTGACCAGCGAGGACCGCACCGCGGTGCGGGCCAGCCACGGGCGCATCGCCTTGGCGAAGACTTCCTGTTCGTGCTCTTCGTCAACGCCTGCGCTCGCGTACGGATCCATGGGCGTGAGCATAGCCCCGTTCGGAATAATTGAACTTTCAAGCATGTTAGGACGGGCACGTATGCTGAGCTAAGCCGAGGAGGATGCCATGCCCGCCATCACCGTCGACGACATCCTGGTGCTGCCGCGGGTCCCTGAGCCCGACGTCACCCAGGTCGAGCGGAAGGTCACCTCGGTCACCACCGCGCCGTCCGGCTACGAGGGCGAGGGGTTCCCGGTCCGGCGCGCTTTCGCCGGGGTGGACCTGAAGCGGCTCGACCCGTTCGTCCACATGGACCAGATGGGCGAGGTCGACTACGGCCCCGGTGAGCCCAAGGGCACCGCGTGGCACCCGCACCGCGGCTTCGAGACCGTCACCTACATCATCGACGGCACCTTCCGTCACCAGGACTCCAACGGCGGCGGCGGGGTGATCAGCAACGGCGACACCCAGTGGATGACCGCGGGCGGCGGCATCTTGCACATCGAGGCGCCGCCGGAGGAACTCGTGGTCAGCGGCGGCCTGTTCCACGGCTTCCAGCTGTGGGTGAACCTGCCGTCCCGGCTCAAGATGACGCCGCCGCGCTACCAGGACATCCGGGCCGGGCAGGTCGCGCTGCTGTCCTCGGCCGACGGCGGGGCGCTGCTGCGGGTCATCGCGGGCGAGTTCGACGGTTACTCGGGGCCCGGGGTGACGCATACCCCGATCTCGCTGGTGCACGCGACCGTGTCCGCGGGCGCGCAGGTCAAGCTGCCGTGGCGGGCCGACTTCAACGCCCTGGGTTACGTCCTTAGCGGTCAGGGGTTCGTCGGCGTCGAGCAGCGGCCCATCGAGATGGGGCAGCTGGCCGTGTTCGGCGCCGGGGACGCGATCACGTTCGCGGCCGGGGCGCGGGGCGACCTGGACATCCTGCTGCTGGGCGGGGAGCCGATCCGGGAGCCGGTGGCCGCGTACGGGCCGTTCGTCATGAACAGCCGCGCGGAGCTGGTGCAGGCCTTCGAGGACTTCCAGGCCGGCCGGCTGGGGTCCATTCCCGCGGTGCCGGTCGAGCCCCGCCCCGGCCACGACGTTCTTTAAGACCCTTTTCAGGCCGAACGGGCCGGCTCTTCCCTTCGTACCAGCCTGAGCGCCAGGGCGGGGCAGGCGCTCACGGCTCGTCGTGCGTCGCGTTCGAGGGCCACGGGTACCGGGCGGGGATCGATGATCGGGTAGCCCCATTCGTCGGCGACGATGAGCTCGGGCAGCAGCTCGGCGCACACGCCATGGCCGGTGCAGGCGATCGGGTTCACGCTGAGGTTCATGGTCAGATCCAGTCCTCTTCGCGGGTGGGCATCCGGTCCGGCAGCGGCAGGAACGGTGTCTTGTTCGTGGCTGAGCAGCGGCCCCGGGCGTGGTGGTCGATCTCGGGCGCGAACACCCGCAGTGCGCTGCGGACGAAGCGGACCGTGCCGTCCGGGTGGCTGCAGGCACCACGGCCGATGACCAGCCTCGACCAGCGTTCCAGGTCGGCCCGGACCTGCTTGCGATGCCCGGCGCCGGCCAGCTCGGCCAGGGCGGCCGCGATCCGGGGCAGGCCGTTCAGGCAGGGGCCGCACTGGCCGGCCGACTCGGCCGCCAGGTAACCGACGATCCGGGCGGTCTCGGTCAGGCCGCAGCGATCCGACGGCAGCGCGACCAGCACGCCCGCGCCCGGCGCGGCGCCGAACCGGCGCAGCGAGGCGCGGTCCAGGGTGAGCTGGGCCGCCTCCGGCAGCGGCAGCCAGGCGCCATGGTAGCCGCCGACCAGCCAGGCCCCCGCCTCCCCGGTGGGCAGCAGTGCTCGCAGCGGCACCCCGGTCGGGACCTCGTGGATCTCGGTCTTGCCTTGCTTATTTCCGGCCGGCCGGTACACGGTGGTGAGCATGCTGCCCGGCTCGGCTTCGGTGCCGACGGCGCGGAACCAGCGCGGACCATACCGCGCGATCAGCGCCAGGTGGGCCAGGGTCTCGACGTTCTGCACCAGGGTGGGCGCGCCGCCCAGGCCGCGCTCGCTGACCCGCGGCGGCTGGAAGGTGGGCAGCGCGGGGCCGCCGCCGAGGCGGTTCACCAGAGCGGTTTCCTGGCCGGCCAGGAACCGCGGCGGGGCCTGGGTGATGCTGACGGGCAGCAGGTCCAGGCGGCGGCTCGTCCGTTCGGCCAGCGCCCGCAGGATCTGCGGGCCGGGGGCCGCGTGGAGATAGAGGTGCGCCTCGGTGGCGCCGGTCGCCTCGGCCGCCAGTTGCAGCCCGTCCAGGACCAGGTGCGGCGCGATCCGCAGCAGCAGTTCGTCCTTGCGGCTGGCCGGCTCGCTCTCCGCGCCGTTGGCCACGACGATCTTGCGGGCGCCCTTGGCCCGGGCGACGGCGGCCAGCTTGCGGTGCACCGGGAAGGCCGCGCCGCCCCGGCCGGTCAGGCCACTGGCTTCCACGTCTTGGATCAAGAGTCCAGCCTGCTGCCGGTACGGAACGGTACCGTATCGGGACAGGTGGGCCTGGAGGTCCTCGGGGGCACGGGGCAGCAGGCGAGGTAGCTCGGCCTGCTGCCGGGGCGCCCCCCCTGGTGCCGTCTCATTGAGCGCCGCGGTCATCGAGATACCGCCTGGCGGTGCCGCTTGAGAGTGTGCTGGGCGAAGACCTCGGCGACCCGTCCGGCCCTGGGCACCTGCCGGGCGGCGTGAGCCAGCCGCCAGGTTACCGCCGTCGCGACGGCCAGGGCGCAGCCGACGGCCAGGCCGAGCAGCCAGCCCTGCTGCAGGTCCTTGCTCGCGCCGATGCCGTGCACGAAGGCGAGCGGCCAGCTGGCGTAGGCGAGCAGGTGGACGGCCCGCCAGACGATCCGGTTCAGCCGGCCGCGGAGCAGGCTGGTCACGATCATGGCGACCATCAGGTCCAGCGAGATCGCGCCCAGGCCCAGCCACAGCCGCTCATACCCGGAGGCGAACGGGACCACCGCGGACAGCAGCGGGATGTGCACGTAAGAGTCGAGTACCGCGGTCAGGATGTGCACGGCGATGAACGCCACGGACAGCAGCGACAGGTTGCGGTGGAGATCGGTCACGGCGAACCTCGGCAGCCCGGGCAGCCGGCCCTGCCGGTTCACCAGGATGCCGAGCACCAGGACGGCGGTCAGCAGCAGCAGCGAGACGATCCCCGTCGCGCGGCTGGCGTACCAGAACGCGGTATTCATCAGGCCCCTCTAGTTTTCTTTGTTTTCCGATTCAGCGGGCCAGCCGGCCACGGTGAAGACCACGCCGGTCGCGTCGACCAGGCGGGCGGGCAGGCCCAGGTGGGCCAGCCAGCCGAGCGCGCGGCGGCCCCGGATGACCGCGGCGGTGCTGGCCGCGTTGGCGTCGGCACAGCTCCCGGCGGCGACCGAGACGGTGCGCCAGACGGGTTCGGCGGGCAGGCCGGTGCGCGGGTCCAGGATGTGGTGCAGCACGTCGCCGCCGCGCCGCCAGCGGCGGGCCGTGGTGCTCGAGGTGGCCAGGCCGCCGTCGCGGATGGCGATCTGCGCGTAGGGGCCGGCGGGCGGGTCCTCCGGTGCGCCGGTCACGTCCTGGACCCGGACCCGCCATCCTGTGCTCGGGGCCGGGCCGGCGACGGCGATGTCGCCGCCCAGGCTGACCAGGACGCCACCGCCGGTGCGGGCCGCGATCCGGGCGGCGGAGCGATCCGCGGCCCAGGCCTTGGCGGTCGCGCCTAGGTCGAGCCGGACCCCGGCGGGCATGCTCAGGGTTCGGCCGTCCAGCCGGACCTGGCGCCAGCCCGGGACGCTCCTGACCGTGAGCTTGATACCCGGGCCGGTGGCCTTGACCTGCGCGAAGTCGCGGTCATAGCCGACCGCGGACATGGCCGCGCCGACGGTCGGATCGACGTCGCCATCGGTCAGCCGGGCCGCGCGCAGGGCCAGCGCGATGGCCTCGGCCAGGAGCGGGCTGACCTGCTCGAGGCGGCCGCCCTGGAGGGAGCAGATCTCGGAGTCGGGGCGGAACCGGCTGCAGGCGGCGTCCACGTCGGCCAGGTCGGCGGTGAGGAGCTGGCGGGCCTGGTCGATGCGGGAAGGTTCGGTCACCAGGAGGTGGACGAGCGTGCCCAGGGCGCGCCAGTTAGCGTCGGCGGGCGCAGTGCCCGGGAGGGTATCTGGGCTCGGGAGGGTATCTGGGGTAGCGTCCCCGGCGGGACGCGGCATCACGAGCCGCCGGAGGTGACCTGGCTGCTGCCCGAGCTCGAGGACGGCGTGGAGCCGGAGCTAAGGCCGCCGGAGTTAGAGCTCGAACTGGATCCGGTGGAGCCGGAGTTCGAGCTGGAACCGGTGGAACCGCTGGAAGTAGAGCCAGTGGAGCCAGTGGAACTGGAGCCGGAGCTGGTCGAGGTAGAACCGGTGGAGGTGGAGCCGGTGGAGGTGGACGCACTGGCGGTGTGCGTGGATCCGGGCAGGACCAGGGCCACCACGCCGGCCGCGGCCACGCTGGCCACGGTGATCGCGGTGGTGGCGGACTTGACCTTGGCCCGGCCGCGTTCCCTGGCCGCGATAGCCTGGTGGATTCCGTTATGGTCTTTGCTGCTCATGTATCCCATTCTGGGTTCGCGTACTCGGAACTCCCTGCGCGAACCTTCTCGGTAGCCTCTGAACTTCGAGCCTGTGAACTTCGTGGCTCGTCGTCGCCCTCGCCAACCGAGGCTAGCCAGGCAACATGAAGGACACCTGAAGCCAGGCGAGGCACAGTGCGCCGAGGCGCCTTGCGTTATATGACATATCTGGTTGGCTCGGTGGTGTAATGGCGGCCGGACGGGGTGGTCCAGCGGAAGGTCCCGTCGGGGAGCTGGTCGACCTTCCACCTGGGGTGCTGTTTGACCCGGTGGTCGTGGCGGCACTTCGGGCCGGCGTACCGGTGGTCGCAGTTTTCGGTGGTGAGGGGGTCTATCTCGATGATCAGGTCGGGGCCGTCGCCGGGGGTGCGCAGGAGCCAGGTGCCGTAGCCGCCGGGTGGCCCGTCGCGGCTGGTGCGGGTGAAGGAGAACCCACAGTCCGCGGCTGTCCGCCGGGGCCAGCTTCAGCGCCAGCCAGGCGATCGCCACCGCGCTCATCCCGTCGCCCAGGGCGGAGGCGGCCGCTCCGGGCAGGACGCGGCGGAACACCGGGTGGACGAGGGCCGGGTAATAAGGCGACGCGCGGATTCGTTCGTTCATTCTGAGCACTTTTCGATGATGCACCCGTGGAGGTTGGCCAGTGCGCGAGCGACTGGAGGAGGAAGGGCGGCGGGCGCGGGAGCGGGTGGCGGCGCTGGAGCGGGAGTTCGCCGGGCTGGCCGAGGCGGCCAGCGCGGCCGGGACCGACGACGAGCACGACCCGGAGGGGGCGACGCTGGCCTTCGAGCGGCAGCACGCCGCCGCCCTGCTCGCGGCGGCGCGCGAGCAGGTGGCGGCGGTGGACGCGGCGCTGGCCCGGCTGGCGGCCGGGAGCTACGGGGTGTGCGAACGGTGCGGGCAACCCATTGGGAACGAACGTCTTGGTGCCCGCCCGGCCACCACGACCTGCATCCGGTGTGCCTTATTCAGCCCGGAGGGCGAACGCGGTGCTTGTCCTGGCGGCCCAGCCCGCGGGGGCCAGCGCGCCCGCCACCGCGATGACCAGGCCGGCCAGCGCGAGCAGGACGATCTCCCAGACGCGGTAGACGTCCAGCACCGAGGCGGGCAGCGCGGTCTGCGCGGCGTGCCCCATCACCGGCAGCACGCCGTGGTGCAGCGCGATCCCGGCCGGGATGGCGATCAGCCCCGCGACCAGCCCGGTGCCCGCCACCGAGCAGATCACCATGGCCATGGTCTGCCGCGGGGTCATGCCGACGGCCTTGAACACGCCGAGGTCGTGCACCCGCTCCCTGATCTGGAGCACGACCGTGTTGAGGACGCCGAGCCCGGCCACCGCGGCCAGCAGCAGCATCAGCGCCCCGACCAGGCCGAGGACGGCCAGCAGCTGCGGTGAGCTGCCCGAGGTGGCGTTGACCTGGTCGTTCAGGCCGAGGGTGCGGCCCAGGGCGGACGCGTAGGCGGTGGCATCGATGCCGGGCTTCAGCGCCACGTCGTACTGCGTCACAGTCAGCCCGGGGTCCAGGCGGGACAAGGCGGGCAGGCCGCCGAGGAGTTCGGGGCTGCCGCCGGCCGGGTCGAAGATCTCGCCCGCGATCCGGACCGTGAGCTGCCCGTTGGCGGAGGTCAGCGGGTAGCTGTCCCCCACCATGGTGCCGGTCGCGGTGAGGAAGGCCGTGTTGACCACGACCTGATCGGTGCCGGACGCGAACCAGTGGCCGGTGACCAGCGCGTAGCCGGTCCAGCGGGCGTCGCCGCCGAAGCCGGCCAGCCGCAGCCGGCCGGCCAGGCCGGGAACGCTGAGGTCGTCGTCGGCCTCGGCCACGTAGCGCCCGGTTCCCGGCTCGGCGTGCAGGGCGGCTACGACCACGCGCTGCTGCGCCGCCGGGCCCGGGGTGCTGGGACCGCCGGGCACCTGGGCTCCGGGCACCTCGACCTGTACCGGCACGGCTGACGAGCGGGACAGGTCGGCCGCGACCCGGTCCAGCGAGGTGGCCAGGCCCGCGGCGAACGTCACCGCGACCACGCCGAACCCGATCGCGGCCAGGGTGACCAGGGTGCGCCCGGGACGGCCGAACGGGCTGGCCAGGCCGAGGGTGACCGGCCGCGGCAGCCGCCGCGCGACCGGGGCGCGGCCGAGCAGGCGGTGCGCCGCGTACCCGCCCGACGGGCGCGGCGCCCGCCCGGTCGCGATGGCCCGCACCGCGCTCAGCCGGGCCGCGCGCACCGCCGGCGGCAGCGCCGCCGCGCCGGTCAGGGCCAGCATGGCCAGCGGCACCGCCAGGTCCACCCAGAGCGGCACGGCCAGCGCCCCCACCCCGTACACCTGGGCGGTCTGGCCGAGCAGCGGCACCGACAGCAGGTTGCCGACGACCACGCCCGCCACGCAGCCGCCCAGTGCGGGCGTTCCCACCTCGATCAGGTAGGCCGCCACGACCTGCCCGGGCGAGAACCCGATGGACTTCAGCACGCCGATCCGGCGGGTGCCCGCCGTCACCGCCCCGCTGACCACGTTGGCCACGATCAGCACCGACATCACCAGGCCGATCAGCCCGAACGCCACGATGAACGGCACCCACGGCGCGATCGAGCGGGTCGCGTTCAGCTTGGCGGTCAGGTAGGACTCCGCGCCGAGCAGCGCGCCGCGCGGCAGCGCGGCCCGGATCCGCGCGATGTCGGCGGTCACCTCGGCCGCCGTCCCGGCCCGGGCGAACCGGTAGAGCAGCTGATCCGTCGCCGGGGTGTGCGGGGCCCGCAGCGTGGCCAGCTCCGCGGGCAGCACCCAGGCCTGGGCGGTGCCGGTGACCGAGACGGCCAGGCCGACCACGGTGAGCCGCGGCGAGCCGGGCGCGCCGTTCACGGTGAGCGTGGCGCCGAGCAGCGGGGCGGGACCTTGCCGGTCCCGCCCGAGCACGATCTGATCCGGCGACGTGGGCCAGTGCCCGGAGGTGACGGTCAGGTCGTCGACCGGGCCGCCGGGCGAGCCGCGCCCGGCGATGGTCAGCTGGGTCATCATCACGCCCTGCGGGCCGCCGCCGGGGCCGCCGGTCACGGTGATGGTCACGGCGTTGGTGGTCACGGCGAACGGGCCGGCCTGGGCGATGACGCCGGACGGCTTGGCTGTGGCCGCCGCGGCTGACGCGCTGACCGTGGCGGTGACGTGGGCGCCCTGCTGGGCGGTGAAGGCATGATCGAAGGGCGCGTTGGAGTCCACCAGCAGGCCGAGCGCCAGCGTGCAGGCGGCGGTGGCCGCCAGGACGACCAGGCTGATCACGACGGCCTGGACCCGGCGGCCGGACAGGCCGCTGCGCGCCGCGCGAAGGGCTGGGGAGTTAACTATCATCGCCGTGCCTCGGCAGCGACCTGGCCGTCGACGAGCTGGATCGTACGCCGGGCGTAGCGGGCGGCCAGCTCGGGGTTGTGCGTCACCACGATCAGGGTCTGGCCGGAGGCGCTGAGGTCGAGCAGCAGCTCGCCGATCTCCTCCCCGGTCGCGGTGTCGAGCGCCCCGGTCGGTTCGTCGGCCAGCAGCAGCGCGGGCCGGTTCACCAGGGCGCGGGCGATGGCCACGCGCTGGCGTTCCCCGCCGGACAGCCGGGCCGGGTAGGCGTCGGCGTGCTTCGCGATGCGCAGGGCGGCCAGCAACTCGTCGGCCCGGGCGCGGGCCTGGCCGGGCGGCAACCCGGCCAGCTGGGCGGGCAGCACGATGTTGTCCAGCACGGTCATGTCGTCGAGCAGGTTGAAGAACTGGAAGATCATGCCGACCCGCCGGCGCCGGAAGCGGGCCAGGCCGGTCTCGCTGAGCCGGTCCACCCGCTCCCCCGCCACCACGACCTCGCCGCTGGTCGGGCGGTCGAGCCCGGCGATCAGGTTGAGCAACGTGGACTTGCCGCTCCCGGACGGCCCCATCACCGCGAGCGCCTCGCCGGGCGCCACCGCCAGGGTGACGTGGTGCACGGCCGGGGTGCCGTCGTGGTCGTAACGTTTGGTCACATCGGTCAGCTGAACGAGATTATCCATGGCTGGACGGTACGAACGGGGGTGTCGCCGCCGCGTCCGCCGTCCGGGTCAATCTGGTTGCCACCGGAGGACCGCCGTCATCCCCGCGATGTACCCGGGTTAGGCCGCGCGGGCGATGGTGGCGGGCTCGTGCGGGGCGACAATGGACAGATGCAGCAGCGTCGGCGGGACGCCATGGTGGACACCGCCATCGCCGTCGTGGCGACGATCGCGGCGATCTGGCTCTTCATCGTGCAGCTCCGGACCAGCCATGCCTACATCGCCATCCCCGGGCCGTACGGAAGCCGGATCATACCGGAGACCGAGCCGGGCGGGCAGGTGCTCCTCGTCGCGCTCTGCGTACCGCTGACGACGGTGCCGCTGGCGCTGCGGCGCCGGTACCCGGTCGGAGCGTTCTGCCTGATCATGGCGGCGGTGCTGGCCACGCACACCCATGCCACCACGGTGACGTTCGCGGTGGTGCTGTTCGCCGCGTACAGCGCGATCCTGTACAGCCCGTACCGGCGGCTGGCGCTGGGCTGCGTGTTCACCGCGGCGGTCATCGTCACCGCGGCCTTCCCCGACACCACCCCGCCGGTGCCGTCCCGGTTCACCGCGTTGCTGGTGCTGCTGCCCACGGCGGCGGTGGCGGCGGCCATGCGGACCTGGCGGCGGCGAGCGGGCGACTCGGCCGAACGGCTGCGGCTGGCCCAGGCCGAGCACGAGGCGCAGACCCGTCTCGCGGTCGAGGCGGAGCGGGCCCGGATCGCCAGCGAGCTGCACGACGTGGTGACGCACAACGTGAGCGTGATGGTGGTGCAGGCGGGCGCGGCCCGGAGCGTGCTGGCCAGCTCGCCGGCGGAAGCCCGGGAGGCACTGCTCGCGGTCGAGGCCAGCGGGCGGACCGCGATGGGCGAGCTGCGGCACCTGCTCGGGCTGCTGGCCCCGGCCGGGGATCCGGGTGATGAGGACGCGGCACTGGTGCCGCAGCCGGGGCTAGATCAAACAAAGGCGCTGGTCGACCGGGTACGCGCGGCGGGGCTGCGGGCCGAGCTGAACATCGAGGGAACGCGAGACCTGCCGCCGGGGGTGGACCTGGCCGCTTACCGGGTGGTCCAGGAGGCACTGACCAACGTGCTGAAGCACGCTAGCGGGGCGGAAGCCCTGATCCGTTTGGTATATGGGGTGTGTGAGCTGGTGATCACGGTGACTGATGACGGGGGGCCGGCCGGCTACGGACATCAGGGTTCTGCTGGGTCACCGGGCGGGCGCGGGCTGATCGGGTTGCGGGAGCGGGTGGGGCTGTACGGCGGCGAGCTCGACGCGGGGCCGCGGCCGGGTGGCGGGTGGCGGGTGCGGGCCAGCTTCCCGCTGGAACCCGCGTGAGCGACGCGCCGCCGCGGGTGGTCATCGCGGACGACCAGACGCTGGTCCGGGGCGGCTTCCGGCTGATCCTCGGCTCCGCGGGCATCCCGGTGGCGGCCGAGGCGGCGGACGGCCGGGAGGCGGTCGCGGCCGTGCTGAAACACCGGCCGGACGTCGTCCTGATGGACATCAGGATGCCCGAGATGGACGGCCTCGAGGCGACCAGGCGCATCCTGGCCGCGCCCGGGGCGCAAGAGCTGCGGATCATCATCCTCACCACGTTCGACCTGGACCAGTACGTCTACGCGGCGCTGGCCGCCGGGGCCAGCGGCTTCCTGCTCAAGGACGTCTCCCCCGAGCACCTGATCGCCGCGGTCAAGCTGGTGCGGCGGGGCGACGCGCTGCTGGCCCCGTCCATCACCCGGCGCCTGGTGGAGCGGTTCGCGCCGCGTTCGGCCGCCGCTGACCTGTCCGCGCTCACGCCGCGCGAGCTCGAGGTGCTCGGCCTGATCGCGCGGGGGCTGAGCAACGCCGAGCTGGCCGCGGCGCTGACGCTGAGCGAGGCGACGGTGAAGACCCACGTGGCCCGGATCCTGGGCAAGCTGGGACTGCGCGACCGGGTCCAGGCGGTCGTGCTGGCTTACGAGACCGGGCTCGTTTCTCCCGGTGTGATGTAACCGCTCAGTCCGTTAGCGCCTGGTAGACGAGCTGACGCAGCTGCGGGCGGATCGGGTAGGTGCTGGACGGGAGCAGCTGGGTGAAGAACGAGACGGTCAGCCCGGCCGCGGGGTCGATCCAGAACGTGGTGCTGGCGGCGCCGCCCCAGGACAGCTCACCCGGCGAGCAGACGACCTTGCCCGCGGCCGGGTCGATGACGACGGCGAAGCCGAGACCGAAGCCGATGCCACGGAACGGGGACTCGGCGTACAGCGGGCGGCCGAACGTCTCCAGGTCCTGGTTCCCTGGCAGGTGGTTGCGGCCCATGTAGGCGACCGTGCGCGGGCTCAGCAGCCGGACGCCGTCGAGTTCGCCGGCCGGGCTGTCCGGGAGGTCGAGCAGCATCGACGTGAACCGGTCGTAGTCGGCCGCGGTGGACACCAGGCCGCCGCCTCCGCTGAGCACGCGCGGGGCCTTGAGCGCGGCCTGGCCGAAGGCGTCCAGCCGCTTGGCCTGGCCGCCGGGACCAGGCTGGTAGAGCGCGGCCAGCCGCGGCGCGGTCTCGGGCCCGGCCCAGAAGGCGGTGTCGGTCATGCCGAGCGGGACCAGGATCCTGGCCTTGAAGAACTCCTCGAGGGTCTGCCCGGAGGCCACCTCGACCACCCGGCCCAGGACGTCGGTGGACACCGAGTAGTTCCACTCGGTCCCCGGCTGGAACAGCAGCGGGAAGCTGGCGTAGCGGTCGCACACCCCGGCCAGGTCCGTGTCCGGCGGCGTGCCCCACTCGAAGCCGCCCGCCCGGTACACGGCGTCGACCGGGTGCGTCCGGTGGAAGCCGTAGGTCAGGCCGGAGGTGTGGGTGAGCAGGTGCCAGACCCGGACCGGCTCGGCCGCGGGCACCGTGACCTGCTTCTGGTCCGAGCCGCCGGTGTAGACGCGCAGGTCGGCGAAGGACGGGATGAAGTCGCTGACCGGGTCGTTGAGCCCGATCTTGCCCTCCTCGTACAGCAGCATGGCGGCGACCGAGGTGACGGGCTTGGTCATCGAGTAGATCCGCCACAGGGTGTCGTCCGTGACCGGCAGGTCCGCCTCCAGGTCACGCGACCCGGCCCGGGCCACGTGGGCCAGGCGGCCGTGCCTGCGCACGGTGAGCAGCCAGCCCGCCAGGCGGCCGTCGGCCACGTAGCGGGCGAAGTGCGCGTCGATGCGCCCCAGTCGTTCCTTGTCCAGGCCGAGCTCGGCCGGATCCACCTCGATGTTGAGTTCGCTCACCGATTAAGTATGCGTCACGATGTGCTCATGAGCTTTTCCACGCCCGTGACTTCTTCGAGCCCCGTGACTTCTTCGAGCCCCGTGACTTCTTCGAGCAGAGCTTTCCGCGCGGCGCGGGACCTGCTGCTCGCGCACCGCGACGACTACGAGGCCGCGCGGCGCGAGTTCGCCTGGCCGGACCTGGGTGAGTTCAACTGGGCGCTGGACTGGTTCGACGTGATCGCGGACGAGCACCCGGAGCGGCCCGCGCTGCGGATCGTCGGCGACGACGCCGGCGCCCTGACCTACGGGGAGCTGAAGGCCAGGTCGGGGCAGGTGGCCAACTGGCTGCGGGGGCTCGGCGTGCGGCGCGGCGACCGGGTGCTGCTGATGCTGGGCAACGTGGCGCCGCTGTGGGAGGTCATCCTGGCCGCGATGAAGCTGGGCGCGGTGATCATCCCGGCGTCGACGCTGCTGCAGCCGGCCGACCTGGCCGACCGGGTCGCCCGCGGCCAGGTCAGGCACGTGGTCACGGACACGGCCCAGGTGGAGAAGTTCGCCCGGGTGGCGGGCGACTGGACCGGCGTCGTGGTTGGGGATGCCCCGCTGGGCTGGCATGCCTATGAGGAGGCCTTTTCCTCTGCTTCTGAGTTCGCTCCGGAGGGCGTCACCCGGGCCAGCGATCCCCTGCTGCTCTACTTCACCTCGGGCACCACGGCGCAGCCCAAGCTGGTCGCGCACACCCAGGTCAGCTACCCGGTCGGGCACCTGTCCACCATGTACTGGGTCGGCCTCCAGCCGGGTGACGTGCACCTGAACCTGTCCTCGCCGGGCTGGGCCAAGCACGCCTGGAGCAACCTGTTCGCGCCGTGGAACGCGGGCGCGACCGTGCTGGTGCTGAACTACCCGCGCTTCTCGGCGGCAGCGCTGCTGGCCGCGCTGGGCGACTTTAGGGTAAGCACGTTCTGCGCGCCGCCCACGGTGTGGCGGATGCTGATCCAGGCCGACCTGGCCACGGCGGACATCTCGTCGCTGCGCGAGTGCGTGGCCGCGGGCGAGCCGCTCAACCCGGAGGTGATCGAGCAGGTGCGCAAGGCCTGGGGGATCACGGTGCGGGACGGGTTCGGCCAGACCGAGACGACGGCGCAGGTCGGGAACACGCCCGGGCAGGCGGTCCGGGTCGGGTCGATGGGACGCCCGCTGCCCGGATACTCGGTGGTGCTGGTGGATCCGCTATCCGGCGCGGTCGCGCGCGATGGTGAGATCTGCCTGGACCTGTCGAACCGGCCGCTCGGGCTGATGACCGGGTACCTGGACGACGACGCGCTGAACGAGCGGGCCATGGCGGGCGGCTACTACCACAGCGGCGACGTCGCCTCGTCTGATGACGAGGGCTATATCACCTATGTCGGCCGGACCGACGACGTGTTCAAGGCCTCGGACTACCGCATCTCGCCGTTCGAGCTGGAGAGCATCCTGATCGAGCACGAGGCGGTGGCCGAGGCGGCCGTGGTGCCGTCGCCGGACCCGGTCCGGCTGGCCGTGCCGAAGGCGTACGTGCTGCTGGCGGCCGGGCAGTCGCCGTCGGGCGAGCTGGCCAGGGACATCATGGCGTTCTGCCGGGCGAAGGTGGCGCCGTACAAGCGGATCAGGCGGCTGGAGTTCGGCGACCTGCCGAAGACCATCTCCGGGAAGATCCGCCGGGTGGAACTGCGCGACGCCGAGACCAGCCGGCCGTCGTCGCCGCGCGGCGTCACCGAGTTCTGGGAGGAAGACTTCAGCTGGTGAGCTTGTCTGGCGCGGCCTCCCACTTCTGCTCGATGCGGCCAAAGTGCCAGACGGCCAGGGCCACGACCCAGGTGACCACGAACACGCCGACGATGACGAAGCCGGCCGAGTTGATGTTGAAGCCGGCCAGGAACGCCCAGAACGAGCCGCCCAGGTGCGCGTTCTGGGCGATCAGGCCGAGCAGTTCGATCGCGCCGATGAACACCGCCACGAACACGGACAGGCCGGTGATGGTCATGTTGTAGTAGACCTTGCGGACCGGCTTGGCGAAGGCCCAGTCGTAGGCGAAGTTCATGAAGCAGCCATCGGCCGTGTCGAACAGGCACATCCCGGCGGCGAACAGGATCGGCAGCGACAAGATCGCGTAGAACGGCAGCCCGCCGGCCACGGCGGTGCCGGCCAGGACCAGCAGCGCGATCTCGGTGGCGGTGTCGAAGCCCAGGCCGAACAGGAACCCGATCGGGTAGATCTTCCACGGCGTATCGACCTTGCGGGCCAGCGGGCCGAGGAACCGGTTCATCAGGCCGCGCTTGTTGAGCTGCTCCTCGAGTTCCTCGTCGTCATACCGCCCGCTGCGCATCTCGCGGAACACCCGGACGATGCCGGCTAGCACGACGATGTTGAACGCGGCGATCAGGAGCAGGAAAAACCCGGATACGCAGGTCCCGACCACGCCGGTGATCGTATGCAGGCCGGAGCCGTCGTGGCTGACCTGGTCGTCAAGGCCCCGGATGCCGAAGTTCAGCAGCACCGCGAGGACGAACACCACGCTGGAATGGCCGAGCGAGAAGAAGAACCCGACCGACAGCGGCCGCTTGCCCTCGGCGACCAGCTTGCGGGTGGTGTTGTCGATGGCCGCGATGTGGTCGGCGTCGAACGCGTGGCGCATGCCGAGGGTGTAGGCCAGCGCGCCGGTGCCCACCCCGAACACGGTCGTCTTGCTGATCTGGTAGTGGCCGCCCATCGCGGCGGCCAGCATGCCCCAGCCCGCCACGTGCAGCGCCACCACCACCCCGGCCATGCCGCCGAAACGGGCCCACTCGGCCGGCGTCAGCGCCCGCCGGATCCTCTCGAGGCGCCCAGGCGAGTCAGTCATACGCCCAGCTTAGAAGTTATTGCAACTTACTTGCAATAACGAGAAGGACGCAGCTGGGTTAGCTGGTGACGTCGGAGGAGGTGAAGCGGGCCCAGGCGAAGGAGCCGGCCAGGACGGCGTAGACGGCGAAGGAGAGCAGGCCGTGCAGCAGGGTGGTGGTGTCGACCGGGACCCGCAGCAGGGAGTCGAAGGACAGCCACCAGTGCGTCGGCAGGTACGGGCCGACCGCGGCGAGTTGCGGCACGTTGTCGACGACCTCGCTGGTCACGACCAGGATCATGATCGCCGCGATGGCCCCGATGGCGTGCTCGGTCAGGGTCGAGATGGCCAGCCCGATGGCGCCCAGGGCGGCCATCGCCGCCGCCACGTACAAGGTCACGAACAGCAGCCGGAGCAGCCCGTCGGCCAGCGAGACCGTGGTCCCCGAGAGCAGGGTCACCGGGCCGACCGGGAACAGCACGACCCCGGCCACCAGGGCCACCGCCGACACGACGAACGTGGCGCACAGTCCGAACGTCACGATCACGCCGTACTTGACCGCGAGCAGCCGGGTCCGCCCGGCCGGGACGGCCAGCAGGTAGCGCAGCGTGCCGTAGCCGGCCTCGCCGGCCACCGCGTCGCCCGCCACCACCGCGACCACCACCGGCAGCACCAGGATGAGCAGGGTGGACAGCGCGATGAAGGTGAGGAACACGCCGTTCCCGGCCAGCTGGTTGAAGAACGCCACCCCGTTGCCGTTGCCGCCGCCCGGGTGCGGCGCCGCCAGCCGCAGCGCGATGCCGATGACCAGGGGGAAGACGGCGGCCACGGCCAGCAGCAGGAGGTTCCGCCTGCGCAGGAGCACGAGGTGGAGCTCAGAGTGGTAGAACCTAACCGCTGACATCGAAGCCCTCCCCGGTCAGCCCCACGAACAGGTCCTCCAGGCTCGGCGAGGTGACCGCGAAGCCGCGGACCCCGATGCCGGCTCCGACGAGCTCGGCGCAGATGTGCTCGGGCGACGCGTCGCCGAGGACGGCGGAGGCTTCGTCCGCTGTCGCCCGCGGATCGGCCAGGTCCAGCCCGGCCAGCACCTTGGCCGCCGCCTCGGGCTCGGCGGTCCGCACCGTGACGCGGGCGGCGCCGGTCCGGCGCAGCTCGGCCAGCGAGCCCTGGAACACCAGCCGCCCGGTCCGCATCACGCCGACGTGCGTGCAGATCTGCTCCACCTCGGCCAGCAGGTGGGAGGAGACGAACACGGTGATGCCGTCGGCGGCGATCTGCCTGATCAGGGCGCGGACTTCGCGGGTCCCTTGCGGGTCGAGACCGTTCGTCGGCTCGTCCAGGATGATCAGTTCCCGGGGCTGCAGCAGGCCCGCGGCGATGGCCAGCCGCTGCTTCATGCCCAGCGAGTAGTGCCGGTAGCGCTTGCCCGCCGCGGCCAGCAGGCCGACCCGGTCCAGGGCTTGGCCGATCCTGGCCTTCGCGGTGGCCGGGTCGGCGGTCCGGTCGGCGGCGTCGTACCGGGCCAGGTTGGCGGTGCCGGTCAGGAACGGGTAGAAGGCCGGGCCCTCGACCAGCGAGCCGACCCGGTGCAGCACCCGGGTGGCGCCGTCCGGCATCGGCACGCCCAGCAGCGCCGCGGTCCCGCTGGTGGGGAAGGCCAGCCCGAGCAGCATCCGGATCGTGGTGGTCTTGCCGGACCCGTTCGGCCCGAGGAAACCGTAGACCGAGCCGGGCGGCACGGCCAGGTCGATGCGGTCGACGGCGAGCTGGCCCCCGCGGAACCTCTTGGTCAGCTCGCTGGTCGCGATGGCGGCAGCGGTCAAGGCTTCCCTGCGTTCGAGCCGGCCGCCGCGTACAGGACGCTGGGCTGGACGGCGCCGACGTAGGCGGTGCCGGAATCGGTGATCAGCACCGAGACCAGGCTGGTGCGCAGCAGCCGGCCGCTGCCCCAGGCGCCGTGCACCGGGGTGGCCGCGGCGAGCAGGGCGCTCGCTGGTGAAGTGAAGCCAGTCGAGGGCGTCACGAGCACGGTCAGCCAGTCCTTCCCGACGGTGGTGTAGCCACCGGTGTCGGCGGGCTTGGCGTGGTCGCCGTCACCCAGGTTCTCCTGGGTGACCGTGGCGCCGGGCGGCGGGGTGAAGCTGAGGTCGGCCGCCGCCGGGGTGACGAACTGGATGGCGGTGTAGCCGACCTGGAACGCGGGGGCGCTCGCGCCGCGGGCGAAGACCTGGAGCCGCAGCGGCACGCCGTTGCTGGCGTCCACGTCGATCTGCACCTGGCCGACCAGCGAGCGGTGGTCCTTGGGCGCCAGGACCAGCGCGTAGGCGGCCTGCCCGGCCACCGACACGTTGCTGGACACGCTGACCGCGGTGGTCGGGCCGACCGCGGCCAGCACCTGCTTGGCCGCCTGATCCGGGGTCAGCGGGGTATTGGGGACGGCCTGGGCGGGGGCCTGGGCCGGGAGGGTGTACTTGGTCACCTTGTTCAAGCTGCTCTGCCACAGCCAGGCGGTGCCGCCGTTCCTGATCACGTCGCTCTCGCTCAGCGACTGCGGCACGGCCAGCCGGAAGTGCTGCGGGCTGGCGTACCAGACCCGGATCGTGTGCGACCCGGTGAGCAGCGACGACAGCGACGTGGCGGTGCCGGTGGCGGGCAGCGAGGGCAGCCCGAACGACGCGGTCTCCACCACCGTCCCGGTCAGCGGCGGCATGGTGGTGTCCGCGACCTGGGCGAGCAGCTGGGCCGAGGTGCGCGCGGGCAGGCCCGGCGTGGCCTGGGCCGCGGAGATCAGCGACCCGGCCAGGATCCCGCCGGTGACGACCAGCGCGCCGGCCGGAACCGCCCAGCGCGCCCGCCGCGATGACAGCCTTGGTACCTGAACCATGACCCCAGGGTGCATCGCCGCTACTGTGAGCACCCTGAGAGGGCAGCGACGGTACCCGGATGAATGGGCCACACTAGGGAAAGTGCGGGTCCTTGTGGTGGAAGACGAACGGCGGCTGGCGTCGGCGGTACGCCGCGGGCTGACCGCGGAGGGGTTCGCCGTCGACGTGGCCCATGACGGCGTGGACGGCCTGCACCTGGCCCGGGAGGGCGGGTACGACGCGGTGGTGCTCGACCTGATGCTGCCCGGCCTGTCCGGCTACCAGGTGTGCGAACGGCTGCGGGCCGAGCGCAACTGGGTGCCGGTGCTGATCCTGTCGGCCAAGGACGGCGAGTACGACCAGGCCGACGGGCTCGACCTCGGCGCCGACGACTACATGACCAAGCCGTTCTCCTACGTGGTGCTGGCCGCCCGGCTGCGCGCGCTGCTGCGCCGCGGCGCGCGGCCGCGCCCGGCCGTGCTGGTAGCGGGTGACCTGGCCCTCGACCCGGCGGCTCGTACCGTCAAGCGCGGCGAGAGCGACATCGAGCTGACCGCCCGGGAGTTCGCGCTGCTCGAGTACCTGATCCGACGGGCCGGCCAGGTCGTGTCCAAGGCGGAACTGCTCGAGCACGTCTGGGATCCGGACGCGGTAGCCGACCTCAACATCGTCGAGGTCTACGCGGGATATGTCCGCCGCAAAATCGACACCCCGTTTGGTAAAAAAAGCCTGCAGACGGTGCGCGGGGCCGGTTACCGCCTCGCGGCCGACGGCGGCTGAGATGACGCCGACATGAAGCCGGCCGGCTGGTGGCGGCGGCGGAGCCTGCGGGCCCGGCTGACGCTGATCACCTCGGCCGGCCTGGCGGTCGCGCTGGCCCTGGCCGCGGTGCTGCTGGCCAGCGCGGTGCGGTCGGCACTGATCAACGGGCTCGACGTCTCGGCCCGGCAGGGCGCGGTCGAGGTGGCCACGCTGCTGGACCAGGGCCGGCTGCCCAGCCCGGTCCCGGTGCCGCCGGACACGGTCACCGTCCAGGTGCTCAACGTCAGCGGCCAGATCGTCAACGTCTCCCCCGGCGCGGACCGGCTAGTGCCGATGCTGGCGCCCGCGCGGGCCCGGGCGGCGGCGCGGACCGGGCAGGCGCAGATGCTGGCCGGGCCGCCGCTGGGCATGCCGTCGCTACTCCGGGTGGTGGCCGTCCCGGCCAGCGGCGGCCACGTCGTCATCGCCGCGGTCTCGTTCGCCCAGGTCCACGACAGCCTGGCCACGCTGGCCCGGGCCCTGTTCATCGGCACGCCGCTGCTGTTCGCCCTGCTGGCGCTGGCCATCTGGCTGGTCACCGGGTACACCTTGCGGCCCATCGCCGCGCTGCGCCGGGGTGCCGCCGAGGTGACCGGGAACGGCGTGCCCCGCGCCCTGCCGGTGCCGCCCGCCCGCGACGAGGTGCGCCTCCTCGCGGTCACGCTCAACGACATGCTGTCCCGGCTGGCCGAGGCGCAGCAACGGCAGCGCGACCTGGTCTCCGATACCGCGCACGAGCTGCGCAGCCCGATCGCCAGCATCCGCGCCCAGCTCGAGGTGGCCCTCGACCACCCGGACGGGCTTGACTGGGCCGAGACCGCGCGCGACGTGCACGCGGACACGCTGCGGCTGGCGCGGCTGACCGAGGACCTGCTCCTGCTGGCCCGGCTCGAAGGCCAGCCGCTGCGGCGCGCCACCGTCGACCTGGCCGCGCTGTGTTCGTCGGCGGCGGCGGGCTACGCCGCGGCCCGGGTTCCGGTGCGAGCCTCGGTTCCGGGCGGTGGCGCGGGTGCCTGCGCGGTGGCGGGTGACCCGGACGCGCTGCGCCGGCTGCTGGTGAACCTGCTGGACAACGCGGTCAGGCACGCGGCCAGCCAGGTGTGCGTGTCGGTGTGCTCCGAGGGAGGCTGGGCGGTGCTCACGGTGGTGGACGACGGTCCCGGGATCCCGGTTCCCGAACGTGAGCGGGTGTTCGGGCGTTTCACCCGGCTGGACAACGCCCGGGACCGGTCCGGGGAGGAGGGCGCCGGGCTGGGGCTGGCCATCGTGCGCTCCACCGCCGAAGCCCACGGCGGCTCGGTCTCGCTCGGTGATGCCGTTTCCGATTCGGCCGGCACCGGGCCCGGCCTGCGCGCCGTGGTCCGGCTGCCACTGAGCTGAGCGCATGTGGCTGCAGGGACGTGTGGTTCTGGTGAGGCTGCCTGGATGAGCTCGCGAAGGGGTGACATCCGCTTTGCCGGCAGTTTCGGGTGCCCTGACACCCCTAACCGCAAACAAAGCACCCCCCGCCTCAGCCAGTCGGCTCTTTCATGATCACGGCCAGTTCCGGTCGAAATCCAACCGCTTCTGGCCACGATCATGAAACGTCTCGGGCGAGACTGGCTAGGAAGTCTCATTAGCCTCTGCAACCACATCTGCCTGGGCGTTCATGATCGCGAAGGGTTTTATACGGAAAAACGTAGTCAATCATTCGTGATCATGGGCGTGCTTCCGCGGGGCGGGGTGGGGTTGAGAGTGGCGCCAGGAGACGGCGAGGAGGGCACCGCCGAGGGGGGAGTCGCCGACGTGCCAGCGGCCGCCGGTGGAGCGGACGATCGAGTCGCCGATGGCCAGGCCCAGGCCGGCGCCCCCCTGGCTGGTGGCGGCGTGGCTGGTGGGGCTGTCGGGGGGGACGCGGTGGAAGCGGTCGAAGAGGTAGGGACGTTCGGCGGCGGGGATGCCGGGGCCGCTGTCTTCGACGGTGAGGCTGACCCGGCTGCCCTGGGCGCGGACCTCGATGCGGACCTTGCCGTCCGGGCCGGCGTGGCGGCAGGCGTTGTCGATCAGGACGCCGGCCAGCCGGTCGATCCACTCGGGTGGAGCGCTGATCAGGACGGTGCCGTCCGGGGTCTCGGCGCTGACGGCGGGACCGACCGCGCGGAACCGGTCGGCGCAGGCCCGGGCCAGCGTGCTCAGGTCGACCGGCTCGTCGCCGGGCGGCGGCGGCCTGGCGTCGAACCTGGCCAGCCACAGCATGTCGTCCACCAGCTGGCGCAGCCGGCGGCTCTCGTCCTGGATCCGGGTCAGCGCGTCGCGGTACTCGCCGGCCTCGCGCGGGGCGGACAGGGCCACGTCGGCCTCGGCCCGGATCACGCTCAGGGGGGTGCGTAGCTCGTGCGAGGCGTCGGCGGTGAACTCGAGCTGGCGGCGGCGCGACTGCTCGACCGGGGCCAGCGCGCGCAGGCCGACCACGAGCAGGCCGCCGAACATCGCCAGCAGCAGGAACGGCCCGGCGACGATCTCGCCGTAGAGCAGCAGCCGCTTGGTGTGCTCGTCGCCGGCCACGCTCTGGCCCGCGACCAGCCAGCCACCGCCGTCGCGGGTCAGCCTGAACCGGAACGGGCCGAGCGCGGCGACGTCGGCCGAGAACGCGACGCCGTCGCGCGGGGAGCGCACGGATGGCAGCGCGGGCGCGCCTGGGCTGTGTCCGGTAATTGTGCCGCCGGAGCTGGTGGCCCAGAGGAACACGGGGGCGGAGTCGGCGTCGACGTCGGCCAGGTCGACGCCCCGGGAGGCCCGGTGGCCGACCACCGGCTGGGTGACCTCGGCCGGGTCGCTGCGGGCGACGGACAGGCGCATGGCTAGCCGTGCGTCGGCTTGGTCGGCCATGTGCCCGGCCAGTACCAGGTTGAACGCAATGGCCCCGATCACGTAGACGGCGGCGATGGCCGCCGTGGCGACGGCGGCGACTCGGGCGGCGGGGTTGAGCCTCACTGGGCTGGCTTCACTGGGCGATGATGCGGTAGCCGACGCCGCGGACGGTCTCGATGCGGACGCCGCCGCCGGCCAGCTTGGCACGCAGCCGGGCCAGGTGGACGTCGATGGTGTTGGAGCCGAACGCGTCGGCCTCGTTGTCCCAGACGTGCTGGGCGATCGAGCGGCGGTCGGCCACCCCGGGCGAACGCCGCATCAGGATCTCCAGGATGCCCAGCTCGGTGGCTGTGCAGGCGGGCCGCTCGCCGCGGACAAGCACCTCGCGGGCGGCCGGGTCGAACTCGACAGAACCGATGGTCAGCCGCGGCGCCTGGACGGCCGGCGGGCGGCGCTGCAGCGCCCGCAGCCGGGCTAGCAGCTCGCCGAAGTCGAACGGCTTGACCAGGTAGTCGTCCGCGCCCGCGTCCAGGCCGGCGATCCGGTCGGCCGGGGTGTCGCGGGCGGTGAGCATCAGCACCGGGATGGCCCGGTTCTGGCCGCCACCGTTATTGCCAGCTCGGCGCAGCCGCCGGACCAGGTCCAGGCCGGATAGCCGGGGCATCCGCCAGTCGAGCACGGCCACCTCGTACTGGTAGAAGCGCAGGTAGCTAGCCGCGGTCTCGCCGTCGGGCACCAGGTCGACGACGTACCCCTGCTCCCGCAGCCCGCGGGCCAGGACGGTACCCAGGTTTTCGTCGTCCTCGGCGATCAGCACCCTCACACCTGACGAATCTACCTCGTGGCTCAGCGTGATACGCGGCGCCAGAGCGGGCGCGGGACCAGCCGCAGCGCCAGCGCCAGCCCGGCCAGCGGGGCCGGGATCCACACCGTGTCCTTGCCGCCGCCCAGCGCGGCCGCGGTAGCCGCCCCGACCTGGGCCGGGGTGCTGGACATCGGGGCCGGCGACATGCCCGCCGTCATCCGGCCGATGACGAACCCGGGCCGGACCAGGACCACCCGCACGCCGGTGCCGTGCAGGCTGTCGGCCAGCCCGCGGGCGAAGGCGTCGAGCCCGGCCTTGGCCGCGCCGTAGACGAAGTTGGCCTTGCGCGGGCGGACCGCGGCCACCGAGGACAGGACCACGATCGTGCCGCGCCGCTGGGCTCGCATCGCGGTCGCGATGGGCAGGAGGGTGGTGACGTGGCTGGTGAAGTTCGTCTCGACCATTTCGGCGGCGCGGTCGACGTCGCGTTCGACCTCGTCTTGCGGGATCAGCACGCCGGCCGCGGAGATGACCAGGTCCAGGGGCCCGTCGGCGAAGACGGCGTCGACGAACCCCTGGTGGCTACCGGTGTCCATGGCGTCGTAGCCAAGCGTCTTCACCTGGCACGGCAACTCCTTGCCGGCCGCGGCCAGGCGCTGCTCGTCGCGCCCGGCCAGGATGACCTCGGCGCCGGCCGGCAGGCCGAGCGAGGCGAGAATGGCCAGGCCGATCTCGCTGGTGCCGCCGAGCAGGAGGAGGCGAGGCGGGGAACCCACCCCGTTCGGGAAAATCGTCATTTATCCACCCGTCTGGTACAGGCCGGTTACGAACAGGGCCAGCCAGCTCAGCTCGCAGGCCAGCATGGGGATGTCCCGCATGATCAGGTCCTCCACCGCCGCCGCGGTGCGGCGGCCGGTGAGGTAGCCGAACCGGACCAGCGCCAGGGCCAGCGGCAGCGCGCTGGCCAGGTGCCAGATCCGAACGCCCGAATGCTCGCCGGCGGCCCAGGCGACGTAGGCCGCGATCATGCAGGCACCCACCGCGATCTGGGCCATGCGCAGCTGGGCGGGCCGGTAAAAACGCAGCACCGGGCGATGCCTGATCGCCTCGTCGCCCAGGTGAGTCAGCTCGGTGTAGCGCTTGGCGATGGCGACGCCGAACGCGCCCAGGCTGCACACCAGCAGGAACCAGCCGGATGGCGGCACGTGGGTGGCCGCGGCCCCGCCCAGCACGCGGAGCAGGAAACCCGACGCCAGGAACATGACCTCGACCACCGGGATGTGCTTGAGCACCAGCGAGTAGCCGAACGACAGGACCAGGTAGCCGGCCACCGTCGCGATCAGCAGCGGCTCGCGGATCGCCGCGCCGGCCACCAGGCCGAGCGCGGCGCAGACCGCGCCGAGCGCGATCCCGTGCCGCTCGGGCAGCGCGCCTGAGGCCACCGGCCGGAAGCGCTTGCGCGGGTGCTGACGGTCACGCTCCGCGTCCACCACGTCGTTGACGAAGTACACCGCGGCCGAGGCGAAGCCGAAGGCGACCGCGGCGACCAAGGCGTAGAACAGGCCGTCTTGGCGGCCGAGCGACGCGCCGGCCAGCGGCGCGGCGAACACGAGCAGGTTCTTGGGCCACTGCCGGGGCCGGGCGGTCCGCACCGCGGCGACCATCCAGCGCAGGCCGCGGGCGTGTTCGGCCAGGGCCACCTCGGTGGCGTTCGTCTGGGTGGTCACCGGGAGTAGACCACGGTGAAGTCGCGGCTGTAGGGCTGGTAGTACCGGTAGGTGCTGCCCTGCTGGGTCGGGAGCAGCGCGTGCGGCACCGGATCCTGCGGGGTGCTGCCCGCCTGGTAGTAGTCGAAGGACATCCACTCCGGGTTGATGTCCAGTTGCATGGCCTCGACCGCGCCGGCCCGGTGCAGCAGGCTGGCCAGGTCCTGGACGTTGAGGTCGGGGCCGTAGACGAAGATGACCCGGCCGCCCTGGGTGATGCCGATCCCGGACCGCCAGACGTAGTAGCCGCCGCCCAGGGTGGCGCCCCACGAGCTGAGCACGTCCTGGTTGACCTTGGGCGAGACCTGGCCGTGGTCGATCAGCAGCTTGAGGTTCTGCCTGACGCCGACCACGTTCGGGGTCATCCCCAGCTCACCGCCCCAGGAGCCGATCTTGATGGTGCCGTCGCGGTAGTAGACGACGCTCGCGGCCCCCTTCACCAGCGCGCCCTTGTACGCGCCGTTGAGGTAGAAGCCGCCGCCGGCCGAGTCGAGCTTGAACCCGCCGTTGAACGTGGCCAGCAGGCCGCGCCGGGTGCCCGGCGGGATCCACGTGCTGGCCTTCCAGTGCCCCGGGCCCGGGTCCTCGACGCCGGGCCGCAGTCCGAACGTGACCAGCCGCTGGTCCAGCGACACGATCCCGGCCACGATCGAGGTGTGCACCTTGTCGGCCCGCAGGAAGGTGCCGAAGATGGCGGGCTCGTTCTTCACCGTCTCGAGCACCCGCCACTTGCCCTCCCCGGGCAGCGGCTTCCCGGCCGGGGAGGCGAGCTTGAGCGGGATGTTCGGCTGGAAGGTCTTGGTCTTCTTGTAGTGAGTGGGAGCGCTGGACGGGACGGCCAGCGAGAAGCTCGGGTTGCCGCCCACCTTGGGCGGGTTGTAGCTGACCCACTCGCCGAACGTCACCACCGGGCCGAGGTAGTGGTCCCGGGCCCATTCGGCCAGCTTGGAGGAGGTCGACCCGCCGCCGGGCGCGGTCAGCGCCTGGCCGACGGAGAAGGCGACCCAGCACAGGAAGACGACGAACAGGGCCAGGATGACGCGGACGGTGCGGAGCCGGAAGAACCGGCGGATGCGGCCGGGGCCCTTGGGTCCCTTGGGGTAGGGTGCTGGACCGTACTCGTTCCGCGGTGCCTCGTACCGGCTATCGCGACGCGGTTCGGGTCGTAGCACTCGCCACCTCCTCGACGTACCTGCGGAACCCCCCGAAGACGGTCTACCGGCTCAACATGAAGGCTGGATGACACGTCTGGACTCTTCCCGCCCCCGGGTAAATATCCTGACACACCCGGAGGACGATGAAGGACATCCCGGACTAAGACGGCTGGCCGGAGCGAAAGGTTGCCGGTTGGCGTTGAAGATGACCAGCGAGGGTGACCAGCGAGGGTTACCAGCGTCCCCAGGGGAGCAGCGCGGTGACGGCGACCGCGGCGAACAGCAGCGTCAGGTACGCGATCGAGAGGTGGAACAGGCGCATCGGCGCGGCCTTGGCGGTCTCCTGGCTGCCCGCTTCTGTGGCCGCGATCCTCGTGTCCAGACGGTGCGCCTCGGCCAGGAACCAGACGCCGAGCGCGGCGGCCGCCATGCCGTAGATCCAGCCCGCCCAGGGGGCCAGGACCAGGGTGGCGGCCACCATGGCGTAGGAGTACCACAAGATCTTCCTGGCCACCGCGGCGGGCGAGGCCACCACCGGCAGCATCGGCACGTTCGCGGCCGCGTAGTCCTGGCGGAACTTCATGGCCAGCGCCCAGAAGTGCGGCGGCGTCCACAGGAAGATGACCGCGAACAGCACCACCGCGGGCAGGCTCACCGTGCCGGTCACGGCGGCCCAGCCGACCAGGACGGGGAAGCAGCCCGCGGCGCCGCCGATCACGATGTTGGCCGGGCTGCGCCGCTTGAGCAGCAGCGTGTACACGAAGACGCCGCTTGAGCAGCAGCGTGTACACGAAGACGTAGAACAAGATGGCCGCGTCGGCGAGCGCGGCCGACAGCCAGTTAGCCAGCAGGCCGAGCATCAGGGTGGACCCGGCGCCGAGCACGATGCCCCAGACCAGGGCCTCCCACGGCTTGATCGTGCCGTGGCCGTTGACCACCAGCGGGCGCCGCGAGGTCCGCTTCATGACCGCGTCGATGTCGCGGTCGATGTAGCAGTTGATCGTGTTCGCGCTGCCCGCGGCCAGCGTGCCACCGACCAGCGTGACCAGGACGAGCTTCAGCGAGGGCAGGCCGCGCTGGGCCAGCAGCATGGTCGGCACCGTGGTGACCAGGAGCAGTTCGATGATGCGCGGCTTGGTCAGCGCGACCAGGGCCCGGACCACCACGCCCGGCGTCCGGCGCCCGCGAGGGCCGCCCGCGGGGCGATGATCGAGGGCGATACTCGGGGAGACGGCTGCTGAAGAGGTCACTCGCCGTCCTCGGACTCTGCCGGTGTCTGGACACCCTGCACGGTGTTGAGCTGAGACGGGCCGGCCGCCGGGGGCGGACCCGGGACCGCGGTGAAGGTCACGGCCCGCTGGGCGGCGGGGTTACGGTGCCCGGGGACCAGTTCCGGCTTGGTGTACGCGACGTACAGCCCGCAGGCCACGACGATGAACAAGATCATCGGGAACGCGAAGGTCAGGATCGAGCCGCCGAAGCTCCACGCCCCACCGGCCGCGTCAGCGATCACACTGTGCACTCCGGATCCTTTCCTTCGTTCGGGGCCCTGTACGACAAGACCCGCTACTACAGAGCGTAGAACAGAAGCCAGAACAGTATGGCCATCAGGGCCAGGAAATTCCATACGGTGGAGAAGGCGCTCAGCGAGGCCTGGAACCGCTGCACCGAGTAGGTCTCAGTGTACGTGGGCGGCTGTTCGACGAACGACAGGGCCGGGATATGGCGGGCCCGGGCCAGCAGCATCTCCAGCCAGAGCAGCGCCGAGAGCTGGACCAGCAGGAAAACCGGGTAGAAGCCGACGAACACGCTCGAGTACCCGGAGCTGCCCGGCTTGAACGGGAGGTCGGCCAGCATGTAGATCTGCAACGCCACCGCGGCCAGCCCCAGGCCGAGGGCGACCAGGCCGCCGGCCTGCCAGGTCCGCTTGCGCCCGGCCTTGATCCGCTGCAGGACGAAGTAGTGCACCCCGGCGCTGATCACGGCCAGGAACATGATCGTGGTGCCCATCCACAGCGACGGGTGGGTGAAGCCCGAGCCCTGCCAGCGGCCCTCGGAGTTCAGCGAGCGCAGGTAGAAGTAGGCAAAGGCGAAGGAGCCGAACAGGAACGTCAGCCCGCCGATGGCCAGCCGCGAGCCGGTCCACGTCGCGTTCAGCGCCGACTCGTGGTAGTAGCCCTCGTCCTCGGCCGCGAGCGCGGCCTCCTGCGAGGCCGGCGACGGCGACGCCGTCATGTCGGTCACGGTCACGCCTCCAGTCCGGCTGTCGCCGCGGGCGCGCCCGCGTAGGCGGCGCCGATGACGCCGGGCGGCGGGTTCAGGTCGGCCACCGGGAGTGCGTCCTTGACGCCGTAGTCGTACGGGCCGGACAGGATCACCGGGACCCGCTTGAAGTTCTCCGGCGGCGGGGGCGAGGAGAGCTGCCACTCCAGGCTGCGCGCCCGCCACGGGTTGCCCACCTCGGGCTCGCGCCAGAAGAGCATGGACATCACGAAGTTGATCAGGAAGATCAGGATCGAGCCGCCCAGGCAGAACGCCGAGATCGAGACCCAGTCGTTCAGCGTCTCCAGGTTCCTGGCGTACTCGAACACGCGGCGCGGCATGCCCATCATGCCCAGTGCGAACAGCGGCAGGAAGGTCGTGTTGAAGAAGATGAACATGGTCCAGAAGTGGAGCTTGCCCAGCTTCTCGTTCAGCTTGATCCCGGTCATCTTCGGCAGCCAGTAGTAGATGCCCGCCATGAAGGCGAAGATCAGGCCGCCCATGATCGTGTAGTGGAAGTGGGCCATGACGAAGAACGAGCCGTGCTCGGTGGTGTCGGCGGGCACGTCGGACAGGAATACGCCGCTGATGCCGCCGATCAGGAAGTTGAAGTAGAAGGCCAGCGCGAACAGCATCGGGATGGAGAACCTGATCCTGGCCTTCCAGAACGTCCCCATGCCGACCAGGTAAATGAAGCCGGTCGGGATCGAGATCAGCTCCGTGGTCAGCATGAACAGCGGCCGCATGTCCGGGTTGATGCCGCTGTCGAACAGGTGGTGCTGCCAGACGAAGAAGGACAAGATGCCCACGCCGAGCATGCCCGCCGCGGCGACCTTGTAGCCGAATAGCGGCTTGCGGCAGAACACCGCGACCACCTCGGAGATGACGCCGAAGCCGGGCAGCGCCAGGATGTACACCTCCGGATGGCCGAAGAACCAGAACAGGTCCTCGTACAAGAAGCTGGAGCCGCCCAGCTGGTTGGTGAAGAACGCGGTCTGGAAGGTGCGGTCCATCAGCCCCATGTAGCACGCGCCGACCAGCACCGGCACCGCCAGGACCTGGAGGAACGAGACGGTGAACATGGACCAGACGAACATCGGGAGCCGGCTCCAGCGCATCCCAGGCGCCCGGTAGTTGATGATGGTGACGATCATGTTGAAGCCGGCCAGGATCATCGACAGGCCCATCAGGCCGAACGCGAAGAAGTAGGAGTCCTCGCCCGCGGTGGCCTGGGTGGCCAGCGGCTCGTAGCCGGTCCAGCCGGTCGGGAAGCCGCCGAACAGGACCCCGGAGAGCAGGATCACGTAGGCGGCCGGGGTGAGCCAGAAGCCGAGCGCCTCAATCCGCGGGAACGCGACCCGCTTGGAGCCGATCAGCAGCGGCCCGAAGTACTGCCCGAACGGCCCGAGGATGACCGAGGACATCATCATCATCATCATGGTGCCGTGCTCGCCCACCACCATGAGGTACTGGCTCGGGCCGAGGAGGTGGTAGCTGGGCGAGAGCAGCTCGCTCCTGATCGCCATGGCGAACAGGCCGCCGGTCAGGAAGTAGGCGATCATGCCGTACAGGTACTGGATGCCGACGACCTTGTGATCCAGCGTGTACCTGAAGTACTTCGACAGGCCGGCCTCGCTGCCGCCCATCCGGACCTCGGCCAGCAGCGGCCGGCCGAGTATCTGCCGGCCCAGGTCGTTGAACACGCCCAGGCCGGCCAGCCAGCCCAGGGTGGCGAAGGTGTAGCCGAGCACGATCGGGATGTCGTTGGAATCCGACAGCGCGTTCTGCTGGTACGCGCTGGACAGGAAGTTACCGAGCAGGTGGCCGAGGACGTAGCCGACCACGGCGCAGAGCACGCCGAGGTGGGCGCCGGGACGCAGGTACCACGGCCGCAGCACCCCACCGGGGCCGCCCAGCGGCGGTCCGCTGGCCGGCTCCGTACGTTCGGCGTGTGTCTCGATGGCCATCCGTCACCCCTTCGCGGAGGTCATGGCGTAACCGGATCCGATGGCGGGTAGTAGTAGCCCGCTGCCCCGGTGATGCCGTCGACCTTCGGCAGGTTGGCGCCGAGCTGCGGGATCACGGTGGGGTCGTAGGTGAGCGCGTAGGCCGGCAGGGCGGCCAGGATGCCGTCGGCCTGCTCCTTGGACTGCACGCCGCTGGCCCAGGTCTGGAACGCGGTCTGGGACACCACGTGGCCGTAGTTGAACATCGCGCCGTGCCAGATGCCGCACAGCTCGTTGCACCGGACGGTGACGCTGCCGAGCGACTTCGCCGTCGTGTAGGCAACGTTGTCCACCTGCGGGTTGGCGTCGGCCTTGACGCCGAGCTGGTAGGCCCAGAAGCTGTGGATCACGTCCAGCGATGTCACGTGGAACGTCACGGGGGTGTCCACCGGCAGCATGAGCTCGGAGGACTCCATCCCGCCGAACTGCGGGTAGCGGTAGGTCCAGGCCCACTGCTGGCCGATCACCTGGACGTCGAGCATGGTCTTGCCGCCGGGCGCCCAGACCGAGGACTGCGTGCCCGCCAGCTTCCAGATCGGCGCCGGGCCCTCGCCGGCGCCCGCCCCGGCCGGCCCCACCAGCTCGACGGTGCCGAACACGAACAGGAACAGCACGATGACCGTGGTGCCGGCGATCCAGCCCACCTGGATCTTGATGTTGCCGTAGATCGGCTCGCCGTCGTCCTCGTCGCCGGGCCGGACCCGCCAGACCACGATCGAGTAGGTGAAGTAGAGCAGCACGAAGATGATGACCGGAGCGGCGCTGATGGCCAGCACGGCGATGTCGAACTGCTGGTGCCGGGCGGCGTCGGACATGTCGCCCGGCGGCAGGTGGGGCTTCCAGGCGAACCAGATGATCAGGTCGGCGGCCAGGGCCAGGACAAGCCAGCTGACGAACAGGCGCCGCCCGTGGTTGGGCTCACCGCGGAGTTCGCTCTGGGGCTCGGTCGTCATGAGCTCACCACGTCCATCTCGCCCATCATGTAACCGAGGGTCTGCATGGGACCGCCGTTGCCGTCGAGGTATCCGCCGCCGCAAGGAACCAGGCACTGCCAGCGGAAGACGCCGCCGTGGGCCGGGCTCATGAAGCTGAACGTCTCCTTGGCGTACGGGTTGCCGCCCGGCGTGCACGGAGAGGAACTGCACAGGTTGTTGGCCGACAGGTTGGCGTTCGGCGAGGCGACCGGCACGTACAGGTTGAGGCCGGGGATGGCAAACGTGTGCCCGACGTTGCAGTCAGACCATGCGTTGATGTCCGAGACCGTCTTATCGGACAAATATTCCTTGCCGTGCTGGTCGAACTGGGACACGGTGACCGTATTGCCTATTGTGCCCTGCACCTGGCTGAAATAGTTGTTCCGCAACGGGGTGCAGCCGTCATAGCCGTAAAGAGTCACATTGACCTTCGTATTGGCTGGCACGGAAAACAACGTGGTGTGAACCCACTTGCCTGTCGCCGGATCCTGTGCATAATAGCTGACCCAGTCGGGCTTGCTGGCCGAGTCGTTCTGCGGGTCTTCCTGCAGGACCACGTTGACCTGACCAGCGGAAGCCGCGTAGTGCACGGTGGGCAGGGCGCTAGCACCGCCAATGTAGTAAATGGCAACGAAGATCACCAGGCCCGTCACGACAAGAAACGCGACGAGCAGCGACGCCGCCCGGGCGGTCACGGACACTGGTTTCACCACCTCGCTTCTCATCCCGATGTACGCAGATACTCCAGTCACACGAGCCGCAAGGCAACACCTCAGCCCTCGCATGACGAAATTGTCATTGTGGGCTCTTCCCGTAGGGCAATCGGGCCGCCGTAGGATGGCGCCGGACCCAGGAGGGGCGATGACGATGCCAGAGACGGGGGACGCGCGGCGGTTCTCCTCCCGGGCATCCGGGTGGCCGGTGCTGCGCACGCCGCGGTGGATGCTGGCGGGCGGCCTGGTGCTCGCGGCCGGGCTGACGCTGGCCGCCATCCCGCACCATCCGTCCACCGCCCAGCGGGCCGCCGACCTGCGCGCGATGGTGTCCGACCTGAACACCGACATCGAGTCGTGCGCGGGCGGCGTGACCGACTCGATCACCGCCCTGCGGGACATCCAGGCCGGCCGCAGCCACGACGTCGCCACCGCGGTCAAGATCGCCAACCAGGCCGCGGCGAACTGTTCCCCGGCCAACAGCATGCCGATGGAGGACCTGGTCCAGTACCAGGCGCCGGAGTCGCTGGCTTCCTTCCACCTCCAGGACGCCGTCAATGACCTCGTGACCTGGGGGTTCCCGCTGGCGCAGCGGGTCCAGACTGACGTCGCCGCCGTGGTCACGGCCACGACGCCGGCCGCGGCCACGCGCGCCTCCGGGCAGCTACGCCGGGACCAGGAGGCCCTCGACGCGCAGCGGGCCAGGATCGACGGCCTGATCGGCACGGCCAGCACCGCGCTATCGGCGCACGTGACCGCGCCGCCGCTCCCCAGCTGACGGACCGAGAGGGTAACACCTGATGGACCGGGATAGGGACGCGATCGACAACGTTTGCAATCGATTGTGTGACAGGGCGGTAACGATCGATCTCGACATAACCGGCATCTTGACCGGCCCGCAGGTTCCCGAGGACTATCACGGGCAAGAGGCGACACGTTGAGGACCGAGGTGACGGGTATGGCGTCACATCAGGTGGCCGTCGAGGACGCACGCGGATCCGAAGGAGGCGCACGCGGATCCGAAGGAACCGCGCGGATCCTTATCGTCGACGACGAGCCCAACATCCGTTCGTTCATCGGCCGGGCCCTGGCCGCGGCAGGTTATCTGACGGCCTTCGCCTCGACCGGCTCCGAGGGGTTGCAGAACGCCCTCGGCACCCACTACGACCTGGTCCTGCTGGACCTGGTGATGCCGGATATGAACGGCAGCAGCGTGCTCGACCAGTTGCTGCGGGCCCGTCCGGACCAGACGGTGATGGTGCTGTCCTGCGTGGCCGACGTCGCCGCCAAGGTCGACTGCCTGGAACGCGGCGCGCGGGACTACCTGACCAAGCCGTTCTCGCTGGCCGAGCTGCTAGTCCGGATCCGGGTCCGGCTGCGCGAGGACGCCCACCTGCGCGGTGAGGGACCGCGGGCGGGCGAGGCCGCCGCGGAGATCGTCAGGGCCGGGAGCCTGAGCCTGGACGTGGCCCGCCTGGTCGCCGACAACGGGCACGGGCCCGTCCCGCTCACGCGGCTGGAGTTCTTGCTGCTGCGCGAGCTGGCGGAGCACGCCGGGCAGTCCGTGCCCAAGGGCAAGCTGCTGGCCAGCGTGTGGGGCTACGACTTCGATCCGGGATCCAACGTGGTCGACGTATGCGTGCGGCGGCTGCGGTCCAAGCTCGGCTACACCCTGATCAAGACGGTGCGCGGTGAGGGCTACCAGCTTGCCGGTCGCTGAGGCCGGGCTGCCGGCCCTGGCCGGTCGCGTATCCGGGCTGGGCCGGCTGGCCATCCGGCTCAGCTGGCCGTTCCGGCCGGCCCTGCTCGACGTCGCGTGGGCCGCGTTCTCCGCGGTCAACCTGGTCGCGATCTTCGCGTTCGCCGACTGGGAGACCGTACCCTTCCACTTCATCTGGATCACCGAGGTCCCGCTGATGGCGGCCATGTTCGTGGCCATGGTGTGGCACGCTCGGCGCAAGCTCACGGCGGAGCAGGAGGCACGCCAGGTCGGCGAGGAGAACGCCCGGCTGCTCGCCACCCAGCGCCGGTTCCTGCAGGACGCCTCGCATCAGCTCCGCACCCCGATCACCATCGCCCTCGGCCACGCCGAGCTGCTGGCCGGCGGCCTGACCGGCCGTCAGGAGAAGCACGACATCGAGATCGTGCGCGGCGAGCTGAACCAGCTGGGGCGGATCGCCGAACGGCTGCTGGTCATCGCGGCGGCCGAAGGGCCCGAGTTCTTGCGGACCGAGCCGGTCGAGCTGGACAGCCTGGTGCTGGAGATCCTGAGCCGGTGGCGGCCCACCGCCGACCGCCGCTGGCAGCTGGGACGGCTGGACAAGGTCACGGTGCGGGCCGACAGGGAGCGGCTCGGCCTGGCCGTCGACGCGCTGCTCGAGAACGCGGTCCGGCATACCGCGAGCGGGGAGGAGATCAGGCTCTCGGTCGCCGCGGCCGGCCACGGCGGCCCGGTCCGCCTGATCGTCGCGGATACCGGCCAGGGCATACCGGCCGGGCTGCTGCCGCACGTCTTCGACCGCTTCCGCAGCGGCGAAGGCAGCGGGACCGACATCGGGTCGCCCCGCGGCACCGGCCTCGGGCTGGCGCTGGTCAGCGCGGTCGCCCGAGCGCACGGCGGGGACGTCAGGGTGCACAGCGAACTGGGACAGGGCAGCGAGTTCGAGCTGCTGCTGCCCGCGCCCTGCGGTCCGCTCACGGCGGGCTCCCCGCCACCAGGGAGGCCACCAGGGGGGCCAGCAGGGGGGCCACCAGGGGGGAAGGCCACCGGGGCAGATCCCGCTGGTGGCAGACTGGCACGAAAGCCGTGACCGCTACCGACAGGACGAACGTGACCACGACAGACGAAACCAACCAGACCAAACGGGTGGCCGGTCAGCAGACCTGGTCGAGCGCCGTGCGCGAGGTCGGGCGGTCGGCGCGGCGGCACAAGGTTCTCTCGGTCCTGATCGCGCTCTGCGTCGTCGGGTCGCTGACCGCTATCGGGGTGCTCGGGTCGGGTTCGGGGGGCAAGTCCGCCCCGGTCGCGGCCGCCGCGTTCAGCCTGCCGGCCCTCGGCCACTCCGGCCAGCAGGTCGCGCTCAGCGGGTACCGCGACCAGCCGCTGATCGTCAACTTCTTCGCGTCCTGGTGCGAGCCGTGCCAGCAGGAGACTCCGCTGCTGGCCTCGTTCTACCGCACCGAGAAGGGCAAGGTGGCGGTGGTCGGCCTGGACGAGAACGACGTCGCGACCAACGCGTCGGCGTTCACCCAGAAGGAGCGGGTCGGCTACCCGGTCGGCTTCGACCCGGCGGGCACCGCCGCGACGGCGTACGGGGTCAACGCGCTGCCGCAGACGTTCTTCCTCAACGCCAGGCACCAGGTCGTCGACCGGATCTTCGGCGCGGTGACGCTCGCCGACCTGCACAAGGGCATCGCGCTCGCGACCGCGAAGAACTAGGCCTTCGGCTTCCTCGACTTGGCCACGGTACCGGCCGCGCCGGTCAGGCCGAAGGTGAGCGCGCCGTGCCACAGCCCGCTCAGCACCGGGTCGATGATCCCACCCCCGGTGATCACCGAGATCACCAGCGCGACCGCGGCGGCCGCGACCGCGGGCAGCACGGCGAACCGCCACGGGTTGCTCCGGGCCCACCGGATAGCCCGGCTCGACCGGGCCCGCCACAGCGCGCCCGCCGCGGCCACCACGAAGAAGGCGACCGCGCCCATGGCTACCGAGCCGCTCAGGGCGCCGAGGCCGAGCCCGCCCCCGATGAGGTGCAAGCCCAGGTCGCCGACGGCCACGACCCCGCCGGCCACGGTGGCGGTGCCCCACGGCGCGGCCGACATGGCGGCGCTGGAGACCGTCATCTCCTCGCGTCGGGAGAGGTCCTGGTCAGTTTCAGTCGACGCGGACATCTGAATCCCTTGCCCTTCAAAGCCCCTACTCACGTCATATCGTGACTTGAGCGCAGAGTATCACGACATTACGCATGAGCGGCAGCCTCCGCGCCGAGGTTCCAGGGATCTGGAACTTCCGGTTCCGCGGTTCTGGGGTTCTGGGGTTCTGGTGCCCTTCCAACCATGTTGCGAGTGTGACGTCAGTGTCCTTCCGGGAAGGTCCGGGTTTTTGCTCCTGCCGACGACGCTTGATCTACCCGCCAGGCGGGAAACCTACTGGCGAGGGTCGATTTCGGGCAAAAGGGCAGCGGGATGCACGAGGACGACAGCGAGGCCGGGGGAAGGACGTTTCTCCCGGCTGGGCCCTCAGGTCGTTGGCGGGGGAAGCGCTGGGTGCGCTGGGTGCGGTGGGCGGCGGTGCACGTGACGGTGGCGGCGCTGTCCGCGGCCGCGGGGGTCAGCGCCACGGTGGCGACGCAGCACATCATGTCGCCCGGCGGGGACACGGCCCGGGCCGCCGCGGCCGAACGCCACCAGGCGATGAACGACCAGGCCGTGTACCAGCAGGTCGAACCCGGCATCGTGGATGTCACCGCCAACCTGCGGTACCTGCAGGAGACGGCGAGGGGAACCGGCTTCGTCATCAACGCGGCGGACGGCCTCGTGCTGACCAACAATCACGTCATCGACCAGGCGACCAGCGTCACGGTGACGCTGGTGACCTCGGGCAAGAGCTATCCGGCGCGGATCCTCGGCTACGACTCAACCGACGACATCGCCCTGTTGCAGGTACGGGGAGCGACGGGGCTCACGGCGGTCCGGACCGGCGATTCATCGCTGGTCGACGTGGGCACGCCCGTCCTGGCCATCGGCAACGAAGCCGGGCAGGGGGGCACGCCGACGGTCGCGCCCGGAGTCATCAGCAGCCTCGGCCGCACCATCGTGGCCAGCGACCAGAGCTCGGGCCTGACCGAGACCCTGTATGGCACGTTCCAGACCAGCGCCGACATCAGGCCGGGCGACTCCGGCGGCCCGCTGGCCGACGCCGCGGGCCGGGTCATCGGGATCGACACCGCGGCCGGCGGGAGCACGGTGTACTCCGGCTACGCCATCCCCATCAACCAGGCGCTGCCCATCGCCAGGCAGATCGCGGCCGGGCGGCCCGGCGGAACAGGCCAGAGCGGAACAGGCCAGAGCGGAACAGGCCAGAGCGGCGCGGGGCGGAAAAGCGTGGTGCAGATCGGGCTGCCGGCGTTCCTCGGCGTGCTGCTGCCGTCCAGCACGAGTTCGGACCCCAGCCGCCAGGACAGCCAGGAACTGCGGCAAGCCGACGCGGTCAGCGGCGACGGCAGCGGCTGCACGAACGGCGACGTTCCCGCCGCCCCGGCCAACGTCACGCTGGTCCGGGGCGGCGCCCTGGTCGACGGGGTGCTCTGCGGGACGCCGGCCGACCAGGCCGGGATCTCGACCGGAGACGTCATCACCTCGGTCGCGGGCCAGGAGGTCAGCTCGCCCGGTTCGCTGACCACTCTGCTGCGCCGCTACCATCCGGGCAGCATGGTCCCGCTGGACTGGACCGCACCTGACGGCAGCCCGCACACCGCGCTGGTCACGCTCGCGGCGGGGCCGGCCGGCTGACGCCGGGCCAACCCGCGACGCTGCGCGCACAAGGGAAAGTTCAGCATTTACACAGCTTCACCTGGCTAACTAGGAGGTAGCCGTCGCTGGAGGACGTAACGGCCGGGGAAGGCCGACCGCGACGTAACCTGGTCTGGTCGAGGGCGAGGATGATGCGAGAGAACGAGAGCGATGGCGACGGCGGCTGGGCCGAGCCGTCTGGGCAGGACTACCCGGACACGGTCGCCTTCGGCACCCCCGCCGGCTACAGCGGCCAGCCCGGATACGGCAGCCAGCCCGGATACGGCGAACAGCCCGGGCCCGCGGACCAGGCCGGATACGGGAGCCAACCAGGTCAGGGCTGGTACGCGGGGCCGGGCGCGGACGGCGGCCCTGAGGGGCCAAGGGGGCCAGGGGGGTCAAGGGGTCCAGGGGGTTCAGGCCGGGGCGGGCGGTTGCTGGTCTATGTCGTGGTCGCGGCGCTCGCGGCCAGCATCGGCGCGGGCGTGACCGTCACACTGGGTCGCCACCACGACGCGACCTCGGCGGCAGGCGTCTCCGCCGGGGTCTCCTCCGGCAACGTCCCCGGGCCGCACGACAACGCGTCGGGCAGCGGCGCCTCGTCGGCCCCGCTCAACCCGGCAACGGTGGAGAAGAAGGTCGACCCCGGCCTGGTCGACATCGTGGCGACGCTCAAGTACAACGGCGAGACGGCCGAGGGCACCGGGATGATCATCTCCTCCAGTGGCCTGGTGCTGACCAACAACCACGTCATCGACCAGGCCACGGCCGTGCGGGCCACCCTGGTCACGCCGGGCAGCAACGCGGCCGCGCAGTACACGGCCAAGGTCCTCGGCTACGATTCCACCGACGACGTGGCGCTGCTCCAGCTGGTCGGCGCCTCCGGCCTGCCGGTCGAGACCTTCGGCAACTCCGCGCAGGTCAACCTGGGCACCTCGGTGCTGGCGCTGGGCAACGCCGAGGGCCGCGGCGGGGCCAGGCCGGCCCAGGGCATCATCAACGCGCTGGACCGCACCATCCAGGCCAGCGACGAGGGCTCCGACACCACCGAGAACCTCAAGCACATGCTGCAGACCGACGCCCGGATCCAGCAGGGCGACTCCGGCGGCGCCCTGGCGAACAACGCGGGCCAGGTCATCGGCATGATCACCGCGGCCAACACCGGCAATTCACACGGCTCGAGCGGGAGCGGAGGCACGCTCGGCTTCGCCATCCCGATCAACAGCGCCCTGAGCATCGCCCGGCAGATCGCGGCGGGCCAGCCGAGCGCCACCGTGTACATCGGCGTCCCCGGCTTCCTCGGCGTGGAGGTCGCCACCAGCACCAGCGAGAACCCGCAGCAGCAGGCCGCCGACCAGGGACGGTCCGCCACCGGGGCCGGTGGCGGCTCGGGCTGCGTGACCGGCAACCAGCAGGCCGACCGGCCGGGGAAGGTGGCGCCGATCGCCGCGGGCGCGCTCATCGTCGGCGTCATCTGCGACTCGGCCGCCAATGCGGCGGGCATGGTGCCGGGCGACGTGATCACGGCGGTCAACGGCCAGCCGATCACCACCCCCGGCTCACTGACCAGCACCACGACCAAGTACCACCCGAACCAGATCGTCTCGGTGCAGTGGGTGAGCCTGAACGGCATGGAGCACATCAGGCGGATGCAGCTCGGGCAGGGCCCTGCTCGCTTACCGGGGCTCGCTTACCGGGGCTCGCTTACCGGGGCTCGCTTACCGGGGCTCGCTTACCGGGGCTCGGTTAGCCCGCTAGCCAGGTGCGGAGGCGGGCCTCGCACTCGGTGATCTTCGCGGTCTCCACGTACTCGCCGGGCGTGTGCGCGATCTCGGAGACGCCGGGCCCGTAGTTCACCGCCGGGATGCCGAGCGCCGAGAACCTGGCCACGTCGGTCCAGCCGAGCTTGGCCCGCGGCGTCCCGCCGACCGCCGCGACGAACTCGGCCGCGGCCGGATGTCCGAGGCCAGGCCGGGCGCCGTCGGCCACGTCCAGGATGGTCACCGGCCACCCATCAAATACGGACCGAACGAGCTCAGCCGCCTGCTCCCCTGACCGGTCAGGCGCGAACCTGAAGTTGACCGTCACGACGCACTCGTCCGGCACCACGTTCCCGGCTACGCCGCCGCGGATGGCGACGGCGTTCAGGCCCTCGTGGTAGCGCAGCCCGTCGACCTCGGGCTGCCGCGGCTCGTACGCGCGCAGCACGTCGAGAACGGCGGCGGCCTCGTGGATGGCGTTGGTGCCCATCCAGGAGCGCGCGGTGTGCGCCCGCCGGCCCGCCACCGCGATCTCGGCCCGCAGCGTGCCCTGGCAGCCGCCCTCGATCTCGCCCGAGCTCGGCTCCATCAGCACGGCGAAGTCGCCGGCCAGCAGGTCCGGGCGGTTGCGGCTCAGCCGCAGCAGTCCGTTGCGGTCGGCCGCGATCTCCTCGCAGTCGTAGAAGACGTAGGTGACGTCCCGGCGCGGCTCGGTCAGGGCGCCGGCCAGCCGCAGTTGCACGGCCACGCCCGCCTTCATGTCGGTGGTCCCGCAGCCGTACAGCTTCGGGCCGTCGAGCCGCGACGGCAGGTTGCCCGCGACCGGGACGGTGTCGGTGTGCCCGGCCAGGATCACCCGCTCCGGCCGCCCCAGCGCGGTCCGGGCCACGATCGCGTTCCCGTCCCGGTGCACGGTCAGGTGCGGCAGCGCCGACAGCGCTTCTTCGAGCTCGTCGGTCAGCGCCTTCTCGTCTCCGCTGACCGAGGGCGTGTCCACGAGGTGGGCGGTCAGCGCCGCCCCGTCCAGGGTGAGATCCACCGGTTTAGCTTAGGCGCATGGTCTTGGACGCCGCGCGGAGCGCGGTCACGATGACCGCCACCGAGGGGCGGCGCGTGCTCGCGGTGCGGGCCACCGCGTGCACGTCCCGGGCCAGGTCCAGGCCGAGCGGCAGTCCGGCGACGGCGACCCGGCGGTCGGCCGCGGCCACCGCCAGCCGCGGCAAGATGGCGATGCCGATGCCGCGGGCCACCAGGCTGACGATGGTGGCCATGCCCTCGAACTCGGACAGCACCGGCGGCGTCACGCCGACCGCGGCCAGCAGCCGGTCCACGGCCAGCCGGGACGGCTCACCGGCCGGCGCGGCCAGCCACGCCTCGTGCCGCAGTGCCCTGAGATCGATCTGGGCCCGCAGGCCAGCCGGGCTAGCCGCAGCCGGGCTAGCCGCAGCCGGGTGGTTACGCGGCAGCACCAGCACGAGCGGATCCCTGATCAGGTGGTAGCAGGTCAGGATGGACCCGTCGATCTCCTCGGCCAGCCGGCTGGTCCAGTCGTCCACGATCGCCACGTCGACCTCGCCGGACCTGACCTGGCGCAGGCCCTCGCCCGCCCCGGTCTGCCTGAGTACCAGCGTCAGCCGCGGGTGCGCGCGCAGGCTGCGAGCCAGAGCCGGGGCGAAGGCCACGGCGGCGGACGGGAACGCGGTCGCCACCACCCGCCCGGCGGGCTCCTCCGCCTCGGCCGACAAGTCGGTCTCGGCCTCCTCGACCATGGCCAGGATGCGCTCGGCGTGCCCGGCCAGCCGCCGGCCCGCGTCGGTCAGCTCGGCCCGGCGCGCGGACCGGTCGAGCAGCGCGGTGCCCGCCTCGCGCTCGAGCGCGGCGAGTTGCTGAGACACCGCGGACGGCGTGTAACCGAGCACCGCGGCGGTCCGGGCGATGCTGCCGCGCGCGGCGAACTCCTGCAGCAAGCGCAGCCGGTGTAGATCGAGCATAAGAAAAGCTTACTCTCAGCCATAGAGATCAGCGCTTGTGCTTATGGTTTTGGCGGAGGCAAACTGTCAAGGTGTGCAGGGTTGCCACAGTCCGTGTGACCTTATCCCGTTCGCTCCCCCCAACCATTCCCGCAGCTAGGAAGTGCTAGCCCCCGTGGCTCTCACCATTGCGCCCACGCCCCTGCCTCCCCTCTCCGGAGCCGCTCCGTCCGCCGTCCCCGTCTCCGCCACGCTCGCCGCCAACGAGGCCATAGAGGCCAGGCGCCGTCGCGGTGAACCCGTGCTGCCGATGGGGTTCGGCGAGGCGGGCCTGCCCGCGCACCGGATGCTGCGGGACGCGCTGTCCCGGGCGGCCGGCTTCACCGCCTACGGCCCGGTGGCCGGCCATCCCGCGCTGCGCGAGGCCGCCGCCTACTACTGGTCCCGGCGCGGCCTGCCCACCGAGGCGGCCGCGGTGATCGCCGGTCCGGGCAGTAAGGCCCTGCTCTTCAGCCTGATGACCGCGATCGGCGGTGACGTGGCGGTAACCCGTCCCAGCTGGGTCAGCTACGCCGCGCAGGCGGGGCTAGCGGGGCGGATGGCCCACTTCGTTCGGGGAAATGGGGGGGTGCCGGATGCGGACCAGCTCGCCCGGGCCGCGACCTCAGCCCGCGCGGCCGGGCGCCCCATCCGTTCTGTCGTCGTCACCTTGCCGGACAACCCCACCGGCCAGCTGGCCCCGGCCGCCGCGGTGCGGGCGCTGTGCGCGGCGGCGCGGGCGCACGACCTGATCATCATCTCCGACGAGATCTACCGTGACCTGGTACACGACCCGGACGCGCCCTTCACCAGCCCGGCCACGATCTGCCCCGAGCAGACCGTGATCACCACCGGGCTGAGCAAGAACCTCGCCCTGGGCGGCTGGCGCCTGGGCGTGGCCCGGCTGCCGTCCGGCGGGATCGGGCCCGAGCTGCAGGCCCGGCTGCTCGGGATCGGCAGCGAGATCTGGTCCGCCCCGGCCGGGCCGGTGCAGCAGGCCGCGGCGCTCGCCTTCAGCGAGCCGCCGGCGCTGACCGAGCGGATCGCGCTCAGCCGGCGCCTGCACGGCACCGTGGCCCGCGCGGTCGCGCGGCGGTTCGCCGCCTTCGGCGCGGCCGTCCAGGCGCCGCAGGCCGCGTTCTACCTGTGGCCCGACTTCTCGCCGCTGGCCGACGTGCTGCTCGAGCGGCACGGCATCACCAGCGACGATGGCCTGGCCGAGGTGCTGCTGCGCGACTACGGCGTCGGGGTGCTGCCGGGCAGCGCGTTCGGCGAGGAGAGCGGGCGGCTGCGGCTGCGGGTGGCGACGAGCCTGCTGTACGGCGAATCCGACCCCGAGCGGCACGCCGCGCTGAACTCGGCCGACCCGTGCTCGCTGCCGTGGATCGCCGCGTCGCTCGACCGGATCGAGGAGGTCCTGGCCGACCTGGTCGGTTAGCCGGGGACGAGAACGCTCAGGCAGGTGACGCAGCCTTCGAGCTTCTCGAACTCGCTGATGTCCACCACGACCGGGGTGAAGCCCAGGTCGTCGAGGAGTTCCGCGGTCCGGGGGGCGGACGCGGCGATCAGCACGCGGTCGCCGCCCAGCGGGACGACGTGGCAGCCGGACTCTTCCGTGACCGGGCGCACGGCGGGGAACAGCCCGGCCGGGACCAGGTCGGGCAGCAGCAGGAAGGTGCCGTCCGGCAGCGCGGTCACCGCGGACTTCAGGTGCAGCACCTCCCCCAGCGGGACGCCGATCACGGTGCGGCCCAGCGGGGCGAGCAGCGCGCGCAGCTGGCGGATGCCCGCGCCGTTGGTCCGGCCGCCGCGGCCCACGTAGACCGTGGTCCCGGCCTGCAGCACGTCGCCGCCGTCCAGGGTCCCGGGCGCCTCGATCCGGGCGGTACGCAGGCCGAGCGCCTCGACCGCCCGGGCGACGCCGTCGACCTCCGACCGCCGCGGCGGCGCGCCCGGCCGGGTGAGGACGGCCAGGCCGGCCACGACGACGACGGCGTCCTCGACGAAGACCGAGTCCGGGCAGTCCTCGGCCGCCGCGACTCGCTCGACCTTCCAGCCGCTGGCCGCCAGCGCGCCAGCGTAGGCCGTGTGCTGCTCGCGGGCCAGGTCCACGTCGACCGCGGTGCGGCTGATGTGGGTGACGATGCCCTCGGCCAGACGGCTGCTCGGCGGGCGGACCATGCTCGTGCCGTTCATGGCCTTATCTTTTCAGTGCTCTCCTCAGCCGCCGATCATGGCCCGGGCGTTGAAGTCGGGGAAGCCGAGGAACTGCCGCATCACGTCGGCGACCCGCTGGATGCGCACCGCGTCGACCGGCCCGACCGGGTAGCTGTCCAGCGCCATCACCGCCGCGGTTACCGGGGTGACCGCGAGCGGCTTGGGCAGCGCCTCCATCGCCTGCTCCACGGCGGACCGGCTGGTGTCGGCGATCTGCTGGCCCTGCTCGAACGCGGACCGGAAGGCGGCCAGCGTCTTCGGGTGCTGCGCCGCCCACTGGCGGGTAACCGCGCAGCCCTGCACCGGGAACGCGGAGGTAGCCCCCTGGTCCAGGTCGGCCAGCAGGCTGACGCCCATCGACTGCTCAGCCTGGCTGGCGAACGGCTCGGGCAGCACCGCCGCGTCGATCTTCCCGGCCTTGAGCATCGCGGCCATCTCCGGCAGCGGATAGTAGGCGAAGTGCGCCTGCGACGCGCGCAGCCCGTGGTCGGCTAGCACCGAAGCGGTCAGCAGGTACAGGATGTTCCCGGGTGCGTTCACCCCGATGGTCTGGCCGCGCAGGTCGTCCAGCGACCTGATCCGCGAGCCCGGCAACACGTACAGGCCCTGGGCGTTGGGGCCCATCACCGAACCCTCGGCGAAGATGTCCAGGTTGGCGGAGACCATGGAGTCGTTCGCCGCGGAGGACCGGTCGCCCTCGTCGTAGTTCTCCTGTGCCTGGAGGTAGCTGACGTAGTTACCGCAGGAGATGTCGACCCGGTCGCTGGGCTGATCGGCCGCCTGGGCGTTGATGACGGTAGCGGAGCTGACCGCGGGCTTGAAGGTGACGTGCAGGCCCTGCGCGGTAAACAGGCCCTGGTGCAGGGCGACGAAGAAGCCGGCCGAGTCGGCGGCCGGGACCACCGCGACCGTCACGTCCGGCTGTTCCACGTCGGCCCGGGCGGGGTCTCCCCCGCCCGAGCCACGCGGCAAGAACAAGATCGCCAGGACGACGATGGCCACCGCGGCGCCGGCTATCTGCGCGGCGCGGACGGCCCGGATGAACCTGCGTGGCATCGCTGGATCCTCTCTTCAGGCATAGGCCTGACAGGGGACGGTGATGCCGCGTCACCGAAAAGAAGAAAGAAAGAAAGGAAGGAAAGAACCGCACGGACGTGCCTGTGCTGATTTGTACGGGAAACAGTCCTGCAAGTGTGCAGGGGGAGACATCGGTCAGCTGACCGATTTTGGAGTGAACAGAGGTAAGACAGTTAGTTCGAGTCAGCCACGCTAGTCAGGCAGGACTATTCAGGCGCGGTCGGCCAGATGGGCAGCCGGAGAGGTGGCCAGCGGGTGCTTCCGGGACAGGAGGTTCAGGGTGGGAGGAGGTCGGGGCGCTTAGGCGGGACGCCGGTGCCGCTGGAGGCGCCGGTCAGGCGGCGGCGCAGCCAGGGGCCCGCGTACTCGCGGACCCAGCGGGCGTCCTGGCGGCGGGCGGCCAGCCAGGGCGAGCTGAGTTGCGGAGAGCTGAGCCGCGGGGAGCTGAACCGTGTGGGCCGGTCTGGCGCGGGGGCTGGGAGCGGTGCGGGGGGCGGGGGTGCTGGCCAGTCGGCCGGGAGCGGGATGCCGAGGACCTCGCAGGCGCGCTGGGCTACTTGCTGGTGGCCTTGGGTGGTGAGGTGCAGGCGGTCTGGGCTCCAGGCGCGGGGGTCCTTGAGGGCGCGCATGGACCACAGGTCGACGAGGTCGCAGCCGTAGTCGTCGGCGATGCCGCGCAGGTGCATGTTGTAGGCGGCGATCCGGCCGCGGAGCAGGCGGATGACCGGGAACATGCGCGGGTCGAAGCCGGTGAAGATGAGCACCCGGCAGCCCGCCGCCTGCAGCTTGGCCACGGCCGGCTCGAAATCCGCGGCCAGCGTGTCCACGTCGGAGCCGCGCAGGATGTCGTTGCCGCCCGCGGCCAGGCTGACCAGGTCGGGAGCCAGCTCGACGGCGCTGGGGACCTGCTCGGCGACGACCTCGCCGAGCAGCTTCCCGCGGATGGCCAGGTTGGCGTACCGGAAACCGGGCCGCTGCGCGGCCAGGGCGGCGGCCACCATGTCGGCCCAGCCGCGGAACCCGCCGCCCGGAGCCTGATCCTCGAGTCCTTCGGTGAAGCTGTCCCCGATCGCGACGAACGTGTCTATTACGGGCACGGAGTTAGCATCAGGCATCTTTTCCATGATGCCAGGGTGGGATAGGCGAACCGGGACCGGCCGGCGGGCCAGAGCAGACGGGACACGGAGCAGACTGGACACGGAGCAGACTGGGGAGATGCGGATGAGACACGGACGCGGGATCCTGAGCCGCGCGGCCTTCGTGGCCGGCCTGCTGGCCGTGGCGGCGGGCTGTTCGAACTCGCCGGGCGGCACCTCGTCCGGGCCGGCGCCGTCGACCCGGACGCTGAGCCCGGCGCCCGCCGGCGGGGATCACCCCGCCGCGGTCTGGCCCACCTTCGGACGGGACTTCGCCCGCAGTGATGTCGCCACCGGGGTAGCCGTGCCTGGCGGGTCCGGATCGCTGAAGGTCGGCTGGCGGGTCCACCTGGACGGCGCGGTCTACGGGCAGCCGCTGCTGATCGGCAGCATGGCGATCGTGGCCACGGAGGACGACTCGCTCTACGCACTCGACCAGGCGACCGGCAAGGTCCGGTGGCGCACGCACGTCGGCACCCCGGTGCCGCTGTCCCAGCTGCCATGCGGCAACATCGACCCGCTCGGCATCACCGGCACGCCGGTCTACGACCAGGACAGCGGAATCGTCTACGCCGTGGCGGAGACCTCGGGGTACCACCACGTGCTAGTCGGGATCTCGGTCACGGACGGACGCCTCGAGGTCGAACGCGACATCGTGGCGCCGGACGGGCAGCCGCGGTATGACCAGCAGCGGCCCGCGCTCACGCTGCAGGACGGGCGGGTCTACGTGGCGTTCGGCGGGCTGGCCGGGGACTGCGGGCCCTACCGGGGCTCGGTGGTGGGCGTCCCGGTCAGCGGCAGCGGGCCGGTCATCTCCTATACGGTCCCGACCGCGCGCGAGGGGGCCATCTGGGCCCCCGGCGGCCCGGTCACGGGCCCGGACGGCACCCTCTACGTCAGCGTGGGCAACGGCTCCGAGTCGAGCACCAGCTTCGACGACAGCGACTCGGTGACCGCCTTGTCTCCTGACCTGCACCGGACCGGCGTCTTCGCGCCGTCGAGCTGGCGCCACGACAACGACAACGACCTCGACCTCGGCTCCACCCAGCCCGCCCTGCTGCCGGGCGGGATGCTGCTCGCGGACGGCAAGAGCGGCACCGCGTACCTGGTCAGCGCGGCCCATCTCGGCGGCGTCGGCGGCCAGGTCGCCCAGGCCCAGGTCTGCCCCGCGTTCGGCACGGCCGCGGTGCAGGGCGGCACCGTGTACGAGCCGTGCGAGCAGGGCGGCCTCGCGGCGGTCAGCACCGCGGGCAGCAAGATCCGCGTGCGGTGGCGCGGTCCGGGCAACGCCTGGGGCTCGCCGGTCATCGGCGGCGGGGCGGTCTGGGTCACCGACTGGAAGGCGGGGACGCTCTACCAGCTCGATCAGGCGACCGGGGCGGTCCGGGCCTCGCTGAGCCTGGGCACGCCGCTGCCGCACTTCTCGTCGATGTCGATGACCGGCCGCCACGCCTACCTGGGCACCTTGGACGGCGTGGTCTCGGTCAGCGGCGTGTGACGGCAGACTGGGGGGCATGGCCCTTGCTGCGAGTTATACCGACCCGCCGGTCCCCGCCTTCCTGTTCGACCTGGACGGGACGCTGATCGACAGCGTCTACCAGCACGTCATCGCCTGGCGGACGGCGCTGACCCGGATCGGCATCGACCTGTCGGTGTGGCGGATCCACCGGCGGATCGGGATGAGCGGCGGGCTGTTCGTGTCCGCGCTGCTGCGGGAGACGGGGGCATCGCTGTCCCGGGAGGACATCGAGCAGCTGCAGCAGGCGCACGCGGCGGAGTACCGGGCGCAGATGGACTCGGTCACGGCGCTGCCCGGGGCGCGTGAGCTGCTGGCCACGCTGACCGGCGCGGGGGTCAGGTGGGCCATCGCGACCAGCGGCCGGGCGGCCACGGCCCGGCCCGCGCTCAGCCTGCTCGGACTGCCCGAGGACACCCCGATGATCACCAGGGACCTGGTCCGGCACGCCAAGCCGGATCCCGACCTGTTCCTGGCCGCGGCGGCCGAGCTCGGGGTGGATCCGCGGTACGCGATGGTGGTCGGCGACAGCGTGTGGGACCTGCTCGCGGCGCGCCGGGCGGGGGCGCTCGGGGTCGGGCTGATGTCCGGCGGGTACGGCCGGGAAGAACTCGAGCGGGCGGGGGCGTACCGGGTCTACGCCGACCCGGCCGAGATGCTCTCCCGGATCGACGAACTCGGCGTCCGCGGCGACTAAGGCTAGCGGCGATGGTGCGGCGTATGCCACGCCCCGTTTCCCGTTAGGAACCCGCCAGGAATTGAGCCGCGCCGGGCGAATGGACGTTAAATGGAAGGGTAAGCGGTCACCGGGCGCCGGCTCAGGAGTATGGCGTCCGGGGTGTTTCGGGAGGCGAGTTGTAGTGCCCGCGGTGCGTCGGATCATTGTTGGCGTGCATGGGTCTCTAGGGAGCCTGCAAGCGCTACGATACGCGGCGGATGAGGCCAGGGAGCGGCGTGTCCCGCTGATGGCGGTCACCGCCTGGACCCCGCCCGGGGGCGACCTGGCCGAGCGCCGGAATTCCTCGCCCTACCTGCGCAAGATCTGGCGCGAGGCCGCGTGGGAGCGGCTGTGGGGCGCCTTCAACGACGGCCTGGGCGGGGTTCCCGCCGACCTGCAGGTGGAGTCGCGGGCGGTCCGCGGCGAGACCGGGCCGGTGCTGGTCGAAGTGGCTGATCAGCCGGATGACCTGCTCATCATCGGGACCGGGCGGCGAGCCGGGATGGGCCGTCTCTTCGGCCGCTCGGTGAGCCGGTACTGCCTGGCCCACGCGCACTGCCCGGTGCTGGCCGTCCCGCCCTCGCGGCTGATGGAAGAGATGGGCCACGGCCTGCGGTCGTGGCACTGGCGGCACGCCCTCAGCTCCGACGTCCCTGACCTCTCCTGACCCCCGACTCCGGTCCGTTTTCACGCCAGCACGCCGTGTGCATAGCGCATGGGTTCCGTTAGGAACCCAAGAGCCGCCGCATGGGTCATGCAAGGACCCTTTTTCCCGGCGATTCCTCGGCGTTGACTACAGACGTGCCCAGGCCTGGAACAGGCTGGGCGGTCTCCGCCGAGAGACGGTATATCCCCTAGGAGTCACCGTGTCGGACCTGCTTTACGTCGGCCTGACGATCGTCGTCTTCGCCGTGCTCATCCTCATCGTGAAGGGGGTCGAGCGCTTTGAGCGCTGAGAACTGGATCGGGCTGATCGGCGGCGTGCTGCTGACGATCTACCTGTTCGTGGCCCTCATACTGCCTGAGAGGTTCTGATGAATTCCGCAGCAGCCGGCTGGCTGCAGGTCGCGCTGCTCGTCGCGGCGCTGGCGGCATGCTACGTGCCGCTCGGGAACTACATCGCGCGCATCTTCACCGCCAAGGAACACTGGCGGGTCGAGCGCGGCATCTACAAGCTGTGCGGGATCGACTCGGAAGCGGACATGAGGTGGAGCGTCTACGTACGCTCCATGCTCGCGTTCTCGTTCGTCAGCGTGCTGTTCGTGTACCTGATCGAGCGGACGCAGCACTGGCTGTTCTGGTCGATCGGGATGGCCAACGTCACGCCGGATACCGCGTGGAACACCGCCGTCTCCTTCACCACCAACACCAACTGGCAGAACTACGCCGGTGAAGCCACCATGGGCTACCTGACCCAGATGGCCGGGCTCATGGTGCAGCAGTTCATGTCGGCCGCGGTCGGCCTGGTGGTGGCGATCGCCTTGATCCGCGGGTTCACCCGGTCCAAGACCGACCGGCTCGGCAACTTCTGGGTCGACCTGACCCGTTGCGTGCTGCGGTTGCTGCTGCCGCTGGCCGTGGTCGGCGCGCTGGTCCTGGTGGCCGGCGGGGCGATTGAGAACCTCGCCTCGTACCACACGATCACCACCCTGGCCGGCGCCCACCAGACCATCCCCGGCGGGACGGTGGCGTCGCAGGAAGTCATCAAGGACATGGGCAACAACGGCGGCGGCTGGTTCAACGTCAACTCGGCCCACCCGTTCGAGAACCCGAACCCGTTCACCAACATCTTCGAGATCTTCCTCCTGCTGCTGATCCCGTTCGCCACGCCGCGCGCGTTCGGCAAGATGGTCGGCGACAACAAGCAGGGTTACGCGCTGGTCGCCGCGATGGTGATCATCTGGGCGGCCGCCGTCGGCGGGATCAGCTTCTTCGAGATGCACATGGGCACCGCCGGAATCGCGCCGCAGCTCGCACACGGGGCCGCCGAAGGCACGGAGACGCGGTTCGGCACGCCCGGGTGCTCACTGTTC